>NZ_LMPW01000012.1:610626-696046 GCF_001423985.1 Flavobacterium sp. Leaf359 | reverse complement strand
GATTTTAATTCTTATGAAATCAAACCCGGAAGCCTATTTGTTCTTGCTCCCGGAAAAACGCACCACTGGGAACTTTCTGAAGATATTGACGGTTATATTTTTTCACACACGGCTAATTTTTACGATTTGCATTATTCCCACAACAGGTTGCATCAGTTTCCTTTTTTCTATTCCATCCAGAATACGCCTTTTCTGGCTTTAGACAGTGAAAACAGCAAAAAAACAGAACTCTTATTCCGTAAACTTTTGGATGAATACGAAAGTGCCAAAAATTTTCAGCAACAGCTTATTATAAGCTATATCGACATTATTTATATTGAACTGTCGAGGTTATATCTGATAGAAAATGCTCCAAAAATCATAAAATCTGGTGCTTATTCGGAGAAATTCCAGCAATTTGAAGACCTGATTGAAAAGAATTACATCTCAGAAAAATCACCTTCACAATATGCAGACTGGATGAACATCAGTCCGAAACATCTAAATCGGATTACAAAAACCATAATCGGAAAAACAGCATCTGAGGTTATCACGGACAGGATTATACTGGAAGCAAAAAGACGATTTTTACATACCAAAAATAATTTTTCGGCTATAGCCGAATCTTTAGGTTATGATGACTATGCTTACTTTTCGAAATTATTTAAGAAGAGTTCAGGCCTTACTCCTACTGGGTTTCTTAAACTCTACTAAGCGTAGTGTAAAATCTTGGCACGGATATTGGACAATAGCTTGTAAAGAAAAAATTATCAGTCAAGAACACTTAAAATAAGTAGAAATCATGAAAGCAAAATTTATAACATCTGCCCTATTCGCATTTTTATTTGCGACACAAATCCAGGCACAAGACAGGACGACCGTCACAGCCAACAGCAGTGATATCAGTGACAACCTCGACCTTAGAGCCGTAGCTTCCATCTTTGGAGACTCGCAGGATTTGGCAGACTTTGAAAGAAGGTTAAACGACCCTAAAACGCAGATTTCGAATCTTGACCTGAATGGCGATAATAAAGTAGACTATCTACGGGTTATCGAAACTGTAGAAAACAATACCCACCTGATTATCATCCAATCTGTTTTGGAACGTGATATCTATCAGGACGTTGCAACAATTGAAGTGGAGCGAGACAGCAATAACAATGTGCAGGTTCAGGTAGTAGGTGATGTTTATATGTATGGTACCAACTACATCTATGAACCCGTATATGTAACAAGACCTGTAATATTCAATGTTTTCTGGACTAACTATTACAGACCTTATTACTCTCCATGGTACTGGAGTTACTATCCATCTTACTACTATACCTGGAATCCGTATCCTATTTACAGATACCACAGACATGTCCACAATCATATCAATGTGCATAACAACTACTATTATGTAAATACGAGAAGAAGCTCAAGAGCTGTGGCAATGTATAACACAAGACGTTCAAACGGATACGAAAGGCAGCATCCTGACAGGTCATTTGCACAAAGAAACAACAACGTCAGCAATCGATATGAATTGGTTCAAACAAGAGGCGGTTCAACAAGAAATCAATCTGCTACAACAGGTTCCAGAAATTCAAATGTAACCCGAAGCACAACTACAGGAACACGAAATTCAGTAACGGCAAATAGAAATTCTGATCCTGCAATAACTGAAACCAGAACAACCGGAACCAGAACTCCTGACCGTGGCTTTACTTCTTCCACAAGAAACACAACACGTTCTGAAGGAACAACGATTAGGGCAAATTCTACAAGAACTACAAGCAGCCGTATTGAGACTCCTACCAGAGTAGAAAATACACGAAATACGCCAACAAGAAGTTATGAAACACCTAACAGAGCCAGTACTCCAAGAGTTGAATCATCTACAAGAAGCAGTGCTCCTTCCAACGCAAACATCAGCAGAGGGAATTCCGCTCCAAGACAAAGTGCTCCACAACAGTCAAGAGGTAATGACGGTGGCGGTTCAAGAGGCAATTCAGGCTCAAGAGGCGGCGGTTCCAGAGGCTAAAACAAAATATAATTTTTAAGAAAGGCGGTCATTTTCAGACCGCCTTTTTCATTGTAGTCATGTCTGTTGGCAAACAAGCAAAAAATATGATACCTTTGCCCCTCAATTACATAAAATGAGATTACACAGAAATTTAGTTTATACGACCATTGATTCGCTCCATGCTATTTTTAATGAAGGAGAATATGCCGATAAGGTTGTTGCAAGAGCTTTAAAGAAAGATAAGCGTTGGGGAAGCAATGACAGAAAATTTGTAGCAGAAACTATTTACGACATTGTTCGTTGGAAAAGACTCTACATGGAAATTGCAGAAGTAAGAGAACCTTTTGACAGAGATAATCTTTGGAGAATTTTTGCTGTTTGGGCTGTTTTAAGAGGCTACCCTATTCCGGACTGGAGACAATTGGAAGGAACGCCAGAAAGAAAAATAAAAGGCCGTTTTGCCGAACTTTCAAAAATCAGAAAATATAAGGAATCCATACCGGATTGGATGGACGAATTAGGTATAGAAGAATTGGGTGAGGAACTTTGGTCAAAAGAAATCATTGCCCAAAACCAACCGGCTAAAGTTATTTTAAGAGTCAATACCCTGAAGATTACCAAAGAAAAACTTCGTGCCATTTTGATGGACCAGGATATCGAAACCGAATTTTTAAAAGACCAACCGGATGCTTTGGTGCTTAAAGAAAGAGCCAACGTATTTTTAACGGACGCTTTTAAAGAAGGTTTTTTCGAAGTTCAGGACGCCAGTTCACAATTAGTTGCTCCGTTCCTGGATGTAAAACCGGGAATGAGAGTGGTTGATACCTGTGCCGGTGCCGGTGGAAAAACACTTCATCTGGCTTCATTAATGGAAAACAAAGGACAGTTGATTGCAATGGATTTGTATGAAAGCAAATTAAAGCAATTAAAGCTGAGAGCCAAGAGAAATGGTGCTTTCAATATAGAATACCGAATTATCGATACCACTAAAGTTATTAAAAAATTACATGAAAAGGCTGACAGGGTATTAATTGATGCCCCATGTAGTGGTTTAGGTGTACTCAAAAGAAATCCCGATGCCAAATGGAAGCTGCAACCAGAATTCATCGACAATATCCGAAAAGTACAGGCCGAAGTTTTGGAGAACTATTCCAAAATAGTAAAGCCGGGAGGAAAATTGGTATATGCTACCTGCTCTATCTTACCCTCTGAAAATCAGGAGCAAGTTAAACGTTTCTTAACAACAGAGACGGGAAAAAACTTTACCTTTGTAAAAGATGTTAAAATCCTGGCTTCAGAATCAGGATTTGATGGATTTTATATGGCGTTATTTGAACGAAAAGACAAAAAAGAATAATCAAATGAAAAAAAACTACTCTTTCCTATTATTGCTTATTGCGACAATAGGATATGCCCAGGCCCCTGCGGGTTATTATAATTCTGCTACAGGTACGGGATATACTTTAAAAACCCAGCTTTATAATATTATCAAAAATCATAATGACCGAAGTTATGCAGGTCTTTATACTACTTACCAGACATCTGATAAAAAAGCCAATGGAAAAGTTTGGGATATGTACTCCAATTGCGATTTTACTTTTGGTACAGTAGCAGAAGGCGGTAATCAGGATAACGGAACCAATGCAGCAACAGAATGTGTTTTCTTTAACCGTGAACACACTGTTCCGCAAAGTTATTTTGGCAACGGAGCCACACCAATGTATTCTGATGCGCACTTCGTATTGCCTACAGACAAAGTAGTTAATGCCAGAAGAGACGACTATCCTTTTGGCGTGGTGCAAAATGCTACATGGACTTCGCAAAACGGTTCTAAATTAGGAAACAATCTTAATTCAGGATATTCTGCAGGATACTCTTCTACTGTTTTTGAACCTATCGATGAATATAAAGGTGACTTTGCAAGGCTTCTTTTTTACTTTGCTACACGTTATGAAAATTTGCTTGCCGGTTTTTACACTTCGTCTTCATCGACTTCTAAAGCTATGTTTGATGGTTCGAGCGACAGAGCGTTCTCTCCTACTTTCTTAAACATTCTGCTTACCTGGAACCAACAAGACCCTGTAAGTGCCAAAGAAATAGCACGAAACAATGCTATTTATGCCCGTCAGAATAACAGAAACCCATACATTGATAATAATGCTTATGTAACCATGGTTTGGGGTACGCCGCTTGCTGTTCCGGTATACGAATCGCTTGCCGCTGTTAATGTATATCCAAACCCATCCACCAACCACAAAATCAATATCGATACAGAGTTGCAGTTGGATGAAATACAGCTGATTAACATCAACGGGCAAATCATGCAACAAATCAAGAATCCGGCATCACAAGGCAAGACTTATACTCTGGAAAATCTACCATCCGGTTTCTATTTCTTAAAACTGACTTCTGACAGCCAGTCAGCCACCAAAAAAGTAATAGTGAATTAACGTTACATTTACATATAATTCTTACAAAAAATGCCTGATTTTTAAAAATCAGGCATTTTTTCATTATTTAATACGTTAAATTTTAAAATCCTATTGGTAAAACCAATTACATTTGCCATCCCTTAATTATAATTTAATGAAGAAATTTTACACTCTGGCAATGGTGTTCAGTGCATCTTTTGCCTTTGCTCAAGCTGGTGCGCCCGCTCCTTATTACAACGGATTTGACTTCAGCCAAACAGGAATGGCTTTAAAAACAGCCCTTGCGCAAAAAATTACATCAACGCATACCCGAAATTTAAGTTATGATGGTGCAGAAGAAGCCATCAAAATTATCGATCTTGACCCGGCTGATGCTACAAACACGAATGTCCTGCTTTTGTATGGCTTCAGCAATTCAATCTGTCCGTCATCTCAGGCAGACGATAACGACCACAGACGCAGAAACAAAAACAGCGATGGTGGTGGTGCTACCTGCCAATGGAACAGAGAGCATACCTATGCAAAATCTTTGGGAACTCCAGACTTAGGAACTTCAGGGCCTGGTGCTGATGCACATCACTTAAGAGCTGCCGATGTTCAGAGAAATGGTGACAGAGGAAGCGAAAAATTTACTGCCGGTTCCGGAAATTCACGTGACATTACTTCATCAACCTGGTATCCTGGTGATGAGTGGAAAGGCGATGTTGCCCGAATGATGATGTATATGTACCTGAGATATGGTAACAGATGCCTTCCAAAAAATGTTGGGGTTGGTACAGCAGTAGCGTCAGATACTAACATGATTGATTTATTCCTTCAGTGGAATGCTGAAGATCCGGTGTCACAATATGAAGATAACAGAAACACCTATTTAGGGAATGCAAACAATGCTTACGGACAAGGAAACAGAAATCCTTTTATTGACAACCCATATCTGGCCACTTTGATTTGGGGAGGTCCGGCTGCTGAAAACCGTTGGCCGTCGCTTTCAACACAAGAATTCAATCCGCTTTCTGCTGTTTCAGTATATCCGAACCCGGCAAGCAATGGTAAAATCAATATTGCGTCTGATATCGTTTTGGATGAAATCCAATTGATTAATATCAACGGACAAATCGTTCAGGAAATTAAAAATCCTGCTTCACAAAACAATACTTATACTTTGGAGAATCTTCCTTCAGGATTTTATTTCCTGAAATTAGGTTCACAAAACCAAACGGCTACTAAAAAAGTAATAGTAAACTAACTATCGCTACTAATAAATAGAGAGCCTTTCTGAAATCAGAAAGGCTTTTTTTATATTTTTATTAAAAAAACTATGGAAAATAATTACCTAGAAATCAACCGCGAAACCTGGAACAAAAAAACGGAAGTCCATGTAGATTCCGAATTTTATGACCAGAAAGGTTTTCTGGAAGGAAACAATACGCTAAAACCAATTGAATTGGATTTGCTTGGTGACATCAGTGGCAAAAAAATACTTCACCTGCAATGTCATTTCGGGCAAGATACGATGTCGTTGTCCCGACTGGGGGCAAAAACTACCGGAGTCGACCTGTCTGATAAAGCAATCAATAAGGCACGTGAAACGGCACAGCAATTAAACCTTGATACTCATTTTGTTAATTGTGATGTATATAGCCTGCCGGAACATCTTAACGAAGAATTTGATATTGTATTTACCAGTTACGGAACAATTGGCTGGTTGCCTGATTTGGATAAATGGGCTAAAGTAATCCAACGGTTTTTAAAACCCGGCGGTAAATTTATCATGGCAGATTTTCATCCGGTTGTCTGGATGTTCGATGATAACTTTGAAGGAATCGGTTATAATTATTTCAAGGAAAATCCGATAATCGAAACTATAAATGGTACTTATGCAGATAAAGAGGCTCCAATTTCTTCAAAAACAATCAGTTGGAACCATGCTACCAGCGAAATCCTTAACAGCCTTATCATAAATGGTCTGGAATTGAATTCTTTTAATGAATATGACTATTCGCCCTATGATTGCTTTAATAAAACCGAAGAATTCGAACCTGGGAAATACCATATCAAACACTTAGGAAATAAAATCCCGATGGTGTATTCTATTGTAGCAACAAAAAAATAAGGCATAAAAAAACTCCAATTACTGCAATTGGAGTTTTTTTATTTCTGTTTGATTAGTCGTTCATAGAAATCAGGAATTCCTCATTATTTCTGGTCTTCTTGAAACGGTCATTAATAAAGTCCATGGCTTCAACCGGATTCATATCAGACAGGTATTTTCTCATAATCCACATTCTTTGTATCGTTCCTTCGTCTAAAAGCAAGTCGTCTCTTCGGGTACTTGATGAAGTAAGGTCTATAGCCGGGAAAATACGCTTGTTGGCAATCTTTCTGTCCAGCTGCAATTCCATGTTTCCTGTTCCTTTAAACTCTTCAAAGATAACCTCATCCATTTTAGAACCTGTTTCTGTCAGGGCAGTTGCGATAATACTCAAAGAACCGCCATTTTCAATATTTCTTGCCGCTCCAAAGAAACGTTTTGGTTTTTGCAAGGCATTCGCATCCACACCACCACTCAATACTTTTCCTGATGCGGGCTGAACTGTATTGTAAGCTCTTGCCAAACGAGTAATTGAATCCAGAAGGATAACCACATCGTGACCGCATTCTACCAATCTTTTTGCTTTTTCCAAAACAATGTTGGCTACTTTTACGTGTCTGTCTGCAGGTTCATCAAAAGTTGAGGCAATTACTTCTCCCCTAACGCTTCGCTGCATGTCTGTTACCTCTTCAGGTCTTTCATCAATAAGCAAAACAATAAGATATACTTCCGGATGGTTTGCAGCTATGGTATTGGCGATATCTTTTAAAAGCATCGTTTTACCTGTTTTTGGCTGTGCCACAATCATTCCTCTTTGTCCTTTTCCTATTGGAGAGAACAAGTCGATAATTCTTGTAGAAATAGAGCTTTGTTTTCCGGCGAGATTAAATTTTTCATCAGGAAAAAGTGGCGTCAGGTGTTCAAAAGAAACACGGTCTCTCACAACCTGCGGGTCATGTCCGTTGATTTTTAATACTCTTACCAAAGGAAAATATTTCTCCCCTTCTTTTGGCGGACGTACAACTCCTTTTACAGTGTCACCGGTCTTTAATCCGAATAGTCGTATTTGAGAAGTAGAAAGATAAATATCATCAGGAGATGCTAAATAGTTATAATCAGAAGAACGTAAGAATCCATAACCGTCAGGCATCATTTCTAAAACACCCTCACTTTCAATTATACCGTCAAATTCAAAATCAGCATCTCTGAAATTGGCCTTTTTATTGTTCTTGAAATTCGGGTTTGCGTTGGGATTGTTATTCTGGTTTTGGTTTTGATTCGGATTTTGGTTTCCGTTACCGTTTTGGTTTTGGTTCGGATTTTGGTTTCCGTTACCGTTTTGATTTTGATTCTGTTTTTGGTTTGGGTTCTGCTTCTGATTTTGCTGTGGCTGCTGTTGTTTAGCCGTTTTTTCTAACCCTTTTTGAGAAGAAACCGATTCTACTTCAACCGGTTGCGGAGCCACTACCTCATTTGTATTTTTTTCTGCTGCTTCTTCTTTGGCAGCCTGAGGTTTCTCAAAATTATTTTTATTGAATCGTTGCTTTTTATCTTTTTGTGTTGGTGCTGCAACTGCATCCGGGCTTTTGGTTTCTGCTGTTTTAGCAGGATTTACGGGTTGTTTTGCAGCGGGTTTCTTTTTTTCCTGGATTGGCTGTTCGCTTACAGCTGTTGGTTCCGGTTCAGAAAAAAGGGTATTTGTATTTTCTACAGCAACTTTAGGTTTTTTCTCCGGGATTATCCTTGCCCTTTTAGGTTTGGCTTCAGTTTCAGCGGCCGGAGCAGGAATAACTTCAGGATTTGCTGCCTGATAATCCAAAATTTGATAAATCAGGGCTTCTTTTTTTACTCCGTTAATCTTTATTTTTTTAGTTGCTTTAGCAATATCCTGAAGCTCAGACAGCTTCATTTCTTTTAATACAGAAATATCAAACATGAATGTTTTTGAATTAATTGTTGGAATCTTTGAAAGAGTAGATGTGATTCTATTTTTTTTGAAAATGGATAATCCGCTAAATGAAGTGCTTACGGATTTCTTATGCAATAATACGAATAAATTTTAATCATGCAATAGTATTTATGAAAAAGAAAATATATTTTTGTGGGACAAATCAACAAATAAATGATTCAGAGAATCCAGACCATCTATCTACTGATTGCCTTTATTATTATGGGCATACTGCCTTTTGTTTTTCCGTTGGAAACTTCTTCAACCGGTGTAAAAACTTTTGCGGCAGACCATCTTGTAGATATGATTTTGTTTGGATTAAGTGCTGCTCTTTCACTGATTGCCATTTTTTTGTTTAAGAATAGACAATTGCAATTTGTCCTTGGCAGATTGAATATCATATTAAATTTAATTTTATTAGGATTATTTGTATATCATTCACTAAGCGTATCCGGAGAGGTGGCGACCTCTGAGAAGGGTATTGGGATGTTTCTACCTATTTTTTCTATCGTTTTTCTAGTGCTTGCAAACAAAGCCATAAAAAAGGATGAAGATCTCGTAAAATCTGTGGACCGATTGAGATAAACCTATAAACTTAGTTTTATTTAGTGCGTGAAAAAGCCCGAACTTTGTTCGGGCTTTTTTTGTAGTTCATCGATTTTTATCGCATTTCGCAAGGTTAAATTAATTTGTTGTGGTATTACTTCAAAAAAAAAGTTAAATTTGGTTAAGCCAATTACCCCATAAATGGACACAAAAATTAGAATATATCTCGCTGACGATCACCAGGTTCTCATTGACGGCATGCTTTCAATGCTGAAGACCAACCCTAAGTTTGAAGTCGCCGGATACTCGCTAAACGGCGAAAATCTGGTCGAAGATGTCGAAAAAAGCAAAGCCGATGTACTTGTCATGGATATTAATATGCCCATAAAAGACGGTATTGAGGTGCTTCGTGAATTCGCCACAAAAGGTTTTAGCTGTAAGGTCATCATACTTTCCAGTTATGATGATGTAAAAATCATAAAAGAAGTACTAAAACTAGGTGCTAACGGCTATCTGAGCAAGCAAAGCGCCGGTGAAAATATTATTGAGGCCATCAATGTAGTCGCAAATGGAGAAGAATATTTTTCACAATCCATACGCGACCGGATTTTTGAATCATTTTCTAAAATACCACAACAGAGTTACATTAATGAAGCCATGCCGCTTTCCTCAATTACGGAAAGAGAACTGGAAGTACTCAAACTCATCACAATGGAATACAGCGGAACGCAAATTGGCGAAGAGCTGAATATCAGTACCAATACTGTAGAAACCCACCGCAAGAACCTGATCAAAAAGCTTAATGTAAAAACAACCATCGGATTGGTCAAATACGCCTTAAAACATAACTTAATTAATTAATCTATAAATCAGAAACTATGTCATTATTCTTAAAAAACTACAGTATCGGAAAAGAAGATGATACTTTTAGAGTAGCTTTTCAAATCCCCATCAATTGCGAGTACACCACCTTTGTAGACCCTTATGACGTTAATATTATTGCCGTTACTTTAAAACCGTACGAGAAAGACCCATCAACTGAGTTTGTAGAATACTACGAATACTTTTCTTGTATAGAGAATGTTATCAATGTAGATTTTGAACTTCCTGATGGAAATAGTGGCGGAATTGGTGATGGTGATCCTGTAACAAAAAAACCAAGATTGAGAATAGATGACCTTAAAATGGACTAATTTCAAATTGCCATTTTGGACAATACTATTACTATTCATTTTATTTTCCGGATTTGTAACGGCTCAAGATAAAGCCAAAGACTCTTTATCCTATTATATTGAGAATAAAGACTACCTTAATGGTTTAAAATATTCAAGAGAAAAGTCAAAGCTCTATCTGGAAAACAAAGATTATAAAAGGTATTGTGATGTCAGCCTCAAAAAGGCTGACATCTATTTTATGCTTAATGATAATCAAAAATCCTTCGAAACCTTATTCAAGGCCCTTAAAATTGCAGAAGACCATAATATTGTAGAGTCCCGAATAAAAATAATGGAAGATATAGGCCATCGTTATGCTTCTATTAGGGACTATAAAAAAGCAAAAAAATATTATGAAATATCTTTAAATTTAAGAAAAAGAAATAATCTTTTGAGTGATGATTTATTCGTCTATCAAAGACTTTATAAAGCTCTTTTTTATTTAGATTCAGATAGTGTTACATTTTACATGAATAAAATAATGAGAAGCGCGAAAAAGTCGGGAGATTTTTCAAGACTTTCATCAAGTTATAATAATTATTACACTTACTATTCCAATAAACAAAATTATGTGTTGGCAAAAAAGTATCTTGATAGTTGTGCTTTTTATGCCGAAAAAAGCAAAAGTACAGAACGTATTGTAACGAGCTTAAGTAATCTTGGCTACCATTCTCTTACTGTTGAAAAAAATTATAAAAAAGGTATCGAACAATATTTGAAAATATTGGAAATCAACCCTAGCGATACTATTTCACAAAATGTTAGTGATACATATCTCAACCTGTCATATGGCTATGAAATGATGGGCGACTATAAAAATGCTATCGACTACATGAATAAATATTTTCATGTTAACGAAACAATTTATGAAGATAATATCAAACGAGCCATTTCGGATGTAGAGACAAAATACAAGATTGAAAAAATCGAGAACGAGAACAAAGAAAAGCAGCGTTTAATGGAGGAAAAGCAAAAGAACAATCAAAAAATAATCCTGATTTTTATTGCGCTTTTTGCTTTCAGTACCATCCTGTTCTATTTCTTCTACCAGAACTTAAGGCTGAAACAAAAAAACAGATTTATAGAACTGGACAGGCAGATTAAGCAAAATATCATCAATGCAACCATTGACGGACAGGAAATTGAACGAAAAAATATTGCTACCATACTTCACGATAGTATTAGTGCATTGTTGTCTTCTGCCGGACTCCATCTTTCTGCCTATGCTGCTAAAAATCCCACAGAAAATTCTGAAGAAATCCAAAAGACCCGGGCTATTCTTAAGGAAGCACACGATAATGTCAGGGATTTATCGCATGAACTGATTCCGCCATTATTGGCCAAGTTTGGACTGTTTCATGCTTTGCAGGACCTTTGTGAAAAAAACTCAAACTCCATACTTCAGTTTGAATATTCCAGTTATGTTCCACAAGGAAGACGTTACAACGAAGAGTTTGAAATGCGGGTGTATTTTATTACTGCAGAACTTTTCAACAATATCATAAAGCACAGTAAAGCTTCTAAAGCCTATATTACGCTGGAAGAGAATAACAAACAGCTTCTGCTTACTATTGAAGATGATGGTAAAGGCTTTGATACGAGCAAGGAATTATTGAGTGATGGTTTTGGGCTTACACAAATCAAATCCAGAATTAAGCACTTAAAAGGCACCATTTCCATCAATTCAAAAATTAATGCCGGAACCTTGATTTACATCAAACTCCAAATTCCGAAATAAAATTAGATACCAATCCTCTATGGCCTCTTCCCTATTTCAATTACTTCCAAATCTTTAATTTTATCGCCTACAATAACAAAACGAAGCATAGTTCTCACCTGATGGAAACCGGAAATACCACAGGCTCCGGGATTCATATGGAGCAGGTTTAATTTTTTATCAAACATTACTTTTAGAATGTGCGAGTGTCCTGTGATGAAAAGTTTTGGTGGATTTAAAGCAATTTCACTTTTAACAGCCGGACTATATTTTCCGGGATAGCCACCAATATGTGTAATCCAGACATCTACGTCTTCACACATAAATCTGTTGTTCAGCGGAAATTCCATTCTTGCCTTATCACCGTCAATATTGCCAAAAACAGCCCGTAATGGTTTGTGTTTTTTTAAAGTATCTGTTACAATCAGGTCGCCAATATCTCCGGCATGCCATACTTCGTCTGCCTGGTCGACATATTTTAAAATCGTGTCATCTATATGCCCGTGGGTATCGGAAAGTAAAAGAATTTTTTTCATCTGTCTTAAAAATTAGGCCGGATAAAATTACAAAGTTTCCAGAGTCCTGAATCTAAAAAACAAAACTCTTTTAGTTCATAACTTTAAGAAAAATTTGAAACCCTGCATTCTTACTCCTATAAAACTTATGACTATCTTTGTTTTTCAAAACTTTGGATTTACTTCACCTTGAGATATTTCATCGAATTTGCCTATAACGGCAAAAATTACCACGGCTGGCAACAACAACCTAACGCTCCTTCTGTGCAGGAAACGCTGGGCAAGGCTATTGCTGTCCTGCTTCGGAGCGATATTGAAATTACGGGTGCGGGAAGAACAGATACCGGCGTTCATGCCAAACAAATGTTTGCCCATTTTGATACGGAAATTTCTTTTGAGGCAACAATTTTAAAGAACAGGCTCAATTCTTATCTGCCCAAAGATATTGCCATTCTTAAAATCCATACTGTTGCGGATGATGCCCATGCCCGGTTTGATGCGGTGAAAAGAACTTACGAATATCATGTTACAACCGTAAAGGATGTCTTTGAAGAACCTTTAAGCTGGTACTGCCATCAGGCTCTTGATATGGAAAAAATGAACCAGGCCGCAAAAATTCTTTTCGAATTCAGCGATTTTCAGTGTTTTTCAAAAGTGAATACCGATGTAAAAACTTTCCAATGCAAAATCATGGAAGCTTATTGGAAACAAGACGGGCATAAACTGGTCTTTACAATTGCTGCCGACCGTTTCCTGCGAAATATGGTACGTGCCATTGTAGGAACATTAGTAGCTGTTGGCATGGGCAAGACAAGTCTGGAAGATTTCAGAAAAATTATCGAAAGTAAAAACCGAAATGAAGCCGGAGCTTCTGCCCCGGCCCAGGGTCTGTTTCTAACCAAAGTGGAATATCCTTATATTTGTGGCACTCAGCCGATTGACAAAAATTAGCCTCGAAAAAAGAAATGAAAGCATCTGATACTAAAATATTTAAACGAATAATGGAGTACACCAAACCGTACAAAACCCGGTATTACTGGGTTATTTTCTTTGCGGTTACTTTGTCGGTTTTTGCTGCACTCCGCCCTTATTTGCTAAAACAGACTGTTGACAGTTACATACAGCCGGAAGACGCTACCGGACTATTATACTTTATCTTATTAATGGGAGGCGCCTTGATTATTGAGGTCGTTTCGCAATTTTATTTCGTTTTCCTTGCCAATTGGCTCGGACAAGATATCATCAGAGATATCCGTGTAAAACTCTTCGGCCATATGATGAGTTTCAAAATGAAATATTTTGACAATGAGCCGGTCGGGAAACTGGTAACGCGTTCCGTTTTTGATATTGAATCCATCTCAAAAATCTTTAGTCAGGGATTGTTTATGATTATAAGTGACCTGCTGAAAATGGTAGTCGTATTGCTTTTTATGTTCTATATGAACTGGAAGCTTACTATCATTGTAATGTGCGCTATGCCGGTACTGGTTTATGCTACACGCGTTTTCCAGAAAAAAATGCAGGTGGCTTTTGAAGAAGTGAGAACGCAGATTGCTAACCTCAACACTTTTGTACAGGAACGTGTTACCGGAATGAAAATCGTACAGCTATTTTCGAGAGAAGATATCGAATATGAAAAATTCAAAGTAATCAACGACAAGCATAAAAAAGCCTGGATTAAAAACGTTTGGTACAACTCTATATTTTTCCCGATTGCTGATATTGTTTCGTCTATTTCTCTTGGCCTGGTTGTTTGGTATGGTGGAATGAACATCGTAGCAGCAAACGGAACGACGACCTTTGGAGATTTATTCTCTTATACTATGTTTATCGGGATGCTTTACAATCCTTTACGCCAGATTGCGGATAAATTCAATGAAATGCAGATGGGTATGATTGCTGCGAACCGTGTTTTTGAAGTTTTGGATATGGAAGGACATATTCAGGATAAAGGAAAAGTTACGGCTCCTACTTTTAAAGGCAACATCGATTTTAAAAATGTACATTTCAGCTATACCGGTAAAGAAGAAGTTCTGAAAGGCATCAATATTCATGTCAAAGAAGGAGAAACTATTGCTATCGTTGGAGCTACCGGAGCAGGAAAATCGACAATTATAAACCTGCTGAACCGTTTTTATGAAATTAACGGAGGTGAAATACTGATTGACGGTACCAATATAAAAGATTTTACTTTAAAAAGCCTTAGAAACCAGATTGCCGTGGTGCTTCAGGATGTATTTCTTTTTGCCGATACGATTCACAACAATATTACCCTTGAGCATCCGGATATTTCAAGAGAAGATGTCATCCGTGCTGCAAAAGAAATTGGCGTCCATGATTTTATAATGACATTGCCGCATGGTTATGATTATAATGTAAAAGAACGTGGTGTAATGCTTTCTTCCGGACAGCGACAGCTTATTGCTTTCTTAAGGGCTTTTGTAAGCAATCCGAGTATACTGATTCTTGATGAGGCTACTTCGTCTATTGATTCCTATTCTGAAGAATTGATTCAAAAGGCTACGGAAACCATCACGAAAGGCAGAACTTCAATTGTAATTGCCCACCGATTGGCAACTATTGTGAATGCCGATAAGATTATTGTCATGGAAAAAGGAAAAGTAGTAGAACAGGGAACACATTACGAGCTGATTAACAAGGCAGAAGGTTATTACAAAAACCTATACTACTCCCAGTTTGCAGTAGAGAGCTAATACCCAACTCATGAAATTATTCTTCAAACTTCTTTTTATTGTCATTATTCTTGAAATAATTATTGGAATTTCCTGTACTTATATCATTCAGGAGTCTTCAAACAGGTTCTTGGTCAATCTCTCCAATCTGATTATTATTTTTCTCAGTTTTCCGATTTATCTGATTGACAAAACCTATCCGTTTTATGCTGTTGGCTCCGAGGGTTTCGGGTTTATGCTCGTATTCATAAATGTTACGCTACAAACACTGGCTTTGTATGCTTTTATAAGAATTGTGACAAAAAATAAAAATTGATACTAACAGCAGTTGTGGAAACTTTGCGAGAGCGAAACTTTTCCATAACCAAATAATTAATTATTTTCGTACTCTTAAATAACAAGAAAAAATTATACTCTAATGAAATACGATATCATTGTTTTAGGAAGCGGTCCCGGAGGTTATGTAACAGCCATCAGAGCATCGCAATTAGGCTTTAAAGTTGCCATTATCGAAAAAGAAAACCTTGGCGGTATCTGCTTGAACTGGGGATGTATTCCAACTAAGGCATTATTAAAATCAGCACAGGTTTTTGATTACCTAAAACATGCTTCTGACTACGGTTTGACTGTTGAAAAATTTGATAAGGATTTTAACGCTGTCATTTCACGTTCGCGTGGTGTTGCTGACGGAATGAGCAAAGGCATCCAGTTCCTGATGAAGAAAAACAAGATTGATGTTATTGAAGGTACCGGAAAAGTAAAACCTGGAAAAAAGATTGATGTTGTTGGAAAAGACGGAAAAACGACAGAATATTCTGCAGACCATATTATCATTGCTACCGGAGCACGTTCCCGCGAATTGCCAAACCTTCCTCAAGATGGTAAAAAAGTAATTGGCTACCGTCAGGCTATGTCATTGTCTGAGCAACCAAAATCAATGATTGTTGTTGGTTCAGGAGCTATTGGAGTTGAGTTTGCACATTTCTACAATGCTATGGGAACTGAAGTTACCATTGTTGAGTTTATGCCAAACATTGTTCCGGTTGAGGACGAAGATATCTCAAAACAATTCGAGCGTTCTTTGAAAAAAGCCGGTATCAAGATTATGACAAATGCTTCTGTTGAAAAAGTAGATACTTCCGGAAATGGCGTAAAAGCTACCGTAAAAACTTCAAAAGGAGAAGAAATCCTTGAGGCTGATATCGTGCTTTCTGCTGTTGGAATTAAATCAAACATTGAAAACATAGGACTTGAAGAAGTTGGAATCGCAACAGACAGAGATAAAATTGTAGTGAACCCATACTACCAAACCAACATTCCTGGCTATTATGCTATTGGTGATGTAGTTCCTGGTCAGGCATTGGCACACGTAGCTTCGGCTGAAGGAATTCTTTGTGTTGAAAAAATTGCCGGCTTGCACGTAGAGCCAATCGATTATGGAAATGTTCCTGGTTGTACGTATGCTACACCTGAAATCGCTTCTGTTGGTTTAACAGAAAAACAAGCTCGTGAAAAAGGTTACGAATTGAAAATTGGTAAGTTTCCTTTCTCTGCTTCAGGTAAGGCAAAAGCTGCCGGAACTCCTGATGGTTTCGTAAAAGTTATTTTTGATGCTAAATATGGAGAATGGTTAGGATGCCACATGATTGGTTCCGGTGTAACCGATATGATTGCTGAAGCAGTTGTTGCCAGAAAATTAGAAACTACAGGCCATGAAATCATCAAATCTATCCACCCTCACCCAACTATGAGCGAGGCAATTATGGAAGCTGCTGCTGATGCTTATGGTGAAGTGATACATTTGTAGGATTTTTGATTTGAGATTTTTGATTTGAGATTTTAGAATTAAGATTGCAGATTTTAGAATTAAGATTGCAGGTTGCAGATTTTAGATTTTAGATTTTAGATTTTAGATTGCAGATTTAGATAATAAAAAACCGTTTTGGATTTCAAAACGGTTTTTTTATGAATCTATTTTCTGATTTCTGAGTACTGCCATCTGCCTTCTGCTTACTGCCTTCTGCTTACTGCTTCACTATTAATAAAGCAAAAAGTTTATACCCACATTAAGGGAGCTTCTGGCGTTCATAATAGTATCATCATAATCATTATATTTAAATAGCTCAGCCATACCGCCTTGTCCTTCATATTCGATAAAAACTTTAAACTTGTCTGATACCGGAATTTTTACACCAATTCCAAAAGCAAGTCCGCCATCTACCTTATTAAAACTTTCCTTGATGTCAGAATCAAATCTTGTTTCTTTGGCATTCATTAAAAAGCCTATGTAAGGGCCAAAGTTCAGGTACCAGTTCTTTCTGTTACCAAAATGCCAGCTGGCCATTAAAGGAACCGTAAGATAATCTAAATTAATATCTGTACTTGCATAACGAACTACAGGGTCAAATTGGTCAGAAACCTGAATAAGGTCATTATCCCATCCTTTTCTGTCGTAAATCAATTTTGCTTTAAGACTCCAGCTATCAGAAAAATAATAATCGGCTGATGCTCCAAAATTAAAACCTATGCTTGGGTCAGCAGAATCATATCCTGTACTCGCATTGGATGAGTTCAAGCCAGCATTAAGCCCGATTTCTATTTTTCCTTTATTCTGCGCGGAGGAAGTAACGATAAAACCCAAAATGGCCATCGAAGTGATTAGTACTCTTTTCATAAAGTTTGTTTTTACGCAAACTTAGAAAATTAATTAGAATTTGGTGTTAAAGATTTGAGATTTTGGGTTTTAGATTTTAGATTTGAGATTTCAGATTTTGGATTTGTTAGATAAAAAATTTGTGTGATTTAGAAAACTAATAAAGTAAAAAGTTTATTCCAAAGTTCATAGCATGTCTTACACTAATATATCGATCACGGTATTTAAAAATCTCTGTTAGTCCGAGTTGTGATTCATATTCAAGAAAAAATTTAAATTTATTTGATGCCGGAATTTTTATACCAACTCCATAAGAAATACCTCCACCTATTTTATCAAAACTATCTTTTATGATAGTATTAAATCTTGTTTCTTTTGCATCCATCAAAAAACCAATATATGGACCTCCGTTAGTATATACATTTATCCGATCTTCATCATCACCATAAGCATGAAAAGTAATCATTAACGGAATAGTAATATAATTTAAACGGATGTTGGTACTTTCATACCGAACGACAGGGTCGGATTCATCAGAAACCTGTATAAGGTCATTATTCCATCCTTTTGTTTCGAAAATATACTTAGCTTTAATACTCCAGTCATCTGAAAAATAATAATCAGCAGAAACTCCAAAATTAAAGCCATATCGTGAATCCGGTAAATCGTATATTTCAATGTTATTACTGATATTAGTAGTATTAAAACCTATATTAAAACCCATTTCTACTTTGCCTTTATGCTGTGCAAAGGAAATAGCAATACAACCAAAAACAGTTATTAATGTAATTAGTACTTGTTTCATAAAGTTTGTTTTGGGGGATTTGAGATTTCAGATGGAAGATTTGAGTTTGAATTAACAAAAATGTCTATTATCTGTTATCTTATTTCTAATTTTGGCTTTTCATAAAATCAATGGTTACATTAGCTTTAGCAGATCAATCAAGTAAAAAGTTTATTCCAAAGTTAAAGGAGCTTCTTATATTCATATTCTTATCACCCTCCTCATTATTTTTATAAATCTCTGCCATACCACCCTGTACTTCATATTCAATAAAAAGTTTAAGCTTATCCGATACCGGAATTTTTACGCCTATTCCTAAGGATAAACCTCCATCTACCGTATTAAACTCTTTTTTGATATCTGTATCTAATCTCGTTTCTTTAGCATTCATTAAGAAACCTATATAGGGACCAAAGTTTAAGTACCAGTTCTTTTTACTCCCAAAATGCCAGTTTGCCATTAGAGGAACAGTAATGTAATTTAAATTGACGTTTGTTCTTTCATAAGCAGGAAACTCAATAGGGTCAAACCCAGAAACCTGTATAAAATCATTATCCCATCCCTTTCTGTCATAAATTAATTTTAATTTAAGACTCCAGCTATCAGACAAATAATAATCTGCTGAAGCTCCAAGATTAAGACTTATACTCCGCTCAGCAGAATAATAAGTTGTAGTCGCATTAGATGAATTTAAACCAGCATTAAAACCGATTTCTATTTTTCCTTTGTTTTGTGCGGAGGAAGTAATAATAAAGCCAAAAATGGCTATTGAAGAAATTATTCTGCGTTTCATAAAGTTTGTTTTTACACAAACATAAATAAATCACACAAATAATTGTGTTAAATAAAACAAACAGTATCGATTTTTAACAAAATTAAACTGCTTTCAAAGCTTCAATTAGCAAGTCAATATCTTCTGATGTATTAAAGTGGCTGAAGGAAATTCTTAAACTAGGTTTTTTCAGGTCTTCGTCTGAAAGCATTTCTTTTAGTACGTGTGATGGTTTGATGCTTCCCGATTGGCAGGCACTGCCTCTGGAAACAGCTATCCCTTTCATATCAAGATTAAAAAGAATCATAGCGGTCTTTTCATCAGAAAATGGCAATAAAACATTGATGATGTTGTAGAAACCTTCCGGGTTTCCATTTATTTTAAATTCCGGAAAATTAGTTTGCAGCTTCTCTACAAAATAATCTTTTAGGTCTCGGATTTGCCTTCTTTCTGCCTCTAAATTTGCATAGGAAATCTCCAGTGCTTTTGCCATACCGGCAATATTATGGACGTCTTCTGTTCCGGCGCGAAGTCCTTTTTCCTGTTCGCCTCCAAAAATCATTGGGTTTATGCCAGCATTTTTTCTTATAAAAGCAAAGCCCATACCTTTTGGCCCATGAAATTTATGGGCGCTGGCAACAATAAAATCAACTTCTGCTTTTTGAAGGTCAATTTCTGTCTTGCCTACAGACTGTACCGTATCTGAATGAAAAAGTGCATTGTATTGCTTACACAACCGGGCTACTTTTTCTATATCTAAAACGGTTCCTGTTTCATTGTTTACATGCATCAAGGCAACCAACGTGGGCTTATCCTGAGAAAGCAATTCTACCAAATGATTGATGTCTGCCTCTCCTTTTGAATTCAGATTGACAAAGTCTACTTCAACGCCATATTCTGTCTGTAAGGCCAAAACCGTATTAAGTACTGCATGATGCTCAATCTTGCTCGTGATAATTCTTTTTACTTTTAAATCTTTTATTGCCGAACGGAGAATCCAGTTATTTGCTTCTGTACCTCCGGAAGTAAAAATTATTTCCTGTGCTGATGCGTTCAATTGCTTTGCAATCAATTTTCTTGACGATTCCAATATGTTTTTAGCCGACCTACCAAAACTGTGTGTTGAAGACGGATTTCCATATTCTTCCTGCAGGACATGCGTTATTTCCTGAATAACTTCAGGTCGTAGCGCTGTTGTAGAAGCATTATCAAGATAAACTTTTTTCATGATGCAAAAATCGGGATATAAAATGAATTATACATCTTTAGGCTGTAGTTCTTTTGTTTTCGGTTTAAAGATGTGCTTGCTGTTAAAAATAATAATTGACAGTAGTATTAAGGAATAGGCAATAATCTGGAACGTCGTAATTTCTTCCTTGTAATAAAAAATGGCAAGGAAAAAATTAATCAGCGGATTGATATAAAGCAATATTCCGACTGTTGACGAATTGACTCCTTTCAGTGCGTATAAATTCAGGAATAGCGGAATAATAGTAAACAAAACCACTATGATAACCAGATAAAAATAAAAATTAAAGGCCGTTGGTACTTCTGAACTATAAAACGGATAAAAAGGCAATAGGATAATTGCTGTGGTTGTCAGTTGTAATGTAAGCAATAAAAATTTGTCAATTGCTGTATTTTTTCGTTGCGAAACCAGATACAAAGCATAGGTAGCAGCTACTATCAGGCTGTAAAAAATATCCATAAAATGATTAAACGACAATAGAACACAGCTAAAAATACTCAAGCCTACTGCTGTCCATAGCCATTTGTTTAGTTTTTCCTTCAATATAAAATAGGCAAAAACGGTGGTGAGTATCGGACAAACCAGATAGGCAAAAGATGCAGCCTTGACACTCACGTGGTTCATGACATAGATAAAGAAAAACCAGTTGGCAGACAACAGCAAAGAACCTCCCAAAGTCAGGAGTACGACATTTCTCTTTTGGGTTGCAGACATCAGCCTGAAATTTTCCTTTGTTTCCTTTAAAGTCTTTTTTCTGAAAAGGAGATTGATTCCCATCATGAGAACGACACATAGGAATACCCTGTAAAATAGAATGTCCAGTGATGGATATAGGTGTAACGGCTTTAAAGCCAAACTAAAGAATCCCCAGATTACAAAAGCTGTAATGGCTGCCAGATAATATTTTGAAAGTCTCATGAGAAGTAAAAATCCGAAGCAAATGTAGGAAATACAATCTGCTTCGGATTCGTTATTATGAATTCATTAAGAATAAATTAATGGGCTCCTTCGGCTTCAATGGCATCGACATCAATATTCTGCCTTTTCAGTATTCCTTTTACGGCTATCGCAAAGAATGTAAGGTAGGAGAAACAGATTACCGGTATTACATACGAAGCGTGGATTCCGATAATATCTGATAATTTTCCTTGAATTGGCGGGATAATTCCTCCTCCTAAAATCATCATTACCAGGAAAGCCGACCCTTGAGCTGTGTATTTTCCAAGACCAGTAATTGATAATGTAAAGATAGACGGCCACATAATACTACAAGCCAAACCTCCGGCAAGGAAAGCGTAGATTGCAACGGTTCCCGTAGAGAACAATCCAATCAGCATGGCAGTAACACCCATTAGTCCAAATAAGATTAATGTTCTGGCCGGTTTGTTCTTGCTTAGGAAGAAAACCAAAACCTGCAATAACACACAGATTACATAATAGTATAGTGAGGTCATATCTTGCTGCGCCAATGTATTTACGCCAATAATAACCGAAAAGGCTATCAATGGAACAATAATAAGGGCTAATTTTCTTTTGCTTGCAGACAGGTTAAAAACACTGATAGCTCCTGCCCAACGGCCAATCATCAAACTTCCCCAGTACATTGATATATAAGGTGCAATTTCCGATGATTGGAAACTTCCAAATTCAGGCAGTTTCAATAGTTCTCCCAGGTTACTTCCTACAGCAACCTCAACTCCTACATAGGTGAAAATAGCCAGCATTCCTAAAACCAACTGCGGGTATTTCATGGCACCCCAGCCTTCGTTTTTCTTTTGTGCGCTTCGGTTCGCGAATAAAAGCCCGCCCACAATTACCAATAAAGCGCCAGACAGCCAATACATTCTGTATTTTTCAAGCGGGTGTCTGATTTCCTGAATTTCTTTGTGCTGTGGTTCAACACTCAATTCCAATACTTTGATTTCGCTTTTGATTGATTCGGAAGCTGTATTTTTTTCTTCTTCAGAAATCACTTTATCTTTTTTAATCTTTACCAGATTATCGCTTAATTTTTTGATGTCTTTCGTTATAGGTTCGATTGACTTTTCAATTTCAACTATCTTTTTTGCTTCCGGTGAATTATAGCTGTTGAAAACGGGCGCAAACATTATGGCCAAAAGACCCGTCATGACAATTAAAGTAGTCATCGCTTTATTTGCTTTTTCCATTGGCTCGTCCGAAATTCCGGATGGAAGTTTTTTAGAGAAGAAGAAAACGCTTGCTGCTATCAAGAATAAGATTCCTACTCCTACATATAACAGGATTACTTTATCCAAACCTAGTCCTTTAATCTGTTCATCGCTTACTGCTGCTGCCGTTCCAAACAAAGCAAAACCAACAACAATTGGCCCGATTGTCGTTCCGAAAGAGTTAATACCACCCGCAAGGTTTTGACGGCTGGTCCCCGTTTTCGGGTCACCCAATAAAACAGCAAATGGGTTTGCTGCTGTTTGCTGCAATGAGAATCCTAAAGCAACTATAAACAAACCTACCAACATTCCTGCATATACATTCGCTTCTACCGCAACAATCATGGCTCCGGCTCCTAAGGCAGAAAATAGCAATCCGTAAACAATACTTCTCTTATATCCCCATTTGCCAACCAGGTCTTTCCCGTTCACGGCTCCGAAAATAAAAAGCAGCAACGCTCCCAGATAATATGCAGTATAGAAAGCAAAATCAATCAGCTGTGATTGAAACTGGTCTAACGAAAAATAGTTTTTACAGAAAGGAATAAAGATGCTGTTTCCGGCAGCAATAAATCCCCAGAAGAAAAATACTGTAATCAGCGTATACAGCGCAGGATAATTTGTTTTAGTTTCTGAACTCATTTATTAAGATAGTTTAGTTAAAGCAATAAAAAATAGGATTCTATTTAATAAAAACAATTAATTTTTGATAAATATACATTTATATGAAAACACCTTGCAACAGATTACGATTTAGTTATTAACGAAAACGATTTCTTAAGTCGTTTTTTAATCAAAATACAACGTTTGCGTAATCTTTTTCACAAAGTTTTTTTTATTCTGATTTTTTTATTTCGGATTTAGGACCTATCCCGTTACTGTTGAAAGCTTCAATCTGAAAATAATAGGCATCAGAACGGTCTAATCCGCTGAAATAATATTCATTTTTGCCATATACCATTATTGAACCGTATAGTTTTTCAGGCGATTTTCCGAAATAGATGACATATCCATCTGCATTAGGTTCCTGTTGCCATTTGAACCAGACACTTCTTCGCTCTCCTTTTTTTCTGGCTTCGGCACGTAACGGAGCAAAGTTTTGTACCGCATCTGGCTTCTGCCCTGCTCCTTTTCCAAATATCCTGAAACCGCTGATGGCAAATTTCCCTGTTGGCATTTGGATGTTTTCTACTTTTAAATACCGTGCAGTAATTGGCTTTTCCAATTCCATATAATCATGAGGCACGTCTTTAGTATTTTTGCTTTTATCGACAGCTATTTTCCAGTTTTTACCATCATTTGAAGAATAGATAATGTACTTATGTCCTGTTGTAGTTTCCGGTTTGCCCATCAGTTCCACATCCTGGTCTGCAAAGTTGATTTGTATGGCATGAATTGTCGATTTTTCTCCCAAATCAGAAATCAGGTATTCGCCTTTAGCACCCGTTTTAGCAGACCAATACGTCTTGATGTCTTCGTCATTACTAAAATTAGGCTGAAAACCTCCCAGGGTAGAAGAAACCTGAACCGGCTTATTGTAATTTAAAAGCATCCATCCTGAAAAGCTTTCCTGTAAATGGTTCTTTTTCTGTGAAGGAAGAAAAGTCGGATAATCGCCATAAGCCGTATTGGAATATAATATTCCATCTTCATCAAAACCGGCGGGCCAGATTCCTATTCGTCTTTCAAAATTATTCTTTGTTGAAATTACAATTGTAGATACGTGCCAATAGTCATTATTGGTATCCTGATAGGTAGCTCCGTGCCCTGCTCCTCTTGCAAATCCTCCGGGTTTATAGGAAAACGGATTATGGGATTGGTATTCAAAAGGTCCTAACGGATTTGACCCTACATAAACGCCATCTGCATAACCGCTAAATTCGGTTCCGGGTGCTCCGTATTGCAGATAGTATTTGTTTTTGTATTTGGTCATAAAAGCACCTTCAGTAAAAGGCTGTAAGAAAGTATTGTCGTTGTGTTCGCCAAACCGTTCCCAGCCATGTTCGTCATCATTGAGTGCCAAAACGGGAATACGTTCGCCTTCGGGCTGAAAGGTTTTACGGTTTAACTTCACACCATACAGCGGATACAGATTACTGGAACCATAATACATATAGACTTCATCTTTTTCTTTGTCCCAGAAGATTTGCGGGTCCCATGCCGCTGCTTCCGATTTATGAACGAGTTCTTTCCAATCGTCTGTTTTGGGGTTTTTGCTCATCCATAGCGGAAAATCCTTAGTATGCGTCGAACCGATTACCAATAGCGTATCATTTACAAATGATAGCGATGGTGCACAGAGTTCGTCATAAACCTTATGTTCCGGGCGGAGGAATTTTCTGGATATGAATTTCCAGTTGAGCATATCGGAACTATGCCAATAGCCCCATTGATTGGTCGAAAACAGATAATATTCGCCTTTAAAGTTGGTGATTACCGGGTCTGCTGTTGCGCGATGTTTTCCTTGTGTTACAAAATTTGGAATCGGGCAATATCCGTAATCAATATTAATTGGATTGCAATAGGTTTTTTGTTGCGAGAAACCTTGCCCCGAAAGGAGCAAGATTCCTGCAAGACTTACTATTTTTGTTACTTTCTTTAAATTTTGTCTTTTAAAAAAAATCATTGTTATTGTTTACTTTACCGGAAAAATGCTGATAGCCGTTCCGCCACCAGCAGCCAGATTTAGCTTTAACTTACTTTTTGAAGTCACTTCAATTGTCTTGATTTCATAATTGATTGGGTTTTTCTCCCAGTGTGCTGTCTTTCCGTCCTGATAAATAATGGCTTTATATTTTTTTCCCGGAGTTAAAAAATCGAGTGAAACTGTGGTGTTTCTAGGATTTTCGTCGGTAATTGCACCAACGAACCAGTTTTCACTTCCTTTGGCTTTTCTGGCAACCGTTAAATAATCGCCCGGTTCTGCTTCCAGATATTTGCTTTCGTCCCAATCTGCTGCAACATCCTTGATGAATTGGAAAGCATCTGCATATCTTTCATAATTCTCAGGCAGGTCACAAGCCATTTGCAATGGTGAATACATCGTAACATACAGGGCCAGTTGTTTGGCAAGTGTAGTATGTACCTGTTCTGTCTTACTGGCATCGTAATGGCTCATCTTGATTTCGAAAACACCCGGCGTATAATCCATCGGTCCTCCTAAAAGTCGTGTAAAAGGAAGAATGGTTTCATGTGTTGGCGGATTTCCGTTACTCCATCCGTTGAATTCGTTTCCTCTTGCCGCTTCGGCCGCAATATAGTTTGGCCATGTTCTGCTTACACCTGTTGGACGTGATGATTCGTGAGAATTGACCATAATTTTATATTCTGCCGCTCTTTGCGGAACATAATTGAAATGGTTGACCATACTCTGACCGTCGTGAAATTCTCCTCTTGGAATAATTTTCCCGACATAGCCTGTTTTTACTGCCGGATAACCGTATTTTTTCATTACGTTCAATGCTCTATCCAAACGTCTTTCATAATTGGCAACAGAACCTGAAGTTTCGTGATGCATAATCATCTTTACATTTTTCGACTTTGCATAGTCACTGATTTGCTGTATGTCGAAATCCGGATAGGGGGTCACAAAGTCAAAAACTTCTTCTTTCCAGTTTCCAAACCAGTCTTCCCAACCTACATTCCAGCCTTCAACCAATACGCCATCAAAACCGTGTTTTGCAGCAAAATCAATATAGCGTTTTGTGTTTTCTGTGGTTGCTCCGTGCGGCTTTTTGCCTACGCTTTTTTGAGATGCATCTTGTGTACCGCTCAAATCCCAGGTTGAAACACCAACGTGCATTTCCCACCAAACCCCTACATATTTCATAGGTTTAATCCATGAGGTGTCTTCTATTCTGGACGGTTCATTCAGGTTTAGAATCATTTTAGAGCCTACAATATCTCTGGCATCATCGCTTACCATAATCGTGCGCCATGGAGAAACAGCCGGAGCCTGGAGATATGCTTTATCGCCTATTGCGTTAGGTACTAAATGTGATTTTATTTTAAAGTTTGAAGTATTGACATCCAGGTGCATTACCGGATAATTCACCACAGCGGCTTCAAAAACATTAAGATAAAGACCCTCTGCCGATTTCATCATCAATGGCGACTGTACCACATAACGGCCACCGATAGATTTTACGGCAATACCATTGTTCAGGTTTAATTTGTCGTTATCAATTTCTGATAATTTTGTCTCATTGTATACGTATTCCTGGCTGTCATAATCGCCCGGAATCCAGAATGTCTTATGGTTTCCTGCCAGATTAAATTCTGTTTTTTCATCAGAAATGATAAAATAATTCAGCTTGTCCTGTTTTGGAAATTCATACCTGAAAGCAACACCTTCGTCGTATACTTTGAAAACGATATCCAGCTTTCTTCCCGTAGCTTTCTGTACGAGTGAAAAAACAGCCTGATTGTATGTATTGCGGATAACAGATTGTTCTCCTAATACCGGTTTCCAACTTTCATCAACGCTTTTGTTTTGTGTATTTGTTATTTCAAATCCTGTTTCCAATGCTTCTGTCTCTTTTAAAGCAATCCCTAACAAACTTTCTTTTATGACAGGTTTGTTTTTATAGTTTACGGAATAGGACGGGCGACCTTCGGCAGTTAGTTTAAAGGTTACTGCAATTTCTTTGGATGGAGACTGGACTGTCTGAGCGTTTAAAAATCCCGTCAATACGAGAAGGCACAGGGTAAAGATGTTTTTCATATTATATAAATTTCGCTAAAGGTAGCTAATCGGATTTAGAAAAAAGCCCTTTAGAGAAACCTAAAGGGCCTTTTAAAACTCACAAAAAAAATTATTTAACTAACTCAAACTCCAATTTCATGTCTGTCGCTGATGTACCGCCAACAAAGATTTCAAAATCTCCCGGCTCTGCGGCAAACTGCATATCTATTCCGTAGAACTTCAAATCTTCGGAAGAAATTTCGAATTCAACAGTCTTCTTCTCTCCTTTTTTCAAGAGAATTTTCTGGAAACCTTTTAGTTCTTTTACCGGTCTGGTTACAGACCCGACTTTATCCCGGATATAGAGCTGAACTACTTCTTCTCCATCATAATTTCCTGTATTGGCAACTTCAACCGTAGCTTTTAATTTTTGATTGAAGTTGATTTTGGTAGCAGATAGCTTAAAATTAGAATAGGTAAATTTTGTATAGCTTAGTCCATAACCAAATTCATACAAAGGTGAATTGTCAACATCAATATAGCGTGATTTATATTTTTGCTCATTGTCTGCTTTTCCTAAATAAGGACGTCCGGTGTTTTTATGATTGTAATACAATGGAATCTGTCCTACATTTCTAGGAAAAGTCATTGGCAATTTCCCGCTTGGGTTATTGATTCCGTAAAGCGTCTGTGCAATAGCATCGCCTCCTCTTGTTCCAGGCCACCAGGCTTCAAGAATCGCATCCATATTTTGGTCTTCCCATTCTAATGTTAGCGGTCTTCCATTCAGCAATACTAAAACGATAGGTTTGCCCAGTTTTTTCAATTCTGCCAAAAATTCTTTCTGTATTCCAGGCAGGTCTATATTGGTACGTGAAGCGGCTTCTCCTGTCATGTTTTCGAATTCACCCATTACCGCAACGATAACATCTGCTTTTTTAGCATTGTCAATGGCAGCCTGCATCATGTCTCTTTTCTTATCCAGAATTTCCACTCCTTTTGCAAAACTGATTTTGCTTTTGTCTGTGATAATTTTATTTACTCCTTCTTCAACACTAACAGCAAATCCGTGTCTGTCGCCTGATGCTGCCCAGGAACCAATAATATTATATTCATCGCTGATTAGCGGCCCAACAAAGGCTACTTTCTGTTCTTTTTTCAGCGGTAGCGTATGATTGCTGTTTTTGAGCAGTACCAACGATTTGTTCGCCACATCTAAAGCAGCCTCCAGATATTCTTTTTTATAGGTGACTTCTTTCTCTCTTTTGGCATCATTATATCGGTAAGGGTCCTCAAACAGGCCTAAATCGTATTTTGCTTCTAAAATTCTTCGGCAGGCATCATTTATCTGCGCCTCGGTAACTTTTCCTTCAGACAATGATTTTTTAAGGTTCTTCATGTAGATTCCTCCAACCATATCCATGTCAACACCCGCGTTTAATGCCAATTCGCCCGCATGTTTTTCATCTTTTGCATAGCCGTGAGGTATCATTTCGTTCATTCCGGTATAATCGGTTACCACAAAACCGTCAAATTTCCATTCGTCTTTCAGTATTCCGTTAACCAGAAATTTATTTCCGGTGGCCGGAAC
This sequence comes from Flavobacterium sp. Leaf359, assembly GCF_001423985.1. NCBI lineage: Bacteria > Pseudomonadati > Bacteroidota > Flavobacteriia > Flavobacteriales > Flavobacteriaceae > Flavobacterium > Flavobacterium sp. Leaf359. Next base: position 666,980 of record NZ_LMPW01000012.1, on the reverse strand, counting down.
TCCAGAAATTTCATTAAAAGAGGTCATAAAAGTTCTTACTCCTGCATCAACCGTAGCCTTGAATGGCGGCAGATAAACTTCTCTTAGCATTCTTTCTGACATATCAACTGTATTGTAATCACGTCCTGCCTCTGCAGCTCCATAAGCCGCAAAGTGTTTTGTACATGCCAAAATAGTGTTGATGGCTGAAAGGTCATTCCCCTGATAACCTCTTACACGAGCCATCGCTAATTTAGAACCCAGATAGGTATCTTCTCCGGCACCTTCTGATACCCTACCCCAACGTGGGTCACGGGAAATATCTACCATTGGTGAAAAAGTCCAGTGAACGCCTCCTGCGGCAGCTTCTGCAGCAGAAATTTTGGCTGCCAATTCCACAGCATTCAAATCCCAAGTAGCTGATTCACCCAGAGTAATTGGGAAAATAGTTTTATAGCCATGGATAACATCATATCCAAAAAGTAACGGAATTTTCAACCTTGAATTATCGAGATTCATCTTTTGAAGTTCAGCTGTATATTTTACGGTAGTCGCATTCAATATAGAACCTACATTTCCTTTTTTGATTTGTTCGATAAAATTATCTCCGGCGGCTGGTCCGGTTATGGTTCCGTCTGCCGTAAACTGTACAAGCTGGCCAATTTTTTCATCAATTGTCATTTTAGCCATCAGCTCTGAAACAAATTCTTTTTTGGGCTTAATTGCGCTCTTCTTTTTGTCCTTTTGGGCATTAGCTGTAAGCGAACCCGCTAATAATAATAGTACTACTGTTTTAAATTTCATTATGATATTTATTTAGGGAAATTTGTTTATTGCTTCTGCTGTTCCAGCATCCAGTCATAAATTTCTTTGTTGTCATATACTCTGCTCCAACTGTCGTGATTGGCATCATCGAAAATGGTCAGGTGAATGTCTTTGCTACATGTTTTTAGTTTTTTGTAGATGGCTATCGAATAATTCACATCTACAACATCATCTACCAGTCCATGGAAAATCCGTGTTGGAATATCCTTAATCTTGCAATTTTCCATCATAGGCACTCTGTCAACAAATCCTGCAATGGGCACCAGTGCGGCAAACATTTCGGGATGAGCAAAAGCCAGATTCCAGGCTCCCCAGGCTCCCATACTCAAACCTGTAAGATAAATTCTGTTGGAATCTATATTATTTTCTTTTTGGATTTTTTGTATCAATTTATATAAGACTTCTGCGTTCCAATATTCATTGTCAGGACATTGTGGCGCGAGAACGTAACTATCCAATTCATTATTTTTGAGGTATTTGAAAGGGCCGTGTATTTTAACCTTTTCAATATCTGAACCTCGTTCTCCTGAACCGTGGAGAAAGACCATGAGCGGTTTCTTTCCTTTTGTATTTTTGGGGATATGCAGGGCATAATTTAATTCGCTTTTTTGGGTAATTTCGACAGAAATTGCTCCGGTAATGTCTTTTTGAGCAAAAGAGATACCGGACACCAATAACCCCAATAAAGCCAGTTTTATTTTCATTTTAAAATCCGTGTTGTCCGGAATGGAATCCAAGATTTACCAAACCTTGTCGCACTTCCGGTGCATTCATAAATAAATTCCAAAGCAATCCTGAACGGTAGTTCTCCAGCATAACCACCATTGGACCCTGGTCAATTGCCAGATATCTGTTAGCTGTCCATCCGTAATGCTTGCTGTGGGCATCGTAAAAACCTGCCGGACCCCATAACTGTCCGCTGTAGTTTTCATAAAAATTGCGCATCGCTGCTAATGATTCTGTTGGAGTATACACTATAGAACTTATAGCTGCCGTAGGCGATACGATTCCTAAATCGTTGCTTGGCATATGTGCGTTATAGCCAATACTTCCATCGGGATTTCTGGAATAGGAAGCTGTTAATCCCCAATAATTTGGGCCATATCCTGCAAAATTCCCAGGATTTTCAACACAATATTTATAATTGATTTTTGAATGATTGACATTGACATCCCAATAATTAGCATATTGGTCTGTCAGCTGTCTCGGGTCTAAGCCCAAATAAGAATAGTGTGCCCAGAACAAAGGTCCTCCGGCCTGTTCAGCACCATTATGCTTTAGTAATAAAGGAATTCCGTATTTTGTTGCAGACGAAACGATTCCTCCGTTTCTTGCCCATCCTTTATGATAAGCCTCCGGAGTTATGCCATGTGTTGGCGACGCGCTTGCAAGAACATAAGTAATCAGGCATTCATTATAACCTTCCAAAGGAAAGTCCATTTCCCAGGCATAATCAGGCGACCAGTGCCAATACAAAACATTCTGGTTGTTTCTGTACCAATTCCAATCAACACCTTTCCATAAATTGTCGAATTTCTGTGCCAGGGCTTTTTCTTCGGCGGTACCTTCTTTGAAAAATTCGCGTACGCAAATCATTCCCTGACATAAAAAAGCCGTTTCTACCAAATCACCACCATTGTCTTTTTGTCCAAAAGGCTTTACTCTGCCCGTAGTTCCATCCATCCAATGAGGCCATGCTCCGTGAAAACGGTCGGCATTGGCAAGAAAATCTGCAATTGTATTCAATCGGGATACGGCTTCACTTCTGGAAACATAGTTTCTGGAAGTTGCTGCAATTATTGACATCAGCCCAAAACCGGAACCTCCTGTGGTAACAATATTGGAATCATTTTCCGGATAATTACCATCCGGATGGTATCTTTCCCTTGCCAATTTTGAGTTTGGCTCGGCAAAATCCCAGAAATATTTAAATGTCTGTTTTTCAACCGCATCTACTAATTGTTCATCAGTTAACGGTGTTGGGGTTGCAGGTGTAGACGAATCGTCTCCTTTTGGAGACGATTCGTTTGAACCACAACTTGCAACTATTAGAAATATAAAAAATAGGTATTTCATCAATAGAGTTTATTACCAGTTCGGGTTTTGGCCCAAACCTGGTGTTTGTATTAATTGACCATTCGGGATTGGGAAAAGCTCGTGTTTGCCTACTTCAAAAGGTTTTCCATTGGCTTGCATGGCTTGTGCTGCCTGTCCGGTTCTAACCAGGTCAAACCATCTGTCATGTTCAAAAGCCAGTTCTAATCTTCTTTCTTTCCAAATCAGATTTCTTAGTAAGTTCTGGTCTGTCGTAGTTATTTCTCCAAGGTTTACCCTGTCACGAACTTCTTTCAAAGAAGACAAGGCCACATCTGAATTGCCCAGTTCATTTGCAGCTTCTGCACGAATTAAATAAATTTCTGCAAGTCGCAATACCCTGATGTTTTTATCACCGTCTCCTGCACCTGCATTGGCACTGGAATAAGCTTTTTCATTATACATTGGGTTTTCTACGGCAGTGCTTACTACACGCCCGTCATACATTGTTTCACCTCTGAAAATGATAGTTGCATCTCTTCTGATAACATCGCCTTCAGCATTGTAGGCATCCAAAAGATTTTGAGATGGCGTATTGAATCCCCATCCCCAACCGCTTGGTCCTCTCGCACCTTGCGTTTCTGAATATTGCTGTACACCGTGAGCGATTGATTCTCCACGAGCCTGAACTTCAAATATAGATTCTACGCCATTTTCTGTATTGACTCTCCATATTTGAGCATAATCCGGCTCAAGGCTGTATTGCCCTGAAGTGATTACATCATCTGCATAATCATAAGCATTCTGCCAATCTTTTTGATACAGGTAAACCTTTGCTAACAACGCTTGTGCGGCACCTTTAGTAGCTCTACCTAAATCAGCAGATGCGTATTGACTCTTTTCCGGCAATACCTGAATGGCATCCAGCAAATCCTGCTCAATAAAATCATAAACCTGTTCTTTAGGAACTCTTACAGTTAGGTCAACATGTTGTAAAGGCACATCGCCAAAAGCCCTAACTAAGAAAAAGTAGTGATAGGCTCTAAGAAATTTGGCTTCTCCAATTAGTCTGTTTTTATATGCTTCGTCTGTAAGCCCGTAACTTTCTGTATAACCTATAGAATAAGTAGCACGTCCAATGGCTTTGTACCAGTTTGTCCACATGGCTTCAACAGAACCTGCTGTAGCTGTGAATGTCAATCCATCAAGTAATCCTTTATCACCTCCCGGGTCACCAGGCGAACTTCCTTTATCAGCATTATCAGAAATAATTTCAGTAATTCCAAGATAGGAGAAGGCATAATCCCACTCTGTCATCATTCCGTAGATTCCATTCACAAAGGCAATCGGTTCCAAATTTTCCCCACTGTCTTCTTCTGTAATCTTTTCTCTTGCATCTACATCAAGGAAATCGTCGCATCCAACTAATACGCCGAGAGCGAATGAAAGACAAACAATTTTTTTATAATTTATTTTCATACTATTTTTTTTAAAATTCAAGGTTTATACCAAAAATGAAAGTTTTGATATTCGGATAAGCTGCCAATTCAATACCGGCAGTTTCGTTTGGTGCACCACTATTATTCAACTCCGGAGTGAATCCTGAATATTTAGTGAACAGGAAAGGATTTTGTGCCGTTCCGTAAATTCTAAGTCTGGAAATATTAAACATATCTTTAAAAGTATATCCTAAAGTAATGTTGTTGATTCTGAAATAATCACCATCTTCTAAGTAATAACTTGAAGACAGGGCATCTCTGTTTGCCCCCGGATTTGTATTTGAAGTTCCCGGTCCTGTCCAACGGTTGTTAAATGTTTCTGCAGCAATATTTTCACCTGCATCTACTCGGGTTCCTTTAAGTCCGTTATACACTTTGTTGCCTCCGGCTCCAAATCCGTCAACAGATAAATCGAAATTTTTGTAGGCAAGATTCACATTGATTCCATAAGAGAATTTTGGTATGTAAGAACCAAAGAATTTCTTATCTCTGTCGTCAATTACACCGTCACCGTTCTGGTCTTTATAACGCAACTGACCTGGCTGAGGCACTCCGAAATGCGGATTGGCATCAATTTCTGCCTGAGTTTGCCAAACACCGTCTGCTTCTAACAGCCACCATGAATATATTGGCTGACCTTCCTGTAATCTTTTTGTGATTTGACCATCACCAAGACTACCGCCTGTCATTCCATCATAGGCAGGTTTTACATTCTCTAAGGTATTTTTATTATGGGCATAATTAACACCTATACTATATGAAAAGTCTTCAGTAATGTTATCTTTCCAATTTAAAGCAATTTCATATCCTTTGTTTCTTACCTCACCTCCATGGTCATAGTAATTTTGAGATGCAGGCGAATTTAGGATTGGTTTTACATTTAATATTGCATTTGTATTTATCCTGTTATAGTAATCAACACTACCTGATAATCTTCTGTCCAGCAATTCAAAATCAACACCCGCATTAATTTCCTTAGTAACTTCCCAAGTCAAGTTTGTGGCTGGTGAACCTACTGCGCCTCCAAATACTAAATCCTGATTTGGTCCAAAAACATAATTTGTATTGGCACTACCAGGGTTTGTAATAATTGAAGTTGCATTAAAAGGTACGTTTGCATTACCTACTTCACCGTATCCTGCTCTTAGTTTAAGGAAATCCAGATTGTTAACTTCGCTTAAAAAGCTTTCGTTAGTCAATACCCAACCTACACTAACAGAAGGAAATGTTCCCCAGTAATCGGCATTCTTTTTAAAATTACTGTTTCCATCACGTCTAATAGTTCCTGAAACATAGTATTTCTCGTCAAAATTATACTGAAGCCTTCCAAAATAAGAAAGGACATTTGTAGGAGTTTGAAAAAATTGCGTGACAACTTTAGTATACCTTAATGATGCCATATCCAAATTCCAGTAATTTTCCTGTTCCGGAACACCATAGCCTTCTATAAAAGATTCATATATATCATTTCTTCTTTCTTTCGTAACACCGGCTGTAGCATTAAAATTATGCTTACCAAATGATTTACTTGCTGTTAAATAAGTATCCCAGTTATATCTGAAACTTTCAACATCTTTATAGGAAAGAGAGTTGTTTGCGAATACTGTAGAAGTAGGTGCCCCATTTTGATCATTTAGAAAATCAGCAAGGGTTTTGAGAGGATCAGCTGCCAGATAACGTCCACGAATATCATTATAAATTCTGGTTTTGGAATATGATTTTGTAGCTCCAAATCGGGTCGTAGCTGTTAGCCAATCTGTAACTGTATAATCAGCCTGAAGTAATCCCTGAAGTTCCATCATCTTATTCTTCTCGTTCTGGAAATTTACGTTCGCAACCGGGTTACCAATTGAATTCAAACGACCACCTTGCTGTCCGGCTCCAATGATATAATCCGGCAATCCTGTAGTCTTGTTCCAATAGGACATTCCATATCTTCCATTAGGATAATAAACAGGAATTATAGGAGCCTGTTTGTATGCTTCCGTAAACGAACTGTACGGTTTTGGAGTAGATTTTGTAAATGCAGCACTAACATTTTGCGTGATCTTTAATTTTCCGTCAAAGGCTTTATATATATTGTTAGATCTTAAAACGTTTCTTGCTACTTTGTGCCCTTCTAAAAGTCCGTCTTCTTCGTAGTTATTGAAACTAAAATAATAGGTCACACTTTCTGAACCTCCGGAAAGCGAAACATCATTTCCTTGTGAGAAACTTGTTCCTGCCAATGCATCATACCAATCCGTGTCATACGGTTGATTAAGTGCTAATCTGTCCGGATTTCCAATAGCTGCACGACTTTCATTAAAATAAGTCACAAACTGACTTGAATTAGCCATTTTAACAGGATTCAGTATTGATTTTGCTCCATAAAAAGAATTTATCTTAATACTGATTTTTCCCAGTTTCCCTTTTTTTGTTGTAATAAACACAACTCCATTAGCAGCATTAGAACCATAGATGGCAGCCGAAGCTGCATCTTTCATGACATCAAAAGATTCAATGTCATTAGGATTCAGGTTAGCAATACTACCCGTAATAACACCGTCTACTACATACATAGGCGACCTTCCCGATTCTGCAGTTCCCAAACCTCTGATAATAATTGTAGGTGTAGCACCCGGCGCATCATTGGCAATAATATTTACACCTGCCGCCTTACCTTGTAAGGATTGCAGGGCATTAAATGCCGGCTGTTTAGTAATCTGGTCTGATTTGATTGTTGAAATGGCACTCGTAAGATCTGTCCTTTTTTGAGTACCATACCCTACGACTACAACTTCCGTAAGGTCTGTGCTTGACATTTTCATGGTCACGCTCATGTTTTCTGCAGCATTTATCGTGAGAGTCACATACCCCAGAAATGTAAACGTAATAGGCTCGTCTACTTTTGCATTAATTGAAAAATTTCCATCAAAATCTGATACTGAGCTTGATGTGGAACTCAAAATGTTGACTCCAGGGAGTGGGAGCCCATTTTCATCCAGTACCTTACCTTTTATATCCTGAGCGTAGAGATGCCCATGGAAAAAAAGGAGTACAAATACTCCGAAAATAAAGTTTTTCATTTGTTTATATTTTGTTAAAAGTTAGTGTTACCAAATTACGAATTACAACGTTGTAGTAAACTTTATGAACTCACTACACAAACACATCATTTTAAAATAAATACAAAATAAAAACCTGATTTTAAATAACTTATAAAAACAACAACTACATTTAGAGTACCCTCTAAATTAGCCGATGATGTAGTGTTGATGTATTGTTATTTGATAAAAATGTTATGAAAATATTTAATTATTATTAAAAAAGAATCCGAATTTATATATTAATCATAAACTTGGAAAGATTATCATCTGAAGTCAGGCCTAATTTTTTTCTCAAACGATAACGATGTAGCTCTACCCCACGGAATGAAATATTCATCAACGGGGCAATTTCTTTGGATGATAAATTCATTTTAAGGTAGATGCATAGCTTGATATCTTTTGAAGTAAGCATTGGAAATTTATTCGACAGCTTATGTACAAATTCTTCATGGCTCTGCATGAGGTTGTGTTCAAAGCTCTCCCATTCATTTTTGTTAAGCGCATTAATTTTTATTGATTTTCTAATCTTGCTCTTAATCTGGTTGATATCTTTTTCTGTTTCAAGAATTTCCTGAATACTGTCAATCATTTCACTTTGTTTGGCTATTGAAAGTGATTTTCCGGCAACTTCATAAGCCTTATTCTGGACTTCAATTTCAAGAATGTGCTTTTCATATTCCTGCAGTTTCAGTTTGTTTTCCGCATTAAGTTCCAATTCAAGAATTTCTTTCTGGTGTTTGAGCTCTTCTTCTTTCAATTTGATTTTTTCAATGTACCGGATTTTGTTCCAACGGTAATACAGGAAGAAACTACCCGAAATAACCAAAATATAGAATAGTATCATCCAGAACGAAAAATACCATGGCTTGCTGACCGTAAATGTATAGGTGGCCACTTTGGTGTATTTGGTTCCGTCATTATAATAAAATTCCAGTTCCTGAAGACCGCTGCTTAGGTTATTCAAAATCAGCTTTCCTTTTTTTATGGGTACAAAGTCATTGGAATCATTCAGCTTATAAAACAGGTCCGGACGGTTGTAGCCAAAATATTCTGTTATTACATTCACTTCAACCGACTGGTTATACTTCACCCGGGTATCTTTATCAATCAATTTATCCTGATAGAAAGCTTCGGCATAGACGCCTTGTATTTTGAGTTTCTTATTATTGATTTTGAAAGCAATAAATCCGTCGTCCAGATTCATCAGGTAATGGTCTCCATCCTGATAAACCTTAATGTTTTCCATAATGATTCTTCCTTCATAATACTTTTCAGGGATAAGTTCCCAAATAAACCGGTCTTTAACCTGAGACACTACATAGAGTAATCCGTTTTTTAATACTATAAAATTTTCATCATTAATAGGTATGATGTCTGAAGTGTTTTTAAAAGAAGCATTAAAAATCTTATCCTTTTCTAATTTCCCCGAAATGGAATTATAGACATACCAATTATTATCGATCAGGAAAAGGATTTCATTTTTATAGCTAAAAAGCTTCACGCCATAATCATTCTTTATACCGTTTTGCAGTGAAACATTTTCAATTTTTTTGACATTGAAATTTTTATCATATAAAATCCTGTAAAGACTTCTGTAATTGTCTGCCGCCCATAATTCTCCACGTTTGTTCTGGGCCAGATTCTTGATAGGTTTTTTCAGTCCGGCTAAAAGTTTGTACTTCGAGAGGTCATTGATATCTTCATAGACTACAATACCTGCATAATTTCCCTGAAAATATACATTTTCGAATTCTCCTTTTAAGAATTTCCATCCGCCATTTATCGGGCTGACTTTTTGCAATCGTGCTGTTCTTCCATCATACAAAAATGTTCCGTCATTATGGCCTATAATGAATTCGTTGCCCCGTTTGTATATGTCCCAAACCTGTCCCTGTGAATTGGGGAGCACCTCCAGTATTTTATTTTTACTCGTAAAAATTCCGTGATTGGTTACAAAAAGGTAGCCGTTGTCTATAGTAGAAAGCGAATAGACCGAACCCAAAATACCGGAACTGTCTGAAAAAACCTGAACAGGAGAATTGATTTCAACATGACAGATTCCGTTGTCCAGTCCTAACCACAAATCTTTTTCCTTGTCAACACCAATAGACAGGATGGCATTGTTTTTAAGTGCATTCTGCCTGTTAAGATTCTGGTAGGTTCCGTTTTTAAGATTAATAATATACAATCCCTGTAATCCGCTACCAATAACCAGTGTATTATCGTCAACAAACTTGGCCGTTACAAGAACTTCTTTTTTAATGACTTCATTCAACGGATGGCTCCACGGCACAAGATTACCATCTATTACTACAAAAACTCCGTTATTTTTTGTAAAAATATAAACCTTGCCCTGGTATTTTTCAATATGATGAATGACATTTTCTTCTAAAATCTTCCAGTTCTTTCTCTTAACAAATTTTTCCCCTTCCATCATATAAATTCCTTCGCGGACAGTCGCCACATAAATTTCATTGTCAATGAGGTAGCAATATGAAATTTGGGAAGGGAATTCTATTTTCTTAATCGCTTTTCCATCATAAATAAAGACTTCATTAAAAGTCTGAAAGTACAGCTTATCCTTATATTTAAAAATTTTCCAGATTTCTTCGTTATCAGACCCGCCTTGAAAAATATTCTTACCTCTGGTAAGCGAAAAATATTCCATCTTGCCATTCATTCTTTTCCAGTAGCCAAATTCTTTATAGGAACCGGAATAAATCTTGTCATCATCAATAAATATGGAACGGATAACAGTTTTGTTAGGAAGGGCATATTTTTCCCATATCACACCATTGTATCTAAGGAAATAATGATTATTTGCAAAATACATGGCATTATCACCTCCCTGGGTTACATTCCACACCTGATTATCTCCATTGTAATCCGATTTGGTGAAATTCTCTACAAAAGGCAGTAATTCCTGCGCCTGGACACACAATGAAAAAGAATAAAAGAATAGAAATTGAAAAAATCTTAGCTTCACAATTTAAGGGGATTTATTTCCAAATATAAGAAACATATTATGTTTGAATTGGCAGGAAACTTAAATAAAAATTAATGCTGCTGCTCCAAATAATAAAAAAAACTATTTTTGCTCTAAATTCTATTGAAATGAAAAAATACTTAGGAATAATGTCTTGTTTGTTTTTGTTGAGCTCCTGCGATGATGGTGACCTGACTTTTGATTCATTTGATTTTAGCAATGTTACTGCGGCAGACTGTGAAAATAACAACTCTGAGGTCTTAAACTCTGTTTTTAAGCTAAACAACAATGAAGCCCTGGTTATCAAATTTCCAACAAACGTTTTTCCTTTCAGAAATATAGAAGGAACAAGCACATTATCAATTTCTGCCGAAAATAAAATTATCTATCGGGTTTTTAACGGGCAGGTTACCCCATCTTATTTCTGCTCTGTAATTCCTCCTGTCACTCCTGTTGTTATTGACGAGTGGAGTACGGCCGACCAATCCAGCGGTTCTATTGAAATTAAAACTACCCCTGTAAATAATACTACAGAAATACTGGACGCAAAATACGACCATACTATCATTTTTAAAGGAATTACCTTATCCAATTCGACTGGGGGAACTGTAACCTACACAGAATATATTTTCGGAAAATACCAAACCAAATCGAATATTAAATTTTCTTTTAGTTCTGTGCCTATCCAAAAATGTTCGGAAAGCAAACTGATTAAAATATTTGATTCCAATGTTGGAAATGTTGAGAACAGGCAAAATCTCAATGAAGTTATAATTCTCGATTTGCCTCCTTCTGTTTTTCAACAAGCGGCCGGTTCTGAAACTTATTATGTAGACGACTCCCATCAGATTACTTACAGACTATATGGTGGTGATGTTATTGCTACTGCACTTTGCTCAGAAACAGGATTGCCGCCGCTCTATGAAGAATGGCAAGCTGAAGACGGGGTTTCAAATGGTGCGAATTCTACAGGAGTCATCAAAATTGATACTGCTGTAAATGGAACTACCCGAACACATACTATTACATTGACAAAGGTACAATATAGAAAAACAGGACCTACCAATAATACGTTTGTACAGGAAATCCAAACTTTTGGGGACTATATAACGACCAACTAATAGAGTCTATAATTATAAAAAAAGCCCGACTGTTTAGTCGGGCTTTTTTTATAATTATCTGTTAGGATTTTGTTTGATATAAACTTCTGTAGCTCCCAGACCATACTTTTGATAGTCGGCATCCTGAAAAATTATTTCATCATAACGACCCAATAAAAAATCAAGCTCGGCTTTCAATACACCTTCACCAACTCCATGTATAAAAACAATTTTGGGAATCCTGTTTTTGATGGCAAATTCAACATGTCTTTTTGCTGTTTCGGTCTGGAGTGTGAGTATGTCATAATTTGACATGCCTCTTTTATTCGGAACCAGTTTTTCGATGTGCAAATCAAATTCCGGAACGCCTCTTTCGTCTCTTGTCTTCTTTTCTTTAACGAAACTCCTTGGTTTTGGTATTTCTTTCTCTTTTAAAACCTGACTTAAATTATGACTTCCAATTCCAAAGTTTAAATCACTGGATTTCTGAATTTTAATTAACTCATTGACAAAATATGTCAACTGAAAACCATCATCAGTTTCGATGGTAATTTCATTATTTTTGACCGACAAAACAACACCATTAACCGCTTCATCAATCACTGTTACCCTATCTCCTTTAACTAACATCATCTTCAGAATTATCCTGGTTTTTACTTGGTACTTTTGCCATCAGCCTCATCATTCCATACATAAAAATGACGATGGCAACTATCATAATATACAGATTTGGCTTCTCTTTACTTTGTTCATATAATGCAAAAATACCTGCGAGCGCCATTATGGGTATGTATATTTTTTTCATTGTAGATTCAAATTTGCTATCTGCCAAAAGTAATAACTTTAAAAATAATTTCCGGACACACCTCAAACTTTATGCTTTTTTCGTAAAATTGTAGTAACAAATTTATACGCTATGGAAGAATACATGATTCCCTGCATGAATAAAAAAATTTTTGGAGTGGACTGTCTGGGCTGCGGAACACAGAGAGCCCTGGCTTTAATCTTTAAAGGAGAATTTGTGGACGCTTTTCACATGTTTCCGGCCATTTACACTACCATCTTGTTTTTCATAGTGTTAGGATTAAACTTCATCGACAAAGCACGAAATTACCATAAAGCAATAATTTCTTTAGCAATAATCAATGCGGTAATAATGGTAATTTCTTACATTTACAAAATCACCAACTAAACAATTAAATCTTTTTATCTATGGAAAAACAAAAATTACCTAATGCTTTAGCCGTTCTTATTCTGGGGATTCTATCTATCCTAACCTGCTGCTGTTATGGTATAATCGGATTAATTCTTGCTGTTGTAGCACTTATACTGGCTGCAAAGGACAAGAAACTTTATGTTGAAAATCCAGAATTATATTCGAATTACTCTAACCTGACAACCGGAAAGATTTTAGCCATAATTGGAATTGTTCTTAACGTACTTATGATTCTTCTTTATGTATGGCTATATGCAAAGCTTGGACTTGAAGGTATGCAAGACCAACAACAAGTAGAAGCTCTGATGAGAGATGTTATGGGAGGCTAAGCCCTATCCAATATCATAAAAAAAAGCCGCTATAGCGGCTTTTTTAGTTTTTATTTTTCAAACTCTTTCAAGGTTTTGATAATAATGGAAACACAATCCAGCAATTGCTCTTCATTCATGACCAATGGCGGTGCAAAACGAATAATATTACCATGGGTTGGTTTTGCCAGAAGTCCGTTATCGCGTAACGACAGGCAGATATTCCATGCCGTATCGCTTTCTTCCGTATCATTAATTACTATGGCATTCAATAGCCCTTTTCCTCTTACTAAAGTCGCGATATTACTGGTCTTGATATATTCCCCAAGTTTTTCACGGAAAATAGTCCCCAGATAGTCTGCATTTTCTGCAAGCTTTTCATCTTTCACAACTTCCAAAGCAGCAATGGCAACAGCCGCCGCAATAGGATTTCCACCAAAAGTAGAACCGTGTTGTCCCGGCTTGATAACATTCATAATCTCATCGTTTGCCAATACTGCCGAAACAGGATAAGCACCACCTGATAATGCCTTTCCAAGTATCAGTATGTCCGGTTGTACATTTTCATGGTGTACGGCCAGCAGTTTACCCGTTCTTGCTATTCCGGTCTGTACTTCGTCTGCAATAAACAAAACGTTATGCTTTTCGCACAAGGTTTTGGCTTTTGCCAGATATCCTTCAGAAGGCACATACACGCCTGCTTCTCCCTGAATAGGCTCAACTAAGAAACCGGCTATATTCTTTTGGGTTGCCAAAACATTTTCCAGAGCTTCAATATCATCATAGTTGATGTTAATGAATCCGCCTGTGTAAGGCCCGAAATTTTTACGGGCATTCTCATCATTAGAGAAAGAAATGATTGTTGTAGTCCTGCCGTGGAAATTCCCATCACATACAATAATCTGAGCTTCATTTTCCGGAATTCCGTTTTTCTCGTAGGCCCATTTTCTACAAATTTTGATGGCCGTTTCAACTGCTTCTGCACCAGTGTTCATTGGCAATACTTTGTCAAACCCAAAATATCGGGTAACAAACTCTTCGTATTTGCCCAGCTTGTCATTATAAAAAGCCCTGGAAGTCAATGTCAGGGTCTGTGCCTGATTAACCAAAGCAGTAATGATTTTTGGATGGCAGTGCCCTTGATTTACGGCAGAATAGGCCGAAAGGAAGTCATAGTATCTTTTCCCTTCCGTATCCCAGACATACACGCCTTCACCTCTGCTTAAAACTACAGGAAGCGGATGGTAATTATGCGCACCGAATTTATCTTCTAAAGAAATAGCTTCAGAGGCATTGTTTTTTTCTAAAACTGACATTGTGAAAGTATTTTAATTCTTCAAAAATCAATTCCTTCTTGTGGAGAGAAATCATCCATATGACATTACAAAATTAATGAATCTAAATGGATTTTCAATCGTTGTAGTAGAACGAAAACAAATGGAAATCCCATTTCTCCAACTGACTTTTCAGATGCAAAAATGGGATTCATGTATCTATAAAAACTTAAAATTACGGAAGTACTAACGTAGCATTCGAAGTAATTTTAGTATTTAGCAATCTGGAAATCGGACAGGTTGTTTCTGCCTTTTTTACCAATTCCTGGAACTGGTCTGTTGAAATCGCATCGACTCTTCCTATAACTGACAAATGTGAGCCTACAACGCTTCCATCCTGAAAATCAACATCGCATTTGGTTTCGATAGATGCTACCCTAAAACCTGCCTCATTCAAATAGGCTGTGAGTTGCATGGTAAAACAGCCGGCATGGGCTGCCGCAATTAACTCTTCAGGATTTGTCCCGTTTCCATGTTCAAAACGGGTTTTGAAAGAATATTGAACATTACTTAAAACGGTACTCTGGGTAGAAATTTTTCCGTTCCCTTCTTTGAGTGAACCTTCCCAAACTGCTGTGGCATTTCTTTTCATAAGTGTTGTAGATTTGTTTCTCCTAAAATTACGAAAATCAAAAACGGGAAGAAATTAAATTTTATAAACTTTAACAAAAGTATCAGGATACTACCCTTTCTTCAAACAACGCCAACAGCTTTAATGTGGTATTCCAGTTTCGGGCTGTTGCGGTCACTTTCAGCTTATTTTCAATCAGCTTGTTGTTAAGTTTTGAATTACCGGCCGGATTATTATATTTCATAAAGATGATTCTTCCTTTTAGAATAATTTCATCAGGTTCAAAATTTGCATTTAGTAAGGTCTGAATGTTTTCTTTTGAAGGTTCAGAATCCAGAAAAGTGACATAGAGTTTTTTCAAATCAATCTCTTTTTCTTTCAGGTAAGGATTATTTACCGAAATCCATTGCAGCATTTCCCTGTCTGTTACCACAACCGAAACATCAAAACCAAAATGGGCTTCAATCAGGTCGTGAATCTGCTTTTCCAACGTTTCCGGAGTCATGTTTCCTGTAGTATCAAAGAGAATATTTCCACTTTGTATGTAGGTTTTAATATTTTGAAAACCAAAATCTTCCATTACTTTTCTTAAAGTTTCCATTTTAATCAATTTTTGACCGCTAACATTAATTCCCCTAAGAAGAGCTACATACGATTTCATGATTTTCTTTTTAAAAATTTCTTTCCAAATTTATAAAATAAGACCTCCAAAACAATTTCATACTGTTTAAAAATTAGCTTACTGCATTCCGAAAACCGGCACGGAAAAATTTTCTTAATTTCAATTCAAAAAACAGAACAATCACTTATTTTTGCCGTATGGGAAGAAAGAAGACAGACAAGATCGTTTTTGAAAATATTAAGGTACTGGATGCAGGTGCCAAAGGAGTTTCAGTTGCAAAAGCACCCGATGGAAAAGTAATTTTTATTCCAAACGTCGTGCCTGGTGATGTAGTAGATATTCAGACATTTAAAAAGAGAAAAGCCTATTATGAAGGTAAAGCCGTTGCTTTTCATGAATTTTCCGAAGATAGAGTCGAGCCGGTTTGCCAACATTTTGGAGCCTGCGGAGGCTGCAAATGGCAAAATATGGCTTATGAAAAACAGCTGTTTTACAAAAACAACGAAGTTTTCAACCACCTGAAACGCATTGGTAAAATCGAACTGCCTGAATTTGAACCTATCCTTGGTTCTGAAAAACAGTTTTTCTATAGAAATAAAATGGAGTTTTCTTTTTCGAACGCCCGTTGGCTGACCGAAAAGGAAATTGAAAGCGATGAGGACCTGGGGAACAGAAATGCCCTTGGTTTCCATATTCCTAAAATGTGGGATAAAATTTTAGACATTACCCAATGCCATCTTCAGGAAGACCCATCCAATGCCATCCGAAATTCAATCCGCGATTATGCAAACGAGCATGGCCTGGCATTTTTTAATCCAAGAAACCATGAAGGCTTTTTGCGTACGCTAATGATTCGTACGGCTTCAACTGGTGAAATCATGGTATTGATTCAGTTTTTTGAAGAAAATAAAGAGCAAAGAGAAGCATTGCTAAACTTCCTGTTGGAAAAATTCCCGAATATCAAATCGTTGCAATATGTAATCAACAGCAAACCTAATGACACGATTTATGACCAAAACGTAATCCTTTACAAAGGAAGAGATTATATTCTGGAAGAAATGGAAGGCCTTAAATTTAGCATTAATGCCAAATCATTCTACCAGACTAATTCTGACCAGGCCTATGAATTGTATAAAATTACACGTGATTTTGCAGGGCTGACTGGCAATGAGCTGGTGTATGATTTGTATACAGGAACAGGAACTATTGCACAATTTGTCTCCAAAAAAGCAGGAAAAGTAATTGGAGTTGAAGCCGTACCGGAAGCTATTGCAGATGCCAAAGAAAACGCAAAACGTAACGAGATTACCAATTGTGAGTTTTTTGTTGGAGACATGAAAGTAGTCTTCAATGAAGCATTTATTGCACAGCACGGCAAACCGGACGTGATTATTACTGACCCGCCAAGAGATGGTATGCACAAAGACGTTATCGAACAGATTTTAAAAATTGCGCCAAAAAGAATCGTTTATGTAAGCTGTAATTCTGCAACGCAGGCGCGCGACCTGGCTTTAATGGATGAGTTTTATAAAGTAACCAAAGTGCGTCCGGTAGATATGTTTCCGCAAACGCATCACGTTGAAAATGTTGTACTTTTGGAAAAAAGATAAATTGATGAATAAGATTCTAAATATAATAACGGCACTTTTTATAGCTATCTGCTTTTTTGGCTGTGAAAAGGACGATATCTGCTCCGGAGGCACCCCTACTACTCCAAGACTTATGATTGAGTTTCGCGAAAAGGACAATCCTTCCATTCTAAAACCTGTTACCAATCTTACAGCAGTAGCAACAGGAATGACAACAGGAGTAGTTTTTAATGAAGGACTGTCATCTACCGACCCTAATCGTTATCTGACCAGCGCAAATAAAATCGGGCTGCCTTTAAAAATTACCGGAGAAACAACAGAATATACGCTTACCCAAAATTCGACAAGCACAAATCCCGCAATTCGCAACGAGGATAAGATTGTCTTCAATTATACTACAAAAGAAATCTATGTTTCCAGAGCCTGCGGCTACAAGACCAATTTTGACCTTACCGGAAGCCCTGTACAAGAACCTAACACCGTTGACAGCAACCGTTGGATTAGCAATATTGTTGTTGAAACACCTAACATCGTAACCGAAAATGAAATACACATTAAAATCTATTTTTAATCTGGCTTTAGTGCTGATTTCATTATCCGCTTTTGCACAAGACAAAAAAAAAGACACAGTCGCTCCCAGGACAGAGCGTTATGGATTGCGTCTTGGTACCGATTTATATAAAATTGCACGGTCTATCTACGACAACGATTATAAAGGTTTTGAAATTACCGGCGATTACCGCCTGACAGAAAAAATCTATATTGCCGGAGAAGTAGGTAACGAAAACAAAACTACTGACGAGCCTCAATTGAATTTTACAACAAAAGGAACCTATTTCAAAGCCGGATTTGATTACAATATCTACAAAAACTGGCTGGATATGGAAAACATGATTACGCTGGGAATGCGCTATGGCGTAAGTTCTTTTACTCAGCAACTAAACAGCTATTCCATCTATAATCCGCATCCTTATTTTGACGAATCGGGTGTGATTACCGTATCGAGAAAATACTCCGGACTTTCTGCGCATTGGGTAGAATTTGTAGCCGGTGTAAAAGCAGAAGTCTTTGACAATTTTTTCATGGGTTTTACACTACGTCTGAATCGATTGGTTTCCAACAAAAAACCTAGTGATTTTGACAACCTTTACATTCCGGGATATAATCGCACATATGATGGCGACTTTGGTGTAGGCTTCAATTACACCGTAAGTTATTTTATTCCTATCTACAAAAAGAAAAATCTTCCTAAAGCGGAAACTGAAGGTAAAAAGAAGGAATAAGCTATTTGATTTGCCTGATTCCCTTCATGAAAATCCATTTCATAAAAAGCTTTTCTCCGTCATTTGTTTTCACGGCCTGAAATTGAGGTGAAAGAAGTGTTGCAATCATAAAAGCCGTCAATGGAATCCAGAATCCGTGCAAATTGGTATAAGCCGCTACCAGAAAGCGGAACAGGATAAACAAAACGGCAAAAGATAATAATTGGTAAAGGAAAGCTTTCGTTTTTAGAGTCATTGTGAAAATTCGTTAGATTAATTCCAGTCCTGCAAAGCTAACCATAAAATTATTCTTCCGAAAGTTTATAAAGAGAAGTATTGGCTTTTGAATGACTTAATAAAACAGCATAATCAATAAAATCTGCCGTACTTTTTTTGCTGTAGTCTATAATATGCTTTGGCTTAGGCTTTGTTACTACCTCTATCAAATCAGAGCAACCCTTTTGACGGTAGGGACTATGGGGTTGGTTTAATCTAAAAAGGCTAAGGTCAGAAACCTGCTGCTTTTTAAGCCCGTCTATTCCTTTAAAATACTCCTTGCTATAGTCTCCAATACCAAAACCGCCTTTTGTGGTTGATTTTTTATAATTGCCCTGTTTATCAAAAACATCGTCCCAAAGCACTCTCGATTTGGTCAGGTAGCCCAAAACCGAAACTATCTCTTCTTTTTTATAAACTCCGTTTTCAATTAACTGGGTAAAGAAGGAAGCAAAATGCTCCTCTTCTCTTATTTTCATCAAATGGGCAAATCCATACCTGAAAAACTTTAGTCCTTCATCATAGTTATAGATTTTTGAAAGAGCTATGTAGTTATTATAAATACTTTCTTCTCTTGAATACTCCCCAAAACTTGTTTTTATAGTCGCTATGAGATAGTCAAACTGCTTTTGGTTTTTGATAAATCTTCTGTAGTTTTGGGTATCGGCTTCATAATCGGCTACAAATTCCCTCAACATTTTTTTAGAATAACTTTCTTTATAAGGCGAATAGTTTGCTGTATCTTTTTCAACCATTCCTTTTAATTCCGATAGCTTTTTCCATTGGTTTGGTTCCGCATCAGCCAATAACAGCAAATGCCTGCATGTGTATTTATAGGTCACAATAGGGTCAGCCCCAAGAACTTTTATTTTTTTATTGGGAGGCAAATTATCGTTTATGGCTTTAAGCTTTTTCCATTTCATAAAGGCTTCTACAGAACGTTCCTGCGGCACTCTCGTACCATACGTCTGAACCAAATCTTTCAGTAGTTTTTCATCCCCGTTTTGCAGATACTCATTAAAATAATAAGTAATGCTGTAATCTGTTTCCGGAAAATAAAACCGAACGTCGTTGTTTTTTAAAACAGCCTGTAACAGTAAAAGTTCGGCTTCTTCTGTTTTGGCACTCCCGTGATAGGCCCCAAAACCTATAATCTTCATTTCCGACTGTGGAAATTCAGGCAGCTTATTCAGGTCGAATTTATTTACTGAAAGATACTCCTGCTTTTCCTGTGAGAATGAAAATTGCAGATAGAATAAACACATGATAAATACGACTCTGGATACCATAAAATTTGTTTAAGTCAGACAAATTAAAGCCTGATTTCCCGTAATTAATTGTATGATTGGGACATTACTCCAATTTCCAATAGGTTTCTTCGTTGCCCAGTTTTGAAATGGATGGGATAACTTTTTTGGGTGATTCTTTTGTAATGGATTTGAATTGGCGTATAAAATCGGCCTGGTCATAATATTGACTGAAAAGAGCAACCTCAGTAAGCGTATTGGCTCCGTTTTGTTCTTGCGAAAAATTAATTGCCTGCCGGAACCGCACCATTTTTTTATACTCTTCAACAGAACACAACAGATGCTTTTGAAACAACCGCAACAGTGTTTTCCGGTTTGTCTTTAATTTTTCCGAAAGTGCTGCAACTTTGACCAGTCCACCGGATTTTATAATTTCACTCACCGCCTTTTCAAGAGCAGGAACATTAAAATCTACCAACCTGTTTTCAAAAAAAGCGTCCAAAAGCTTTGCTTTTTCAGATTCATCATTTTCTTCAAAAACAGCCGTAACGCATTTTTCAAAAGGAAAACCGAAATAATCAAAATAGCCAATCCTTTCCGAAAGCACCTGAAAAAGAGGCTTATCTACAAAATGATTAAGTCCTAATGGAGTAAAAACGACTCCTATCTTATCAAAAGCACCCTTAAATCTGACCCGGATACTCTTGTCAAGATTTGTAGTATATAAAACACATAACTGTTTGGTAGCCGAATCAGAAACAGCCGTTCCCTCTTCTGACAATACGATTTCAGCATTTTTATAAACCGTCAGCGCGTTTTTATAATTCGGATAAAAGACAAATGATTTTTCAAATTTAGCATCCGTACAGCTATGGAAATAATAATAGGCAATATACTTCCTGATTATTTCGTTTTTAGGCTGTATAGAAACAAATTTTTCCATCATCAGTCCGGTTGGGCAAATTTGGCTCTTTTACTGCCTTCATACATTTCATACTTGACCAGTCTGGCTTCCAGGCTACCGTTGTATAATTTGATTTTTCTGGAAGGCCTTAAACCCACAAATTTCAACGCTTCAATATTTGCCGTAATAAACCAGGCATTAGTATTAGGATAGTTTTGTTTCAGGGTATCACCTATATTTTTGTAAAAACGCTCCATTTCAATATCGAGGCGTTCACCATACGGCGGATTGAAAACCATATGTAAGGGACCTTGTGTCGTTTTTTCTGTGTCGAAGAAATTTTTCTCCGCAATGGAAACATATTCGTCAAGGTTGGCATTTCTGATATTGTCTTTTGCTTTTAAAACTGCCGACGGTGCCTTGTCATAGCCCTGAATCGTGTAATGAAATTCTCTTACCTTCTTCAATAAAGAATCTACAATCTGGTCAAAAAGGTCGTTATCCCAATCGTTCCATTTTTCAAAAGCAAATTCCCGTCTGTTCAGGTTAGCAGGAATATTGCAGGCAATCATGGCCGCTTCTGCCAGTATGGTTCCCGAACCGCACATCGGGTCTAAAAAATGTCCCTGACCGTCCCAACCGGAAAGCAATAACATTCCGGCCGCCAGTACTTCATTGATTGGTGCTATATTGGTTGCGATTCTGTAACCTCTTTGATGTAGGGAACTCCCTGAAGTGTCCAGCGCCACAGAAACCTGGTCTCTGTCGATATGGATATTGATTCTCAAATCCGGATAGTCCTTGTCAATACTTGGTCTTGCTCCGGTCTTGCTCCTAAACTGGTCTACGATGGCATCCTTGCTTTTTTGTGAAACAAATTGCGAGTGTTTAAAATAATCTGAATGCACGGTAGTATCAATCACAAAAGTACGGTTGGAATTTAGATGTTGCGACCAGTCAATTGCTGAAATGCCTTTGTATAATGACTGTTCATTGGTTGCCCTGAACTGGTAAATAGGTTTTAAGATTTTTAAGGCGGTACGCAAGGCAAGATTGGCTTTATACATAAATCCTTTATCTCCTACAAAACTGACCATTCTTACGCCCTGTTCTACTTTTTGAGCCCCTAAAACCTGTAATTCTTTCGCCAAAATTTCTTCAAATCCGAAAAAAGTTTTGGCTATCATCTTGAAATTCTCCATACTGATTTTACTCCCTTAAATTGGGAATACTTATAGTTATTTTATGCAAAAATACACTAAATTTGCAGCTTAATTCAATACGATGCAAAAAGAAAAAAATACTTGGTTTGCCTCCTGGTTCGACACTCCTTATTATCACATACTTTACAAAGACCGGGATTATGAGGAAGCCCAAGTGTTTATGGACAATATCACCAATTATTTAAATCTTCCTGAAGACGCCAAAATACTGGATCTGGCCTGCGGAAAAGGCCGCCATTCTATATATCTTAACCAACTAGGATATGATGTGACCGGAGCCGACCTGTCTGAAAACAGTATTGCCGAAGCTTCTAAATTTTCAAACAGTAAACTGCATTTTACGGTTCATGACATGAGAATGCCATTTGATGAAAAATTTGATGCTATCTTTAACCTGTTTACCAGTTTTGGTTATTTTGAAAATGATGAAGACAATCTTACTACCCTGAAAGCAATTAAGGAAAGTTTGTCTGAATACGGTTTTGCCGTAATCGACTTCATGAATGTTCATCATGTCATTAGCAATCTGGTTCCTGAAGAAACCAAAATCGTTGAGGGCATTGAGTTTAAAATCAAAAGATACGTAAAGGACAATCATATTTTCAAAGAAATAGACTTTGAAGACAAGGGCGAAAAGTTTCATTTTGTTGAAAAAGTACAGGCATTAACACTACAGGATTTTGAGGAAATGATGGAAGAAGCAGGCATATTCCTGTTAGATACTTTTGGAGATTATAAATTAAAAAAGTTCTATAAGAACGAAAGCGAAAGACTCATCATGGTTTTCAAATAATCTGGGCGATAAACTGCCTGATAATTTTCTATATTTTAAAGTATGGACCACATTGTACCCTATATTCTGCCCCTATTTTCAGTTTTAATCGGTTATGCTATTGCGCTGTTTCTAAAACCGAAAAAGAAAACCAATCTAAAGCTGCTAATGGCTTTTAGCGGTTCGTTTCTACTTTCCATAACCGTTATGCACCTGCTTCCTGAAGTTTATGAAGCCAGTCTCCACGCACATCACGACCATGACCACGGGCATGAACATTCGAATGCGATAGGAATTTTTATAATGCTGGGGATTTTGTTCCAGATTATATTGGAATTTTTCTCCAAAGGAGCAGAACACGGCCACGTTCACGGACATGAAGAAATGCATAAAATGCCCTGGTTGTTATTTATAAGCCTTTGCATCCATGCCTTGTTAGAAGGTTTTCCGGTGAGCCATCATCACGACCTGGCGTTAGGAATAGCCATCCACCACCTTCCGATTGCTATTATCCTGACTTCCTTTTTCGTAAATGCACATCTCAATAAAACTGCGATTTTGCTGTTTATGGTTGCTTTTGCAATCATGACACCACTAGGAACAGTACTTTCAGAATACTTACCTTTCCTGACAGCTTATTATACAGAAATCACAGCGGTTGTAATCGGGATTTTATTCCATATTTCATCTACCATTATTTTTGAAAGCAGTGAAGGGCATAAATTCAACCTTGCCAAGTTGTCTATGATTGCTATTGGAATTGTTGCGGCTTATTTTATATAAGTTTTTATGGAAATCACATCCAGAAGACATCCTTATAAGTTTTATTTTGCACTTCTAATAATAAACCTAGCCTTCTTATGCTTTAGTATCTTCTTTTTTATAAGTAATGAAGTAAATGCACATGCTCTTGGATTTATTTTTATTGGAATGGCGGCAGTCTTCAATTATATTTTTTTAAAAAAATCGCCAAAGATTATTGTAAATGATAAGGGAATCCAAGTTGGAAAAAAACAATACTATTGGAATGATCGTTTAGAAATCGAAATTACCGGAAAAGGAATGGGATATATCCATTCTGATTACGAAGCAACAAAGATTTTATTCAAAAATCAGGATGTGGTTTGTATTTATGATGTTTATTACGCTAACTCTCCTGAAATCAAAAGTTTTATCAATCAGGTTGTAATCAACAAAAGCGAAGCATTTAAGTTTGAAAAAATACGTTTAGAAAAAAAGAATTTAACATTTGAGAACTTAAAAACTTTTAAAGGCCATCCCATTTTTTCTTTTAGGGGAATTATGATGTGGGGGCTTATCCTGTTCGTCATTTTTGTACCATCAAAAAACCCTAAAAGCCTTGAGTTTGTTCCTATATTGGTTGTATCTGCCTTTTGTTTGTTCTGGTTTTTATTAAACTCCTGGATGGCTCATTATTTTCAGATTTCTAATAAGTATTTTATTGTAAAAAATCATTACTTCTTTTGGATTAAAAAAGTCTACTTACTTAAAGACATTCGAGAAATAGTATATGACCAGCAAGTAAGACAACCGAATGCGTTACGAATTATCACAAAAGATTTTGACAACAGTCGCTTTTTAGCAGGAACCCTTCGTGACAAACATTGGCTTGAAATGATGACCGTTTTAAGAAATAAAAAAATTAAAGTCAGGAACGAATCTATCTAATACTTCGTAGCTTTGAAACACATATAACTAAAACCGAAAAGAAGCGCTCCCCAGAATATATCTTTCCAATAAATTATGTGAAGCTATGGTTTTTGAATAGTCGGAAATTGAAACAGTTTCAAATTTCTTATTATTGGTCAGGTTTCTCATAATTAAGGCGTATTGAAATCTTTTATTTAGAGGCGTATATCGCAGTTCAGAATCTAAAAACAGATAATTGTTGTTTTTTGACAAATCCGGAGAAACAAAATTAGAGGCGACATTTGCCTTAAAATCAGGCCTTATTTTATAAGTCATTTTAAAAGTATCATTAAAACTGCTAAATCGGTTTTGAATCACATTATCCAGTAAAAAGTCAATAGTAGAATAACTGAAATTGTTTTCAATATAAAATTTTGATTTGAAAGCGGCTCGTAAAACACAGTTTATAAACAATAGCCTGGATTCAACATCTCTTAGATTGGAATCATTTACAATGTTTTTGTCAAATGATAAGGCGTAACTTCCATTAATCTGCAGGGTAGTCCTCATAAAATGCATATAACGTTCAAAATCCAAATTCAAACTGTAATCTCTATTGCCTGCTTCCAATAAAAATGAATTTGTAAAAGTATTATCGAGATTAATCGTATTTCTTGAAAAATAATTATTACTCCTTTTATTATGATTGCCGGATACAGAAAAACGGGTTACCTTAAAAGTATCATTATAAATATAATTCAGATTATAGGTATGTGTGTTTAAAAATGAAATATTGGGGCTATTATTCCTGAAACTTCTAAAACCTGTAAGCACAAAACCTTCAAAAAGATGCTCTTCAGAAGGAACTATTTCATTATAACTATAGGTAGCAACCAGATTAGATTTGGTATTCAAAACATACTGGAACTTCATTATTGGTGAAAAGACAAATTTTTCCTCTTTCCTGTTCAGGTTTCTGATTTCGTCATTCAGGGCAATATCATAATACTGATTATTAAATAAAATTGCGAAACCATATTTTTGTTTTTTTATATAACTCAAACTTAAAGCTACATTAGGAAGTTGGTACTTATAGCGCATTCTATTTTGATAAAGCCTGTCTGTATAAACCGTACCATCAGAATAATTTGCTTTCAGGCTTGAGTTTAGCGTATTATTGACAGATAAATATCCTGCCATCAATTTCAATTTCGCTTTATTAAAATTGCGGTAGTATTCACCTTTGGTCTTAAAAGTTTCTTTATCAAAACGGCTGTATTGATTATTGCTGATTACGGCATTAGTATTACCTTCTTCAATATTTAAACCAGGGGTAAGCAAAAAATCTTGTGGAGCCCGATTATTACTATAAAGCACTACTCCTGTTACAGCACTATTTTCATTTATCCTATTGGTAAAATTAAAATCCTGTTTGGTAAAAAAATTAGTTGTTTTTACCTCATTCTTCTGTGCTACTTCATTATTTAGGCTATTGCTGTCAAAATCAATTTCCTGATAATTCGCTTTTCCAATATATTCCCATATAAAACTATCATTTACTTTATTCGACAGTTGAATATTGGCATTATACAGGCGTGGTTTTTTAATAATATCTTCAATCTCATTAATTACAAATTGTTCCTCATTAATGCTGTATTCAGTATGTGATTTATTGGTTCTGGTTAGTCTGTCATCATAAATTCCTAAATTTGTTTTTGCCGTAATCTTCGATGAAAATTTATGCAATAAATTTAGTTCCGAATTAAAATTACTGTTTATCCTATGGTATTTATTTTCCAGTTGAGAATAAAATCCTCCCTGACCAATTAATGTTTTAGTTTGTTCTTCTTTTTCGCTTTTTTGGCTCAATGAAGTAATTTCAGAACTAAAATCATACGGACTGTAATTATTGCCAATATTATTGTAGGCCGTTGTTAAAAAACCTTTTGTCTTTTTGTTCACAAACAAACCCGTCATTGAAACATTATACCTGTCTTGAATCCCATAACTAAAAAAAGCATCACCTGAGAGGTCTGTCTTTCCCTTTTTCAGTAAGATATTAATAGCTACATCCTCAGCATTTACAAGTCCTTTAAGCATTGCATTTTCATTAAAGTTTTCAATAGCCTGAACTTTTTCAACCATGTCAACACTGAGATTTTTACTTCCGGTTGTGTATTGACTATTAAACAAATCATCTCCATCAAGTAAGAATTTTTTAATGCTTTTGCCTTTAAATTTTATCTCTCCGTTTTCTTCCACTTTAATACCGGGTAGTTTTTTAAGTAAGTCCTCTACAACCCTCTCTGTTCCATCTTTAAAACTTTCAGGATTATAAGTAGTTGTATCATTTTTAATTCTGATTGGCACTTCTTTAGTAATAACTACTTCTTCTAATTCTGTGGGTTTGTTTTCAAGATTAAAGTTTAAAATAATGATTTGTCTATTTTTTTGAATGCTACTCAAATGTTTTATTTGTGATTCAAAAGCAAGAGCGTTCACTTCTACCCAAATTGAATCTAAGGATTCTTTTAAATCTATTTGATAAAAGCCTTCTTTGTTTGTTTTTGTGTATTGATGTATAGAACTACTATTTTCCGATTTACGAATTATGACACTGGCATAAGGCACGACCTTATTTTCATGAAAAACCGTGCCTTTTATAGTTTGTGCTTTAAAGTCAAAACTGGTAAAAAAAATAATAATTATGAAGTAACATAAATTATTCATTATTGTCATTTATATATACCTCAATGCCTCTTTTAGGAATAAAAACAGCTGTATCTTCATCAGGCACATAATTGGTTATTCTTTTAAAATAATCCTTATAAGCGTTGATAAATTGATCCCAATTAATATAAGATAGGTTTAATTTATCAAAAGGATTTTCTATAACCTCATTACTATTCTGTATTTTAATAGCCTTGTAATGTATAGCCCCATCATTTGAAATAACTTCCAGGATTAGACCCGGTAAGCCATCAAATTTTTTTGGTCCGTTTTGAATAGGGATTGCTGTTGTAAAATAAAGTGTATAATCTCTACCCCTGTAATGCCCAACTGCCTGCTGGCATTTGTATCCTAATATTTCTTTATAGTTTCCAGTTATAGTCCATGCAGTCATATAGGTATTGTCTTTAAGCAAATAGTTAGGGAAAATTGTTTTCGAATAATATTCATTAGAGACAAAATCTTTATATTCAGCAGGATTTGAAAAATCAAATTCGGAAGCCTTTTGTATAGTTTCACCAATATTTTTAAAACTTACAATAGTATCTGTAACTTTCACATAGGAAATACTATTTGAGCCATCTGTTATCAGCCTGATGATTCCGAATGATGAAAAGCCATATTTATCTTTATCATCAGCTAAATCAAACTTATAATCAACAGTAAGGGTTTGACCCCAACAAATTGAAATAGTAAATAATAGTAATAGTAAAAAAATGTGTCTCATGGCTATTTTCCGGCTTCAATGGTAACAGGTACTTTTATTTCCATAGACATTTGCAGGGCTAAATCAGCCAGCCTTCCTGCTTTACTACATGCCCTTGCCTGTGCATCTTGATATGAAATATCTGATGTGACACAAGCTTTCACCACGATAACAATATGAGTATTTGTCCCTATTACACCTTTTTCCGCTCTTCCTTCACAGCAAGCAACAGGAGAATCCGTTCTTTTTATATCTGTTTGATTTTTTGACGAAGCGAATTGAGAAAAAACACAGACCGATAACACTGTTAAAATTATTCTTCCCATCTCTTAAGATTGTTTTAGTGTTAAATCCATATTCTTAAGAGCATTTAGAGCATTTTCTGCTGCCTTTTGCGCATTAGTACATGCGTAAACATATGCCTGGTCTCTATTACCTTTGGCTGAAGTAGCACATTTTTTAACTGAAATTTTTATATAATCTGCTGTTCCCGGTAGACCTATGCTAGCCTGACCAACACAGCACATAGTAACTTCATTAAAATTTTGTTTAAATTCTTCATTTCCGTTATTTGAAGCAAACAAACTTAAGGAAGACATAAACAAACAAAAAGTTGAAAATAATTTAATTTTTTTCATAAATTTTAAATCTAATTGGTTTATAAATAATCTGTATCGATACGAAGCTAATATAATAAAAAAATAACAAAATGTAAGTTTTTCTTTAAAAATACTTATTCTGGTAAATGAATAAATAACTTAAGAAACTTCGTATTTTTGAAAAATAATATTCCTTTTAAAGATGACCTTCACTAAAACTACCGAACAGTCTTCAAAATATGAGCATTTAGAAAAAATGCCTGTTGCCGACCTGCTTCGCAACATCAACAACGAAGACAAAACGGTTCCTCTTGCCGTTGAAAAAGCATTACCACAGATTGAAAAACTGGTCGAAAAAATCGTCGAAAAAATGAAAGAAGGCGGCCGTTTGTTTTACATCGGTGCCGGAACATCCGGGCGATTAGGCATAGTCGATGCTTCGGAATGCCCGCCAACATTTGGTGTTCCTTTTGACCTGGTAATTGGTATTATTGCCGGAGGTGATACTGCTATCCGCAAAGCTGTGGAATTTGCAGAAGACGACAGAGAACAGGCATGGAAAGACCTTCAGGAATGGGATATTAACGAAAAAGATGTCGTTATTGGCATAGCAGCCTCAGGGACTACTCCTTATGTAATTGGCGGCTTGCAGAAATGCATCGAAAAGAACATTACTACAGGAAGCATTTCTTGTAATGCTGAAAGTCCGCTGTCTAAAACTTCTGATTTTCCTATAGATGTGGTAGTCGGGCCGGAATTCGTAACCGGAAGTTCCAGAATGAAAGCAGGAACTGCCCAAAAACTGGTATTGAATATGATTTCAACTTCTACCATGATTCAGTTAGGCAGAGTCAAAGGAAATAAAATGGTGGACATGCAGCTTAGTAACCATAAGCTTGTAGGAAGAGCCGTTAGAATGATTATGGAAGAACTGTCTGTTTCGGAAACGGAAGCAACATCGCTGCTTGAAAAATATAAAAATGTCAGGAATTCTATAGAAAACTATAAAAGGTAAACCATGAATACCGACAAAAAAATACTGCAAAAAGGAATTTTATACCTATCCATAGCAATGCCTTTGCTTTTTTTAGGTCCTGTCATAATTCACAGTGCTTTTAAAAACCAAAGCCATCCGTTGTATCTGATTGTTCTGGGAATAGGTATTCTCACCTGTTTGGGAGCCATGCTCATGTTGTTTCTTGGAATTCGAAAAATCATGAACAGCCTATTCAAAAAGCGATGAAAGAAACCGTTCACATAGGCAAGACATTTACAAAAGTTACCTATACCGAAGAATCGATACAGAAACGGGAATTCGAAAATTGTACTTTTATAGATTGTGACCTGTATGGCAGCGATTTTTCACAAAGTCAGTTTATCGATTGTTCTTTTAAAGGATGTAACCTTTCGATGATAAAACTCAATGCCACAGGGTTGAAAAATGTTGTATTTGATGCCTGCAAGATGATGGGAATTGGTTTTGACTACAGTGACGACTTTTTGTTTGAGGTACAATTCAACGACTGTACTTTAGACTTCTCGTCTTTTGCACGCAAAAAAATGCAAAAGACCAAATTTATAAATTCTTCCATGCAGGAAGTCAATTTTTCTGAAACAGACCTGACAAAGGCTGTTTTTGAAGACATCAACCTCAACAGGGCATTATTTAACAGGACAATATTAGTAGAAGCCGATTTGTCAAAAGCTTATAATTTTTCAATTGACCCTGAACTTAATTTCCTCAAAAAAGCTAAATTCTCGCTCAAGGATGCGGGTGGATTATTAGAAAAATACAACCTAAAACTCGTTTAATCATGGAGGCAAATTCTTATTATCTGGAAAGTGTTAAAAAACAGTTTTTATACTATAAAACTCTTGGCGAAAAAGCAATGGCCCAACTAGCTGACGAACAGCTTTTTATTTCGCTAAACGAAGACACAAACAGCATTGCTGTCATCGTCAAACATATGCATGGCAATATGCTTTCCCGCTGGACTGACTTTCTCACTTCTGACGGAGAAAAAGAATGGCGCAAGAGAGACGGTGAATTTGTAGACACCTACGAGTCAAGAGAAGAATTAATGGCAAAATGGAACGAAGGCTGGGAGTGCCTTTTTAATGCTATAAATCCGTTATATCCGGAACAGCTAACAGAAATCATCTATATCCGTAATGAAGGACATACCGTTATTGAAGCCATTAACAGGCAACTGGCACATTATCCGTACCATATCGGGCAGATTGTCTTTTATGCCAAACTTTTGAAAAAGACCGAATGGGACAGCCTTTCAATCCCTAAAAACAAATCTGGTGACTACAACGCCGCAAAATTCGCCCAGGAAAAATCCATCAAAAATTTTACCGACGACGAATTAAATAAACTTAAATAAACGACACATGAAAAAAATACTTTCCCTTGCCCTGCTCACTGTTGGATTACTGACTTCCTGCTATAATGTAGAACGAAACTGCAAAGATTTTAAAACCGGAGAATTTCAATTCGAATATGAAGTTAATGGTGTAAAAAAAACATCTCACTTTGTAAGAAATGATACTTTGGAAATTGATACTTTTGAAGGAAAGACCGACACTTCAAAAGTTCGGTGGATTAATGATTGCGAATATATTCTGGAGAAAATGAATCCGAAAAATATGGCGGAAAAACAGGCAATCCACATGAAAATTTTGAGTACAACTGAAAACTCATATACATTTGAGTTTTCAAAACTGGGCAATACAAACAAACAGAAAGGAACAGTAACCAAAATCAAATAAACAAAAATGGAAGTATTTTTAAATCCGGATGCATGGATTGCCTTATTGACTCTGACTTTTTTAGAGATTATCTTAGGTATTGACAATATTATTTTTATTTCAATCGTAACCGGAAAGCTGCCTGTCGAAGACCGCAAAAGAGCTACACGAATAGGACTTTTCCTTGCCATGTTTATGAGAATAGGGCTACTTTTTGGAATTACGCTCCTGATTGCCATGAAAGCTCCGTTGTTTTCTTTTGATTTTGGATGGTTTAGCGGCCATGTTACCGGTCAGGCTTTAATTTTACTCCTAGGTGGTCTTTTCCTTATTTATAAGAGTACTAAAGAAATTCATGAAAAGGTCGACCATAAAGGGGAAGAAGAAAAGAGTTTGGGCGATGTTGCCAAAAAATCATTCTCCAGTGTAATTCTTCAAATTTTATTAATTGACCTGATTTTCTCTGTCGATTCCATCCTGACAGCGGTTGGTATGACAAACGGCCTGGAAGGCGCCTTATACATTATGATTACTGCTGTAGTAATTTCTGTAGGTGTCATGATGCTTTTTGCCGTTCCGGTTGGAAATTTCGTAAATGCAAACCCTTCCATCCAAATTTTAGGTCTGGCTTTCCTTATTCTGATTGGTTTTATGCTGATTACGGAAAGTATGCATCTTTCTGAGGCGCAATTGGCCGGACAACATGTTGGAGCCGTTCCAAAAGGCTATCTGTATTTTGCGATTGCCTTTTCACTGGCGGTAGAATTCCTTAACATGAAAATGAGGAAAAAATCTTCTAATTAAATCCACCACTATAAATAGAAAGCGCTTCCGTAATCCGGAAGCGTTTTTTATTTACAAAGAACACTTTCACAATACAATTCCTTTACTTTTAAATATACTTTTAAAAATCATTCCTTAATTTACTATTAACGTCTCATAAATAGCTTTGCCACAAACAAAAAACCAACAACATGAGACAACTAACAACCAAGACTTTTGCCATTTTGGCAACGGCAAGCATCTTATTGGCAAGCTGCCAAAATGATGACAGTTCAAACGGAACTCCAGTAAACCGGGAAATTGACTTTACATCGCATTCCTCTATCCCGGCTTTTGTGTTTGCAATGCCCGGATTTGAGAGCATGGAAATTAGCACCTTAATTACAAGTGCCGACCAACTGTCACAGTCTCCCGCTTTCGTATACGGAGCCCAGCCTGATGGTGCCGGATTAATGAAGAATCCTTCAGGTGAAGGTTATATCCTGATTTCAAACCACGAAATCCTGCAATCAGTTTCAAGGGTATATTTAGACAAGACTTTTAAGCCTGTCAAAGGTGAATATATTGTTGACGGCGTGGGCGGAATGACCCGTTTGTGCTCGGCTACTCTTGCAACTCCTGAAATTCATGGCTTTGGTCCTATCTTCCTTACAGCAGGAGAAAGTGGCGAAGAAAGTATGGTTCACGGAATTGACCCTATGGGGTTAGCAAATGACAGAAGCAGAACCGACAGAATTCTTCCTGCATTAGGAAAAGCCAGTATGGAAAATGCCGTACCGCTTCCAAAAGACGCTTATCCTGGCAAAACCGTTATCTTAATTGGAGAAGACCAATCTTATACTACTTCGCATGCCAGCGCAGGACAAATGATTATGTACATGAGTAATACAGTGGGCGACTTGTCAAACGGAAAACTTTATGCCCTAAAAAGAACTGACGGAAATCAGGTTGAAACTGCTATGACTATGAACAATAGCTACAATGTTTCTTTTGTTGAAATTCCAAATGCTAAAAACCTTACCGGTGCTGTAATCAATACTACAGTAAACAATTTGGGTGCAATCCGTTTCTCCAGAGTGGAAGATGTAGATTACAGAAAAGGAAGTGCCAGCAACAATCGTGAAGTTTATTTCACGGCTACAGGTCAGGCTACTTCCAATGCTCCGGTAGATGGCTACACGATGTGGGGAAGAGTTTACAGATTAAAAATGGATGCTAACAATCCGTTGGCAGGAACTCTTGAAGTAATTGCTGAAGGCGACAGTACTCCGGGAACAGGATTAATCAATCCGGACAACCTTTGTGTTACGGAAAACTTCGTGTACATTCAGGAAGATGGTGACAGCTATTATACCGCTGCCCAGCACGATTCATACATATGGCAGTACAATATCGCTACAAAACAAAACAAGCCATGGTTAAACATGAATCATAAGCGAAACGATGCGGCCTGGAACTCTCTTTACAACCAGACAGGCGAAATGCGTTTTGGAAGCTGGGAATTTGGCGCAATGACTGACATATCAGACATCATTGGTGTTCCGGGAACATTCCTTGTAAACATCCACCCGCACACCTGGCAGAAAGATGCTTTCCTGAATGCTGACGGAAGCGGCAGAAGCACCAATAAAGAAGGTGGACAGACCGTAATCATACGAAACGTACAGCGTTAATTCACACAAAAACAACACTATAAAACAACCCTTATCCTAACATAAGGGTTGTTGCTTTTTAACTACACAAAATGAAATTAAAGTATTCTATATTTTCCCTTACCCTGCTTACTTTCTTTTTTTCGAGCTGTCAGGACAGGGCATTTGAAAAAAACATAAAACAGGAACTTTTAATAGACCTCACAAAACTGAAAAACGAAATCATATTGTTGCAGGAAAAAATTGCTGCAGATGGTTCTCAAAAAGAAGTTTTGGAGCAATTCAAAAAAACCCGATTGCAATACAAAAGAATCGAGTGGGCAGTTGAATATTTTGTTCCGGAAACGGCCCGATTCATGAACGGCCCGGCATTGGATGAAATGGAACTGGAAGAGAATAAGTTTTTCGTTCCTAACGGTTTCCAGGTCATTGAAGAACATATCTATCCTGAATACGATTTCAAAAATAAAAAAGAAATAATCCGCGAACTGGATATTTTGCTTTCCAATACAAAACAAGTTGAGACAACTTTTGGAGCCATTACAATCACTGATGATTATGTTTTGGATGCCTTACAGCAAAATGTACACAGAATCCTGACTTTGGGAATTACCGGCTTTGACAGCCCTATACTCAATTCTTCCATTCCGGAAGCCCGACAAAGCTTATCCGTAATTCCGGAACTGCTTTTAATTATCCAGCCGAACAGCAAGATTTTGGACGATGTAAAACAAATAGCGGCAAAAGCAAAAGAGTATTGTGATTCAAATCCGAATTTTAATACGTTCAACAGGGCTGTATTTATTACAGAATATCTGAATCCGTTGTCACAAAAACTAAATCTGTTCCAAAAAGAAGAAAAGATACCGGCCGTAGAACGCAACCGACCGTTAAAAGCAACAGCGGCAACTCTGTTTGATGAAAATGCTTTTGATGTGAACGGTTTTGTAGCTTCTAATGAATACCGATATTCTGATGAAAAAGCGATTTTAGGTGAAAAACTGTTTTATGATAAAAGTCTGTCCAAAGACGGCAACAGAAGCTGTGCTTCCTGCCATAATTCTGAAAAAGCATTTACAGACGGGTTGAAAACCAATGTTTCTTTAAAAGGGAAAAACCTCAACCGCAATACACCTACCCTGACCTATGCCTCCTTCCAAAATGCGCAATTTTGGGATATGCGACAGCTCGATTTAGAAAAACAAAGTGTTGATGTTATTCAAAACGAAGACGAAATGCACGGCTCGCTTGCTGCAATCCATTCTAAAGTTTCTTCTGACAGGGAATACATCCGACTTTTCCAGAAAGCCTATCCTAAATCAGATAAGACGGAAGCCTGGCAGATTCAAAATGCAATCTCCAGTTATGTTCGTTCGCTCAATTCTTTCGATTCACGATTTGATTCTTATATGCGTGGCAATAAAAACAGTATCAATGCCGAAGAAATTCAGGGTATGAACCTGTTTATGGGAAAAGCAAAATGCGCGACTTGCCATTTTACGCCATTGTTTAACGGAACAGTACCTCCTAATTTTGCCAAAACTGAACATGAAGTTGTAGGTACGCCTGAAGATGCTTCCGGCAAACGCCTGAGCAAGGATGAAGGCCGTTATATTTTCAACCAGCTACCACAACTCAAAGGAGCTTTCAAAACGCCAACACTTCGCAATGTGGCCGTAACCGCACCTTATATGCATAACGGAGCCTATGCTACTTTGGAAGAAGTGGTCGAATTTTATGATTTGGGTGGAGGAACAGGATTGGGCCTAAGCATAGAAAACCAAACTCTTCCTACTGACAAGCTGAATCTGACCGCTGCAGAAAAAAAAGCGCTGGTTGCGTTCATGAAAACACTGACAGACAAGAGATACAACTAAAAAGAAACGGAATGCAATGCATTCCGTTTTTTATTTAATCCAGACTTAATGTAATCTGTCCGTCATCATCAAGCTGTACGTCATCTGAAATTTCTGTGGAGCCGGAAACTTCTATTTCTTCAGGAATTTCTTCTTCCGGTTCTTCATAAGGTAACGGTTCCAAAAGGTTGACCTGTTTTAGCTTATCTGTTGTCAATTGGTTTCCTAAGGCTTTTATTCCCTTTACAGCAATAAAACTCTCCAAATCAACCGTCTGGTTTTCTTTCTGTACGCCTTTTACTTTTGCAAACACGATTTCGGCTACCGGACGGTAATCTGTCGCAACAATTTCCAGTTGCGATTTTGGATGTTCCGTAATAAAAATTTCTTCTTTGTTTTCATTTTCGACGAGGAATCGTTTTACAAAATAGCGTTCCTTTTCTCCGTCATAATAGATTGCAGAAATAGGTTTTTTAGGCAGCCATTTTTCAAGAACTACCATATCTTCATCAAAATGCGTGGTCAATTCCGGAATAATCGTTTTCAGCCTTCCGGATTGATTGATAATCAAAAGCCTGTCATTTGGCCTGAATTCGCCTAACAATTCTCCCCTGCCATCTACATTTAGTTTCTGGACTGTATCATCAAACCAGATTCTTCTTGGCTTTAAGGTGGAAATTCCTTTTTCCTTTAATTCTATTTTCTTGATTGGATATTTGGTCACCAGATTTCCTTTTGAAGCTCGTCCTTTAATAGCCATTGCCGCAAAATCAATATCGAACTTTAATTTTTTGACACTTCCAACCTGTCTGAGCAATACGGTAATAACTTCCGCTTCCCCATTCGGGTTATGCGAAAAGTACAATACCTGTGAACCCGGCTTTTCCTGTGTCAGGTCATAAGCCTTGTCTCTGGTAATTCCTGAAACATTGAAACGTTTGATATAGGACGGGCCTGATTTTCCATCACGATAAATCATGTTATAAATTGTACGTTTATCGTTCTTATCAAAAATAGCTACGTGTATGATGTCTTTGCCTACGAACTTTTTATCGTCGACTTTGGAAACCATCATGGTTCCGTTTCGAAGAAAGACAATGACATCATCAATATCAGAACAATCGGTAACATATTCGTCTTTTTTCAATCCGGTTCCAATAAAGCCTTCTTCCCGGTTTACATATAGCTTGGTATTTCTCAATACCACTTTTGTAGCTTCAATATCATCAAAAATTCGGAGTTCGGTTTGGCGTTCCTTCCCTTTTCCGTATTTTTCTTTCAGTTTGGTAAAGAATGTAATTGTGAAATCAATAATGTGGTCCAAATCATATTTTACCTGTTCAATGTCGCCTTCCAAAGCCTCGATTTTCTCTTGCGCCTTGTCAATATCAAACTTGGAAATTCTCTTGATTCGGATTTCGGTCAGACGAACAATATCTTCTTCCGTAACGGCCCGTTTTAAATGCTGAACATAAGGTTTCAGTCCTTCATCAATTGCCTTGATAACGCCTTCCCACGTTTCTTCTTCTTCAATAAGACGGTAAATTCTTTTCTCGATAAAAATACGCTCCAGAGAAAGGAAATGCCATTGTTCTTCCAGTTCATCCAACTGGATTTCCAATTCACGCTTGAGCAAGTCTACCGTTCTCTGGGTAGAAATCTTAAGCATGTCTGATACGCCAATAAATAACGGCTTATGGTCCTGTATCACACAACCAAGCGGTGCAACAGAAGTTTCACAGGCTGTAAAAGCAAACAAGGCATCAATGGTCTTATCTGGTGAAACACCCGGATAAAGATGAATGATAATTTCAACTTCAGCAGCGGTATTATCTTCAATTTTTTTAATCTTGATTTTCCCTTTTTCATTGGCTTTCAGGATACTTTCAATCAAAGTTGAAGTGTTGGTCGTGAAAGGAATCTGCGTTATGACCAACGTCTGCTTATCAAGCTGGGAAATTTTAGCACGAACACGCACACGTCCGCCACGCATTCCATCGTTATAATTGGAAACGTCGGCAATACCCGCCGTTGGAAAATCAGGATATAAGGTAAAAGGTTTCCCTTTTAATATTTTTATAGAACTATCTATCAGTTCATTAAAGTTATGCGGCAGTACTTTGGTAGAAAGTCCTACGGCAATACCTTCTGCCCCCTGAGCTAATAACAGCGGAAATTTTACAGGAAGGTTTATAGGCTCATTCCTTCTCCCATCATAGGAAGCCTGCCATGAGGTAATTTTTGGAGAATAGAGAACATCGTGCCCGAATTTGCTGATTCTTGCTTCGATATAACGGGAAGCGGCGGCACCGTCGCCTGTCAGGATGTTACCCCAGTTTCCCTGCATGTCAATAAGCAGGTCCTTCTGCCCTATCTGCACCATCGCATCACCAATACTGGCATCACCGTGAGGGTGATACTGCATCGTATGCCCAACAATGTTCGCTACTTTATTGTAACGTCCATCGTCCAATTCTTTCATCGAGTGCATAATCCTGCGTTGTACAGGCTTAAAACCATCTTCTATGGCAGGAACGGCACGTTCTAGGATTACATAGGAAGCATAATCCAAGAACCAATCCTTATACATTCCGGTTACCTTGGTAATGGTATCCTCCGGATTGTTTTCTTCCTGATTATCGTAAAAATGCGACCCTGAACCCTCAGGTTGACCTTCAATCGGCTCTAAATTCTCTTCTTCGTCCATTTATTAAGCGGTCCTATAATTATTTAATTCTAATCTTATTTCTCAACAACATCCAATTCTACTTTCAGGTTGTTGATGATAAATTCCTGCCTATCCGGCGTGTTTTTACCCATATAGAAAGACAAAAGCTGTTCAATGGAAGTCAGCTTGTCTAACATAACCGGATCTAATCGTATATCATCACCAATAAAATGCTTGAACTCGTCAGGAGAGATTTCTCCCAAACCTTTAAATCGTGTGATTTCCGGCTTAGGTTTTAGCTTTTCAATAGCATTAACCCGTTCTTCTTCTGAATAACAGTAAATAGTTTCTTTTCTGTTTCTTACCCTGAAAAGCGGCGTTTGCAGGATATACAAATGTCCTTCCTTGATTAACTCCGGGAAAAATTGCAGGAAGAACGTAATCAGTAGCAAACGGATGTGCATTCCGTCGACATCGGCATCGGTTGCAATTACAATATTGTTGTAACGCAGGTCACCCATGTCTTCTTCAATATTCAAAGCGGCCTGAAGCAGGTTGAATTCCTCGTTTTCATACACAATCTTTTTGCTCATGCCATACGAATTCAAAGGCTTACCCCGCAAGCTGAATACGGCCTGTGTATTCACATCACGTGACTTGGTGATAGATCCCGAAGCCGAATCTCCCTCCGTAATAAAAAGCGTACTTTCTAAACTTCTTGGGTTTTTAGAATCCGTTAAGTGTACACGGCAATCGCGTAATTTTTTATTGTGAAGACTGGCTTTTTTGGCACGGTCTTTCGCTAATTTACGAATTCCTGAAAGTTCTTTTCGTTCTCTTTCCGCCTGCAGAATCTTACGCAAAAGCAAATCGGCTGTTTCCGGGTTTTTATGCAGAAAGTTATCCAGTTTATTTTTGATAAAATCATTGATAAACGTACGAACCGAAGGCAAATCCGGTCCCATTTCCGTAGAACCCAGTTTTGTCTTTGTCTGCGATTCAAACACCGGCTCCATTACTTTCACGCTGATTGCACTGACAATGGATTTTCGGATATCCGAAGGTTCAAAACCTTTGTTGTAAAATTCGCGGATTGTTTTTACGACCGCCTCACGAAAAGCAACCAAATGCGTTCCTCCTTGTGTCGTATTCTGCCCGTTCACAAAAGAATGATATTCCTCAGAATACTGCGACTTACTGTGCGTCAGGGCAATTTCTATATCATCGCCGGAAAGATGGATGATTGGATAGACCATATCTTCCTCAGCAATATTTTCTTCTAACAGGTCTTTAAGTCCGTTATCAGAATAAAATTTTTCGCCATTGTAAATTATTGTCAGTCCGGTGTTCAGGTAACAATAGTTTTTCAGCATTTTCAATACATATTCGTTCCTGAACTTGTAGTTTTTGAAAATAGCCTCATCCGGAGTAAAGGTTACTTTGGTTCCTTTACGCTTGGTTGTTTCAATAATATCTTCTTCAAGCACCAGATTACCCGCAGAGAATTCTGCCGCTTTCTGTTTTTCTTCACGAACGGATTCTACCCTGAAATACGTCGAGAGGGCATTGACTGCCTTGGTACCTACACCATTCAGACCGACTGATTTTTTAAAGGCAAGAGAATCGTACTTTCCTCCCGTGTTCATTTTGGACACTACATCCACTACTTTTCCCAGTGGAATTCCACGCCCATAATCTCTTACGGTAACGGTCTTCTCTTTGATTGACACCTCTATCGTTTTTCCGGCACCCATAACGAATTCATCGATACAGTTGTCCAAAACTTCTTTCAATAGGATATAAATACCATCGTCTGGTGAAGAACCGTCGCCCAATTTCCCGATATACATCCCCGGACGCATTCGGATATGCTCCTTCCAGTCGAGAGAACGGATATTGTCTTCGGTATACTGATTTTGTTCTGACATTTGAAAATTATGGATTTTGTGCTAATATACAGTATCCGCAAGAAAAATGAAAGTCCTGGAAAGCAAAGTTATCAATAGAATAATTGACAAAATTGCAATCCGGTTTGCATCAGAATAGTAGTGTAATTCAGGCTTTCTGCTGTAGCTCTATAATTTTCGGAAGAAAAAAATGCTATTTGATTAAATAGGTTACCATAATTTTCCGATTAACATAAATCGTCAGATAATCACCTGATTTTCCTGCCAATGGGATATCAAATTGAGTTTCTTTATTTTCATTGTTCAGATAGGTAAGTTTATTTTCACTACTGAGTACAAACTCGGCATTATCATATTCCCCTAAATTTTTAATTTCTAAATGGAAATTTGGCGTAGCTGAAGAAATGATTCCGTTTTTCGGGAATATTTCATAATTACCTTTAAAATAATCCCTGTAGTAAAGTGGTAATTTTGAAAAATCCAGTTTTGATTTATTAATTGTGAGCCATTTTTTATCCTCTGGATAATGGTTTAAAAATAAGTCCTCTGCTGACATAAAAAAATAAGAACCATTAAAGTCAGGCTTAAAAGAATCGTCTTTTTGGGAAATATATCCGGCTCCAAGTGTAGTATCTACAAATTTCCAAACATTATCAATTTTTACAGCATTCCAAGCATGGTCTATTGCCAAATTTACTTGTCCGATTTGTGACGGGTCAGATTTTAAGGCTCCAGTTATTATCTCACTTTCAAGCCCTACTAAACGGCTTAATTTTTCAAAGACCATTGAATACCCATGACAGATAGCCTTACCCGAGAGTAATGTTTTAGAAATTATTGATTCTTTAAATTTAATTTCTTTTGCTTTTTTTTCCTTTTCATCCTTATAAGAAAATGCCATACTCGATGCACTGTTCATTGAATTGGCTGCCGCAACATCAAACGCAATATTAAAAGCTATCCAGGAATAAACCGCTCTGGCTTTTTCAGAATCGCTGATAAAATCCTTCTTAATCATATTGCTTATCGTTTCTAAGCTTTGAACTTTTGAAGGATATTTTTTTACAATTTCATCAACTTCCAAAAAGTCTTTAGAAAAAGAATTGTTGATGCAAAAACACAGAAAAAGAGTGATAATTTTTCTCATTGCTAAATTTATTTTTTAATATGAATCATCTATAATGGCAAAAAATACCTTTATCGGATGGCGTCCATAATGCCGCTTTTTGGTCGGCTGCCTTTAAAGCATTGTTTGCCCACGTATTACAGGTGTAAAACAGGCTGTATTTTCGATTGGCTTCATAGAAGCTGTCATTCTGCCCATAAGTCGTGGCATGAATCAGGATTGGATTTCCCTGAGAATCATATTGAAAGCTATCTTCAATATAAGCAATCAGCTTAGTATATTCCTCCTTGCTAATATTAATTTTCACACAGCTTTCGTTTTCTTTCAGCTGTTTGAAAAAAGTAGCATGCATGGCGGAAGTTCCCAAATAGAAAGCTGCATTAAATGCCGTGCTAAATTTCAGGTCAGACCATTCCGGTGTGTTTAAATAAAACCCTTTATCACCCCAGCCAAAACCAATAAACTGCATGGTAGAATCTTTTGAAGCAATATGTTCGTATTTTATTTTTTCACTCCAGTCTTTATATTCCGTTTTGATTGGAACCACAATATCGGTATGTACACCATTGGTTTTAATATAAATGGCGACGTCTTCCTGCTTGTCCTTATCTTCGGTATTGACACCAATGTAAGGAATAGTAAGAGCTAACAGAATGTAAACAATAAAAAATCCGAGTATTCCTAAAATTATCTTCAGTAAAATCCTGAAAATTTTCTTCATGTTTTTCAAGCCTCAAAATTGGTTACAATTTCTTTTAGCTCATTATCCAATTCGGCATTTGAAATCTTTTTATTTTCCACATCAAAATTGGTATAAAAGCTCGGAAGTGAAAACAGGGCTTTAATATTTGCCCCATGTCTTGGCAGATTGCTGCTTGCAAAATCCAATACGCCCTTACCTCCTCTTCCGCCTGGCGAAGTTGCCATTAACAGCATTGGTTTTTGCTGGAATACTTCATTGTCAATTCGGGAACTCCAATCATAAATATTTTTGAAAGCGGTAGAATAGATGCCGTTATTTTCAGCCAGAGAAACGACCAGAATATCTGCCGAAGCCAGCTTAGCCAAAAACTTTTTTGCAGTTTCGTGCTGTCCTACCTCTTTTTCCCTATCAACCGAAAAAAGCGGCATTTCAAAATCATTAAGGTCTAAAATTTCTACTTCCGCATCTTCAAAAAGCCCGGAAGCATAAGTAGCCAACATTTTATTAATCGATTTGGAGCTATTGCTCCCGCCAAAGGCAATTATTTTCATATCCTGGTTTTTGTATTGGTTTCCGCGTCTGTTATTTCAAAAATCTCTTTCTGGATTTCTACCGAATATTCATTAGGGCTAATGCTGCCTCCGTAGGCTTTTGCATATACCTTAGTGAATTCAGCACCAAAATAAAGAATTATTGCGGAATAATACACCCATACCAAAATTATTATTATTGAACCGGCTGCCCCATAAACACTGGCAACAGTAGAATTCCCCAAATAGAGCCCGATTGCAAATTTACCAACCATAAAAAGCACGGCTGTAAAAGACGAACCTATGAAAGCGTCTTTCCACCTGATTTTTCCATCCGGCAGCGTCCTGAAAATAATGGTAAACAGCAACGTAATAATGGCAAATACCAGCAGTAGATTCAGCACATAAAAGATGTAAATGGTTCCTTCCTGAAAATATGACCGGAGTTTTGCACTTAAAAGGTCCATAACCGAATTGACCAACAAACTGACCAATAGCAAGAATCCGACAGAAACAATCATCGAAAACGACATCAATCGGTTTTGGATAAACTTTTTAAATCCTTTGTTGGGTTTTGCCTTGAGTCCCCATATGAAGTTGATGGAGCTCTGGATTTCGGCAAAAACCCCGGAAGCCCCTATCAAAAGCATTACTCCTCCAAAAATGGCCGCAAATGCATTACTGTCTGAAAGCTCCACATTTTTAATGGCATTTTGTATCTGGATTGCCGCATCATTACCTACAAGCCTGTTAATCTGTCCGTACAGCTCTCCGGTAACCGCATCTTTTCCAAAGAAAAAACCACAAAGCGTAATGATAATAATCATTAATGGAGGTATTGCAAAAATGGTATAATAAGAGAGTGATGCGCTTAATTTGATTGCGTTGTCATCATTAAACTCTGATATCGTATTTTTGAGTAAGTACCAGGTTTTTGAGAATAATCCTTTCGCTTTCATAGTGCTTTTTGGTTTCGGTTTACTCAAATATAGCTGATTTTAAGAAATTCA
This sequence comes from Flavobacterium sp. Leaf359, assembly GCF_001423985.1. Lineage (NCBI taxonomy): Bacteria > Pseudomonadati > Bacteroidota > Flavobacteriia > Flavobacteriales > Flavobacteriaceae > Flavobacterium > Flavobacterium sp. Leaf359. Next base: position 623,470 of record NZ_LMPW01000012.1, on the reverse strand, counting down.
CCGGTCAGTTTATAGGATTTTTAACATGACATATCTTCATAAAAAAAGCGGCCAAAAAGCCGCTTTTAATTGTTTTATACTTTGAGATTATACATTAAATCTGAAGTGCATCACATCTCCATCTTTTACTATATATTCTTTACCTTCCACACGCAGTTTTCCGGCTTCTTTTACTTTAGATTCAGAACCGTAGGTTACGAAATCATCATAAGCAATTACTTCCGCACGGATAAATCCTTTTTCAAAATCAGTATGGATTACTCCGGCTGCCTGTGGCGCTGTTGCTCCAATATTGATTGTCCAGGCACGTACTTCTTTTACACCGGCGGTAAAATAAGTCTGTTGCTTCAACAACTTATAAGCCGCACGAATCAGTACAGACGACCCCGGTTCTGTCAAGCCCATGTCTTCAAGAAACACCTGACGTTCTTCATAACTTTCCAATTCTGTAATATCGGCCTCAGCCCCAACAGAAAGCACAATAACCTCTGCATCTTCGTCTTTTACCAATTCTCTAACCTGGTCTACATATTTATTTCCGTTAACTGCAGAAGCTTCATCCACATTACATACATACAAAACAGGTTTAGCGGTAATCAATTGGAACGATTCCAAAAGGGCTTCCTCATCATTATTTTGTGGCGTTATGGTTCTGGCTGATTTTGCCTGTAATAAAGCCTCACGGATTCGGTTAAGCAATGCCTGTTCAACCTGCGCTTCCTTGTTTCCTGTTTTGGCAGCACGGTTTACTTTCTCCAAACGTTTTTCAACAGTTTCAAGGTCTTTCAGCTGCAATTCGATATCGATCGTTTCTTTGTCGCGGATTGGATTAACATTGCCATCCACATGCACTATATTATCATTATCAAAACAACGCAATACGTGAATGATAGCGTTACACTCGCGGATATTTCCAAGGAACTGATTCCCCAAACCTTCACCTTTACTTGCTCCTTTTACCAATCCTGCAATATCTACAATATCTACAGTAGCCATCTGAACGCGCTCCGGTTTCACCAATTCTTCCAACTTATTAATCCTCGGGTCCGGTACGTTTACGACTCCAATGTTCGGCTCGATAGTACAGAACGGGAAATTTGCGCTTTGCGCTTTTGCATTTGATAAACAATTGAATAATGTTGATTTTCCAACATTTGGCAACCCTACAATTCCTGCTTTCATTATGGTATAAGTATGATATTGATAATTTTAAGGGTGCAAATATACGCTTTTGGATTTGAAATTAAACCTCAACGCCTTTCTATTTTTATTTCTTAAAAAATTAAACTATTTCTATTAAAAAATAACATTTAGCAATTCTTTATGATTTTTTAAAAATCAATTTAACATAAAATCCTTAAATTTGTTAATATCACTCTAAATCAACTCATTATGAAAACTATTTTGTTAAGCAGCATTACATTGTTGGCGGCATTAAGCCTACAGGCCCAGAATAAAAATGTCACAGATGTTTCCAAAACCACGGTAACTACTGTTAAGGATTCTGATGGCGAGAAAACATACCTGAAAACCCAGGAAGTTAAGGAAGTTCAGAATATCGAGTTCCAAAATGCTGATTCCAAAGCATTAAACAAGGACTTGAAGGAAACGCCTGTTGAAGTAATTTCAAAAACTCAGGTAATCAATCCTGACGGAAGTACCCGAACAGTAGATATTGACCGTTCCTCTTATTATACTTCAAATGGTAAAACCTATCAGTTACGATTAGACCCAGCTGGTTACGTGATTACCACACAGGACAATAAAAGACTGGGACTTTTGAGAGCTACAACTACAAACAGTTATATCTACAGAGGTAAAAACCAGACTTCAATAGGTTATTTTGACACCAACGGAAATTTGGTCGTAGAAACTTATGACGACAAATCCGATAAGGTTTCTGTAGAGACCTATGTACGTTCTCCGAAATAAAATTTTATTGACACACATAAAAAAAACCTGAATTAAACAATTCAGGTTTTTTATTTTCTTCTAATAAATAAGATTACTCCCCATGTAAAAAGGCCTGCCTGTTAAGCAAAGTCTCTTCGCTTTCTACATGGTTGTCGTCCGGAACGCAACAGTCAACCGGACAAACGGCAGCGCATTGCGGCTCTTCGTGGAATCCTTTACATTCTGTACATTTACCCGGAACGATATAATAGATATCATCCGAAAGAGGCGTATGCGGCGCATCCGCATCCACTTCCTCTCCATTTGGAAGCACTATTTTTCCATTAAGTTTCGTTCCGTCTTTATATCTCCAATCATCTGCACCTTCATAGATGGCAGTATTTGGGCATTCTGGTTCGCAAGCACCACAATTGATGCATTCGTCTGTTATTATGATTGCCATTTTTTCATTTTTTGCTATAAGCTATAGGCAATATGCGTAAGGCTTGCCTGCTGCCTAGAAAAGGTTTATTTTTGTGCAAAATTACATCCAAAACAATTCATAAGCAAATCAATATGACTTTAGAGCACAAAAAAAATATTTTCGCAGAGTTAGGAAAATTCTTAAGTCAATTTTCTGAAAATGAAAGTATTAAAAAAGAAAACGTTTTACATAACGATTTGTTTTTCAATGATTTTTTGGATTTGATTGAGTTGTCTCAATCCCATAACGGTTGGTATACCCCGGAACAGGTATACTTTGCCATACGCTCCTGGGCTGAAGCCTTGACAAAAGAAAATCTGGACCAATGGCTTTCCAAATACAATCTGGAAAACGTTGGCGGAAAAACAGTTGGATTGGTTCTGGCCGGAAATATCCCATTGGTGGGCTTTCATGACTTTTTGAGTGTTTTAATTTCCGGTCATAAAGTACTGGTCAAAACCTCTTCAAATGACCAGCATCTGTTGCCGTTTTTAGCAAAATACATTATGGCTGTCGAACCAAAAATGGCAGAATACATCACATTCACTGAAGGAAAATTAGAAAATTTTGATGCTGTCATTGCAACAGGAAGTAATAATACGGCCCGTTATTTTGAATATTATTTTAAGGACAAACCTTCCATAATCAGAAAGAACAGAAATTCTGTTGCGGTATTGGACGGCACGGAATCCAAAGAAGACTTTATTCAATTGGGTGAGGACATCTTCCGATATTTCGGATTGGGCTGCAGAAACGTTTCCAAACTTTTTGTCCCAAAAAATTATAAATTCGAAGCCTTTTTTGAAGGGATTTTCGAGTATCAGGATGTCATCCATTATGAAAAATATGCCAATAATTACGACTACAATAAGGCAGTCTTCCTGATGAGTAATTTCAAACTGCTCGATAACGGATTCCTTACTATTAAGGAAGACACGAGCTATTCCTCTCCTATTTCAAGTGTATTTTATGAATTCTATGAAAATACAGAGGAACTTAAAAAACGTCTTGCAACAGATAATGAGCAAATCCAATGTATTGTTTCCAAAGGAATAATTGAAAACAGCATTCCGTTTGGCAAAACACAGAAACCGGAACTTTGGGACTATGCCGACAATGTAGACACTATTGCATTTCTTTCATCGATTTAGTCAAAATAGCTCATAAAAATAGTTTTACTATATCGTTTTCGTTAATAACCTTACGAAATTACCACGAAAAGGCTAAGAAATCTTTAATCTTAATTCCTGAAATTTGCTTTTCAAACTCACAACAACACTTTCTTAAAAACACAGCATGAAAAAGCATAACTACAGTGCAGGTCCTTGCATCCTGCCGCAAGAAGTATTTGAAAAATCAGCACAGGCTATTTTGAACTTCAATGATTCGGGCTTATCCATTCTGGAAATTTCACACAGGAGTAAAGATTTTGTAGCCGTAATGGAAGAAGCCAGAGCCCTAGTTTTGGAACTTCTGGGCTTGCAGGGAAAAGGTTATCAGGCTTTATTTTTACAAGGCGGCGCCAGTATGGAATTTTTACGGGTTCCTTACAATTTATTACGAGACGGCGGGAAAGCTTCTTATTTAGATACCGGAACCTGGGCAGCAGGAGCCATAAAGGAAGCCAAAGCATTTGGAGAAACCATTGTGGTTGCTTCCTCAAAAGAAGATAAATACAATCATATTCCTAAACATTATGCTATTCCGGCAGATGCTGATTATTTTCACTGCACCTCCAACAATACAATTTACGGAACACAGATGAAAGAATTTCCGGAAACAAAAATTCCGGTAGTCTGCGATATGAGTTCTGATATTTTTTCACGCCAACTCGATTTCTCAAAATTTGACCTCATTTATGCCGGAGCTCAAAAAAACATGGGACCGGCAGGAGTTACGCTCGTAGTGGTCAAAGAAGCTATTTTGGGTAAAACAGGACGAAACATACCGAATATATTAAACTATCAGCAGCACATTGAAAAAGAAAGTATGTACAACACACCTGCAGTTTTTGCAGTCTATACTTCCCTACTGACATTGCAATGGCTAAAACGACAAGGTGGAATTCCCGCCATTGAAAAAATCAACGAGGCCAAAGCCCAGTTATTATATGCAGAAATAGACCGAAACCCATTATTCACCGGAACAGCCGTTACAGAAGACCGTTCCAACATGAATGCGACTTTCTTGCTAAAGGACGAAACCCAGGCACAGGCATTCGACCGGTATTGGAAAGAAGCCGGAATATCTGGTCTGACCGGACATCGTTCCGTAGGCGGTTACAGGGCTTCCATGTATAATGCTTTGCCTTTGGAGAGCGTACAGGTACTGGTAGATGTAATGAAGGAATTTGAAAAGACAAACGCCTGATTCACCAAAACATAAAACACAATTAAGAAACATGAAAGTATTAGCCAACGACGGAATTTCAAAAAGCGGCATCATCGCTTTGGAAAAAGGCGGATTTGAAGTCATAACGACCAAGGTAGCACAGGAACAGGTCGCCAATTATATCAATAAAAATGCTATTTCGGTGCTTTTAGTACGAAGTGCAACTAAAGTAAGACAAGACATTATTGACAACTGCCCTACGCTGAAAGTAATAGGCAGAGGCGGTGTAGGTATGGATAATATCGATGTGGATTATGCCCGCGAAAAAGGAATACATGTTATCAACACTCCGGCTTCTTCATCAGAATCTGTGGCTGAACTGGTTTTTGCCCACCTTTTTTCGGGCGTACGATTCCTGCATGATGCCAACCGCAACATGCCGCTTGAAGGTGATTCTAATTTTGAAGGACTAAAGAAAGCGTATGCCAACGGAATTGAATTAAAAGGAAAAACACTTGGAATAATCGGTTTTGGAAAAATAGGAAAAGCGGTTGCCAAAATCGGACTCGGATTGGGCATGCGTGTCATCGCTTCCGATAAGTTTGTAGGCAATGCAGAAATTAAGGTAGATTTTTATAATGGTCAGTTTATTAATGTTGACATCGTGACTGAACCAATGGAAGATATTTTAAGGCATTCCGACTTTATCTCATTGCACGTTCCTGCACAAGACGGGTATGTAATCGGGAAAGAAGAATTTGAGCAGATGAAAGACGGTGTTGGAATTATAAACGCTTCGCGTGGCGGTATAATTAACGAAGTTGACCTTATTGAAGCCTTAGACAATGGAAAGGTTTTATTTGCCGGACTGGATGTTTTTGAAGAAGAACCTACACCAGCCGTACAGGTTCTTATGCACCCTAAAATATCGCTAACGCCGCATATTGGTGCGGCAACATTGGAAGCACAGGACCGAATTGGAATTGAGTTGGCAGAACAAATCATCAGTTTATTAAAATCAGACATATAATTTATCATTCTTGTTAAATATTAGGCTTTTTTGTATAGATTTGTTTAAACTTTAAACTTACAGAAGATGCTAGAACAATTATCCGATTTAGTAAGACAGTACGGAAACGACGCTGTAGTAAACAATAATTCCGTACCAAATGAATTGAACGAAGGTGTTATGGACGAAGCCAGCACCTCTATTTTTTCAGGACTTCAGAAAATTATTTCTGATGGTGGCGCAGACCAGATTGGTCAATTGTTTCAAGGCGATAATGCCGGTTCAGCATCAAATCCTGTTGTGAAACAACTAACAGAGCAGCTTTCCGGAAATCTGGGAGAAAAATTCGGCCTTAGCAGTGATGCTGCTTCGGGTGTTGCCGGCGGACTAATTCCAAAAGTTTTAGGGTCTCTGATTGGAAAAGCAAAAAATCCCAACGACAAAAGTTTTGAAATTTCAGACATTGTCAACTCGCTTAGTGGCGGTCAGGGCGGTTCATCTATCATGGATGCCATCCAGAAATATGGAGGTCAGTTTGGATTAGACCAAAACAATGACGGCAAGATAGACATGAGTGATGCAATGACTGCTGTCAATAAAAAAGGAGGCATCGGTGGTTTTCTTGGAAAACTTTTCGGAAGATAAATCATTACAACATAGTATACTAAGGCCAGACTCACGTCTGGCTTTTTTTGTTAAAAATATAAGAAGCCGAAAAAGCATTCCGAAAAGAATGAGTAACTTTATACAAATCCTGTCAAACATGAAAAATCTCATTTACATCATTGCGTTATTCTTTTTGATTTTTGGATGTACCACAACAAAAGATACAAAAACCAAAACGTTTCAACAGACCGATAAGGCGGTACAAAATGACACGATAAAAATTGCCAATGAAGAGCTTGAATACGAAGTTATCATTATCGACCCGGGATTCAACAGCTGGTTTTACAGCTATGCCAGGCCACGAAATTATTATTCACAACAATACATGGAAACGCGAAACCGCGTGTGGGTGATGGAATGGAATAGCCGTTTTAACCAGGGCGACCGACGCTTTGATATGAGTATTGACTATCAAAACAATATAAACTATGGCTATGAAGTTAATTATATGCTGTATAACTACCTCACTTATTTTCAACTTACCCATAATATAAAACTTGGAGGTTTTGTGCCTCGAATTTAAAGTTGTAGTTTTGCGCTATATTTATTAAGTATGAATAAGCTTAAAAAGCGCTGGGGCATTACATCAAACTACCAGCTTGTCATAATTTTTATTGTTTTTGCCATAAACGGTTCCCTTTCAGCACGTATTTCCTATTTTTTGATGGGACTTCTCGGAATAACAAAAGAAAATACGCATTGGTCGCTATACTATATCATTCTATTGGTATTGGTGTTACCACTTTATCCTTTTATGCTAATGGTTTTCGGATATATTTTTGGACAATCGGGATTTTTCTTTCCCTTTGCCAAGCGAATGATTCGAAGCATGAGATTAGGATTCTTATTACCTAAAGAAAAAAGTGAGGAAAACAAATAAGTTATAAAACCTAATATAAAAAGTAAAGCCGGAATTGAACTTCCGGCTTTTTTATTATCTAACAAAATCGTTACTTTTTTTCATTGCTGAAATAATAAGTATAAATCCATGTCAGGGTAAATGTTGGCAATATATCTGTTAAGGGAAATAATTCTTCCAAAAAAGAGATGATACCTCCAACCGTACCTACTGTTCCCTTATACATTCTTGCCAGGATAAATCCTGAAATAGGAGCCCAGGCAATATCTGCAAATTCTCCAATAAAAGGAAGTGCATAAGTTGTCATTCCTATAACATCAAACAGTATACTCAATAGTAACTGTTTCTGTTTTTTGTCTGAAGCGACTTTAATCTGAACTTGTTCTGTCATTTTCAATTGTTTAGTCGCTATTATAACGCAAAACTGATGCCAATTATTTTTTCAGCTTTCCTGCAAACTGCTTTCTTACTTTTTCAACTTTTGGGGTAATGACATAACTGCAATAAGACTTCTCCTTATTTCTTGCATAATAATTCTGATGGTAGTTTTCTGCTACGTAGAATTTACCCGCAGGAGAAACTTTAGTCACAACCGGTTTACCAAATGTATTTTCTCTATCCAGAAGTTTTATATAGTCTTCTGCCAGTTTCTTTTGTTCCTCATTGTGGTAAAAAATTTCACTTCTGTATTGGGTACCAATATCTGCTCCCTGACGGTTTAATGTTGTTGGGTCATGGGTTGCAAAAAATATTTCCAATAATTCGCCAAAGCTAATCTTATTCGGGTCAAAAGTAATTTGTGTTGCTTCCGCATGTCCTGTTGTTCCGGTAGAAACTTCCTCATAAGTTGGATTTTCGGTCTTACCTCCGGTATAGCCCGATTCTACTTTTTTAACACCGTCCAACTCTAAAAATATAGCTTCTGTACACCAGAAACATCCACCTCCAAAGGTTGCAATCTCTAATCCTTTTTCTACTTCCATTTTTATGGGTTCCTTAATTTCAGAAATTAATTGTTCTTGTTCCTTCTCTTTTGACTGGCATGAAATCGTAATCAAAGTCAGCAGTCCAATCATCTTTTTCATTGTGTCCTTAGTTTTCCTCAAAAATAACGATTATCTGAAGTTTCAGGAATGGCATTAACTAAACTTTATCACTAAGAATAACCTGCTAAAGATGGGAAAATTTTCAAAAACTTTGTTTCTTTGTACAAATAGGAAAAAATGATTCAGGCAAAAAACCTACATAAATATTACGACAAGCTCCATGTATTAAAAGGCGTTGACCTCCATATTGAAAAAGGTGAAATCGTCTCAATTGTGGGAGCTTCCGGAGCCGGAAAAACCACGTTACTTCAAATTCTGGGAACATTAGACAAACCGAATATAGAAAACGGAACCGAATTACAAATCGACGGAGAAAACATCCTGCATCTTAATGACAAGGCACTTTCCCGTTTCAGAAACCTAAAGCTTGGATTTATATTCCAATTCCACCAGCTTTTACCTGAATTTACGGCTTTGGAAAATGTGTGCATTCCTGCTTTTATTGCCGGAAAATCAAAATCGGAAACCGAAGCGGAAGCCAAAAGACTTTTAGATTACCTTGGATTGTCACACAGGATTGATCATAAGCCGGGAGAACTTTCCGGTGGTGAGCAACAACGTGTGGCCGTTGCGCGTTCGCTTATTAACAAACCTGCCGTCATCTTCGCTGATGAGCCATCCGGAAATTTAGATACTGTTTCCGCAGAAAATCTACACCAATTGTTCTTTAAGCTTAGAGATGAGTTTGGACAAACCTTCGTGATTGTTACCCACAACGAAGAACTGGCCAATATGGCAGACCGAAAACTGGTAATGTCTGACGGATTGATTCCGTAACCTACCAACTAATTATGACAGATACAGAATTAAAAGCCTTCCTTAATGAAAAGGTAGAATTATACAATAATCCGGATTTTATCGAAAGCGACCCAATTCAGATTCCGCATGCTTTTTCAATAAAGGAAGATATTGAGATTGCGGGATTCTTAAGTTCGATTATCGCGTGGGGCAATCGGAAAATGATTATCAATAATTCCAAAAAGATGATGGAATTGATGGGGAACTCTCCTTATGATTTTATCATGACCCATCAGGATTACCAATTGGAGCGACTGGAAAATTTTGTACACAGGACTTTCAACGGACAGGATTTTATCAGTTTTATCAAAGCTTTACAGAATATTTATGCCAATCATAGCGGACTGGAAGCGGTCTTTTTGAAAAACCAAAAAGGAGATTCTATGCAAGAAAGCATCCATGAATTTAAAAAAATCTTCTTTGAAATTGAGCATCTGCAACGAACCCAAAAACATATTTCTGACCCGCTGAATAATTCTGCAGCCAAAAGAATCAACATGTTTTTGAGATGGATGGTTCGTCAGGACAAAAAAGGCGTTGATTTTGGAATCTGGAAAACCATTTCACCTTCTGCACTTTCCTGTCCGCTTGACGTACATTCAGGCAATGTAGCGCGAAAACTAGGACTTTTACACCGAAAACAAAACGATGCCAAGGCATTGGCAGAATTAGACCTACAATTGCGAAAACTGGATCCTAGCGACCCTGTGAAATATGATTTCGCTTTATTTGGTTTGGGTGTTTTTGAAGGGTTTTAATATTTTTGAATTAAATACTTAATTATCATATTATTAGAGATGGATGTAAAATAAAAAAAATAGATATGACTTATAAAAAAATTCAGGAGCTTTACAAAAAAACTTTCAAAAAAACTCTAAAAACCTGTTGGATAGCAGATGTTAAAAGGGGATTGGGTCAAACAACCAGAAAATCATATAATAGACTTAATCCAGATTCTGTAAAATATCCTTGCCCAGAAGGACCTACAAAAGAATGGCTAGTGAAACTACTTCAATAGTTACACATGATTAATCTGTTCTACGTAGCTTAAAAGCATCTCAATCTGAGAAATCCAAATTTTAACGTACCTTTGCCCAAAATTTATACAGTTATGTCAACTTTTGAGCAATTCAATCTTCCTAAATCTTTACAAAAAGCAATTGATGATTTGGGATTCACTTCACCTACACCAATTCAGGAAAGGTCATTTTCTGTAATTGCATCAGGACGTGACATGATGGGTATTGCCCAGACAGGAACAGGAAAAACTTTTGCCTACCTCCTGCCTTTGTTAAAACTGTATAAGTTCACTCCTACACATACACCAAAAATTGTAATTCTGGTTCCTACCAGAGAATTGGTAGTACAAGTTGTAGAAGAAGTTGAAAAGTTAACCAAATATATGTCCGTCAGGACTTTGGGCATTTACGGAGGTGTCAATATCAACACCCAAAAGACTTCTGTTTATCAGGGAATAGATGTTTTGGTTGGTACACCGGGCCGTGTTATGGATTTGGCTTTAGACAATGTATTGCGTTTTGATGAAACCCAGAAACTCGTGATTGATGAATTTGATGAAATGCTGAATCTTGGTTTCCGCGTACAGCTAACTTCCATTTTGGCAATGATGCGTCCAAAACGCCAAAATATCCTTTTCTCTGCTACAATGACAGATGAAGTGGATGCTGTATTAGAAGATTATTTTGATTTTCCGGAAGAAGTTTCGCTGGCCCCATCCGGAACACCATTGGAAAAAATCAGGCAGGTCAAATATGGCGTTCCGAATTTCAATACAAAAATTAACCTGTTGAAACATCTTTTGTCAACTGACGAGTCCATGTCACGAATCTTAATTTTCGTGAATAACAAGCGTTTTGTTGACATGATTTATGACCGTATTGAAGAGGATTTTGGTGAGCAGTTTGGTGTGATTCATTCCAACAAGTCTCAGAATTATCGTCTCACCACTATGCAGGATTTCCAAAAAGGAGATTTACGAGGAATCATCACCACAGACGTTATGGCTAGAGGTTTGGACATTTCTGATATTACCCATGTATTGAATTTTGATGTTACAGAAATCCCGGAACAATACATCCATAGAATTGGAAGAACCGGTCGTGCCGATAAAGAAGGAACCGCTATCAGTTTTGTAGGACCAAAGGAAGAAGATGCTTTTATTGAGTGTGAAATGCTGATGGACATGGAAGTAGATATGCTTCCAATTCCGGAAGGAGTTGAAATTTCAACTGTTCTTATCGAATCAGAAAAAATAAAACAGCCGATTAAGCTTTTGAAAAAAGTCAAAAAAGAAGGAGGCAGTGCTTTTCATGAAAAATCAGACAAGAACAAAAAAGTCAATCTGGGCGGTCCCGGCAAAACTAAACCAAGAAAGACAAAGCCAAGAAACCGTGCTGTTGAAAGAAACCGCGACAAAAAGAGAAAAGATAAAGGCAAATAGAATTTAGAATTTGGTAAAAACCAAACAAACGGGAGAACAAAGCTCAATTCTTTTTCCGGTATCGGAAAGCTTTCCTGTAGTTTTATCTATCCTGAATATCACAACCTCGTTTGTATATTGGTGTGCGACCAATAAAAATTTACCGCTTGGGTCAATGGCAAAATTCCTCGGACCTTTTCCCTTAGTGCTTACCTGATTAACTAAATCCAACGTTCCTTTTTTATTAATGGCGAAGACATTGATGGTGTTGGCATCTCCCCTGTTTGTGGCGTATAAAAATTGTCCGTCGGGCGAAATATGAATGTCTGCCGCACTATTTTCTCCTTTAAAATCTTTAGCTACAACAGTAGTTTCCTGAAGTTGTTTTAAAGAACCATTTTTGTATTTAAAAACGGTAAGCGTTCCATCCAGTTCCTTAAGCAGGTAGACAAACTTCCCATCTTTACTAAATGTAAGATGACGTGGACCGCTTCCTGGTTTTACAGCTATTTTATCTTTTAATTCCAATATTTTTTCCGGAGCATTCTTATTGTATTTGTAAACGTAAATCATATCCGTTCCTAAATCATTTGCCAAAATATATTTTTTATCCGGTGAAAAATATACCATATGAACATGGGCACTTTCCTGCCGGCTTGTATTGATTCCTTTTCCGGTATGTTGTATAACCTGTTTGGCTTCTTTAAGACTTCCATCTGCCTTCTTTTCAAAAACAGCGATACTTCCTCCTGAATAATTTGCTACAATTACATTTTTGTCATCATTAATAATATAACACGGGTCGGCACCTTTGGAATCGAAAGAATTCAGCAGTTGCAATTGGCCGCTTTTTGAATCAAAACGGAAAGAACTTATTTTACTGTTTGCTCCATTTTCATTAACGCTGTAGACATATTTGACATCTTCCGAAACCGTGAGATAACTCGGATTGTTAGTTTTCTGTGTCTTTTTTAAAGAAAAATCACCGGTGTCCGGACTAAAATCATAAACATATATTCCTTTACTTTCACAGGAATTCGTGTAGGTTCCTACAATCAGATTATAAATTTTATCCTGGGCTTTTGCATTCATAACAAATAAAAAAACAAGAAGAAAGAAATTGATTTTTTTCATTTTGAAAATTGTTTAGAACAAAAATAAGGCTTCGGAAAGCAAAAGCATCATCACGAAATGTTAATTTAACTTATGCTGAGGCGATAGATTTTTTTTGCCACAGATTAAATCAGTTTACACAGAT
>NZ_LMPW01000012.1:610440-610545 GCF_001423985.1 Flavobacterium sp. Leaf359 | reverse complement strand
AGATTTACGTAGATTTTGGACATTGAATCATTTTAATCCTTTAATCTGTGGCATTCTAACTCTCCTCTCTGTAATAATATCAAAAGTTTTTTTAGCCACTGATTG
>NZ_LMPW01000012.1:571565-610351 GCF_001423985.1 Flavobacterium sp. Leaf359 | reverse complement strand
TGAATCATTTTAATCCTTTAATCTGTGGCATTCTAACTCTGTAATATATCAAAAGATTTTTTTAGCCACTGATTGCACTGATTTACGTAGATTTTGGACATTGAATCATTTTAATTCATTAACCTGTGGCATTTTTGAACTGACGGATTTAATATTCCAAAAAAATCTCCAAACTAGCTACGACAACTGCCAACTAATTTGTATTTTTGACAAACTTTCAATAAATGCAGTTCAAACACCCTGAAATTCTTTACTTCCTTTTCTTATTGGTCATTCCAATTCTGGTTCATTTATTTCAACTGCGTCGTTTCAAGAAAGAATATTTTACCAACGTACATTTTCTAAAAGAACTGGCTATACAAACCCGAAAAAGTTCGAGGTTAAAAAAATGGCTTTTATTACTTACCCGGTTATTTCTTCTGGCTTGTCTGATTATTGCTTTTGCACAGCCTTTTTTCCAGGCTAAAGACAGTAAAGGAATCACGAACGAAATGTTTATCGTTCTCGACAATTCCTTTTCAATGCAGGCTAAAGGAAAACAAGGCGAATTGATGAAACGGGCAGTTCAGGAATTATTGGAAAACGTTCCTGAAAACCAGACTTTTTCACTAATTACAAACTCTGAAACTTTTTGGAATACCGATATAAAATCCATCCAAAGAGAATTGCAAAACCTAAAATACAGTGCTTCTCCCTTTGTTTTGGATAATTTGATGGCCAAAATAAAATCCAGAAAATCGCCTTATAACAAAGACATAGTAATTATTACAGACGCAGTGGGTTTACAGCCAAAACAGCTTAAAAACATTGACAGCACTTCAAATGCCTATTTTATCATTCCAAAAGCAGAACAAAAGAACAATGTAGCTATTGACAGCGTTTTCATCCAACAGGCTTTGGACAATTTTTACGAAATAGGCATCACGCTTTCTTCCTACGGTGACAATGAAAAGGATATTCCTATTTCTCTTTATAATAACAAAAAACTGGTTGCCAAAACCATAGTCAATTTTGAAGGCAAAGAAAAGTCAATCAATTTTACTATTCCAAAAGGAGATTTCAATGGTTATGCCGCCATAGATGACAATGCTCTGCAATATGATAACCAATTATTTTTCAGTATTTCAAAGCCGCAAAAGATGAATATCGTTAGCATTGGACAGCCTGAAAAAAGCAGCTTCCTGAAAAAAATCTATTCTGATAATGAATTTATTTTTAGCAACTTCGACTTAAAAACACTGGATTACAATATACTGGAAAAACAAGACGCTATTATCTTAAACGAGGTTCCTGAAGTTCCTCAAGCCTTGCAGACCACCTTAAAAACTTTTGTAGAAAAAGGTGGCAATCTGATTGTTATTCCGTCTTCTGAAAGCAGTATTTCCAACCTGAATAGCCTGATGGGAAATTTCGGAAAAATACAATTCAAATCTTTAGAAAACGGAGAGAAACTGGTTACCAAAATTGCCTTTAATCATCCGCTCTACAGTACCGTTTTTGAGAAAAAGATTGACAATTTCCAATACCCGAATGTTAGCAGTGCATACAGCATTTCAAGTGCTTATCCATCTATATTGAGTTTTGAAGACCAGAATGCTTTTCTTACGGCAATACAAAATCCGGTCAGTTCGATTTATGTATTTTCGGCTCCGCTCAACAAAAACAACTCTAATTTCCAGAATTCTCCTTTGATTGTGCCTACTTTTTACAATATGGCATTAAGCAGTCAGAAAACAGGAATCAGCGCCTTGACGATTGGTGAAAATAGCCCTTTCCTGATTGACGCTTCCCTCTCTAAAGATGAAATTGTTGAAATCAAAAGTCTTTCGGAAGAAACGAATGAGAAATTCATTCCAATGCAGCAGATATTGAATAATAAAGTCAAACTTACGTTCAACGATTTTCCACAGGAAGCCGGAAATTTTGGCGTCTACAAGCAAGATAATCTTTTAAAGGAAATCAGCTTTAATTATGCCCGAACAGAAAGCAATATCGCTACTTCCAATGAATCTGTATTATCAGATTATAATGTTATCGGAAGCATTGATGAAGTTTTTGATACTTTACAAACCAACAGGACAGACAATGAAATATGGAAATGGTTTGTGTTTTTAACGCTACTCTTTTTAGTCACTGAAATATTGATACAAAAATTCGTAAAATGAACCTAATTATCAGACAAGCTAAGGTTATTGACCCTAAAAGCCCTTATCACAATGAGATTGCCGATTTGAAAATTGAGGGTGGCGTCATTACCAAAATTGGAAAAAAGCTCCAGAATCCTGATAAACTTAAAGAAGTTACTTTTAAAGGTCTTCATATATCACAAGGCTGGTTTGATTCCAGTGTTAGCTTAGGCGAACCGGGTTTTGAAGACAGGGAAACGCTTGCTAACGGACTGAATACAGCCGGAAAAAGTGGTTTTACGGCCATCGCCTTGCAACCCAATGCTTTTCCGATTTCAGACAGCCAATCGGGAATCAGTTTCTCAAAAAGAAAAGCAGAAGGTTTTGCAACAGAACTTTTCCCTATTGGAGCACTGACTAAAGGAAGCGAAGGTAAAGACCTAGCCGAATTGTTTGATATGAAAAATTCTGGCGCCGTGGCTTTTGGTGATTATAACAAAAGCTTGTCAAATGCCAACCTGCTAAAAATTGCGCTGCAATATGTACAGGATTTTGATGGATTGGTTATCGCCTATTCTCAGGATTCTGATATTAAAGGAGCAGGTGTTGCTAATGAAGGTATTGCCAGCACCCGACTTGGCCTGAAAGGTATTCCTTCTCTGGCTGAAGAATTGCAGGTTTCAAGGAATTTATTTATCTTAGAATATACCGGAGGAAAATTACACATTCCAACTATTTCAACCGCAAAATCGGTACAGCTTATCAAAGAAGCGAAAGCGAAAGGTCTGGATGTGACCTGTAGTGTGGCCGTTCATAATCTGGTATTGACCGATGAAAAACTGGATGGTTTTGATACCCGATATAAAGTAACTCCTCCGTTAAGAAGTGAAACAGACAGAAAGGCCTTGGTAAAAGCTGTAAAGGACGGAATCATCGATATGATTACCTCCGACCATAATCCGATAGATATCGAACACAAAAAAATGGAGTTTGATATGGCCAAAAACGGAACTATTGGATTGGAAAGCGCTTTTGGAGCATTACTGACTGTTCTGCCTCTGGAAACAGTAATTGAAAAACTGACTCAGGGAAAAGAAATTTTCAGTATTGACGAAAGTGTTATCAAAGAAGGAAACAAAGCAAATCTGACCCTGTTTAATCCTGAAGAAAAATGGACATTTGGTAAAGAAAATATCTTGTCAAAATCAAAAAACTCTGCTTTTCTGGGACAATCAATGAAAGGAAAAGCATACGGAATATACAATAACAACCAATTAATCCTAAACGATTAGATTATGGAAAATACAGTTAACGAAGGAAAAAACATTGCTATCATAACCCACCTTACCATCATAGGAACAATAATCGCTGCGGTATTAAACGGCGATAAAAAAAATGCCTTTGCCGGTTTTTATATCCGCCAGACTTTAGGAATTTTTCTTTTGTTCTTTGCTTTAGGCTATCCTGTAGGATTGTTTGACAGCTGGATGATTTCTTCTGCCCTATATGTTTTTATTTTTATTTTATGGGCTTACAGTTTTGTGAGCGCACTTCAGGGGCAAATGAACAAGATTCCTCTATTGGGAGGTTTTTTCCAAAAAGCATTTAAAAACCTTACGTAAGAGTAATGAAATCAAATATAGAATACCTCATTCGAGAGCCTAAAATAAAAAAAGAAAAGAATCCGTTACTGTTATTACTTCACGGTTATGGAAGCAATGAGGAAGATTTATTTTCCTTTGCAGCTGAACTTCCTGATGAATATTATGTAGTTTCTGCACGCGCTCCTTATGACCTGAATCCGTATGGACATGCCTGGTATGCCATCAATTTTGATGCGGATGAAAATAAATTTTCGGATATTGACCAGGCTAAGGAATCAAGAGACCTTATTGCAAAGCTCATCAACGAACTGATTTCTGAACTTCCTATTGACTTTCAGAATGTAACATTGATTGGATTCAGCCAGGGAACAATCCTGAGCTATGCCGTTGCTTTAAGCTATCCTGAAAAAGTAAAAAACGTTATTGCTTTAAGTGGTCATATCAATACTGATTTATTAGTTCCGGGCTATGAAAAAAATGATTTCAGGCATCTGAACCTGTTTATTTCCCATGGAACTGTTGACCAGGTAATTCCGGTAGAATGGGCACGAAAAGCGCCTGATTTACTTAAAAAATTAGGAATAGAAGCAACCTATAAAGAATATCCGATAGGACACGGCGTATCGCCACAAAATTTTTACGATTTTAGAAACTGGTTAGAAAATCACAAATAAAAAAGGATTCCGATTTGGAATCCTTTTTAGTATGTTTTAATCTTCTGCCTTATCGCTTCCGGTTATCACTTCCTCATTAATCAGCGCACCTGCATACATCAGCGAGTCGCCTTTCATCAATTGATAGCCATTTGTAGTTTGCAATTTCCAATCATCTTTCACATAAGGCTTCCCTTCCGCCTCTCTTTCCAGTATCATGGATGTTTTTTCATTAGGCATAAAAAGCTCTGCTTTATTTCCTCCATTCTCTTCCAAAATAGCAAAAGCGCTATAAATTGCTTCTCCCTGTTTTATTTCTGTAGCGGGGTTCAAACGGATACCAACCTCAAACGGACGAACACAGGTTCTTTTCAATTCAGACCAGGTATAACCTGCTGAAGCGACACATCCTTTATCGTCTTTATCGTTTCCTACTACTGTTCCCAGGCTGTCTTTCTGGATTGACAGATCAGAATTCCTACCCAGGTCTTTACAGGAAAAAGCTGAAACAGTAATAAAGGCCAACATAAATACTTTTTTCATAATTGTTTTGGGGTTAGTCTTGATAGCCTATAAAATTATAAAAAAACTTCTATTTTAATGTGGCAGGATAGATAAAAGTATCCATCGTTTCATATTCCGTAGGCTTGCCTTCCTGTTTGTAATATTTTATCATGACTTCGCCCCAGGCTTTTCCAATACTAAAATCGGCTATAATCCAACGGTTGTTCAAAATTTTTATCTTATTGATAATTGCCTTGTCACCATTAATCTTGTCATATTTTGTAAGCGGATTCCCTTCTGGTTTTTCATTCAAGGAATTGATTTCATCACGAATTTCAGCTGACAACTGATTGATATCAAATTGTTCAAAATAATCCATAGCGTTGTCATTATATTCCAAAGAAAAATAATTTGCCTCCATAACCTGATTGTTTAAGGCCGCTATGGAATCTTTTTTTGCTTTGGATTCTTTTTGGAAGTTAGCTATTCTGTCTTCTTCAAATTTTACTTTTTTTGTAAAATACATATAAGTAAAGATGTTCAACAGTACAGACAAAATGAAAAGATATAACAATGGTTTTTTCATTATTCTTTGATTTTAGATAGTTATTTGCAAATTGTCATACGCCAGATATACATTTTCAGGAAGCATCTTCTCTACTTCATCATGAAAACCCATCCTGTGGCTGATATGGGTCAGGTAAGCTTTTTCAGGGCGAACCGTATTAATAAATTCCAGAGCTTCTTCCAGATTGAAATGAGAATGGTGCGGTTCTTCCCGTAAAGCATTAACTACAAGCACTTTTAATCCTTTTAGCTTTTCAACTTCAGACGGTTCAATGGTCTTGACATCCGTCAGATAGGCAAAATCGTCTATCCTGTAACCAAAAACCTGAAGATTACCGTGCATCACATTAATCGGAATCGCCTTTTTATTCCCAATATCGAAACTCTGCCCGTTAACTACCTCTATTGGTTCAACAGACGGAGCACCCGGATATTTGTCGACCGTTTCAAAAACATAATCAAACCTGCGTTTAAGCGATTCTAAAACCCTTTTGTGCAGATAGATTGGAATATTGCCCTGCCTGAAATTGAACGGACGGATATCATCCAAACCTGCAGTATGGTCTGAATGTTCGTGTGTAAAGAGGATACCATCAATTTTAGGGCATTGCGATACCAGCATTTGCTGTCTGAAATCCGGTCCGCAATCAATAACAAAAGAATGATTTTCCCAGGAAATCCAAACAGACACACGAAGACGCTTATCTTTTGCGTTGGTACTTTTACATACGGGATGCTCGCTTCCTATTACCGGAATGCCCTGTGAAGTACCCGTACCTAAAAAATAGACTTTCAATTGACGTTAATTTTTTACAAAAATAGGATTAATTCCCTTTAATAAAAGCCCTATTTTGTTAACTTTGCAAAGTATTATCACTATTATGAGAAACGACGAAAACGAGATTAAACTCAAAGGAGATAAGGTCATTGAGCAGATTCCTTCCATAAAGGATAAAGCGCTCCGTATCAACTTGAATGAAAATATATATGGTACTTTTGCCGAGATTGGTGCCGGTCAGGAAACTGTAAGGCATTTCTTTAGAACAGGTGGTTCATCCGGAACAATTGCTAAGGCGATGTCTGCCTATGACAAGGATTTTAGCGACGCCATCTATGGTGCTGAAGCTGATGGAAGATATGTTACTGAGGCCCGATTAAAAAAAATGCTTTCACACGAAGTAAAGCTTGTGGAACAGCGTCTTAAACGAGACAAACATCCCAGCAAAATGTTTTTTAGCTACGCCAACACGGTAGCCACTATCGATTTTGCAAAACAATTCAAAGGACATGGTTGGGTAGGTATCAAATACCAGATTGAACCGGACGAGGATTATAATGAAATTATACTCCATATCCGTTTTAAAGAAACCGATGCCCGATTACAACAGGAAACCCTTGGTATTCTTGGTGTTAATCTGATTTACGGTGCTTTTTACAAATACAACGACCCAAAAAAGTTACTGCGTTATCTTTATGACCACCTTGACAAGGACCAATTGGAAATCGATACGATAAATTTTTCCGGTCCGCGCTTTGCCGATGTCGATAACCGTTTGATGAGCCTTCAGCTGGTTAAAAACGGGATGACAGATGCCGTAATGTTTGACCCTGAAGGAAATAACGTTTTACCTGCTGCTGTACTTTACAAAAAGAACATTTTGGCACTAAGAGGAAGTTTCCGTCCGGTAACCCGTGTAAACATGGATATGTACGAGAAATCATTACAGATGTTTCTCGAAGAAAATAAAGTAGAAAAAGAAAATACGCTGGTCGTTTTTGAAATTACGCTTTCCAACCTGCGTTCGGATGGTGAAATTGACGAAAGAGATTTTATGGACAGGGCTGAATTGCTTTGTTCTTTAGGACAGACTGTAATGATTTCTAATTTCCAGGAGTATTATAAAGTAGTGGAATATTTCTCTAACTACACCAAAGCCCGTATGGGACTTGCCATGGGAGTAAGCAACCTTGTGGATGTTTTTGATGAAAAATATTACCGCCATTTAAGCGGTGGTATACTGGAAGCTTTCGGTAAATTATTTTATCGTGACCTGAAGGTATTCCTGTATCCTATGAAGGACGAACACGGAGTAGTCATCAATTCAGAAAACCTCAAAGTACATCCTAGGATGAAAGAATTGTATAAATTCTTCAAGTTCAACGGAAAGGTAGTCGATATAACCGACTTTGATGAGCATGATTTGGAAATTTTCTCCCGTGAGGTTCTGAAAATGATTAGCAAGGGAAAACCGGGCTGGGAAAGCATGCTGCCAAAAGGTATTGCAGAAATGATTAAAAGAGATAATCTTTTTGGTTACGACCCTAAAAAACTGATGGAAGAAAGCACAAATTAGTTTAAAAGAGGTGCTAAGTTTAGATATTTTATAAAAAAGCAGTATTTGTCAGATACTGCTTTTTTATTTACCCTATTTTAATATCTGATTGGCGTGCGCTTTGGTTTTTACGTCGGTAATCACTTCTTCGATAATCCCCTTCTCATCAATTACAAATGTTGTCCTGTGGATTCCGTCATAAGTTCTTCCCATAAACTTTTTAGGTCCCCAGACGCCAAAAGCTTCAATAATACTCTTATCTTCATCTGCCATTAACGGGAAAGGAAACTTGAATTTATCCCTGAATCTTCCCTGTGCTTTTTGAGAATCTGCGCTAACTCCCAAAAGCTCGTAATTATTCGCTTTAAAGCGTTCAAAATTATCACGCAAGTCGCAAGCTTCGGCGGTACAACCCGGCGTATTCGCTTTAGGATAAAAGAAAACTACTAACTTTTTTCCTTTATAATCTGCTAACTGGTGAAATTTTCCGTCTTGGTCAAAGCCTGAAAAATCAGGCGCTTTGTCTCCTGCTTTTAATGTTGTCATGTTTTTGGTATTGGGTTTCAGAAAATTGTAAAAAGGAAAAACTAAATATTTATCCTACTTTTACATTTATAAAAATAGCTAAAAATGACCAAAAAAGAGCGCGCTACATTTGTTATTAATACGTTAAAAGAGTTATACCCTACCATTCCCGTTCCGTTAGACCATAAAGACGCTTATACTTTGCTAATTGCTGTTTTGTTATCGGCTCAATGCACAGACGTTCGTGTCAATCAGATTACGCCCTTGCTCTTTGCCAGGGCTGACAATCCATATGATATGGTAAAAATGTCTGTTGAAGAAATTCAGGACATCATCCGTCCGTGTGGCCTTTCGCCTATGAAATCCAAAGGAATCTACGGCTTGTCACAAATACTTATTGAAAAATACAATGGCGAAGTCCCTCAAAGCTTTGAAGCATTGGAAGCGCTTCCGGCAGTAGGGCACAAAACAGCCAGCGTTGTTATGTCACAGGCTTTTGGAGTTCCTGCTTTCCCGGTAGACACGCATATCCACCGATTGATGTATCGCTGGGGACTTTCAAACGGAAAAAATGTGGTACAGACAGAAAAAGATGCCAAAGCTATTTTCCCCAGAGAATTATGGAATGACCTCCATCTTCAGATAATCTGGTATGGAAGGGAATATTCTCCTGCAAGGGGCTGGAATTTAGAAAAGGATATTATTACCCGCACTATCGGCAGTAAAAAAGTACTGGCTGAACTGGCCGGGAAATAAAAAAATATCCCGATAATAAATTACCGGGATATTTTATCAGTTAGCAATCGACTCAAATTTAAGCCCTTTTACTTTGATATAGCTCAAGGCTTTAGAGTAATTCAATAGAAATGATATTGTCTCTTTTTTAGGTTGCATTGGTTTTGTTGCTAATGATTTTTTAGAGTAGATTTTTGCCATATAATAATTTTACTAGGTTATTTCTACTACAACGCAACAATGCAGGGAATATTGTTAGTTTGTCAAGATAATTTGATGCTTATCAATAACTTTTCTTAAGTTCATGAGAGCATAACGCATTCTACCCAAAGCGGTATTGATGCTAACTCCCGTCAATTCAGAGATTTCTTTAAAACTAAGGTCCTGATAAATTCGCATTAACAGCACTTCTTTCTGGTCATCCGGAAGTTCTTCTATCAATTTTTTCAGGTCTTTTTCTACCTGAGCCGTAATCATTCTGCTTTCGATATTCGGGCATGAGTCTGAAATAACAGAGAATATGGAAAACTCTTCTGTTTCTCTTGACATAGGCATTTTTTTGCCTCTCCTGAAATGGTCCACAATAAGGTTATGGGCAATTCTCATTACCCAGGGAAGAAATTTCCCTTCTTCATTATACGAACCTGATTTCAAGGTTTTAATGACTTTAATAAAGGTGTCCTGAAAAATATCATCAGTAATATCTCTGTCAGAAACCTTGGAGTAGATAAATCCATAGATTTTTGACTGGTGTCTGTCGATAAGTGAAGCAAGAGCGACTTCGTCACCTGCCACATATCTTTTTACCAACAAAGCGTCTGGGGTTTGAACATTTGCCATAGTATTACCTTTTAGTTTTTGGTTGTGTAATGAAAAATAGATATTCTAAAAAGTAATTTTTTGTATAGGCAAGTGTTAAATTAAGATTAATAATGAACCAAATGTAGCATTATTTTTTTTATAGTACAAAACAAAATATCGAATTTTAACATAAAACCTTATGATAAAATAATTTTTAACAATGTTTCCCCGTCAAAAAATGGCATATTTCAATAGATTTACGACTCCGTTAACATTGCTATCCCTGACTATATCTCAATCTTATAGTATCGGGTTGCATCACTAAAATTAATTATCTTTGTACTTCTCAAAATTAGCTATGATAACTGATATAACAAAGATTGAACCAAAATCAAATATTATCATCAAAGGTGCTCAAATTCACAATCTTAAGAATCTTGATGTAGTAATTCCCAGAAATAAATTTGTAGTCATTACAGGGCTTTCCGGCTCCGGAAAATCAAGTCTGGCTTTTGATACACTTTATGCTGAAGGACAAAGAAGATATGTTGAAAGTCTTTCTTCTTATGCCAGGCAGTTTCTTGGACGATTAGACAAGCCAAAAGTAGAATATATCAAAGGAATTGCTCCGGCAATAGCTATCGAGCAAAAAGTGAATACGACCAATGCCCGCTCAACGGTTGGTACTTCTACAGAAATATACGATTACCTGAAATTGCTTTTTGCCAGAATCGGGAAAACTTTCTCTCCTATATCCGGGCAGGAAGTCAGAAAGGACAGTGTTACGGATGTTATTAATGACGTAAAATCATTTGATTTGGATAGCCGGTGGTTGCTCCTCGCCCCTATTCATCTGGAAGACGGACGTGCACTTGAAGACAAACTAAAAGTATTGCTCCAACAGGGATTTGCCCGTATACTGGTGGATAATGAAATGGTAAGGCTTGATGAAATAGACGGCCATTCGTTAGATAATAAAGATATATTATTGATTATTGACAGGATTGTTGTCAAGGAGGAAGAAGAATTTTTCAACCGACTTGCCGATGCTATCCAGACCGCTTTTTATGAAGGCAAAGGTGTTTGTTATCTGCAGGAATTAAATACGGATAAGCGTTTTACGTACAGTAATAATTTTGAACTGGACGGAATACAGTTTTTTGAACCCAACGTACACCTTTTCAGCTTTAATAATCCTTATGGAGCCTGCCCTACCTGTCAGGGATACGGGAATGTGATAGGAATTGATGAAGATTTGGTTATCCCGAACACAGCACTTTCTATTTTCGAAAATGCTATTTATCCGTGGCGCGGCGAGAGCATGAGCTGGTACAGAGATGAACTGGTCAAAAACGGTTATAAATTTGATTTCCCAATCCACAAGCCCTATTATGAACTTACTGAGGAACAGAAAGCTTTGGTATGGAAAGGCAATAAGGAATTTGTCGGATTGAACGATTTCTTTAAAGAACTGGAAGTAAAAAATTATAAAATACAAAATCGCGTGATGCTTTCCCGCTACAGGGGTAAGACCAAATGCCCGGATTGCAGAGGAAAACGTCTGCGTGAAGAAGCCAATTATGTAAAAGTTGGCGGCAAAACGATTTCTGATTTGGTTGATTTGCCAATCAAAAGATTGGTTACTTTTTTCAAAGAACTGGAACTTTCAGAATACGATTTCAAAGTAGCCAAACGTTTATTACTGGAAATCAATAACCGCCTGGCTTTCCTATCGGAGGTGGGGCTTGATTATCTTACCCTAAACCGAAATTCTGCCACATTATCCGGAGGTGAATCCCAGCGAATTAATCTGGCTACATCCTTAGGAAGCAGCTTGGTGGGCTCGATGTATATTTTGGATGAACCAAGTATCGGGCTTCATCCTAAAGATACGGAACGATTGATAAAAGTGTTGCTTTCGCTTCGCGATTTAGGAAATACGGTTATTGTGGTTGAACACGATGAAGATATTATGAAAGCGGCCGATATGATTATCGACATAGGCCCGGAAGCAGGAACGTTTGGAGGAGAACTGGTGGCACAGGGAACTTTTGAGGAAATACTAAAATCATCATCGCTTACAGCCCAATACCTGAACGGACAGGAAGAAATAAAAACGCCGAGAATACGCAGAAAACATAAAAACTTTATTGATATTATTGGGGCACGTGAAAACAACCTTAAAAATATTGATGTTCGTTTTCCTTTGGAAGTGCTTACAGTAATCACCGGAGTTTCCGGAAGTGGAAAAAGTACGCTTGTCAAAAAAATACTTTTTCCGGCCATGCAGAAAGCGCTGGAAGGTGTTGGTGAAAAAGCCGGGCAATTTAGCGAAATGACCGGAAGTTATCAGCTTATCAAACATATCGAATATGTCGACCAGAATCCTATTGGGCGTAGTTCACGTTCCAATCCGGTGACCTATATCAAGGCGTATGACGATATTCGTGACCTGTTTGCCAAGCAAAAACTATCGCAAATCCGAAATTATCAGCCAAAGCATTTCTCATTCAACGTTGATGGCGGTCGTTGTGAAACCTGCAAAGGTGAAGGTACTATCAATGTAGAAATGGTTTTTATGGCCGATGTTCAATTGGTATGCGATACCTGCAACGGAAAGCGTTTCAAAAAAGAAATTCTGGAAGTTACCTACGAAGGAAAAAACATAGACGATATTCTGACACTGACAATTGATGATGCTGTAGCTTTCTTTTCCGAACACAAGCAGACAAAAATCACCCAGAAACTGCAACCCTTACAGGATGTTGGTTTGGGTTATGTACAGCTTGGGCAGTCCTCATCGACACTTTCGGGCGGTGAGGCGCAGCGAATCAAACTGGCTTCTTTCCTTGTAAAAGGTGCCACAAAAGATAAAGCCCTGTTTGTTTTTGATGAGCCAACTACCGGATTGCATTTTCACGATATTAAAAAACTGTTGGCTTCATTTGATGCCTTAATCGACAAAGGACATTCCATCATTGTTATTGAGCATAATCTTGACCTTATCAAGTGTGCTGATTATATTATCGATATTGGTCCTGAAGGCGGTGAAAACGGAGGACAGCTAGTTGCTTCGGGAACACCGGAAGAAATTGTACAAAATAAAAATTCTATTACCGGAAAATATCTCAAAGAAAAACTATAGTACTGTTTAACACTAATTTATCATTCCGGGGAGCATGACATTTTAACTTTGGCATGGAACTTGAATATAGTAAATCGTAAAAGTTAGTTGGTTAGACAAACTGATAAAATATTTAAGAGTTTAATAATTTGGTTGATTATTAAAATTGGTTGGTTAGGTTTGTTATAAATCCCGTTATACTGCAAAGTAGGCGGGATTTATTATTTTATACGGTTACAGATAAAATATAATCAAAACTGTAGGAACCGCTATAAGTATCCAAAGGATAATTCCTTGCAGTATAGGCTTGAATCCGACCGAAGCCAATACCGTTTTCGACAAACCTGCTCCAATTAAAAACAGCGTAACGGTCATCCCGATTTTTGACAGGCTTACAAGACTACCTCCTATTTTATGGAAAAAAGGAATATAGGTATTAAGGATGATGGCCACCACAAACAAGCCTATGAAATAAGGGATTTTTATTTTTGATTCTTTCGACTTAAAAATAACCGAACTAATAAAAGCAATCGGAATTATCCACAGTGCCCGTGTGAGCTTTACTGTAGTAGCGATCTGCAAGGTTTCATTTCCATATTTGCTTGCAGCTCCTACAACAGAACTGGTATCTTGTATGGCTATGGCACACCACAATCCAAATTGAGACTGGGAAAGATGCAGCATATGACCTATAACCGGGAACAACAGGAGTGCTATTGAGTTTAATATAAAAATTGTTCCTAATGCTACGCTTATTTGTTTTTCTTTTGCGTTGATAACCGGTGAAACAGCAGCAATAGCACTTCCTCCGCAAATGGCTGTTCCAACAGAAATCAGGAAGGATATTTCTTTATTAATCTTTAGGATTTTCCCGACTATATATCCGGCTGTAAGAACACCAAAAATAGAAAATACCGTAAATAAAAAACCACTTTTCCCTGCCTGAAGTGCCGTATGTACATTCATTCCAAATCCTAAACCTACTACAGAAATTTGCAGCAAATAATGCGTTATTTTATGATTGAATTGCAAATACGGATGTCCAATTGTCCGGGCAGTCAAAATTCCTAAAAATAAGGCAAAAGGTGGCGAAATATAAGTTGATGAGCAAAGCAGGATTAGCAATATAAAAAGTAGCTGCCTAACCGTAATATTCTTTCCGAAAAAGTTCCGCTTCTGCTCTAAGAGATGATTGTTTTTTTCCATTGTATGATTAAATTACAATGCAAAAGTGACAAGTTTGGAAGCAAGAGAGAAATTACTATTTTGAATGTGTTATAACTTTAAGTTATGTAAGGACAGGTGTTTGAAAAAAACCTCATTTAAAAAATGCGTATCGCCCTGTTGTACAACACAATAGAAATAGCGCTCAATTTCCAACTCTTTGATATCGACAATTTTTAATTCTCCGCTTTTCAATTCTTTGAATATAGAAGCTACAGACAGGAAAGCATACGAATTGGAATTCAACAGATAAGACTTGATGCTTTCTGTACTTTCAAATTCCATATCAATATTGAGGGCCGAAAACGGCAGGCCTGCTTTTTTTAATGCCGCAATAATAACTTCACGGGTTCCAGAACCACTTTCCCTCATTACTAAAGGTAGTTGCTGTAAATCTTTTAAAGCAAATGTTGCCTTTTTTGAAGATGGGTTTGCTGCGCTTGTACACAAAACTATTTCATCTTTAACCAGAGGAGTATATTTTATGTCCTTGCGTTTGGTTTGTCCTTCCACAATACCCAAATTGACCTTATTTTCCAATAACAGGTTCTCTACCTGCTCTGTATTATTCACAAAAAGGGTTATTTTCAAATCAGGGAACTTCCGCTTGAAAGAAGCCAGATATTTTGGTAAAAAGTATTGTGCTACGGTTGTACTGGCTCCTATTTTAAGCACTCCCCTAATGTCTTTCGTCAGTGCCGCAAGGTCAAATTCTATGTTTCTGTGTATGGTTAGAATTTCTTCGGCATAGCCCAAAAGTATTTCTCCGGCCGGAGTTAGTTTTATTCTTGTACCATTTCTTTCAAAAAGCTTGCTCTGATAGAAAGATTCAATCTCATGGATATGCTTGCTGACGGCGGGCTGGGTAATAAAAAGCTCTTCTGCAGCTTTTGTAAAATTAAGCCGCTTCGCCACTATGTAAAAAACTTTTAGCCTAAAGTCCAACATCCTGTCAAAAATTAAAAAACTACTACTTCTTAAGCGAGTTTTTGATTATAGGAACCATTTTCTCTAAAACCTGATTGATATCGGCAGAAATCTTGAAAAGATAATTCAGATACACATAAACTATTGTAATCAATATTGATTTCAAGATGATATTTACAAAAGGATTGAAAGGAAAATCCCAAAAATAAAATGTGATAAACACAAGAGCTATGATTCCAAATGATTTTAGGGTATTGGCTGTAAACGGATATAAATCCATTTTTCTAACCACAAACAGCAGTTTTATCGTATTATAGACAAATATGGAAATAAAGGTAGCCAAAGCAGAACCTGTTATGCCATACATTGGAATAAAAAGCATATTTAGCCCAATCATCATTACAACCAGCAGCAATCCGAAAATCAAAACCATGCGGTAGTATTTTGTATTCAGGATAATGGCATTGTTGTTTCCTAAAATGACATCATAAAACTTACCGAGTCCGATTAGAAAAACACTCCAAAGTCCCGCCTCATAATTTCCGGGTATTACCAGATACAGTTGCTTGATATTTAGAAAAATACCCAACATTACCAATCCACCAAAAACCTGCAGACTGATGGCGCTTTTTTTATAGAGGTCGTTCAGTTCTTCCATCTTTTCTTCACTCATTAAGCGGGCTGTTATCGGGTAGATAATCTGTAGCATGGCCCGACTCGGAACCGCAATAACCGTAGCAATATAAATCGCGACAGAATAGACTGCATTTTTGCTGATTTCTTCATAAGCCGGAATCATTACCTTATCAAAATCCAGTAATAATACAGCTACACTTCCTGACAAGATGATAAAAAACGAATAGCCAAAAATATCCCTGGTATTTTCAGGAAGCCTGACATGCAATTTAGGCATTTTGACATACATCGCATATACCATCATGGCGAGCATCTGTAATCCGTAAGCTCCTGCTATGCAATAAATAAAAGTATCTTTATCAATCCATCCCATATAAATAGAACACAGCAGAATTGTAGTTACAATCCGAACCAGGACTTCGCTGATAAAATTCCCGAAAACAGATTTCATATGCACTTTAACCCAGGCATAGAAAATCTCAAAATAGCCCATAAAAAGTCCTACAACCGGTATCAGCCATAAATAAGGCTCAACCGTAGGATTGTCTTTAATTATCCATGACGCAATCTGCTCATATCCAAAAATAGTAATGATAGTAATGGGTAGTATCAGCAGAAAAGGCATCAACAGCATAAAACTCAGAAACCGTTCGCGTTTGTCTTCGTCCTTATACTTTGCATAAAACCGTATCAGTGTACTATGAACGCCAAACGCCATAAGCGGCATCATGATATTCGCAGCAGAAAGCAAAAACGAAACAATACCGTAATGTGTTTTTCCTAAAAAGCTGGTATAGAGGAAAAGTGCATTAACAGCGCCAATACCAAAACCCAAATAGGTTACGGCAATGTTTTTGGCAGACTGGTTTAATACAATTCCCATGGGATTTTTGATTTGAGATTTTTTGGTTTGGAATTTATGATTTTAGATTTATGATTTTTGATTTGTGATTTGTGATTTGTGATTTCCTTACCTAAACTGTCTATCCTCTACCAACTATCAACTACCAACTATCAACTACCAACTATAAACTATCTACTATAAACTATCAACTATTCGTATAATTTTCGACAGCTTTTCAGTAAGGCTTTTTCGACTGTACTGTTGTAAACCGACGGCATATGTTTTAAGGTTATCTTCTTTATAAGCGGCATAATAAGCCAGAATACGTTCTTTCAGGGCATCGAATTCATCATAATGGAAAAAGGCACCTGTATTTGTTTCTTTTATGATAGAAGCGAAATCTGAACCTTCAGGGCCTATTGCCAGTATGGGACGTTCTGAGGCCATGTATTCAAATAATTTTCCCGGTATGATACTTTTTGTGTCCTCAGAATTGATTTCGACCAAAAGCAACACCTGTGATTTTTTCTGGTGTTCAACTGCTGTCTTGTGCGGAACATAGCCCAGATTGTTTACATAAGAGTTCAGCCTGAATTCTGCAAGGGCATCCAGCACTTCCTGACTTACGGCTCCTATCAGTTTCAATTCAAAATCTTTTTTGAAATCCGGGTTTTCTTTGATGATTTCTTTAAGGCATTTCCACAAGATTCTCGGATTCCTTTCAGATAAAAAGGAACCAATATGCGCTATGCTGAATTTTTCGTCCAAAGGCTGCCGGGCTACTTTTTCTACGTCAAAACCATTTGTAATGATTTCTATCGGTTTTGTAGTCAGCACCTCAAACTCTTTTTTTGTCGTTTGGCTGGTTACTAAAATCTGGTCGGCTTCATTCAATACAATAGATTCCAGTTCTTTATGTTTTTTTGCAGCCGATGCAGATAATTTCAGTTTATTATGATAGCCTATGGTTGTCCACGGGTCTCTGAAATCTGCTATCCAGTGTGCTTTTGTTCTTTCTTTTAAAGCCAATCCAATAAGATGGAGACTGTGTGGAGGGCCGGAAGTTATTATTGTATCGATTTCGTTTTCACGAAGGTATTTCTCCAGAAACAATACTGACGGTTTTACCCAAAACACCCTGGCATCCGGAATAAAAACATTACCCCGAATCCAAAGAAAAAGTTTTTCCAGAAGGGATTGCTTTTTTTGATTTGGAATAATTCCCGAACTGATTTTTTTGGTCTTTTTCCTGGAAAAAATGGAGGCAAACCCATATGGCTCGAAAATTTTCTTCTTCAATATAATGGCATTATCGGAAACTTCAGAAACCAATTCCTCATCCAGAATCGGATAGGTTGGGTTTTCGGGAATATAAACAACCGGCTGAATACCAAAATCAGGGAGGTACTTTACAAACTTTAACCAGCGCTGCACTCCGGGTCCTCCTGCCGGTGGCCAATAATAAGTTATGATGAGTACCTTTTTCAAAATTATAAATTTGTGATTTTAGATGGCGGTTTTTAGATTTTAGATTGCAGATTTAAGATTTAAGATTTTGGATTTGGGCTTATACATTACACTAAAAACCTGTTCCCTGCCGCCTGAAAACTGCTACCTGCTATCTGAAGTCTTATTTCTCTAATGAGTTTTCTTTTTTGTTTCTTCTATTTTCCCAATAAATCCCGCCTATTAATAACAATATCATTACAATTGAGCTGATTAAAGCAATCGTGCTACCTGTCTTGACAACCTGCGGTTCAAATTTAAATTCAATTGTATGTTTTCCTGCCGGGATTTCCATTGCTCTTAATGTGTAATCTACCCTGAAATGGTCGGCTGGTTTTCCATCAATAGTTGCCTTCCATCCTTTTGGATAATAGATTTCCGAAAAGACTGCCAATCCTTTTTGCGAATTATTGGAAGTATATTTCAGATGGTTTGGCTTATAGCTATTTAAAACAATAGTTGCTGTACTGTCTTTCTGGTAGGTTTTTGAAATAGCATTTTTAAATTCCTTCTGGTTAAAGACGGCCTGATTCTTTGTGTCTAGTTTGTCCAATGCCTTCATTTCTTCATCTGGCGTATTGACAAATTTGACTTCACTTACAAACCATGCATTTCCGTTGGCATCAGGGTTTATGATTGGGTACTCCTGCCCTTTTTCATCTACCTGGATGACGTATTTGGTGTTCAGCATATTGAGTACGTTCAGATTGTTTTTCGCAATCTGGTAATCAAATAACTGCTCAATCCTTCTTGGACGTACAGCGCTGTAACCTGACAGTGATTTGTGGAAGTAGGAAGTTCTTGCCTGTAATCTTCCTTCGATTTCATAAACACGGTATTGCGTCGTATCTCTTAAAATCTGCTGGTCTGAAACCGTTGGCTGGAAAGGTTCGTTTACTTCTCTTGCACTTACAAAGCCTGTACTGTCAACATAATTCTTGTCGATGAAGAACAAATCTCCAATCATGAACAGTCCTACCAATACGACAGCAAAAGTATGTGAAAGCTTATTTTTGATATGTAGCCATAAAAGTCCTGCTGTCACTAAAATAAGGAATCCGGAACGCAACAGGTCTGCATTATACATGTTTTTTCTATCCTCACGTAACGCTTCGATAAATTCTAGACCAAAAGAGTGGCTTCCTTGTGCCTGGCTAAACATCTGCTGCATTTGGGCGTCATAAGGTCCTGTAAAATCAAACATTCCTTTCGCAAAGAAAAGCAGTACAATTATTCCCAAACTTACGCCTCCTGCCAGTTTTAATGATTTCCATTGTTCCTCTTTGTCTGATTTGAAAAAACTTTGAAGTCCCATAATTGCCAGTACCGGAATGCATAGCTCAAGAACAACCTGAATAGAAGACACCGCCCTGAATTTGTCATACATTGGCACATAGTTAATGAAAAAGTCAGTCATTAACGGGAAGTTCTTACCCCATGAAAGCAATAATGAAAAGATGGCTCCTCCTAAAAATGCATATTTGATTTTTCGCTTGTCATTGAATAAGGCCAATATGCATAAAAAGAAAACAACAGCTCCAATATAGGCCGGAGCGGCTACGATTGGCTGGTCGCCCCAGTATGTTTTAGCATAGGCTTCAGTAAAACCTTGTGCCTCTTCTGGATTTGCACCCTGAGCGGAAATAAATTCATATACTTTAGATTTGTTTCCCAAATGTTCTGAGTTGGAACCTCCAAACAATCTTGGAGCAAACAGGTTCAGACTTTCCGCAATTCCGTAGCTGTATTCCGTGATATAGTCATATGACATTGAAGAGGTAGTCGTATTTTTAGAACCATCCGGATTATAGGTCAGTTCACTTTTTCCACGCATACTGAAATCAGTATATTCAGAAGTAGCCATCAGGCTGGTTGCATTGGCTCCAACAGCCAAAATTCCGGCTACAGCAAATACTCCAACTGCATACAAAATGCCTTTATAATCTTTCTGTTTGATGTATTTATAAAGAAAATAGATGCCAATAATCAGCAGTAAAAACAACAGATAGTAAGTCATCTGAAAGTGATTGGCATTAATTTCTAATGCCCCGGCAATCATAGTCAGCAAGCCTCCCAGGACATACTTCCTTCTGAATACGAGAATTACACCGGCAACCACCAATGGCATATAGGCTATAGCATGGGCTTTGGCATTATGCCCAACACCCAGAATAATAATCAGATAAGTTGAAAAACCGAAAGCCAAAGCTCCGAAGAAGGCTTTCAGCGGGTCAATCCTCAAGGCGAGCAATAATCCGTAAAATCCGAGAAAATACAAGAAAAGGTAGTCAGCCGGTCGAGGCAGAAAACGCAATACATCATCTAAATCACCTACAAAATCATTAGGATATTTGGCCCCCAACTGATAGGTTGGCATTCCTCCAAAGGCAGAATTTGTCCAGAATGGCTCTTCTTTTTCCTTTGTGCGGAAATCGTTCTGCTCTTTTGCCATACCTGTATATTGCGCAATATCAGACTGATAAATCTGCTTGCCCTGCATAACAGGATAAAAATAAATTAGGGAAACCAAAACAAAGCCTAAAATGGCCAGTAAGTGAGGATAATACTTGCTGATTATTTTCATAAGGTGTTAATTGAAAACAAAATAAATAAAGGCGTGAAGATACGCTTTACCGCAAATATATTCAAAGAAAGTTAGTCTATTTCTTCGTAATCGATGTATTCGCCTACTTTTTTAGTCTCACGAGGTCGGTCAGATCTTCTGTTGGCATTTGTATTGATATTGACAAAATCATCCTGGCTATTTTGTCTCTGATAGTTTTGCTGTTGCTGCTGAAAACTCTGTTCCGCTTTTTGCACTACGGTTCTCACCATGATCGGGAAAAATATCCTTGCAAGCAGTCTGACAGCATAATAAATGCAGACCAGGATAAACAACGTTCTCAAGACTCCGTTAAATGAAGCAAATTGCATAATCTAAATTTTTTAAAGCGTAAAATTAGCAAATAGAACGCTTAAATTTAAAATATCCTTCTTAAATAAATAATAAATTATACTACTTTTGGGTTATACTAACCATTGCTAATGAAAACTCAGAGACTATGTCAAAATCAAGATTTGCTTCATTACTGTTGTTCGCCTTCTGTTCTTCAGCCAGCTACGCACAATTTACAGACGTTATCAATTCCAACCGTCCAGGCGAATCCATGTCGGGATTTTCTGTTGGAAAGACCGTCTTTCAAACTGAAGCCGGAATTTATGCCTTAGCCGAAGACCATGATATTCTGAATACTAAAGCCAAAGGATTTGGACTGGATTTGGCATTGCGCTACGGAGCTTTTTTAGAACAGTTGGAATTCATTATGAACCTGCAATATCAGGCTGACCAATACGAAACGGCATTGGGTTCTGAAAACAGGAATGCTATCAAAAAACTGACACTTGGAGCCAAATACCTGATTTATGACCCATTCAAAAATTATGAAGAGAAAGTAAACATTTACAGCTGGAAAGCCAACCACCGATTCAAATGGAGACAATTTATTCCTGCCGTGGGTGTTTATGCCGGAGCCAATATCAATTTCTCGAATAATCCATATACTTTTCCAACCGACCCGAAAATCAGCCCAAAGCTGATGGTTATTACACAAAACCACTTTGGAAGCCGCTATGTATATGTGATGAACATTATTGCTGACAGAATCACGACCGACTATCCTAGCTATGGGATTATTGCAACACTAACCAGAGGCTTTAATGAAAAATGGTCCGGGTTTATCGAATTGCAAGGCTATCAGAGTGATTTTTATTCTGACGCTATTGGCCGTATAGGCGCCGCTTACCTTCTTCAGCCCAACCTTCAGGTTGATGCCTCCATCAGCAAAAATATAAAAGACACTCCTTCTATTTTTTATGGAGGTGTTGGTGTTTCCTGGAGATTTGACGGTTTTTACAAGGACATTATGATTCAGGGACCGGACAAGAGTGACAAAAAAGACAAAAAGAAAGACAAGAAAAAAGAAGACGAGAAAAAACGAATCGACGAAGTCGGTGGAGAAAAAGAATAGCCTGTAATGATAACAATTAAAGAAGCTAATACCAAAGCCCTGCTTTTGGACTATGTAAAATTTCCATTTTCCCTATACAAAGGCAACAAATACTGGGTTCCGCCTATCATAAACGATGAGCTCGAAACTTTTGACAAAGAAAAAAACCCGGCTTTTGCAAGTGCCGAGGCCAAGTTTTATCTTGCTTATAGAAACAATACAATCGTTGGCAGAATTGCAGCCATTATCAACTGGAATGAAGTAAACTACCAAGATAAGAAAAAAGTGCGTTTCGGCTGGTTTGACGTAATTGACGATATCGAAGTGACCAAAGCATTAATGGAAAAAGTTTATGAATTTGGACGCGAACACCAACTTGAATATGTTGAAGGCCCTGTAGGTTTTTCCAATCTGGATAAGGTAGGCGTACTGACCGAAGGTTTTGACCAAATCAGCACAATGATTACCTGGTATAACCTGCCTTATTATAAAGAACATTTTGAAAAGTTAGGAATGAAAGTTGAAAAAGAATATGTTGAGAGCAAATTCTCTTTCACCAACATCAATCCTGAAACTTTTATAAAAGCAAACGAACTAATCAAGCAGCGATACCAGCTTAAACCGTTAAACTTTACCAAAACCAAAGACATCATGCCCTATGTTGACAAGATGTTTGACCTGTTTAACAAGTCTTATGCAAACCTGTCTTCATTTGTGGCAATAACTGATATTCAGAAAGAATATTTCAAAAAAAAATACATCAGTTTTATCAATCCTGAGCTGATTAAATTTATTGTTGACAAAGACGATAATATAATTGCCTTTAGCATTGTAATGCCTTCTTTTTCTGAAGCACTACAAAAAGCCAAAGGAAAGATTTTCCCTTTTGGTATTTTTCATCTGCTTAAAGCCCGGAAGCACAGCAAAGACATGATTTTTTACCTGATAGGGATTGATCCGGAATACCAGAACAAAGGTGTAACGGCTATTGTTTTTAACGAATATTACAAAACCTTTAAAGAAAAGAATGTACAGACGTGTTACAGAACTCCTGAATTGGTTGACAATGTTGCCATTCATAATATCTGGAAACATTTTGATCCGATTATTCACAAAAGAAGATGTACTTATGTACAAAACCTATAGCCGTAAAATAATTACAAATAAAAAAGTTCCGAAATCAATCGGAACTTTTTTATTTTCTGTGGATTTACTACTTACATGCTACTTTTTTCAACACCATTTTTTCATCAAACTTTATCGATTTTCTGTCTTTGAAAAGTTGTTTGTTTCCTTTTTCAGTTATATCACCATATCCTTGCAATAGGTTATCGCCTTTGCGTATCAAAACAATTTCCCGGATTGAAGTCATGCCTTCAGATTGGAATGTATAGTCAGCATATAAGGTATCTCCTTTAAACATTCCTGAAAACATACCGGTATTACTGTCTTTTTCAAACCAGGCATATTTCAAATCACCTGCTACATTATTGCCATTAGTTGTTGCCATTGACAAATGTATGGTATCTTTTCCGTTCGTATATTCGTAACATTCTTTAGCTGGCGCTGTCATTTCAGGCTGCTCCATTTCCGGTTCCGTGACTACTTTTGTATCTTCTTTCTTATTGCAGGCTGTCAGACTGATGACCAACCCCATAACTAAAAATCTGATTTTCATGTGCATTGTTTTTTTGATTAGTAGTATTAAAGATACAGTTTTTAGATGGGAATTGGAAACTAAGTTTCTAAGTTTCTAAGATTCTAAGGTGCTAAGGTGTGAAAATCTGAAATCTCAATAAAAAAGCCATTCTTTTCAGAATGGCTTTTTAAATTATCTTTCGTCGCTTACATCGACCGTAGTCCTGGCTGCGATTTCTTTATATGTACCGTTAACCAGTTTTTCGCGTATAGCTTCAAATGCAGCTAATGTTTCCTCTATATCTTCCATAGTATGGGAAGCCGTAGGAATCATTCTCAACAGGATAATACCTTTTGGAATTACAGGATATACAACAATTGACAAGAAAATACCGTAGTTTTCTCTCAAATCGTTTACCATTACCATTGCTTCCGGAATGCTTCCTTCCAAATACACCGGAGTGATACAAGTGTTGGTATCGCCAATATTAAATCCTCTGTTTTTCAAGCCGTTTTGAAGGGCATTCACATTTTCCCAAAGCTTGTCTTTAATTTCAGATGAATTACGAAGCAATTCCAAACGCTTTAATGAACCAATAGTCTGAATCATTGGCAGTGCTTTGGCAAACATCTGCGAACGCAGGTTGTATTTCAAATAGTCAATAATATCTTTATCTGCCGCAACAAATGCCCCAATATTTGCCATTGATTTTGCGAATGTAGAAAAATACACATCAATTCCGTCCTGACAGCCCTGCTCTTCACCTGCTCCTGCACCTGTTTTTCCAAGCGTACCAAAACCATGTGCATCATCAACCAAAAGACGGAAATTGTATTTTTCTTTCATTGCTACAATTTCTTTCAGTTTTCCTTGCTGTCCTCTCATTCCAAAAACACCTTCTGTTATGAAAAGAATGCCTCCTCCTGTTTCCATAGCCATTTTTGTAGCACGTTGCAGGTTTTTCTCCATGCTTTCCAAATCATTGTGCTTATAAGTAAAACGCTTACCCATGTGAAGACGAACACCGTCAATAATACAGGCATGTGAATCTACGTCATACACAATGATATCGTTTTTGGTTACCAATGCGTCAATAATAGACACCATTCCCTGGTAGCCAAAATTTAAAAGATATGCGGCCTCTTTCATTACGAAAGCTGCCAATTCATTTTCTAACTGCTCGTGATATTTGGTGTGGCCACTCATCATACGCGCTCCCATAGGATAGGCTGCTCCAAATTGCGCCGCCGCTTCAGTATCTACCTTGCGTACTTCAGGATGATTTGCCAACCCTAAATAATCGTTAAGACTCCAGTTCAAAATATCCTTTCCATGAAATTTCATTCTCGGTCCCAAATCACCTTCCAACTTAGGAAATACATAATATCCTTCTGCCTGTGAAGCCCATTTTCCAAGAGGACCTTTATTTTGCTGTATTCTTTCGAATAAATCTTTTACCATAATATGATATAGTTAATTTTCTTTTATGAATTGCATCTTTTTAACCTGCGTGCAAAAATAATTATTTATAAGTTATTATGCTTCTGAATAGGCATTTATTTTAAGTAGAAACAGATACTTTTTTGCAATGACACAGCACCAAAAAGCGAAACCGCTCCTGTGCAGGGGAGCGGTTAAAGGGTTGGGAAAAAATTTGTAGTGTATAGTGGATAAATTTAGAAATTCATTCTGCTAAGCTGGCCAGATGAGGAACTTTTTGCAATTGCTCCATCTCTATCTCTAAGGTTCGGATTTCTTCCTTCCAGACCTGTATTTTTTTGTTTGCTTCTTCAATTTCTTCTTTCCTGTCATCTGTCATCCTTAAAAACTGGAAAGATTTGGCTCCTAAAAGCTCTTGTTTTGCTGCCTCCAGATTTTGTGTTGCCATATCCAGTTCGATTTCTATTTGCGTCATCCTTTTGGCCGCAGCTCCGTTTTCATCTGACGTTAATAAACTTTCCTGTCCGGACAAGGCAATCCCTATTGGCTCATCATTATCGGCTGAATGCTCTCTCCAAAATAACTCTCTGGATAACTGCAATTCATTATAACTTCGCTGTTCGTCTTTAGAAATGCTACTTGTAATATAAAAACTATAAAACAAGATGCCAAATCCAAGAATCAGTCCCAATGCTACAAAAAGCAGCAGTCGGTCTTTTAAAAAAGAAGCTGTTTCGTCATTCATAGATTTGCGGAACCCTTCTTTCCTTTTCTCCCGGTTTGCCCGAAACAGCTCTTTTAATTCCGACATGTTTCTGACCCTGGAGCCACGACTTATACCAAAGAACCAAATCAGCGTATCTCTGCCAATTCCTTTTGATTTCAAATCATTCAAATCAAAAGGACCCAGATTTTGTTCCCCACTATTTATGTAATACTTTTTCATAAAAACAGTGAATTCAAAATAGATAGACCTGAGACAAACAATTAATATCAAATGTAATTCTACAAAAACCAATTTCCTTACGGGTTTCCGTAAAACATACTTTTTTTCAGAAAAAATGATATTAATTCCTTGTAATACTCACAAATTGTGCGAGTTATTATTCTATCAGCTCTTATTTTTAACTTTCAAACCAATTACTTAAGCATAGTTACATTTCCCGAAATCAAGAATACTAATAAAACAAAAACCGTCCGAAGGCGGTTTAGTCCGGATTGCATCACTATTATGGCTAGATCCGCGTGTCCCAACTGTTAATCAAAATATACTTAACTCCAAATTTATATGTATTGAGAATTAT
The DNA here is from genome assembly GCF_001423985.1 of Flavobacterium sp. Leaf359. NCBI lineage: Bacteria > Pseudomonadati > Bacteroidota > Flavobacteriia > Flavobacteriales > Flavobacteriaceae > Flavobacterium > Flavobacterium sp. Leaf359. The sequence continues at coordinate 583,852 of NZ_LMPW01000012.1, read as the reverse complement.
TTCCTTACGGCTATCCGTAAAACAATGCTTTTCTTAAAAAAAATATTCACATTACGAGAATTTTAAACCCGTAATTGTTTGTAAAAACTTTTATTTACAGATTTAATTCCAGTAAAAACATGATGATACCCACAGCAAGTGCAAAAAGGAAGAGCAACAAAAATTTATCGATATGCTTGAGGAAAAAGGATTCTTTTTCCATTTTAGAAATATAATATTTTTCAACACCCTGGCTACTTGTGAGTTCATGGCCGGGAATACTCTCAAACAGAGGACGCAGTTCCCTGACGTTTCTAGCAGGAGTCCAGCCTTCAAGCCCTATAAACCACACCATTGTTTCAGGGGATATCCTATGTTCTCTCAAATCTTCCAGACTAAAAGGGCCCAGATTTTCGTCTCCCCTGTTCAAATAATACTTTTTCATGGTTTACATTTTATTCCCTCTATGTCGCTTTTGTTACATATTGCCAAAAATAGGCTCCGAAAAAACAATCACCTTACGGATTCCCGTAAAACTTGTTATTTTTTGTATTCCTGTTACAAATTAGCAAATAAAAAAACCCGAAGCAATGCCTCGGGTCATAATTTTTATTAAAATAGTAATTATTTTTTCTTATTTTAACACATGATGTGCCAATACTTTCTGCACTTCATAGACATTAACCGATTTATTAAACTGTTTTTTAATACTTGGATTGGCTTCGCTGGACACCCAGATTTTTAATTCGGCATCCAATTCAAAAGTTCCTGCTGTTTCTATGCTAAAGCGGCTGATGGCTTTATAGGCAATAGACTTGTATTCGGTCTTACTTCCGGTAAGTCCCTGCACGTCAATCAGGATCAATCTTTTATTAGTAAATATAAATGTATCACGAAGCAGCTTAAAGCCCAATTCTATTGATTCACCTTCTGTGAGAAGCTGCCCGTATTTTTTTTGAAGTTCGTCCTGGCTTACCGCACCTGCGTTGCCTAATAATGCCGAAAATAATCCCATTTTTGTTATTTTTAAATTAAGTTGTTCGATGTTTTAGGGCGCTACCGTCAGAAGAGCATTTTCTATTTTTTTATCGGTTCCGAATGCATCATGGTAGGCTTTGGAAACTTTTTGTGGAGTATCCGATATTGTAATCTGCACCTTTTCTTCTTTTAATCCTTTCGGGTCCGTGTCATATATGATGCCTCTTGATTTTTTGCGAAGCTTTTTTTCAGTATCTATTAGAATTGTACCTATATAATAAACTTTTCCTGTTTCAGGTACCGAAAAATTTGCATAGCCTATTGGCAGGTTGACAGAACCATAGGGTGTGTATATGTATTTGATAAAATGATTTCCTTTAGGAAGCTTCATCATAACGAGTCCGTCGGCTGCAAGTTTGTAAAACAATACACCTTTTGTATTTTCGTCAAAATAGATTTTGGAATTTTTGGTTACCTCTTTATCACCATTCATAATTCTGATTTCTCCAATAATGACAGTTTCTGATTGAGATAGCGTGTCTTGGGTTGACAATTTCCCAGTCTTACATGAGACAAAGAACACAATGACAAAACTGAGCAAAATATAGTTTTTCATGGCCAATTGTTTTTGCTAAGGTACGAGTATTTGTCAAAATATTTTCTTATTTCAAAAGCCTTAAATTTATTTTGTATTAAAGCAATATTTAACACTAAGGAGCAGACTTTTCATTATAATTCTTTAATTAACTTGTCCATTTGATGCTGTGCATTTGGGGTTTTTGATTTTTTAGCTATCAGGTGAAGAATCTTTTTAAGAAAGATTTTTTCCTCTTCTGTCCTCTTTGAATTTTGTTTCCTTTGAGCTATAATTTTATTTCCTTCAACAGCTTCTATATATGTTAATAGCATGTTTTTATCAATATATTGTCGTTTTTCTCTCGTAAGTTTGATTGCTTTATAAAGAACTGAGAGAGAATCCGTCTCTTCTTTTGACAATTTAAAGACGTCAGGAGATAAGGAGTGATTTCCAACTGGCACAACAGAATATCTGTTATGCAGCAAATAACTTTCTTTCAGGTTAATAATTACGTCCATATCAAAATAACCATCTTTCACAAACTCTACTGATAGTAATGAAATTGAAGCCTTCTCCTTACAAGACGAAAATGACAAACCAAATAATACAACCACTATAACTTTAAAAAAATGAGAACTACTCATAATCGTAACATTTCTTTTTTAATCTTTGGATCATTAGATTTTTCTTTTACAATCCCTATTAAAGCCTTGCGCAGCTCGTAAATTCCTTCACCATTATGAATACTGACAAGTTTGTTATTTTCTATTGCCTGAATAAGGATGGTTTCTCCATCCGGAGGTGTTAATACTTCTTCCTCAGAAATAATGATTTTATCATAGAGCATTACAAGCGAGTCTACTTCGCTATCTGTTAGAGAAATTAAAGTATTTTCACTTGCTTCATTACGTAAAACCCATCTTTCTTCATCAACAAAAGCGCTTAGATTTTTATATAACAAATATTTTTCTTTTACATTAAATACAATTTTTTTCTGAAACCAAAATGAGGGTGAAATCTGCATTTCGATTATTGTAATATCCTTTTTAATTCCTTTTGGAGAACAACAAGTAAAAATTGTAACGATAAATAAAACAAAACATTTTTTCATGGGAAGGATAATGGTTTTACAAATCTAAAGACTGAAATCAGAAACTATTATAATCCTTTAATCAAATCGTCCATTTCACGCTGTACATTAGGATCTTTTGATTTTTTAGCAATGGTTTTCAAAACCGCTTCAAAAAAAGCAATTTCATCCGTATGTCTGTCATTTAGCTGGTCTATATTTAAGACCTTTCCATTATCTGAATGCGCTTCAATAGAAGAATACATACCTTCGGCAGACTTATTCCGTTCCTGCGGTGTCCTGTCTATAGCATAAAAGAGGTCCATAATTTTACTTAGCGAAGTTTTATCAAGAGATACTATTTGATTATAGGGTATGGTTTTGTCAGCATCTGCCGAAGCAGCCAATACCACATTCAGATTCTGATACACAATCTGGCTTTTTTGGATATCAATGATAATCTGTGTAGGATACTGTGAATGGCCCAGGTTAATTATAATAGTAGAAAAATCTTCCTTCTGTTCATTTTTCACACAAGAACTTAAGAAGACAAGAATCATTAAAAAGAATAGTTTTTTCATAACAAATGTTTTTACTCTAAAGTATAGCATTTTAATCAACAATTAAAAATATTTAATCAGTAATCGTAGCTTTTTGCCATTTTTAGGCTTTGTTAAAAAGTAAACATCTTAGGTCTGCAATATTTTCACAATTTCTTTAAAACCTCTTTTTTTGGCATGCTGTAAAGGACCTATACCATCGTTATCAGGAATATCCAGTCTGGACCCGGCATCTTTTAAAATCTGAACAATTTCCTGATATTTTTTACTACCGTCACCTAACACTATGGCTTCCATCAAAGCCGTCCAACCTAAACGGTTAACATGGTCTATGGGAAATTTTTTAGTGTTTGCAAGTAATCTGACAGTTTCCACATGACCCCGTTCGCAAGCAGGGATAAGTGCGGTTCCGTTATATCTATTAAAAACATCAAAACGGGCACCATTATCCAAATAGAGTTTCACTAATTCTGTCTGTCCGCTGGCACCGGCATATAAAAAAGCACTGTCAAGATTATCAGACTGCTGATTGACATCGGCACCGTGTTGAACCAATAGCTTAGCCATTTCGGTCTGTCCGTTTCGTGTAGCTATTAACAGCAAAGAGTTTTTATGGTTGTCAGCCGTATTCACATTGGCACCATTTTCAAGTACCTTTGCCATGCCCTGCACATCATTTTTTTGTACTAATTCTAAAATATCCTGATTCATTACCTGTGTTTTTTGAGTTAAAGGAGGACAAGAAACAGCTAACGCTATCAATGTCATTAAAAATACAGCTTTCATAGTAGTATTAAATTTTAATTTTCCCGTAAATCCTGATTATTATTTTCTTTAAAACCATACTACAAAGATAAAGTAACCCTTTTTCCTAATAATATAAGTAGAAACATTTCTATCATTTCATATAAAATTCATCGCTTTTTTTAAATAAAAAAACCTGCCATACAGCAGGTTTCTATACCAGATTCTAAAGCACAGGCACATAGCACCTCTTAAATCTTAAATCCAAAATTTATCAAATCCTTCTCTGCTCCTCCGTCTGCTCTCTTGTTTTTTCCTTTAATTTCTGGTTTCCAAAATTATATCGGAATCCCAACCTGAAGTTTTGTGAATCGGCATAAAAGCGTGACTTATTATACTGGTTGCCATAGTCTGTTCTCAAACCTAATGTCTCGCCCCGATAAACATCGGAAAAAATACCATATACTTCTCCGTTTCCTTTCAATACTTTCTTCCGTAATGCCAGAGTTAGGTTGCTTGTAGGTGTAAAAACAAACGTACCCTGCACCGAAGAGGAGTTATAATCGAAATTAATCTCCCCGTTAAAATCTTTTTTCTTATTCAAAGCAAAACGATTGTTGACATTAAAGTTATAGGTAGGTCGTCCGTTACTATACAATTTCCCGTCTACTCCCTGAAAACGGTCTTCTACATAGCTAAAGGCTCCCTGAATACCGGCATCCCACCAGTCAAAAAATGTCAGATTGGTATTGAATTCCAATCCAAATGCATAATTTTTATCGATGTTGGTAAATTGGTAAACAACCGTATTTGTTTCATAATCCTGGTAGACAATTTCCATCGATGGGTCTTTTTCCAATCGGTAATACAGGTCAAAATTATATTTCCCTTTTAGCGTATATAAGAAATTCAGGTTGTGCACAATGGTTGGCAATAACTTCGGATCTCCCATGCCATAAGAATAATTATTGTTATAGATTCGGAAAGGATTAAGCTGACTGTAACGCGGCCTGCTGATACGTTTGCCATAAGAAAAGCCTATTTCATGATTCTCGTTGGGCTTGTACATCGTATAAAAGGTAGGAAACAGTTTGAAATAATTTTGGTCATTGACTTCGGAAGTTGTAACCGAATTACCTTCAAGCGAAGTATATTCGCCTCGTAGTCCAGCCTTTACGCTCCATTTACCAAATTCCTTACTATAGCTCATATACCCTGCAAAGATAGATTCATCATACAGGAATTTGCTGGTTCGGCCGGGATTAGGTACCAATATTCCATCAATATCATCTCTGTAATCGAGATTGCTATCCGCAGAAACGTTCCCGTATTTTAATCCGGCTTCAAACGTACCATTTGTTTCATTGCTGTAATCGGCCTGCATCGAAAAGAGCTTGATAGCTTGACGGCTATTATTTATAAAACGATTGTCACGGTAAGGCGTACCGTCTGGCAATGAAAAGGCCGTCATAATGTCCTGATAATCCTTGGAAAGATAGTTTGTAAAGTCTGTATTGAATACCAGTTTGGCCTTATCAGACAATAGGCGCTCGTATAGAAAATTATAAGCCGCATTACGAGCCGGGTTTTTTCTGTTATTTGTTGTCACATATAATGAATCGAGTAGCCCGTCACTACCGTAAATAGACGTTGGCGCACTATACCTGCCTCGCTGCTCCGGAGCCTGAAAACCTGTGGTTCCTATTGAAAACGTATTGAGTGAATCCAGTTCATAGCTTGCCTGTAGCCGGTAAGAATGCTGTTCCAACGATTTACTCTTGCGACGCAAAAAGCTATCCCATTCTGAAGCCGTTGCGCCATTTTCATCATAATAACGTGTTTTGTCCCGGCTTTCGCTTACATATTCTCCCATTCCAAAAGTATAGCGTCCCATTAAGGAAAGCTTTTTGCCTTTGTAAAAATGTCCTGTCGACGTTACTGCTTTTGGATATATGGACTGCACATAGGCCGTATTGACAGAGCCTTTGTAGCCCAATGCTACTACTTTTTTAAGCTTGATATTGATTACAGCAGCTCCCTGAGCATCATATTTAGCCGGTGGATTAGTAATGACTTCAATCGATTTTACGTCATCTCCGCTTGTATTTTCCAGATATTGCTTCAGTTCATCGCCCGACATGTATATTTTTTTGTCGTTGATGGTTACCAGAATACTCTGACTGCCTCGTACCGAAATACTGCCGCTACCGGTGGCGGTAACACCCGGTGTTTTGGAAAGGATTTCCCATGCATTATTAGAAGATAAGGAAGAGTTTTCTACATTAAATTCCATACGGTCTACCAGTCTTTTTACAATTGGCCGTTTTGAAACTATTTCAACACCTTCTAGCATTTCTGCTGTTTGTGACAATACAAGAGGCTCCAACTGTAAATCGCCTGTTACATTTATATTTCTGTAGGCACTTGACATTCCAATCGCGCTTGCTTTCAGTATATATTGTCCGTTATCAACTGACGCTATTGTAAAACGTCCTTCCTCATCGGCAAGTACGTTTCTAAAAGCGGTAGAATCTTGTGCTTTTAATAAAGCCACATCCGTGAAAGGCACCGCCTTGCCTCCGGTTTCTGTTACGGAACCGGAGAGGCTGTGCTGTGCGCTGCTCCACAAAGGGAACAGCAGCAAAAAAATAACTAACTGTTTCATGATTTGATTGATGATTGAATCGATTGGATTCAGATGATTAATTGATTGATGATGATTGAAACCCGATGATTGATGATGCAAATCTCAGCAAACGCTTTCTGGAAATGGGTTAACGAAGGGTTAACGAAGGGTTAAACACAAAACGGCACTATGCACTGTATTTAACAAAAGAGTCCCTTGCTATTTTGTAGCCCGCGACCAGTCTGCAAACATCCCGTCAATTACTGTTTGTTTTGGTTAAAGAAGGGTTAACGGTTTGTTTTTTAGTACTCCGAAACCAAGAAACACCTAGCTTTGTCCCAACAAACCAGCATTTGTCATGAAACGAAAAATAATGTTATTAATAGCTTCCTGTATTTTTACCGTAGCCGCACTGGCAACGATACAGGGCTATTTTATATACAATACTTATAAACTGACCGAAAAGGAAGTCAGCGCCAAAATCAAGAAACAGCTTGTGGATATGGAAGATACTGACGAATGGTATGACCTTAACAATGCCTGGATGCGGCTTACAGGCCAGTTTATCAAAGATTATGCGTACAAAAGAGTAAAAAAAGAAGAGTTTGTCACTTTTATGACTAAAAAGTCAGACTCTCTAAGCAGCCTCATGTCTGATTATATGGCAAAAAAGAAAAAGCCAGGCGACTACGACATAGGTTATTCCGTTTATATCAACTCGGCTACGATTCTCGAAAATAAAAAAATGGAAACCTTATATAAAGGTAAGCTGTTTGTAAGTGGCAACCGTATAAGAAACAAGGATGAGATATCGGCTTCAACCGGCCGGTGGGAAAGCGATTTGGAATTGAATGTTAAAGACAGCCTCCTGGATCCGATTAAAAAAGATCTTAAATTTCTTATCAAAAGCGAAACCTATTATAGTGTCGCCAATTGGCAAATGACAGTAATCAGCCAAATGGCCGGACTGTTGATTTTTTCTGTACTGCTTATGGCATTTGTGGTTTATCTCTATTATTTATCACTTAAAAATTTGATTAGTCAGAAACGTATTGCAGATATCAAGACCGATTTTGTAAACAATATTACCCACGAATTCCAAACCCCGCTGGCTACGATGGATATTGCCATCAAAACCTTACAACGCAAAGAGAAGGACATGACTGAAGAGCATTACAGGCATACTTTGTCACTACTTGAAAGACAGAATGAAAGACTACAGAAGTTATTCCGTCAGGTTACTGATGCTTCATTGCTACCTTCAACACGTTCAGAAAACGTTAAGGAAATCAGCTGCAGTGAAATTCGTGATATTATAGACGACTTTAAGCTTTCGCATCCGGACACTGTTATTAACTGTCATCAGGAGCAGAAAAGCCTTCACGCTAAAATTGACCCTTTCCATCTGAACACTATTATTGTAAACCTGCTGGAAAATGCAGTAAAATATGGCGCTACAACAATTGACATTGAAATGAAATCTCAGAAAAACAACTTTGTCATGAGCATTCAGGATAATGGACAAGGTATTGCTACAAAGGAACAGTTCGCAATTTTTGATAAATTTTACAGAATTGAAAAAGGAAACATACACGAAACAAAAGGACTCGGACTTGGACTGTTTTATGTCAAGCAGCTCATCGAATCCTATAAAGGCACAATCAAAGTAGAAAGCGAAGAAGACAAAGGAGCCCTATTTTTAATCACACTACCCTTATGAAAAAGCACATCTTATTAGCAGAAGACGATTTCGACTATGCTTCCATTTTGAAGCAGTATCTGGAATTTTCCGGATTTGACGTCACCTGGGCCAAAGACGGCAAAGAGGCACTAAAACTGTTTCCGGCAACCCAACCTGACATTTGTGTCTTTGACGTAATGATGCCACAAATGGACGGCTTTACACTGGCTGAAAAAGTTGTTGACACCTATCCGGAAACGCCTTTTATTTTCCTGACAGCTAAATCCATGAAGGAAGACAAGATAAAAGGGTTACGACTTGGAGCCGATGATTATATCGTCAAGCCTTTTGAAGTAGAAGAATTGATATTGCGAATTACGAATATATTGAAGCGCGTGCAAAAAACGGCGCCACAGCACACAGCAGATAAAAAATTCAAAATTGGACAATATCTTTTTGATAACGAGAACTATCTATTGACACATGAAAACGTTACACACCGAATAACGGAAAAGGAGGCACACCTGATCCAGTTTTTATATGCCAGCAAAAACAAGCTTGTAAAAAGAGAAGATATCCTGAAAGAAATCTGGGGCAACGACGATTTCTTTTCCGGCAGGAGCATGGATGTCTTTATCAGCCGATTACGCAAGTATTTCAGCGAAGATCCTGCCATATCTATTCCAAGCGTGAGAGGCTTGGGTTTTGAGTTTAACATTAAAGAATAATATTATGAGACTAATTATCACCATCGCATTTATGGCTTGTAGCTATTTGGCAAGCGCACAGAAGACTCCTCCGACACCGCCAACGCCACCAACACCACCAACTCCGGCAACGTCGACCAAGGTTTCGGCAAACGTTAATTCAGTAGTAACAATTAATGGAAAAACGTATGTTTCCAGCAGTTCATCTACTCCAGTAAAAGCAGAAGCCAAAAGCAGCAGTAAAAAAAGTAAAAGCAGCAGCTCTAGTTCAAGTTCCAGCTCTACTTCTGTTTCTGTCAATAATTCCGATTTTACGTATTCGATACGGGCAAGCTTTGATGACTATAAGACCGAAAAGATTCGAAAAATTTTGATGGAAAATCTTGAAAAGGACTATTTAAGCAGTAAGGGTGACACCTACACGTGGAAAAGACTTGAAGATGGCGAAGCGGCTTACAGCTTCGTATTATCTGACGGAAGACTAAAGGGAACTGTAAACAAAGAATTAAATTCTAATAGCGCTGTAGACAAATTCGTTGCTTTAGGCGAAAAGATTTCGGAAGCGTTATCTAATTAATATCTAGGCAATAAAAAAACGGCTGAATGTTAAACATTCAGCCGTTTCCAAACTAACAATGAATCAAATCAGCTAACAGCGTTTGAAGCTTTGTCGTTTACTCCGGCAGCAGCATTTATAGCTTTTCCGGCAATATTTTTACTTTCCTGAATCACAGAATCGGCTTCGGCTACTGCCGAATCTTTTATCTTGCCTAAGGTATCTTTTACTTTTCCGGCCATATCGCCTGCCTTATCCAGCATCGAGCCGAAATTAATATATCCTTTTTTATTGCAAATTATTCCTACTACTGCTAAGGCTGCGACTCCCGCCGCAATTCCTAAAATTAGTTTCTTGTTTGTCATAGCGCTGTTTTTATATAATAATTTGATTCGTAAACTAACTTGTAATAATTTTTTTTACCTAGATGAAAAGTGGAAAGCCATATTCTTCATCTTGACCTTCTAACTCTTGGTCTTCCTCCTCTTCGTCGAAGATTTCCATCCTGTTCCATACCGTTTTGATAATGGTCACTAAAGAGAGACCTACAATTCCGATCAATAAAAGGCTTTTTGTTTTCATTTTCAGTGCGTATTATTTTGGGTTATTAATTATTAATTCGTCATGAAGATACGACAAAATAAGCAATCCGAATATTGATTTAATATAACTTTAATATAAAAACCTCGGATTTTGTAACAAAAAGGAAGAAACGTGTAATGAGATTTTTTAAGGATTTATGATTTTGGATTTATGATTTTAGATTTTGGATAATAGATGATAGAGAATAGATGAATAGACTAATAACTTAACAACTATCCATCATCAACTAAAGACTATCCTTTACCAACTATCCACTATCCACTATCAATTATAAACTATCAACTATCCACTATCAATTATCAACTATAAACTAAAAAAAGCTTGCGGTTCTAATAAATAAGAGTACATTTGCACCGAGAGACCTGGAAACAGGGTTACGCTCTCACCGCTAAAGTCGATCGCTCCAGGTCGGCTTTTGCATTTTTATATAGGTATGGTTTTGGATAATAGATGATAGAGAATAGATGAATAGACTAAAAACTATCCACTATCCACTATCCACTATCCACTTTCAACTATCCACTTTCAACTTTCAACTAATCAATTCCTTCCCACCATTTATTTTTGCTATCCAGCACATTTAAATCCAATACTTCTCCAATCATAGGATGGACAATAGGCTGTCCGGTCTTTTCGGCAGCAACTACTGCTCTTATGATAGGTTCGTCCCAATCGTGAAGCGCAAGCGGGAATTTGGCCCAATGCACAGGCAACAATACCTTAGCATTTAGGTCTAATGCGGCCTGTACCGTTTGTTCCGGCATCATATGAATATACTTCCAATTCTTGTTGTATTGTCCGCATTCCAATATCGCAAGGTCAAAAGGCCCAAATGCATCGCCTGTTTGTCTGAAAAAAGTATCATAGCCGGAATCACCTCCAACGTATATTCTTTTCTGTGGCGTATCGAGCACAAATGCCAGCCAGATGGCCTGATTTCTCTTAAAACCTCTGCCTGAGAAGTGGCGTGCCGGAACCGTATGAATCTTAAAACCTGAGCCCAAATCCAGTGACTCATGCCAATTAAGCTCGTCAATCATTTTCATATTAAAATTCCAACGTTCTAAATGTTCACCTGTCCCTAATCCTGTAATGATCCGTTTTACCTTTGGTCTTAATTGGAGCATTGTATAATAATCCAAATGGTCCCAATGATCATGTGATATAAGCAGGAAGTCTATCTCCGGCATATCGGCCGCACTATACACATTGGAACCTTTAAATGCATTTACAGTAAACGATAAAGGTGAAGCATGGTTACTAAACACCGGGTCAACCAAAAAAGTCTTGCCGCTTAGCTGCATAAAATAAGACGAGTGACCAAACCAGACCAATACATCTTTTTCGGGATTCAGATTTTTCAGGTCGGTTTTTTGTGAAGGAATAACACCTGATGGAATATTTCGCTTGCTTTTCCCGAAGAAAAAGTCTTTTAACACTGTAAACAGATTCGCCCCATCAGTGAGATCTGGCGTATTGGAAATATTTTGGAATTGCCCGTTTCCATAATTTGAAAGTTTTTTGATACGTTCCATCCGGTTGCCCGACGGTCGTCTTCCAAATTTGGGATGGTTAAAAAAAAGAAAGACAGAAATTGCCAGCAGTATACACAGAGTAAAAATAAAAGTCATCTGATTTTGAGATTTAACTATGCCAAAGCTATCGATAAATTGGATTCAAAAAATAAAAGCTATGCTAAATATAATATAACAAAAACAAAAAAACTGTTGGATTTATCATAACTGTCATTTCATTTTTAAATCGTATATTAGTAAGACAATTTTATAAAATCAGCCACCATGAACGATAATTTCAAGAACATCATCGAATCACTGATTAAAAACGGTTTCATAGAATCTGAACAGCATATACGGGAACTGGGAAACAAACTCGATTTTAAGATTACACAATATTCTCTCAATACGCCTCTCAGCTTTAAGTTCCATAACAGTGATGAGTTTGTCACCTTTCTTAACTTCTCCAATCCGGAAGAGCTCGATGAAGAAAAGATTGGACTTATCAATGCTGCCATACTGGAGCAGGGTTTGGACCCGGACGACTTTTTTTATGTAAACTTTTTTAAGAAGGAAATCAACGAATTATAGTTTATAGTGGATAGTTGATAATTGATAGTTTATAGTGGATAGTTTATAGTTGGCAGTTTGAAACGTAAGTCATAAATCAAAAATCTCAAATCAAAAATATGC
>NZ_LMPW01000012.1:571361-571520 GCF_001423985.1 Flavobacterium sp. Leaf359 | reverse complement strand
TTCAGATATAAGATTTTAGATTTGGGATTGAAGTCCACTTCATGATGTTCGTAAATCAAAAATATATCTAACGCATTTATGGATTTCAGATATCTAAGATTTGGGATTCAAACACATTTCATAATACTCATAAATCATAAATCTCAAATCAAAAATATG
>NZ_LMPW01000012.1:456275-571289 GCF_001423985.1 Flavobacterium sp. Leaf359 | reverse complement strand
TTCAGATATAAGATTTTAGATTTGGGATTGAAGTCCACTTCATGATGTTCGTAAATCAAAAATCTCAAATCAAAAATAAATTTTAAGACGCATCTGCATTCATAAATCTTAAATCACAAATCTTAAATATAGTTCCCAAAACTTTCTATTGAAGTACATTTGCATTCATAAATCATAAATCTTAAATCACAAACCCTAAATCATGAAGCTCGTTTTCGCATCCAACAACAAAAACAAAATTAAAGAAATACAAAACCTGCTTCCTGATGACATACAGATATTGAGCCTGGAAGATATTGGTTGTTATGAAGATATTCCTGAAACCGCAGACACAATTGAGGGCAATGCTATCCTAAAAGCAGATTATGTTACCAAAAACTACGGTTACGACTGCTTTGCTGATGATTCAGGACTGGAAGTCAATGCCTTGGATGGCGCTCCCGGCGTCTACTCTGCCCGTTATGCCGGCGAACAGAAAAACGATCAGGACAATATTGACAAACTGTTACTGGAACTGGACAATAAAGCTGATAGAAAAGCCAATTTTAAAACCGTTATTGCATTGAACCTAAAGGGTCAGCAAACGTTATTTACCGGAAAAATATTTGGAACTATCATCACAGAACGACGGGGAACGAATGGTTTTGGTTATGACCCGGTATTTCTTCCTGATGGTTTTTCCTACACATTTGCGCAACTTTCACTCGAAGAAAAGGGCGCTGTAAGCCATCGTGCGCAAGCTGTAAGACAACTTATAAAGCATCTAAAAAAATAACTTTCTGATTTTCAATTATTCATAAAAAAATAAACTTCATTTTTGCATTAGTTTTAATGATATATTAAACGTACCTTTGCACCCTATTTTAAATAAATATATGAATAAATTTGAACAATTAGGATTGAGTGAGTCGCTGCAGAGGGCGATTTTAGATCTAGGATTTGAAAATCCGACAGAGGTGCAGGAAAAAGCGATTCCCCTATTATTGGCACAAGACACAGACATGGTTGCGTTGGCTCAGACAGGGACAGGGAAAACAGCAGCGTTTGGTTTTCCGCTTATCCAAAAGATTGATGCCGACAATAGAAATACTCAGGCGTTGGTTTTATCACCAACACGCGAACTTTGTTTGCAGATTACAAATGAAATCAAAAACTACTCTAAGTACGAAAAAGGTATTAATGTAGTTGCGATTTATGGCGGTGCCAGCATTACAGAGCAGGCTAGGGAAATTAAGAGAGGAGCACAAATTGTTGTGGCTACCCCGGGAAGAATGCAAGACATGATCAATAGAGGATTGGTGAACATTTCACAAATCAGCTATTGCGTACTTGACGAAGCAGACGAAATGTTGAACATGGGATTTTATGATGATATCGTAAACATCCTTTCAACTTCACCAGACGACAAAAACACATGGTTATTCTCGGCTACAATGCCGGCTGAAGTAGCTAGGATTGCAAGACAATTCATGAGCGAACCATTAGAAATTACTGTTGGAACCAAAAACTCTGGTTCTGCTACAGTTTCACACGAATTTTATTTGGTAAATGCCCGTGATCGTTACGAGGCATTGAAAAGATTGGCTGATGCTAATCCGGATATATTTTCTGTGGTGTTTTGCCGTACGAAACGAGACACACAGGCAGTTGCTGAAAAATTAATAGAAGACGGATACAGTGCTGCTGCATTGCATGGAGATTTATCTCAGGCACAGCGTGATGGCGTTATGAAATCATTCCGTGGAAGACAAATCCAGATGCTTGTAGCGACAGACGTTGCGGCACGTGGAATTGATGTTGACAACGTGACTCACGTAATCAACTACCAACTTCCGGATGAAGTAGAAACCTATAACCACCGTTCCGGAAGAACCGGACGTGCGGGAAAACTAGGAATTTCTATCGTAATTGTAACTAAAAGCGAATTGCGTAAAATTTCTGCTATTGAAAAAATTATCAAGCAGAAATTTGAAGAAAAACCAATTCCTTCCGGAATCGAAATCTGTGAAATCCAGTTGTTGCACTTAGCTAACAAAATCAAGGATACAGAAGTAGATCATGAAATTGACAATTATCTTCCGGCAATCAACAACGTTTTTGAAGCCCTAACAAAAGAAGAGCTTATCAAAAGAATGGTTTCGGTAGAATTTAACCGTTTCATCAACTACTACAAGAAAAACAGAGATATTTCTGCACAATCAGCCGGAGAAAGACGTCCTTCAGGTGAAGGTGCTTCAAGAGAAGGTGGTGCAGTACGTTATTTCGTGAACATTGGCTCCAGAGATAATTTCGACTGGATGTCATTAAAAGACTTCCTGAAAGAAACGTTAGAATTAGGACGCGACGACGTTTTCAAAGTAGACGTAAAAGAAGGTTTCTCTTTCTTTAACACCGATGCTGAACATGCAGACAAAGTTATGGATGTATTGAACGGAATCGAAATGGACGGAAGAAGAATCAATGTTGAAATCTCTAAAAATGACGGAGGTGGCAGAAACAGCTCCAGAAGAGACCACAACGGCAGAGGAAACAGATCTGGCGGTGGCGGTGGATTCAGAAGCGACAGAAATTCTGCTCCAAGAAGAGAAGGAGGATTCAGAAGCGACAGAGGCGGATCATCAGACAGACCCGGACGTAGAAGCGAAGGCTTTTCTTCAGACCGACCAAAAAGGGAAGGTGGATTTTCTGAACGCTTCCCAAGACGTTCTGAAAACAGATCGGAATTTCCGAAAGCAAGAAGGACTAGAAGAGACTAAACCTTTTAGTTAATTTTCTTATAATTATAAACAGACTGCAAAATATCTTAAAGAGTTTTATTACTTTTAACGCTTCTAACAAGGCTATGAGATATTTTGCAGTTTTCTTTTTCTTTTTCGTAACCTCTTTTGCTTTTGCACAGGATACAAAAATTTCGGCTACAGTAATAAACGACAATACTTTGCTCCCCCTCGCAGATGTTAGCGTAATTAACCTCAACAAGGTTAAAGGAACAACAACAAATGCTAGCGGTTACTTTGAATTGGTTGCCGAAGTAAACGATACACTTCACATTTCAACTCTGGGTTACAAATCCATCAAGGTAAGAGTAACGAACGACTGGTTCAAGACCAAAAGCACAAAAATTAAAATGACCGAAAAGGCTTATGCTTTAGAAGAAGTGGTCATTAACCAATACAACCTAACCGGATATCTGGAAATCGATTATAAAATTATTCCAATAAAAGAAAATTTCAGATACAGCATTTCAGGCCTGTCACAAGGTTATGAAATGGGAAGATACTCACCGGGCGCTTTCTCGAAAGTAGTAGGTTCTATCTTTAACCCGGCAGACATGCTTTACAATTTCTTCGGAAAAAAGCCTACAGAACTCAAAAGGCTGAAAGAAATGAAAAAGGATGATGCCGTGAAAAACCTGCTGGCTTCCAAATTCGACAGGGAGACTCTAGGTGCCTTATTAGGCGTTACTCCTAACGAAATTGCCGAAATTCTGGAACGTTGCAACTACTCTGAAGCATTTATCAAAACGGCCAACGATTTGCAAATCATGGATGCGATTAATGAATGCTACGAAGAGTATAAAATCCTGAAAGGCAAGAAATAATCCTATTTCTATCCGGAAATATTATTCATTTCCATATACCGCTGCTCTATTCTTTTGATATCGCGGATTGAATTTTTCGCCCAGGCCAGTCTTCTTGAAAGTATTTCATCTTCAGTCAGTTTCCAATCCACATCAGATTGACGTAAACGGCTAGTAATGTCCTGTATTACTATTGCGGCTGAAACCGAAATGTTCAGGCTTTCTGTAAAACCAACCATCGGGATTTTCAAAAAACCATCCGCTTCTTCCATTACTTCTTCAGAGAGACCTCCTCTTTCAGTACCAAAAAACAAAGCTGAACGCTTTGTAATATCAAATTCATGCAACAAACAGGAGTCATTATGAGGCGTAGTGGCAATAATCTGGTAGCCCTTTTCCTTTAAGGTCTTTAGGCATTCTGTATTGGAATTGTATCGGTTTACATCAACCCATTTTTGGGCTCCCATAGCAATTTCCTTGTCAATCTTCTTACCGTATTTTTCTTCAACTACATGAAGATTCTGAATGCCAAATACTTCACAACTGCGCATAACCGCACTCGTATTATGAAGCTGATAAACATCTTCCAATGCAATTGTAAAATGATTGGTGCGTTGTTCCAATATTTTTAAAAACTTCTCTTTCCTGCTTTCCGTAAGAAATCCTTCCAGATAAGCGAGATAATCAAGTTCCCAGACTTTTTCTTTCATTAATGAATGGTTTTATAAAATAGTTTCCTTAAATTGGCTTACCTAAAATCTAGCCATGTCTCAGGAAGAATTGCTAAAGCAAATTTATAAAAAAGACGATAGAGCCTTCACACTGCTCTATGATATGTATTCTAAAAGTCTTTTCAGTGTCATTTATAATCTGATACGCGACCATGAGGAAGCTGAAGATATACTTCAGGAAACTTTTGTGAAAATATGGAAAAATATCGAAAGCTATGACGAATCCAAAGGAAGATTCTACACATGGATACTCAATATTTCGCGAAACGCCTCTATTGACAGGCTTCGTTCCAAAGGCTTTAACAACAGGCAAAAAAACCTCTCGTCAGATAATTTCGTACATCTTCTTGACGAAAGCAACAAACTGAACCATAAAATTGACACCATCGGAATCAGGGAATTTGTCAAAAAATTAAAGCCTAAATGCATCCAGATTCTCGACCTTTTATTTTTTAAAGGCTATACGCAACAGGAAGCATCGGAAGAATTACAGATTCCGTTAGGAACTATAAAAACCCAAAACAGAAACTGTATCAATGATTTAAGAAACTTTTTAAAAGTATAATGGACAAACAAGAATACATAGAATCAGGTATTTTAGAATTATATGTCTTTGGACAATTGGAAGAACCGGAATTCAGTGAAATCACGGAAATGGCCAGGAATGATGAAGACATCCGCAATGAAATTATCTCCATCGAAAAAGCTATCATTAATTTCTCTGAGAGCATGGCTCCTTTTCTTTCATCAGAAAATTATGAAAAGATTCGTGCCTCATTAATGCTCAAGCACAGAATAGCAGCAGAAGAAAAACCAAAACCTGGCATTGCCTTGTATTTGGGATGGGCAGCGTCTATATTGCTTATGATTGGTGTAGGTTACCAATACGTACAATTAGAAGATAAAAAAGATACAATCGAGACTATAGAAACAGAAAAAAGCAAATTGCAGCAATCTGTAACCGACCTTAATATACAGAATAAAAATACTGAAGCCGCTCTATCCGTCATTCGGGACAACAGCAACACTGCTGTAGCAATGGAAGGACAGGAAGTTTCACCACTATCTTACGCAAAAGTTTATTGGAACAAAACCACTAAAGCCGTGCATATTGATGCGTCCGGATTACCTGAACCGCCAGAAGGAATGGTGTATCAGGTATGGGCATTAAAGCTCAATCCGCTAACACCAACAAGCATAGGCCTTCTTGATAATTTCAAAGACAACACAAAACGTTTCTTTGCCATTGAAAAGGCAGAAGAAGCCGAGGCTTTCGGGATTACACTGGAACCGGCTGGCGGAAGCCCATCGCCTACTTTAGGACAGCTTTATACTCTGGGGAAAGTTTAATTAGTCTCTAAGGTTCTGAGTTACTAAGTTTTGTTTTCGATTGTACGAAGTGCTTTTTTAATGATATAATCTGTTTCCCTGCACGGAGATTCTTTGCGCCATCTTTCACAGAGTTCCATTACAAATTTGGGCTGTGATTTGCTGGCATCGTTGAGCCAGTTACCAACGCTGTCCTGTACATATTTTGCCTTGTCGGAACGCAAGGGTTCCAAAATTGGCAGTCCCAGTTCCGGTTGCTGTTTGAGCGCATCAATATGTTCGCACCAGACTCCGCGAGGTCGGGTTGCCTCACTGGCAAAACGCCTTACATTTTCGTCATTGTTTTTGGTCCATTCTGAAAGGATTTTTATGCTTTTGCTAATATCCGCAGAAATTAATTTTCGTACCGAAAGCCAGGAAATCTCCCTTACTCCAAAATGGTTATCTGCCGCAAATGGCTTTATCAATTCTAATACCTCCTTTACACTATGATTCTTATCAGATGCAATATAATAGGTTGCCCAACAACGAACCAAATCAGAAGGATGCGTAGCAATTTCCTCCAGAAAACGAGAGTCTCCTGCTTGTAAGGCCACACGATAAAGTCCCTTTCCTATAGCTTCATTGATGGTATTGACCGTTTGTTTTTTTAACTGCTCAATAGTTTCTAAAACAGGAGCCAGATAAGAGGTCCTTCCTTTTTCTTCCAACAAATTTTTAAGCAGTATTCTTTGGTCGACTACCAGCCATTCCGTAAGATTTACAGTTTCTATCCTGCCACTGTTCAACTGTTCCAAAATGGCTGCGGGAATATCTTTTGCGGAGCGGGCTCCTTTTCTTTTAATTTCTGCCATAACTTATATTGTTCAGAAATGATTCACCGTGTAATCTTTCTTTGATTATTTTTGTAAAAATCCTAAATCCGGAACAGATAAGCAATACCGCATATTTTTATCCCCTGGTGAACAAAAAGTCAATTTTATGAAAGCAAAGGAAAGAGCAACCGAAAATAAAATCTGTCCGTTAGAAATTGCTGTAAATTCCATATCCGGAAAATGGAAAATCCCTATTGTGTGGCAAATAAACGAAGGTAAAAAACGTCCAAGCGAATTTCTAAGAGGCATTGCCAAGGTAGACCGCCGTGTATTGAACCAGCAATTAAAAGAAATGGAAAAAGATGGTATCTTAACCAAAGAAACTTTTAACGAACTGCCACCTCGTGTAGAATATTCCTTAACCGAATTGGGAGAAAAGCTGGTTCTGGTTTTATGGCAGTTAAATGATTGGGGAAAATTACTATTGGAAAAAGAACCCCTCACTACAGAAACACAAACAGTATGAAAAAGAAACTTGTAGTACTTACCGGAGCCGGAATCAGTGCTGAAAGCGGCATTAAAACTTTTCGCGATTCAGACGGATTATGGGAAGGCCACGACATTATGGAAGTCGCATCTCCGGAAGGCTGGAAAAAAAATCCGGTCCTGGTTTTGGATTTCTACAACAAAAGGCGCCAACAGCTTAAAGAAGTCCTGCCAAATGCCGCACATATAATCCTGGCAGAATTGGAGCAGCACTTTGATGTACATATCATTACTCAAAATGTAGACGATTTACATGAAAGAGCCGGAAGCACGAAAGTATTGCATTTGCACGGAGAATTGCTAAAAGCACGCAGTACCCAAAACCACCGTCATATTATAGAGTGGCAAGACGATTTGTTTTTGGGCAATCTGGACGCTAGCGGGCATCAGCTCCGCCCGCATATTGTATGGTTTGGCGAAGCAGTACCTGCTTTGGACGAAGCTGTAAGAATCACACACGAAGCTGATTTTTTTGCCGTAGTAGGAACTTCATTACAGGTTTATCCGGCAGCAGGACTCGTTGATTTTGCAAAGCCGGGAACACCTTTATATTATGTCGATTTAAATCCCGCCCGAATTACAAACCTGAGTAACGAATTGGAGATTATTCCCAAAACAGCTTCCGAAGGCATGAAAATCTTAAAAGAAAAGCTGCTTAGGCTTGCCTAATATCATTCTTTTGACTTTTATACTTCAGACAGATAAAGTATATTTGCGCTTAATAACAACACAAAATGACGACTCTAACTGAACTAAACGCTATATCTCCAATTGACGGGCGATATAGAAGCAAAACGTATTCCTTATCACACTATTTTTCAGAAGAAGCACTGATTCGCTATCGCGTGCTTGTTGAAATAGAATATTTCATTTCACTTTGCCAGATTCCGTTGCCACAGCTAAAAACTGTTGACGCATCGCTGTTTGACAGTTTGAGAAACATCTACAAAAATTTTAGCGCTGATGATGCTAAAGCTATAAAGGAAATTGAAAAAACGACTAACCACGATGTCAAGGCTGTTGAATATTTTATAAAGGAAGCATTTGACAAGCTCGGACTATCCGAATATAAAGAGTTTATCCATTTTGGATTGACTTCTCAAGACATTAACAATACGGCAATCCCGTTATCGACCAAAGAAGCTTTCCAGGAAGTATATCTGAAATCGCTGATTGAGCTGACTGCCAAACTTAAAGAATTAAGTACCGAATGGGCAGATGTGCCAATGCTGGCCAGAACTCACGGACAACCGGCCTCTCCTACCCGATTAGGCAAAGAAATAGCTGTGTTTGTAGAAAGGCTGGAAGAACAGATGCGCCTTCTTTTTAATGTTCCTTTTGCTGCCAAATTTGGTGGTGCAACCGGAAATTTCAATGCTCATCATGTGGCTTACAGACAAATTGACTGGAAACAGTTTGGAAAAGATTTCGTTGAAGGAACGTTAGGATTACAGCATTCGTTTCCAACAACGCAAATTGAGCATTACGACCATTTTGCTGCTTTTTTTGATGCATTGAAACGAATCAACACTATCCTGATTGACCTTGACAGAGACATCTGGACTTATGTATCGATGGATTACTTCAAGCAAAAAATCAAAGCCGGTGAAGTAGGTTCTTCTGCCATGCCACACAAAGTAAATCCTATTGATTTTGAAAACTCGGAAGGAAACCTTGGAATTGCAAATGCCATTTTTGAACATCTTTCTGCCAAACTACCTTTATCAAGATTACAGAGAGACCTTACGGACAGCACAGTATTGAGAAACATAGGCGTACCTATGGGCCATACGATTATCGGTTTTGAAGCAACCTTGAAAGGATTAAACAAACTGTTACTGAACGCTGCTAAATTTGATGAAGATTTGGAGAAAAACTGGGCTGTTGTTGCCGAGGCTATCCAGACCATCCTACGAAGAGAAGGCTATCCAAATCCGTACGAAGCCTTAAAAGGGCTTACAAGAACCAATGAAGTAATGAATAAGGAATCCATCCATAATTTTATCAAAACTCTGGATATTTCTGATGCCGTGAAAGCAGAATTGCTGGTAATTACGCCAAGCAATTACTTAGGAATCTAAAATTTC
Organism: Flavobacterium sp. Leaf359; assembly: GCF_001423985.1. Classification (NCBI taxonomy): domain Bacteria; kingdom Pseudomonadati; phylum Bacteroidota; class Flavobacteriia; order Flavobacteriales; family Flavobacteriaceae; genus Flavobacterium; species Flavobacterium sp. Leaf359. The sequence continues at coordinate 562,201 of NZ_LMPW01000012.1, read as the reverse complement.
AAAATTCAAACACTATAAAAAAGTCCCGGGCAAAATCATACAATACTGCCCGGGATTTTTTTTTTGCTGATTTTCTTTTTTTTCCCGACATTTAAATTACTGAAATACAACCCCAACTATACACTATCCACTACCAACTGTCAACTAAATCCGATGTCGAAGAACAAAATTCTAATATTGTTTGCTCACCCTCTATTCGAAAAATCTTTTGCGAACAAAATCCTGACGGAACACATCCCCGACTCACACAGCATCACTTTTCACGATTTATACGAAACCTATCCCGAATTTGATATTGATGTAAAACACGAGCAGGAACTCTTAAAACAGCACGACATCATTATCTGGCAACACCCAATGTATTGGTATAGCTGTCCGCCCTTATTAAAACAATGGATAGATATGGTTTTGGAATATGGCTGGGCCTATGGAAAGTATGGATTGGCATTACAGGACAAAGTTATTTTCCAGGCCATAACCACAGGTGCCAATGCGGAAAACTATTCGGCAGAAGGATTACATCTGTTTACAATACCGGAACTATTACGGCCGTTTAGCCAAACGGCCAAAGTTTGCCGTATGGAATATTTACCACCATTTATAATTCACGGCACCCATAAAATGGACGAACAGACCTGCCACGAAAAAGCAGCCTCCTATGCGCAACTGCTTATGTATTTAACAAATAACGAAGTTGATATTCGAAAGATACAGGAGTTTCCTTATATGAACGATTGGATGCAATCTAAAAACATTTGACATGGAAAATAGTTTTTTTCTTCAGGCAATAATCTATCTGGCAGCAGCCGTAATCTGCGTCCCAATAGCTAAAAAAATTGGATTGAGTTCAATTCTGGGCTATCTGTTTTCCGGAATAATTATTGGTCCATTCGTCATGGGCTTTATAGGTTCTGAAGGACAAGACCTGATGCATTTTGCAGAATTTGGCGTAGTCATGATGCTTTTTTTAATCGGATTGGAATTAGACCCCTACAAATTCTGGAAAATGAGGCGCTTCATCTTAGGCATGGGATCGCTTCAGGTGGGTCTTACCTCTTTGGTACTTTTTACCTGTTCTTCCATTATTTTTGACTGGAGCTGGCAGACGGCATTAACTATTTCACTCGCATTATCGCTGTCTTCAACCGCTATCGTATTACAGACACTTAAAGAAAAAGGAATGCTACAGACATCGGTTGGACGCTCTTCCTTTGCTGTTTTGCTCTTTCAGGATATAGCTGTTATTCCTATACTTGCTCTCATTCCTTTACTGGCTTCCAGTTCCCACATAATTCCTGAAGAAGACCTGCATCATTCCCTGATTTCAAATCTGGACGGCTGGTTACAGACTTTAATCGTAACAGGAGTTATTGCGACCATTTATTTTGGTGGAAAATATATTATTGTGCCTTTGCTCCATATTATTGCTAAAACCAGGCTGCAGGAACTATTCACTGCTTCGGCCTTACTCCTTGTATTGGGCGTTTCCTACCTGATGCAAATTGTCGGGCTAAGCCCTGCTTTAGGTGCTTTTATGGCGGGAGTCGTTTTGGCCAATTCTGAATTCCGTCATGAACTGGAAGGCGATATTGCTCCTTTTAAAGGCTTATTTTTAGGATTGTTTTTTATTGGTGTTGGCGCTTCCATAAATTTCAGGTTGATTATTGACAATCCCGCTTTTATCCTGATTTTCGGGTTTATACTGACTATGATAAAATTCTTTGTCTTTTTAGGAATCGGAAAACTATACAATAAAAAAATCGACCAGAACTTTATCTTTTCGATTGGCTTGAGTCAGGCAGGAGAATTTGGGTTCGTAATCATGAGCTTTTCCATGCAGTTGAATATCATCCCGAATATGCTCGCCAACCAGATTATGGCTATTATTGCCATAAGTATGATTGCTACACCGTTCCTTTTGCTGATAAATGAAAGATTAATTGACCCCTATTTTGGCGTAAAAGAAAAAGAATCCAACACCTATGATGAAATCAATGAAAATAACAAGGTGATTATTGCCGGTTTTGGAAATTTTGGAAGTACAATAGGTCGTCTTTTAAAAACCAATAAGATTCCGGCAACCATTCTCGACCTCGATTCAGACCGTGTTGATTCACTCCGAAAAATGGGTTTTAAGGTATATTATGGCGATGCTACCCGACTGGAACTGCTCAAAGCTGCCGGTTGTGAAAATGCGAAACTTTTTATTGCAGCCATTGACAACCCAACCGTAAACCTCATTGTAATTGAAATGCTTAAAAAACATTTCCCGCATTTAAAAATTCTGGCAAGGGCCCGAAACAGGAATGATGCTTTCGAAATTATTGATATGGGAATTAAGAATATTTACCGCGAAAATCTTTATAGTGCCGTACACCTGGGCATAGATGCCTTGGTTTATCTGGGACACCGTCGTTATTCCGCAACGCGGCAAGGGCAAAGGTTTATCAAATATGATGAAGACGCAATTTTCAGGTTGGCCAAAAAACGCCATGACAAAAAGGCTTTTATGATTTCGGCTATGGAAGAAATAGAAATGCAGGAACAGCTTTTCAAAAGCGACCTGCTCAATCCAATGGGGCCTGATGACCATGCATGGGATAGCGAAAACCTGAAAAAAGACACTTAACCTAATAAAAAAACCGGAGAACAAAATGAACGCCGGTTTTTTATATAGCATTATGAAAAATTATCTTGAATAATTTGGTGCTTCTTTTGTAATGGTCACATTATGCGGATGGCTTTCACCAATACCGCTGGCAGTAATTCTTACGAAACGGCCTGTTTCCTGTAGAGTTTGAATATCTTTTGAACCACAATAGCCCATTCCTGCCCTAAGTCCGCCCACAAACTGAAGCATACTTTCCAACAATTCACCTTTATATGGAACACGTCCAACAATTCCTTCCGGAACGAGCTTTTTGATATCATCTTCAACATCCTGGAAATAACGGTCTTTAGAACCTTCCTGCATCGCTTCAACCGATCCCATTCCTCTATACGATTTGAATTTTCTTCCTTCAAATATGATGGTTTCACCCGGAGATTCTTTAGTTCCTGCTAAAAGCGAACCTAACATTACACAATCAGCACCGGCTGCAATGGCTTTTGGAATATCTCCCGTATAGCGGATACCTCCATCGGCAATTACCGGAATTCCGGAACCTTTAACAGCAGCCGCAACTTCCAATACAGCAGAAAACTGAGGAAATCCAACACCTGCTACCACACGGGTTGTGCAGATAGAACCTGGGCCAATTCCTACTTTTATTCCATCGGCTCCATTTTCTACTAAATATTTTGCAGCTTCCGGCGTAGCAATATTACCAACAACCACATCCAGGTCAGGAAAATTCTTCTTTACCTCTTTCAAAACACCCACCACACCTTTTGTATGTCCGTGAGCCGTATCGATAATAACCGCATCAACTCCGGCAGCTACTAAAGCACCCGCTCTTTGTACCGCATCTGCTGTAACACCAATAGCTGCTGCCACTCTCAGACGGCCAAACCGGTCTTTATTAGCGATTGGTTTTTGTGTTAGTTTGGTGATATCCCTAAAAGTAATAAGACCTACCAACTTATAATTAGCATTAACAACCGGAAGTTTTTCAATTTTATTTTTTTGCAATATTCCTTCTGCAACCTCCAACGTCGTTCCTTCACCGGCCGTAACCAGTTTTTCAGTTGTCATTACCTCTAAAATAGAACGGGAATTATTTTTTTCGAAACGCAGGTCGCGATTGGTAACGATTCCTTTCAGTATCTGGTTTTCATCTACAACAGGAATTCCTCCGATACTGTATTCTCTCATTACCTGTTTTGCATCACCAACTGTTGCTGTCAGAGGTAAAGTGACCGGGTCAATGATCATTCCTGACTCGGCTCTTTTTACTTTTCTTACCTCAGCAGCCTGCTGGTCGATTGTCATATTTTTATGCAGTACGCCAATACCGCCTTCCTGAGCCATTGCAATTGCCATAGCGCTTTCTGTAACCGTATCCATTGCTGCGGAAACAATAGGAACGTTTAATGTGATATTGCGTGAAAATTTAGATTGAATGCTTACTTCTCGGGGTAAAACTTCAGAATAATTAGGAATCAGGAGGACATCATCGTAGGTAAGACCTTCTCCAATAACTTTAGTTGAGTGTGCTTTCATTGTTGCAATTTGTAGTTAAATTGCGTGCAAATATAGTTAATTTTCAGGAGAAAAGGAAATCTCAATATTTATTTAGAAATTTTTAGCTTTTGGCAAAGCGGCAATAAATTCTGTTCCCTGATTTTGATGGTACACAATATCCAGTTTACCATTATTGTCTGACAGGAACTGTTTTACGAGAAGCAATCCAAGACCTGTACCTTCCTCAAATCCGGTTCCTTTTTCAGACACCATCCTTTTATCAAAATTCAGGATTTCTTCAATCTTTACCTGAGAAATTCCCGCTCCGGAATCGGTTATATGTACATTATGGAAAATATCATCCTCAGAATATCTGATTTCAATCGTTCCTGCCAGTGGTGTAAACTTAATCGCGTTGGATATGAGGTTATTGAGTATGATATGAACATGCCCTTTATCTGCATCTATAATGACATCTTCATGCGAATTGATATGGACAATATTAATTTCTTTTGCTTTTGCCGTTAATTCCAAAGCGGCAATCGAATCCCTAACGGCACTTTCCAAATCAATGTTTTCTTTATTAATCTTTGCGCCGTCCAGCTGTGTCATTGACCAATGCAAAATAGTATTGAGCATAATAGAAGTACTGTCTACCTGAGTAATGAGGTGTTCAGCCAAAACCTTTAATTCTTCATTGCTGATTTCTCCTTCTTTCAATAATCCTAAAACCTGTTGGATGGAAGCAATTGGCGACCTTAAATCATGCGACAATATCGAAAACAGCCTGTTTTTTGTCTGGTTCAATTCACTCAAATTATGATTTTGCGCCGTTATAAGTACTTTTTGGTTTTCAATATCGCGGTTCTTAATCTCCAATTCGTTGTACAGCTTTTCTTTAATCTTACTGTTTTTGGTATACTGGTATATGATTGTCAGGAGATAAAGCATAAATAATATTACAGAAACAGAAAACAATCGCGAATTTTTCAGCTTGTGCTGTGCCGCTTCATTTTTTGCTACCAGCTTTTCGTTTTCGGCTTCTTTTCTTTTTAATTGCAGCAGATTAATCTCTTTCAGCTTCGTATCGTTGAATAACGAATCGTTATATGATTTACAGATAGCCAGATATTTGAAAGCCATCTCATAGTTATTTTCATTTTTGTAGGCAATCGACAAAATTTCAGCTGCCCGGGCAATATCCCATTTGGCCTGTACTATTTTTGCGGCTTCAAAACCTTTTAATCCGTATTCCTGTGCTTTTTTGTAATTCCCTTCCTTAATATAAACTTCCGAAAGCCCCGTAAGAGCAAATGACTTTTCCCATTCATTAGGTTGATAAGAATCGGTTATTACTTTTTGATAGTAGTATACGGAAGAATCTAAATCATTCTTCAAATAATGAATATTCCCCAGCCTGTTAAAAACAAGATGCTCCATATTTGCATCCTTATTTTTGACAGCCAGTTTCATCGCTTTATGGAAATTCTTATACGAGCTTTCATAATCTTTCAACTCAATCTGGGATATTCCTATATTAAAGTACACTTTGCTCTCCAATACAGCATCTTTTAAATCGCTGATAAGGATATTGGCGCCTCTAAACAGCTTAATAGCTTCCTCGTTTCTGCCAATTCCCTGCTGAATCAGTCCTTGCCCTATCAGGCATTTGGCAATTCCCAACGTATGATTGTTCTCTTCATACAGCAGAAGAGCTTCCATAAACTTTTTTAGGGCGACATCATAGGAACCTACCATATAATAGCTGGCGCCATAATTATGGGCCACATCTGCCAACAATATAGGGTCATTTGATTTTTTAGCAACAATTTCCGCTTTTTTAAGCAGTTTTTCTGCAACTTTAAAATCACTATATACAATTTTTTTTGATTCGGCTAAATAATAAGAAACAGAATCTTTCTGCAGGTTAAAAGAATAGCTTTTGGTTTGAGGTAAAACCAGGAAAATGAATACGATAAGAAAGCTTATAACGGTTCTGGGCAACTATTTCTAAGTTTGAAAATTCCTCGCTATAAAGGTATCAAATTTCGAGCCGTAATTTAATGATATACCGTAAAAATCTTTGTAGCCTCATTATAAGCGCTTTCAAAACTCATCGGGCTGGTGTGTGTGGCCACTTTTTCTGCCGTAAAATAAGAAAGCATTTTTTCTGTTGGCATATTGCCTGTCAAATCATCTTTTGCCATAGGACAACCGCCAAAACCTTGTATGGCACCGTCAAATCTTCGGCATCCTGATTTATAAGCTGCATCTACTTTTTCAAACCATTTGTCCGGCGTTGTATGAAGATGGGCTCCAAATTCAATATGCCTGTATTTTGGAATCAGGTTAGAGAAAAGATAATCGATTACTTCAGGAGTTGAAGAACCAACAGTATCTGAAAGCGAAAGAATCTTAACGCCCATATTGGATAATTTTTCTGTCCATTCGCCAACAATTTCCACATTCCATGGGTCGCCATACGGATTTCCAAATCCCATAGAAAGATAGGCAACCACTTCTTTATCTGTAGCGTTGGCGATATCCAGAATTTCCTGCAAAGTCACCAACGATTCCGCAATAGTTTTATGCGTATTACGCATCTGGAAATTCTCTGATATAGAAAACGGATAGCCTAAATATTGTATTTCTTTATGTTTTGATGCTATTTCAGCTCCTTGCGTATTGGCAATAATAGCCAAAAGTTTGCTGTTGGTTTGCGAAAGGTCAAGCTTTGACAAAACCTCTGCGGTATCAGCCATTTGAGGAATGGCTTTAGGGGAAACAAAACTTCCAAAATCTATGGTATCAAAACCAACACGCAATAAGGATTGGATATAGTCCACTTTTTTTTCTGTCGGGATAAATGCCTTAATTCCTTGCATTGCATCCCTCGGACATTCTATAATTTTAACTTGTTCCATAGAAATCCAAAGATAGGAAAGAATTCTATTTTACGAAATCGTTTTTTCCTAATTTTATCCTAACAGATTATGGAATAATCTTACTTTTTACTGAGTATTTTTTTATTGATTTTTTTGATTAATGCCGGGCCTTCATAAATAAATCCGGTATACAATTGTACCAGACTGGCACCGGCTTCCAATTTCTCCAAAGCATCTTCTGCAGAATGAATACCTCCTACTCCAATAATAGGAAACGATTTATTGCTTTTTTCAGACAGGAAACGGATAACTTCTGTAGAACGTTTAGTTAAAGGCTTACCCGACAAACCGCCTGTCTCTTTCTGGTTTTCGGATATAAGACCTTCACGTGAAATAGTAGTATTGGTAGCAATTACTCCTGCAATTTTGGTGTCGTTTACAATATCCACAATGTCCAAAAGCTGCTCGTCTGTCAAATCCGGAGCTATTTTCAGCAGAATTGGTTTTTGTTTTGGCTTTGTCGTATTTCTTTGTTGCAACGTCTGCAACAATTGGGTCAACGGTTCTTTATCCTGCAAGGCACGCAGGTTTGGCGTATTAGGCGAACTTACATTCACGACAAAATAATCAACGTAATCATACAAAGCATCAAAGCAGATTTCATAATCTGAAACTGCATCTTCGTTAGGAGTCAGTTTGTTCTTTCCAATGTTTCCACCTATCAGAACACCGTTATTTTTTTTCAATCGTTCCACGGCTTCAAAAACACCTCCGTTGTTAAAACCCATCCTATTGATAATTGCCGAATCTTCCTTAAGTCGGAAAAGACGTTTTTTAGGGTTTCCTTCCTGTCCTTTTGGCGTAAGCGTTCCAATTTCAATAAAACCGAATCCCAGATTTGAAAGTTCTTTATACAATTTGGCGTCTTTATCAAAGCCCGCCGCCAAACCAACAGGATTTTTAAATTTCAGACCGAAAACCTCACGCTCCAAACATTTGTCATCGATTTGGTATAGCGATTTAAAAACGGACCTGGCACCCGGAATCTTATTCAGAAACCGTAATGTGGAAAAAGTAAAGTAGTGGATTTTTTCTGGGTCAAAGCCAAAAAGTATGGGACGGATTACCGATTTATACATTGTAGTTGTGTTGTGTTGTTGTTCTGCAAAAATAGAATTATCCGACCGATTATTAAATGCTTAAAAAGATTTTTTTGTTGGATAATGCAAACAGGCACAAGCAAAACTTTTTTATCTTTAACATAAGAAACATCATACGCTATGAAATTTGAAGAACTACGTCCCATACTCCGGACAGAGAAATTAGATGAAACCATCGATTTTTACACCAAAATGCTCGATTTTACTTGCGATGAAAGAAATGATGATTGGGGCTGGGCTTCTCTGCATCGGGACGCCGTCGTAATCATGCTGGCCAAACCTAACGCTCATGAGGGATTTGCAAAACCTGCTTTTACAGGCTCTTTTTATATTTCAATAAATGATGTTGATGCCTTTTGGGAAAAACTAAAAGACAGGGCCAATATCTGCTACCCTATAGAAAACTTTGAATGGGGCATGAGAGAATTTGCCATTTATGACAATAACGGATATATTCTCCAATTCGGACAGGACATCCCTGATTACAACTAATTATGACAAGACCAAAACTTATTGGAATAGCTCCACAGCTCATTGTTCCTGATGTTGTACAGACAGCAGAATATTACCGTAATGTATTAGGTTTTGAGATTATTGGATATTTTCTGGATCCGCCGGTTTACGCCATGGTAAAACGAGATGAATTCCAGATACATTTTGGAAAAGCGGATGCCGATTTTGAAATAAACAAAAATGCGTATTATAAAAAGGGATGTACAGATTTGATTATCTGGGTTCCTGAAATTGATGCTTTTTATGAAGAACTTCGTTCCAGGAATGCCATAATCTTTCAGGAAATAACAAAACGCATATATGGCAGTCGTGAGTTTATCATTCAAGACTGTAATGGCTATTTGATAACTGTTGGAGATTAATTATGCAAAAAAAATTACAGCAAAAATTCACGGACATATTCCAAAAATATGCTACGGATTCCTCTTTGGAAAAAAAATTCTGGCAGGAAATTGAAAAACAGTATTCTTCCAAAAAACGACATTATCATACGCTTTTGCATTTAGAAAATCTTTTTGGTGAACTGGAACCTATAAAGGAAAAACTTGAAGATTGGGATACAATACAGTTTTCCGTATTCTATCATGACATTATTTACAAGTCTTTCAAAAGTAATAATGAAGAAGAAAGCGCATCATTAGCCATAGAAAGGCTACGTGAAATTGGTTATCCGGAAGAAAAGATTGTCAAATGCAAGAATCAGATACTTGCCACAAAAGCACATAATTTTGACGATAACGACACTAACTATTTTACTGATGCGGACTTATCCGTTTTAGGAAAAGACTGGGCAACGTATGCTATTTATTATCAGCAAATCCGCAAAGAATACAGCCTTTATCCTGATTTTCTGTACAACAACGGCCGAAAAAAAGTATTGGAACATTTTCTGGATATGGAAAGCATTTTCAAAACAGAATATTTCCAGAACAAATACGAAAACCAGGCACGATTGAATATTGAAAAAGAGTTCCAAATACTCGATAAATAATCGTTAAACCTTGACACAAAAAAGAATAAAAACTTAAATAAATCGTAACTTCGCGACACATTTTTAAACTTATATTATGCAACATATCATTGACCGTTTTATCAGTTATGTGACTATTGATACGGAATCAGACCCAAATTCAAATACAACACCAAGTACCGAAAAACAATGGGATTTGGCTAATAAACTAGTAGAAGAATTAAAGGCAATCGGAATGGAAGATGTTACGATTGACGAAAATGCCTATATCATGGCTACCCTGCCAAGCAATGTGGATTATGACGTGCCAACAATCGGGTTTGTTTCGCATTTTGATACGACTCCTGATTTTACAGGTGCCAATGTCAGACCGCAAATTATAAAAAATTATGATGGTGGGGATATTGTCCTGAACAAAGAACAAAACATTGTACTTTCTCCAGGCTATTTTAAAGACCTTTTGCAATACAAAGGACAGACTATCATTACTACAGACGGTACGACGCTTCTGGGTGCTGATGACAAGGCGGGAATTACAGAAATTGTTACGGCAATGGAATTCCTGATTCAAAATCCTGAAATCAAACACGGAAAAATCAGAGTAGGCTTTACTCCTGATGAAGAAATTGGACGTGGTGCCCATAAATTTGATGTAGCAAAATTCAATGCTGACTGGGCTTATACAATGGATGGAAGCCAAATTGGTGAGTTGGAATATGAAAACTTTAACGCTGCCGGTGCAAAAATTACCTTTAAAGGAAAAAGTGTACACCCGGGTTATGCAAAAGGAAAGATGATTAACTCTATGTTGATTGCCAACAAATTCCTTTCAAAATTGCCAAAAGACGAAGTGCCTGAAAGAACAAAAGGCTATGAAGGATTTTTCCACGTGCATCACCTGAACGGTACTATTGAAGAAACCGTATTGGAACTGATTATTCGTGACCATGACAAGAAAAAGTTTGAAAAAAGAAAAAAACTGATTCACAAAATCACTAAAAAAATCAACAAGAAATTTGCAGAACAATTTGGTGGTGATATCGCTGTTGCAGAAGTCAAAGACCAATACTACAATATGAAAGAAAAAGTAGAACCGGTTATGCATATTGTTGATATTGCTGAAAAAGCAATGAAAGAATTGGGAATAAAGCCAATCATTAAGCCTATTCGCGGTGGAACTGACGGATGCCAGCTTTCGTATATGGGACTTCCTTGTCCTAATATCTTCGCCGGCGGACATAATTTCCACGGAAAATACGAATATGTTCCTGTGGAAAGTATGCAGAAGGCAGTAGAAGTAATCGTTAAGATTGCCGAGCTGACCGCTGCAAAAAAATAATTTTCGCTATGGAAGAAAAACACACCTGGGATAAAACCAATCAATGGGAAGAAGAATTGGATTATCTGAAGTCGATTATTATCAGGACAGAATTGGTAGAGGCTATTAAATGGGGAGCTCCTGTTTATACGCTGAACAATAAAAATGTTTTGGCAATTGGAGGCTTCAAGAACTTTTTTACCATCTGGTTTTACAATGGTGTTTTTCTGAAGGACACGAAAAAAGTATTGGTCAATGCCAATGAAGGTGTTACCAAAGCTTTAAGGCAATGGCGTTTCCAGTCAAAGGAAGAAATTGACGAGAAACTGGTTCTTTCTTATATCAGGGAAGCGATTGAAAATGAAAAGGCCGGACTTTCAAGCAAGCCTTCAAAAAAAGAGGCAATAGTTTCAGAATTCATGGAAAATCAATTCCAATCTGATTCAGAACTAAAAAAGGCTTTTGAATTGTTTACTCCTTTCAAACAGAGAGAATTTCTGGAATATATAGAAAGTGCCAAACAGCAGAAAACCAAAATCACGAGATTTGAAAAAATCAAGCCGATGATTTTCGACGGAATTGGCCTGAATGACAAATACAGATAATAAAAAAAGTCCCGATTTCTCGGGACTTTTTTATTTTATACAAAACTTATTATTTAGCTTCGTTTGCCATTTTGCTCAATTCCAAAGAAATTGCAGAACGCTCCATCTTCAGTTTTCCTGACATGGTTTCAAGAACAATAGTTCTTTCTGCAAGCTCAGAAATTCTTCCGTGAAGGCCACTTTTCGTAATCACCTTGTCGCCTACCTTAAGACCGGCTTCGAATTCTTTTTCTGCTTTTGCTCTTTTTTGTTGAGGCCTGATCATGAAGAAGTACATGACCACAAACATTCCACCGAATAAAAGTAAATTTGCGTATTGTTCCATAATAATTTTAGTGATTTGTCACTCCAATTCCGCCTGCTTTAGGCGTAACCTCTGCTTTAATAGTTAATAATTCGTTTCCGCTAGCTGTGTTAGCCGTGATATTTACAGACTTTTGTTGCTTTCCAGGTTTTCCTGTAGAATCAAAAGTAACTTTCATTGTGCTTGTTTCACCCGGCTTGATAGCTTCTTTTTTATACTCAGGAACCGTACAACCACAGCTTCCTTTAGCATCTGCAATAATCAAATCAGCATTACCTGTGTTAGTAAATGTAAAAACGTGCTCTACTTTGTCTCCTTCTTTAATAGTTCCGAAGTCAAATTCTTTTTCAGTAAAACTCATTACCGGTACTTTTCCGGCAGATTCTTCGCGCATGGCAGTTTCCTGAACATTAGAAGCCTCGATTTTTGAAGACGCATTGTCTTTGCAAGAAACGGTTAAAACCAGCGATGCAATTGCCAGCAAACCTACAGTTTTTCTAATCATAATTATGAATATTTAAGTTACATTAAACCTCTTCCGGTCTTGTTTAATTTATTTGCTGTTTGGTAATCTTTTACAAGATTATCTAAAATTCCGTTGATAAAAATACTGCTTTTTGGCGTAGAATATTCTTTTGCTATTTCTAAATATTCGTTAATAGTTACTTTCACCGGTATGGAAGGGAATTTCAATAGCTCACAAATAGCCATTTTTAAGATAATCGTATCCACTTCTGCTATCCTGTCTGAATCCCAGTTTGGGGTCTTATCAATAAATTCTTTTGATAATTCCGGTTCATTCAATACCGTTTTTCGGAATAGGTTTTTAGTAAATTCCTTATCCTCAGAATCTTTATAAACTTTTGGGACTGAAAAATCTTCGTCCGTAGACTTTATTGCTTTTAACTGTTTCGAGATATGTGTATTTACTAACGGAATGTCATCAATCCAGGTCAGCTTATTATCTTCAAGGTATTCGTAAAGCTTTTCGTTTGGAGCAATCAATTCTGTAAAAACAGAAACAACAAAACGCTTGTCTTCTTCAAAATTGTTCACACGATTGCTCATGTATTCTTTATAAAGGTCGCTGTTTTTGATTTCTTCCAGAAGAATTCTGATATAGTCGTCATTCAGATGCCAGTCATTGATTTTTCTATTCTCCAAAGCCATGCTTAAAGAATTGCTTTCAAGTAACAACTGCAATACCTGATTGTTTATAAATTTCTTGTTAGGATTGCGCTCATCAGGAGTCGCAAGGTGCTTCTTGCTGGATTTGTCAAGAAAATCTTCTTCTCTTTTTTGGATTTCTACCAAAGAAGACAGCATGATAAGGTATAAATCTTGGATGTTTTCGATACTGTAGAATAAGAATTTTTCTTCTTTTTCAAGATTATCGGAATTGTTTTGATGCATGGCATATACTGACTGCATTACTTTTACACGGATATGTCTTCTATTTAACACCTTATAAGAACTTTTAAAAATTAACAAAGCGAAAGAGATTTTCTTTCGCTTTGCAAAAATAGTAATATTATTGAAACCCTAAATTATTTAGCGTTTTCTTTTTTTCTGTCGTCAATACGCTTTTGAGCAATTGATAAAGCAGCCTGGTGAGTAGTAATGCTGTTTGTTTCAGCAAAATTGAAAATCTCCAATGTAGTATTGTAAATGTTTTCAGTTCTTCTTAAAGCTTCAGCACTGTCATAACCAACGATTTCAGCATATACGTTGATAATACCTCCGGCGTTGATTAAGAAATCAGGAGCATAAGCAATACCTCTGTCTTTCAGGATTTTTCCGTGGATTTCTTCATTAGCCAACTGGTTGTTAGCTGCTCCTGCAATTACTTTTGCCTGGATTTTGTTTACTGTAGTATCGTTAATTGTAGCACCCAATGCACATGGAGCATAAATATCAACCGGAGCACTGTAAATATCTTCTCCTGTAAAAATCTGAGCACCATATTTTTGGCTGATTTCTTTCAATTTGGCTTCGTTGATGTCAGTAATCTGTACCAAAGCGCCTTCTTTTGTAAGGTGGTCAATAAGTGTCTCACCTACGTTTCCTGTTCCCTGAACCAGGATTTTCTTACCTTCCAGGTTATCAGAACCAAACTGGTATTTAGCTGCAGCTTTCATTCCCATGTAAACACCATAAGCTGTTACAGGCGAAGGGTTACCGGAACCACCTCTTGACTGGGAGATACCTGTTACATATGGAGTAACGTCTCTGATAAGGTCCATATCAGGAGTCGTAGTACCTACATCTTCAGCAGTAATATATTTTCCGCTTAGCGAATTGATAAATTCACCAAACTTTATCATCATTTCCGGAGTTTTGTCAACTTTTGAATCGCCAATAATGACGGCTTTTCCACCTCCTAGGTTCAATCCCGAGATAGCAGATTTAAAAGTCATTCCTCTAGACAGTCTCAAAACGTCGTTAAGAGCTTCCCATTCGTTGGTATATTTCCACATTCTCGTTCCACCCAAAGCTGGTCCTAAAACTGTGTTATGAATGCCAATTATTGCTTTCAAACCAGTATCTTTGTCATTACAAAATACGATTTGCTCGTGATTGTCAAATGATAATTGTCCAAAAACCGGGTCGATTTTGTGAAGCTCACTTGCTTTTGCTACTTCTGTTATCATACTATCTTTTATTAAGTGGTTAATTATGATTTCATCAAAAAGATGTCGCAAAATTAAGATTTAAATCAAAACTTTGCAATGAAATTAACCTTTATTAGTAATCCATTAATGAAAATCGCTTTTTTACATTTTAAATAAAAAAATATTTTATCTACATTTTTAACATAAAAACAATACATAATTATATCACTTCCTCAATACAATGAAAGAACTTCAATATTTAAACAAATATTTCACTAAATACAAATACCATTTTTTATTAGGAATTATTACTACAATTGCGGCACAGATATTTTCCCTTTACACACCTAAGCTAATCGGAAATTCTATTAACGCATTGACCCAGAAACAGTTTGATTCCGAAACCACAAAAAACATACTTTTAGAGAATATTGTATGGGTTTTGGTTACCACAATTATTGCAGGTGTACTTACTTTTTTAATGCGTCAGACCCTAATCGTGATGTCGCGTTATGTAGAATTTGACTTAAAAAACGAAGTTTTCAGGCAATATGAAAACCTTTCGCAGAATTTCTACAAAAAAAACAGGACAGGCGACCTGATGAACCGTATTAGCGAAGACGTCAGTAAAGTCAGGATGTATGTTGGCCCTGCCGTAATGTATACCATCAACACCTTTATTCGTTTTGCCGTTGTAATCGTACAGATGTATATCATTTCGCCAAAACTTACCTTATATACTTTATTGCCTTTGCCAATCCTCTCCTATTTAATATTCAAACTCAGCAATGAAATCAATATAAGAAGCGGGATTTTCCAACAGAATCTTTCACAACTGTCAAGCTACACTCAGGAAGTCTTTTCCGGAATCCGTGTCATCAAAGCCTACAGTCTGGAAGATAAATCACAGGGTGAATTTTCGGAACTATCAGAAGAAAGCCGTGAAAAGAGCATGAAGCTTGCCAAAACCAATGCACTGTTTGGCCCATTAATGATTCTGTTAATAGGAATGAGTAACCTGGTTGTGATTTATGTTGGGGGTATGATGTATATCAACGGCTCTATAAAAAGCATTGGCGTTATTGCAGAGTTTATCTTATATGTCAACATGCTAACCTGGCCGGTAGCATCTTTAGGATGGGTTTCTTCTATGATACAGGAAGCGGAAGCATCACAAAAAAGAATTAACGAATTCTTGAAAATACAGCCGGAAATCAAAAACAAGACATTGGAAAGTTCTATCATTGAAGGCAAGATTACGTTTAACCACGTAAGCTTTACCTATGAAGACACCAATATTACAGCATTAAACAAAGTAAGTTTCACAATACAGAAAGGAGAAACATTGGCCATTCTTGGAAAAACAGGTTCCGGAAAATCAACTATCTTAAATCTTATCAGCCGACTATACGATATTAAGGATGGCGAAATCACTATCGACAATCATAACATCAAAGACCTGAATCTTCATGATGTCCGAAACAGTATCGCTTTCGTTCCACAGGATGCCTTCCTTTTTTCAGACACCATTATGAACAATATCAAGTTTGGAAAAGAAAACGCTACAGAAGCAGAAGTAATAGAAGCCGCTAAAAAAGCCGTTGTCCACAATAATATTATGGGCTTCAACGAACAGTACCAAACCGTAGTTGGCGAAAGAGGAATTACCTTATCCGGCGGGCAAAAGCAACGCGTTTCTATTGCAAGGGCTATTATCAAGGATTCCAACATCTTACTGCTTGACGACTGCCTTTCTGCAGTTGACACAGAAACCGAAGAAGCAATCCTGAACAACCTTCTTGAAATCTGTAAAGACAAGACAACTATTTTGGTGAGCCACAGAGTTTCGTCTGCCAAAAACGCCGATAAAATCATCATTCTCGACAACGGACAAATCATCCAACAAGGCTCTCATAATCAATTGGTAAACCAGGAAGGATATTATAAAGACCTGTATCTGAAACAACTTTCTGAAAAAGAAATCCTATAAAAATGTTGTTTAATTCAGCTATTTTTTAGATTTTTGGTTTCCAGATAACACAAACCATTTGAACGACGGATTATGAGAGAAAATGACATGCTAGAAAAAGAAGAGATTTTTTCTAAAGTATTGAGAGCGGGAAGAAGAACATATTTCTTCGACGTTAGAGCCACTAAAGCTGACGACTATTATATCACAATTACGGAAAGCAAAAAATTCACTGAAGAAGACGGCTCTTTTCATTTTAAAAAACACAAAATCTACCTTTATAAAGAAGATTTTGCTGCCTTTTCAGAAATCTTAGAAGAAATGACTTCCTATGTCTTGAACCACAAAGGCGAAGAAGTAATTTCAGAAAGACACCAAAAAGATTTCAAAAAAGAGTTTTATACTGAAAAAGCTACCGCTGAAACTACTGCAACAGCAAGCTTCACGGATATTGACTTTGACGATATTTAATCTATACGATACTAAAAAATTCCCGAAATGACCTTTCGGGAATTTTTTGTTTATACAAGATTCCGGTTACTTTCTTTTCAAACCTAACATCATAACAAACCCCACATGAAATATCTCTCTGTCCTATTCCTGTTTTTAAGCAATTACCTTCTTGCACAAACCAAAATTGCCGGGACTTACGACACAAAAACACAAAAGTTCACGCCCGAAGACAAGAACTACAATATCCAATATTTCTTTAAAGGTTATGCTTCTGTCACAGACGGCAAATCTTCAGGAATAATCGACAGCACCGGAACCGTTATTGTCCCTCTTATTTATGATATGACAGTCTCAGGTTTTACCGAAAACAGAGCGATGGTCAAAAAAGAAAATTTATATGGTTTTGCAAACAAATCCGGTAAAGAAGTAATTCCATGTATTTATGACGAAGCCAAAGGTTTTTCAGAAGGTTATGCCTGGGTAAGAAAAGGAGAGAAATGGGGGCGTATTGATGCTTCGGGTAAAGAAAACATTCCTTTTATGTATGAAACAGCCGGCTTTTCTTCAGAAGGTATGACTCGGGTGCGAAAAGACGGGAAATTTGGAGCCCTTAATCAAAAAGGACAAGAAGTCGTTCCTTGCATCTATGATGAAATTGGCTTCTTTAAAGATGGACTGGCAGCAGCCACAAAAGGCTCAAAGCGTGGTTATGTAGACAAAACAGGAAAAACAGTTGTTCCTTTTATTTATGATATAGCAGATGATTTCAAAGGCGGCATAGCCATTGTCAGAAACCACAACAAATGTGGCCTGATTGATAAGACCGGAAAAGTTATAGTTCCCTTAATTTATGATGGAATGGGTAGTTTTGACAGTGACCAATCCGGATTGGCAAGAGTCCAGATAGGCAATAAATGGGGTTTTATCAATAAAAAAGGGAAAGAAATCGTTCCATGCATCTACATCAAGGCCAATTTTTTCAGTGAAGGTCTGGCATTAATCGTTACAGACAAAGGAGAATCTGGATATGTTGACGCCACAGGAAAATTAATCATTCCGTTTACAAAATATACAAGGGCTGAAAATTTCAGAAACGGAAAGGCAGAAGTCAGAAAAGGCAACGATGTTTTTTACATTAATAAACAAGGACAAACAGTCAACTAATTCAATTCGATACTGTTTTATATAGAAACAGCCTCTTGTGAGGCTGTTTTTTTTAGCCAATTCTCAAACCATTTTCGACCTTGAAATCCGGAGACAACAAAATAACAGAGCCTTCCTCGCCTACCGCTCCTAAAACCAGGCATTCGCTCATGAATTTGCCTATCTGTTTTTTAGGAAAATTTACAACGGAAACAATTTGCCTGCCAACTAAATCAGCCTTTTCATAATGTTTGGTGATTTGGGCGGAAGTCTTTCTGATTCCAATTTCGGCACCAAAATCAATAACCAGCTGATAAGCCGGCTTTCTGGCTTCCGGAAAATCATTGGCTTCCATAATGGTTCCAACCCTCATTTCTACTCTTTCAAATTCGGACCATGATAAATTATTCTGTAATTCTGAATTCATAATTTTAATTTTCTATTCTAAATACTGTTTTTCAAATTTCGAAAATTTCTGCCTATATTTAAAGCTCAAATTTTATTCCAACTGCCATGGCAAAAACACCATCAAACATGCTCCCTCTTGGGACTTCTGCTCCACAATTCAGGCTAAAAGATACCAATTCTAATTTTTACTATTCTTTTGATGACCTGAAAGGCAAAAAAGGCACTTTGGTTATGTTTATCTGCAACCACTGCCCTTATGTTATCCATGCCTTGCCGGAAATTTTGATGGTTGCCAATGATTACCGCGTACAAGGTATCGGAATTATTGCAATTAGCAGTAATGATGTTGAAAAATATCCGCAGGACGGACCGGAAATGATGACTGAATTTGCTTTCAACAACAGTTTTGACTTTCCCTATCTCTATGACGAAACTCAGGAAGTCGCCAAAGCATTTGATGCAGCCTGTACCCCTGATTTTTATCTTTTTGATTCGCAGGACAAATTATTTTATCGGGGACAACTGGACGATTCCCGACCTTCAAACGGAATTCCTTTAAGCGGCAGCGACCTGAGAAATGCAATCGACGCCCTGATTTACAACAGAAGTCTGCCAGAAATCCAAAAGCCAAGTTTGGGCTGTAATATTAAGTGGAAATAATTATTTGTTCTTGATTATCTGAAAATTTCTTTTCTTGCTTTGCTGCTCTGCGACTTTGCGAGCAACTATTTCACGCAAAGGCGCAGAGCCGCAAAATTCTTAATCTAGAAATAGTGGATGTTACCTATCAGGCATAAACTCCCGATAGTCATTTATTTCTTTTCCAACACAATATCAATCGGACGGTTCATTTTAGGGCCAAACTGTACTTCACGAGCCTTGCTGGAACATAACACATACATATTAAAGCTATTTAACTTAACGATTTGCGTTTTAAAATGACCTCCATTTTCCTCACCGTCAACATCTTCAACTTTCAGGCTAAAATCATCACCCGGAAACGTGTTTTTAACAGAAAGCAGGTAATTGTCTTTTGCGAAAGGAAAAAACCAGCGTTCTTTTGAAACTTTAGAATCGCTTGTTATTCTATTGCCCTTATCGTCCACTTTATAATTGGCCGTAAAAGTCAGTGGTTTTCCGGCACTTGTCCAACTGTATAGGTTATTGATATTCAGCAAATCAAGACCCAGGCCGTTGATAATTGTAATTTTTAATCCGGGAATATTCTCTTTTTTGCCTGCTTCGTGCACATTCAATACAAAATAAGACGTAAAATCATAACCGCAATGCTGAGCAACCTGGGCTTTTGAAGAAAGTGAAAACAGAAAAAGAATAAAAAATAAAAAACGCATCGGGTGAATATTAGTAATGGCAAAAATACAAAAGCAAATAGCATTCCAAGAAAAAAGCACCCCGAATGAGGTGCTTTTAACAACTATAAATCGAAATCTAATTATTTTACATCCATTAATTCTACGTCAAAAACCAGAGTAGCATTTGGAGGAATAACACCTCCGGCACCGCGAGAACCATACCCTAAATGTGATGGTATAACAAAACGAGCCTTGTCTCCAACCTGAAGCAAAGCGATTCCTTCATCCCATCCTTCAATTACATGGCCTTTTCCTAAAGGAAATTCAATAGGCTTTTTTCTTGGATAAGAAGAATCGAATACTTTTCCATCTTCCAACTGTCCTGTATAATGAACAGAAACCACTTTGCCGTTTTCTGCTTTTTTACCGTTCCCTTTTTGAATCATTTTATAACGGAGTCCGCTTTCGGTCTTATCGAATCCTGCAGCCAATTTTTCCATTTTGGCTTCGGCTTCTTCTCTAGCCTGTGCTTCGCGTTTTGCACGGGAACCTTCAAATACTCTGAAAGCCTCAATAGCATTCCATTTTTTAGCCTCGTCTCCTTCGCGGATAATTTCAATACTTTGGATTTCATCGCCTTGAGCAATCGCATCCACAACATCCTGTCCTTCTACCACATGGCCAAAAACAGTATGTTTGTTATCCAGCCAACTGGTTGGAACGTGCGTGATAAAAAATTGTGAACCGTTAGAACCCGGACCTGAATTAGCCATAGACAATACACCAGGCTTATCGTGTTTCAATTCCGGATGGAATTCATCGTCAAACTGGTAACCAGGACCACCCGTTCCTGTTCCTTGCGGACAACCTCCCTGAATCATGAAATCAGGAATCACGCGGTGAAATTTAAGCCCGTCATAATAAGGCTTTCCTTGTGGTCTTGATTTATTTTCTAAATTCCCTTCAGCCAATCCAACAAAGTTACCTACAGTTCCAGGCGTCTTATCATGAGTCAATTTCACTAAGATTGCCCCTTTTGGAGTATTGAATTTTGCGTATATTCCGTTTTCCATTTTATTAATTTTATTTTTGAATCACGCAAAATTACGAATTAAAATGTGAAAATAAATACAATTAATGACCTGGGTCAAACAAAGAAACTAGGTATTTACTTAAATTTGCGTCACAGAAAAAAGAGAATTCTCCGTTCTGAAATAAAACAACCAACCACATGAACAGCATTTTTCATCCAGAAGGAAATAAGAAACTAATTGAGCGCATTGAGACGCTCACTCCAATTACTCATAATGAATGGGGAACTATGAATGTAAGCCAGATGCTTGTGCATTGCCAGATGCCCATCAAGGTTGCTTTTGGAGAACTAAAAATTAAAGTTGGGTTTATGGGCCTGCTATTTGGAAAATTGGCCAAAAAAAGTGTGACCAGCAAAAACCCTATCAAAAGAAATCTTCCTACAGCTAAAGAATTTGTCGTTAAGGGACATCCTGATTTTGAACAGTCAAAAACAGAACTGATTTCCCTGATTTCAAAATTTGCCAACGAAGGTCCAAAAGCAATAAAAAACCCAAAGCATCCTTTTTTTGGAAATCTTACTACCGAAGAATGGGATTATATGCAATGGAAACACCTGGACCACCATTTAAAACAATTCGGAGCTTAAAATAATATTTGATTTGTGGTTTAAGATTTTTGAACTGAAATCACAAATCCTAAATCTAAAATCCTAAATCCCAAAATGAGAATCGACATTATCACCGTACTTCCCGAATTATTAAGAAGCCCTTTCGAAGCCTCTATCATGAAAAGAGCGATTGACAAAGGACTGGTAGAAGTCCATTTTCATAATTTGAGAGACTATACAACAAATAAGCAGAAGAATGTTGACGATTATCAGTTTGGCGGAGGTGCCGGAATGGTAATGATGATTCAGCCTATCGATGATTGTATTGCAAAGCTTAAAAGCGAACGCAACTATGATGAAATCATCTACATGACTCCGGACGGAGAAACCCTAAATCAGGGCATGGCCAATAAGATGTCGTCATTAGAAAACATTATCATTTTATGTGGTCATTATAAAGGTGTCGACCAAAGGGTTCGTGACCACCTGATTACAAAGGAAATTTCGATTGGAGATTATGTGCTTTCGGGTGGAGAATTAGGAGCTATTGTATTGTCTGACGCTTTAATCCGACTGATTCCTGGTGTATTAAGTGATGAAACCTCAGCCTTGACAGACAGTTTTCAAGACAACCTGTTATCGCCACCAATCTACACGCGACCTTCCGACTACAAAGGCTGGAAAGTGCCGGATATTTTGCTAAGCGGGCATTTTGCCAAAATTGACCAATGGCGCGAGGACAAAGCTTTTGAGCATACGAAGAATAGAAGACCGGATTTGTTGGATAGGTAGATTTCAGATTTCAGATTTCAGATTTTAGATTTCTGAAGGCAGACGACTAGCAACCACCCGTAAAAGCAGAATTAAATTTTACCCCTGTTGAAGTGGCTTTTTAATGGCTAACCTATTCTATAGATTGTATAAAATTTTTCCAGTCAATTAACAAAACCTTTTCAAGCTCATTTTTTAATGATTTGAAATCGGAAGGCTTCTTGAAATAGGAGCTTGCTCCCAATTCATAGGCTTTTGTAATGTGGTTCATGTTTGAACTTGTAGAATATATTACCGTAGGTATTGAATTTAAGACTTCATCCGTTTTTATCAGGGATAGGGCTTCAAAACCGTCCATGATAGGCATGTTTAGGTCGATAAAGATTATATCAGGAAGCAGACAGCTGTTATGAAGCTTATCCAGAAGATCCTGTCCGTTGCTGGAAATCGTAAGATGGAAGCCAAAAGTTATTTCATTTAGCGCATCCTTGAAAAATTCGACATCATCGCAGTCATCATCTGCGAGATAAATGTTTTTTGACATAACCATAAGATTTTCATTACGAACTTGCAAAAAGTTAGTTTGAAAGAAAATCTTTAAGAGGTTTAGAAAGTTTCGCTTAGAAAGTAGCTTTCGGTAAATCCGGGTTAATAATTATTCAAAGATAATGATAATTTATTGAATATTAAAAAATAACTTTAACACAAACCAGCCGGATTACAAGGAGTGGCTTTTTAATACTTGAAATTATGTAATCTGCAAACTTAAAACTGCTATCTGCAAACTTACATTTACCATCTCCTTCTTCATTCATTCATATTTTTCATAAAAAAATCTCCCATTCATACTTCATAATTCATAACTTTTCCTATCTTTGCACCCACTTTGGACCAACCTCTGGCGATAATCGTGAATGTTGCTCTGATAATCAAATATTTAAATCAAACAAAATGGCAGATTTGATGAAATTCGTTAAAGACGAATTTGTAACAAAAAAAGATTTTCCTGAATTCGGAGCTGGTGACACAATCACAGTTTACTACGAAATTAAAGAAGGTGAAAAAACAAGAACTCAGTTCTTCAAAGGAGTTGTAATCCAAAGAAGAGGTTCTGGAACGACTGAAACTTTTACAATCCGTAAAATGTCTGGTTCTGTTGGAGTTGAGCGTATCTTCCCTGTGAATATGCCTGCTTTACAGAAAATTGAAATCAACAAAACCGGTAAAGTTCGTAGAGCAAGAATTTTCTACTTCAGAGAACTTACAGGTAAAAAAGCTAAAATTAAAGACAAGAGAAGATAATCTAACGTCTTTTAGTTATAAAAAAATCCCGAATTACTTCGGGATTTTTTTATGCCCAATTTTTAAGATACAATATGAAATAAAAAATCATACCTTTACCTATTGCATGCAACTTTCCTAAAATCAGACATTATGAAAAAAATAGCTTTACTATTTTGTCTTGCCATACTTCTTTCATGCTCGAACGACGACTCATCGCAACCGCATGATACTACAGCCGATGTGCTCTTAAAAAAGACCATCACTCAAAGCAATGGCACAAGCTACGAAACGCTTTATAAATATGACGGCAAAAAATTACTGGAAGCCAGAAGCGTCAGGGAAAATAAAAAATTTGATTACAACGGAAACAATATCTCAAAAATTAGCTGGTACACCAATCCGGACACCGACAATACATTAACGCAAACGGTAGAATTTGAATATCTTCCTAATGGAAAATTAAAAAAATTCGTCCAGGAAAGTGACAATCCATTGACTGTTGAGTTTACCTATGTTGGGCAGGATACCGTAAATTTTGTCGCTAGAGCCTATAGAAGTTCTTATGATTTTGTAGGGTATTTTACGATGAAAGACGATGAAATTTCAGAATATGTCTATTTGAATGGCGGAAGACCAAGACCTTCTGTGAGATATACTTACGACAATAAAAACCATCCTTTAAAAAATGTTACCGGATATAATAAGCTATCCCTGTATCATTATTTTTACAATTCGGTACATTTTAATGGCTTTACGACTAATGTGGGAAGCTCAAAAAACTGCATCAGCAACAGCCTTATTCAAGACCCAAGTGTAGTTGAAGTTATGAATACGTACGAATACAACGAAAACGGATTCCCGAAAGCCATCAACAAAGACAGCAATAGCGCTGCCGATTATTTATTCTATTAAAATCTTCTTATAAACAGCTTACCAGCAGCTATAGGTTTCATCTTATAGCTGCTTTTTATTTTAAAAAAAAAAGTTACTACCCCATATACAAATTCAATAGTAATAAAATTTGCGGCTCTGCATCTTTGCGTGAAATAGTTTGCTCGCAAAGCCACAAAGCCACTAAAATATTTCCCAACTTATAAAATATCCGCGTTAAAATTTTACAGTTATTTACTGATTTCGCATTTATCAATCTTTTAATTACCAATTCCTTAAATCAAACGTTTTCGTTTTCTCTAAATTCTTTAATTCGTTATCGTTTTCATATATTTGCAATCCTTACAAACAAGAATAAACAAACAAATTTTTTTCGAAAATGTCAGATAAAGCTAAGATTTCTTATACAATTACGGACGAAGCTCCGATGCTTGCTACCCACTCATTCTTACCAATCGTAAAGGCCTTCACTGCTCCGGCAGGAATTACTGTTGAAACCAAAGATATTTCACTGGCCGGAAGAATCATCGCCAACCTTTCAGACTTTCTTACACCGGAACAGAAAATCAATGATAATCTTGCCGACCTTGGAAAACTGGCCACAACACCAGAAGCAAACATTATCAAATTACCTAACATTTCAGCTTCGGTTCCTCAATTGAAAGAAGCCATCAAAGAATTACAGGCACAAGGATATAACCTTCCTGAATTTCCTGAAAACCCTCAGACAGACGAAGAAAAAGCAATCAAGGCTAAATATGCTAAAGTACTTGGTTCTGCTGTAAACCCGGTTCTGCGTGAAGGAAACTCTGACAGAAGAGCTCCTAAAGCAGTAAAGAACTATGCTAAAAAACACCCGCATTCTATGGGTGCCTGGAGCGCAGATTCAAAAACCCACGTAGCCAGTATGAGTGAAGGTGATTTTTATGGAAGTGAAAAATCCGTAACTATCAAGGATGCCGATACTTTCAAAATTGAATTCGTAGGTAATGACGGCACTACAAAATTATTAAAAGACACTTCTCCGCTAAAAGCCGGAGAAATTATTGATAGCTCAGTAATGAGCATGAAAGCATTAAAAAGCTTTATCTCTAAAGAAATTGAAGATGCCAAAGCAAAAGGTGTTTTATTTTCTGTACACTTAAAAGCAACGATGATGAAGGTTTCTGACCCGATTATCTTCGGAGCCATCGTAGATGTTTTCTTTGCTCCTGTTTTTGAAAAATATAAAGACCTGTTTGCAGAACTTGGCATCGATACTAAAAACGGATTGGGTGATGTTTATGCAAAAATTGCCGGACATCCGAAACAGGCAGAAATAGAAGCCGCCCTGAATGCAGTTTATGAAAACGGGCCTGCTATTGCTATGGTAAATTCTGATAAAGGAATTACCAACCTGCACGTTCCTTCTGACGTAATTGTAGATGCTTCTATGCCGGCTATGATTCGCACATCAGGACAAATGTGGAACAAAGACGGTAAAGGACAGGACACAAAAGCCATCATTCCGGACCGTTCTTATGCCGGTGTTTATGTTGCTACTATCGACTTCTGCAAGAAAAACGGGGCTTTTGACCCAAGAACAATGGGAAGCGTTCCAAACGTAGGTTTGATGGCACAGGCAGCCGAAGAATATGGTTCGCATGACAAGACTTTCCAGATGACAGCAGACGGAACCGTAAAAGTTATCAACTCAAAAGGAGAAATCCTGACAGAACAAAAAGTAGAAAAAGGCGATATTTTCAGAATGTGCCAGGTAAAAGATGCTCCAATTCAGGACTGGGTAAAACTGGCTGTTAACAGAGCCAGATTATCTGACACTCCTGCTATTTTCTGGTTGGATGAAAACAGAGCCCATGACAGACAATTAATCGAAAAAGTAAAACTTTACTTAAAAGACCACGATACAAACGGATTGGACATTAAAATTATGAATCCGGTTGAAGCAACGAAACTTTCTTTGGAAAGAATCAAGGATGGAAAAGACACAATTTCTGTAACAGGAAATGTTTTGCGTGATTACCTGACTGACTTATTCCCTATTCTTGAACTTGGAACTTCAGCCAAAATGCTTTCTATCGTTCCGTTGATGAATGGTGGCGGTTTATTTGAAACCGGAGCCGGAGGTTCTGCACCAAAACACGTAGAACAATTCATCGAAGAAGGCTACCTGCGTTGGGATTCTCTTGGGGAAGTTTTGGCTCTTGGAGCTTCTTTGGAACACTTAGGACAAACCCTGAACAACTCAAAAGCATTGGTTCTTTCTGAAACTTTAGACCAGGCTACAGAGAAATTCCTAGACAACGACAAATCGCCAGCCCGAAAAGTAGGACAGATTGACAACAGAGGTTCGCACTTTTACATTGCCTTATACTGGGCGCAAGCTTTAGCAGCTCAGAATAAAGATGCTGAATTGAAGGCAACCTTTACTGAAATAGCCAAAGAACTTACTGATAACGAAGCTAAAATCAATGAAGAATTAATTGGCGCTCAAGGAAAACACCAGGAAATTGGCGGTTATTACAAGCCTGATTTTAATTTGACCGACAAAGCCATGAGACCAAGCGAAACATTAAATAAAGCATTGGCTAAACTGGCTTAATCTTTTTAACTTATTTTATAAAAAAAGACGACTGTAAACGGTCGTCTTTTTTATATTTTTACGTTTCAATCATTTATCCGTAATTCATAATTCGCAATTCATAATTAAAAAATGTCAAGCCACCATATTGTCCGAGACGACCAGGAACCTGCTTTAATCATTGCTAATGGAGCTTCATGCAGCAGTGAACTAATGGGGCAATTGTTAGAATGGTCACCTTTAGTCATTGTTTTGGATTCTGCCATAGAAAGAGTATTGCCATTAGGCATTAAAGTCGATGTGCTGTTAGGCGATTTTGACAACGGTTTGGATATCGAATATTACAAGGCTCTGCAATTTCCGTTAGAAATCGTGTATGCACCTGACCAGGAAAAAACAGATTTGGAAAAGGCTTTCGACTATTTGGTCGAAAAAGGACACAAAGCCGTAAATGTTATATGGGCTACCGGACGCAGAGCCGACCATACTATCACTAATATGACCAATATTGTACGTTTTCAAGACAAGTTGAAAATCGTTATTCTTGACGACCATTCTAAAATTTTCCAATTGCCAAAACGATACGAAAAATGGTACCCTAAGGGCTTTCCTATTTCAATTATTCCGGTAGGAACTGTTCATGGCATCACGTCAACCAATCTCGACTACCTCCTACACGACGAAACCCTGACCATGGGCTATAGAACCGGAAGCAGTAACCATGCCGCGCAAGATGGCATAGTAACTATTGAGCACAAAGAAGGCGATTTATTATTAATGGAATGTTTTGATTAAGTATTAAAACCAAATCTGATACGATATGACCAACCCGGCTATAAAAATAAAAAGTTCTGAAATCCTTTCAGACAACTGGTACATCCTCAAAAAGATTGTCTTTGATTACCAAAAAAAAGACGGCAGTTGGGAAACCCAATCCAGAGAAGTCTACGACCGTGGTAATGGCGCTACTATTCTTCTTTACAACAAAACACAAAAAACGGTCATCCTTATCCGCCAGTTCCGTATGCCTACTTTTGTAAACGGCAATGAAACAGGAATGGTTATAGAAGCCTGTGCCGGGCTTCTGGAAGAAGAAAATCCGGAAGAATGCATCAAACGTGAAACCGAAGAAGAAACCGGATACAGCCTGACACAGGTTCGAAAAGTTTTTCAGGCCTACATGTCTCCCGGCTCCGTTACAGAAATCATCTACTTCTTTGTGGCCGAGTATTCAAAAGACATGAAAGTAAGCGAAGGTGGCGGGCTTTCTACTGAGCATGAAAATATTGATGTTCTTGAAATTCCTTTTGAAAAAGCCATGCAGATGATTGAAACCGGAGAAATAAAAGATGCCAAAACCATCATGCTTTTGCAATATGCAAAAATCAACAACCTGTTGGAATAGATACTTTTTATCAAGACATAACTTTTAAGGTTTCCTAAAGTTTTTTTCCTGTTTTCCTTTGTAACTTTGTTACTTAAACTTCAATCCCACATGAAATTTCAAGTCGTATCTGATTACAAACCTACCGGCGACCAGCCACAAGCCATTGAAAAATTAAGCAAGGGCATTAAGGACGGAGAGCGCTTCCAGACGCTATTGGGAGTCACTGGTTCAGGAAAAACGTTTACGATGGCAAACGTTATTCAGGAAGTACAAAGACCAACACTTGTGTTGGCTCATAACAAGACGCTTGCAGCCCAGCTCTACTCAGAGTTCAAGCAGTTTTTCCCAAACAATGCAGTAGAATATTTTGTTTCTTACTACGACTATTATCAACCGGAAGCTTTTATTCCTGTAACGGGTACTTATATTGAAAAAGACCTTTCCATTAATGAGGAATTGGAAAAAATGCGATTGAGCACTACCTCTTCCCTGCTTTCCGGACGCAGAGACGTTTTGGTTGTTTCTTCTGTTTCCTGCCTGTATGGTATTGGTAACCCTGTGGAATTCCAAAAGAATGTCGTTTCTTTAGAAAAAAACCAGGTAATTTCCAGAACAAAACTATTGCACAAATTAGTGCAGGCATTGTATGCCCGAACTGAAGCCGAATTCAATCCCGGCTCTTTTCGCATCAAAGGCGATACGGTAGAAGTATTTCCAAGTTATGGAGACGAACCTTTCAGGATACATTTTTTTGGTGATGAAATTGAAGAAATTGAAGCCTTTGACCCAAAAACCTCGATGGTATTGGAAAAATACACCAATCTGAATATTTATCCGGCCAATATGTTTGTGACTTCTCCCGAAGTACTGAACGGCGCTATCTGGGAAATTCAGCAGGATTTGGTAAAACAGGTAGATTATTTCAAAGAAATCGGGAAACACCTTGAAGCAAAACGTTTGGAAGAACGTACCAACTTCGACCTCGAAATGATTCGCGAATTAGGCTATTGTTCCGGTATTGAAAATTATTCGAGATATCTTGACGGCCGACTTCCGGGCACAAGACCTTTCTGTCTTTTGGATTATTTCCCGAAAGACTATCTTATGGTGGTAGACGAAAGCCACGTTACCGTTTCGCAGGTTCACGCCATGTATGGCGGTGACCGCTCAAGAAAAGAAAATCTGGTGGAATATGGCTTCCGACTACCGGCCGCTATGGACAACCGTCCGTTAAAGTTTGAAGAATTTGAAGCCATGCAGAATCAGGTTATTTACGTATCTGCAACTCCGGCTGATTATGAATTGGAAAAATCAGAAGGTGTTTATGTCGAACAGATTATTCGCCCTACAGGATTACTGGACCCTATAATTGAAGTACGTCCAAGCCTGAACCAGATTGACGACCTTATTGAAGAAATACAACAGCGCGTTGAATTGGACGAACGTGTTTTAGTAACCACGCTTACAAAAAGAATGGCGGAGGAACTCACAAAATACCTTGCCAAAGTAGCCATTCGCTGTCGTTATATCCATTCTGAAGTAGACACACTGGAACGTGTAGAAATCATGCAGGATTTGCGAAAAGGACTTTTTGATGTATTAATTGGTGTCAACCTGCTAAGGGAAGGATTAGACCTTCCGGAAGTATCACTGGTGGCCATTTTGGATGCCGACAAGGAAGGTTTTTTAAGAAATACACGTTCGCTCACCCAAACCGTAGGAAGAGCGGCAAGAAATATCAACGGAAAAGCCATTATGTATGCCGACAAGATTACGGCCAGCATGCAAAAAACCATTGACCAGACCAATTACAGAAGGGAAAAACAGATTAATTACAATAAAGAACACAATCTGGTACCAAAAGCCCTGAACAAAAAAATCGACAGTACCTTAGCGCGAAACTCCGTTTCCACCCAATATTTTGAAAAGCAGGCCATGAAAGCTGCCGAACCGGAAAGTCAATACCTGACAAAACCAGAAATTGAGAAAAAAATCCGTGAGGCCAGAAAAGCGATGGAAAAAGCAGCTAAAGATTTAGATTTTATGCAGGCGGCGAAATACAGAGATGAAATAAAGGCCCTGCAGGAAAAGATATAAGCTAATTCAACTGTTCCTTAAAAATTTCAATCAACATTTCAGGGTCTATCATTCCGTTTGGCGATTCCTCCATTGCTTTTAGAATTCTTTTGATAGCAAAAGGATTTAATCCCATATTCACACCCATCTGTTTGATGGCTATTACTTCTTTTTCATGCAATACGCCATCACAGTGCATCAATAAAGCCAGTCTGTAAAATTGCTGAATTCGTTGCTGTTCTGATTTTATAGGAAGCGCTTTTAATTCCTCATGGAAAAGATTTTTAAAGTCCTCACTTTTGACTTTTAGTTCCTGAGCGACAATACTTAAAAATTGATATTCTCTATCGTGGAGTTTTCCGTCCACAATAGCAAAGGCAATCATTTCAGCAAGAAGGCTTAACTTTTGTTCGTAGGTGTTCATTAAATCCTTATTTTTAGCTAAAATATTCTTTTTTGTCCATCCCTAAAATTATTCCTTTGAGATATTTATTCACAATTTTCCTGTTCTGTCTTTTTCTGAATCTAAAAGCACAGGAAAGTACGGCCTCATCACAGGTCAGCACTTTTGAGATAGAAGCGCCCCAATTAAAAACCACAAAGAAAATATGGGTTTATCTTCCAAAGAACTACTTGACTTCCACTAAAAAATATCCTGTAATTTATATGCACGATGCACAAAATCTGTTTGATGCCAAAACTTCTTTTGCTGGCGAATGGAATGTTGACGAAACATTGGACAGCCTCAAAGCCCAGGTTATTGTTATTGGCATTGAACATGGAAACGAAAAACGGGTGGACGAACTTACACCTTTTCCAAATAAAAAACATGGTGGCGGCAAAGCTGATGATTATCTGGATTTTATTGTAAACACATTAAAACCCTATGTTGATAAAAGTTACAGGACTAAAACCAATGCCAGCAATACTGTAATTTTCGGGAGTTCTTTAGGAGGGCTTGTTTCGTATTATGCCGTATTAAAATATCCGAAAGTTTTTGGAAAAGCGGGTGTTTTCTCCCCTTCATTTTGGTTTTCAGACGAAATATACACCCTGACTGAAAAATCAGAAAAAATCAAAGCTAAAATCTATTTCCTGTATGGCGATTCCGAAAGTGACGATATGGTTATTGATGCCCAAAAAATAAAAAAACTTTTGGACCATAACAGGTGTTACTGCCTGAAGCTGGACAAAACCGTTATTGTAAAAGGCGGGCAACATGGCGAAAAATTATGGCGTGAAGGATTTTCGAAAGCTGTTTTGTGGTTGTTGTAAATAACCTTACCCTGGCAGGGTTTTAAACCCTGCCAGGGTAAGGTTATTAAAAATATAATCTATCTTTGCAACAAATCAAGGATATGAACAACAACGATATTTTCAAAAAGCTTCGCGTAGCTTTACAGCTTCGTGATGACCAGATAGTAGACATACTACAATTGGTAGATTTCAGAATCTCCAAAGCCGAATTAGGCGCTTTTTTCAGGGCACACGACCATCCAAACTATATGGAATGCGGTGACCAGGTACTGCGTAATTTTCTAAACGGCCTGATTATTCATTTGCGCGGAACAAAAGAAAATCCTACCAACGCCATGGATGTAATCAATAAAAACAAGGCGCAGTTAAAATCGGCTACCAAAAAGGTTACTCCAAAAGAAACTCCCAAAAAACTAATTGTAAAATCTCCTGCAAAAAACTTTAAACCTAAAAAAGTTGAAAGCAAGTTCAATCCTGTAGAAAAAGTAAAATTCAACAACGGAAAAAACAAAAAAGCATAAGTTGATTGATTTTCTAACAATAGAATATCTTAAATCCGGAAATAACAGACAGCGGGAAGCCTATCAGACCTTAATGCAGCATGCGGTTCTTGAAAAACTTTCAGAGTTTAGTCCGGTACTGGTAGGAACGATTCCAATATCTATTGATATTTCCTCAAGCGATTTGGATATTGCCTGTTGTTGGACTAACAAAAATGCTTTCCATAATCATATTAAAGATACTTTTGGAAATAAAGCCGGGTTTCAAATTTCTGAAACCATAATCAATGGTCATGAAACGATAATCTCCAGCTTTATCCTGGGCAATTTCGAAATAGAAATTTTTGGACAGGCTATAGCTGTAGAAAAACAATATGGTTACCGCCACATGCTCATAGAGTATAAAATTTTAGAACAGCAGGGAGAAGAATTCCGAAAAAAAATACTCGAATTAAAAGAACGGGGCTATAAGACTGAACCTGCTTTTGCACTGCTCTTAGGCTTACAGGGAAATCCCTATGAAGCATTGCTTCAACTGGAATAAAACAAAAAATCCTAATCTTTCGATTAGGATTTTTTTATTGGATAAAAATAGATTATTAGCTAAGTGCAGCCTTTACCTGATCTGCTGCTTCCTGGAATTGTACTGCAGATAAAATCGGCATTCCAGAGTTGTCAATCATTTCTTTAGCAAGTTCTGCGTTAGTTCCCTGCAAACGAACAATGATTGGCACATTAATGCTGTCACCCATGTTTTTGTAAGCATCAATAACACCTTGAGCAACACGGTCACAACGAACGATTCCTCCAAAAATGTTAATCAGGATAGCTTTTACGTTTGGATCTTTCAAGATAATTCTGAAAGCCAACTCCACACGTTTAGCATCAGCAGTTCCTCCTACATCAAGGAAGTTAGCCGGCTCAAAACCTGCATATTTAATTAAGTCCATTGTTGCCATAGCAAGACCGGCACCGTTAACCATACAGCCTACAGTTCCGTCAAGGTCAACATAATTAAGACCTGCCGCTTTTGCTTCAACCTCGATAGGATTTTCTTCACGGATATCGCGCATTTCTGCCAAAGCAGGGTGTCTGTACAATGCATTGTCATCTAAATTAACTTTTGCATCAACAGCAATAATTTTGTTGTCAGATGTTTTTAAAACCGGGTTGATTTCAAACATAGAAGCGTCTGAACCAACATAAGCTTTGTATAGAGAATCTACAAACTGAACCATTTCTTTAAAAGCATTTCCGGAAAGCCCAAGATTAAATGCAATTCTTCTTGCCTGGAAAGCCTGCAATCCTACAGTAGGATCGATTTCTTCAGTAAAAATCAAATGAGGTGTTTTTTCAGCAACTTCTTCAATGTCCATTCCACCTTCAGTAGAATACATAATCATGTTACGGCCTTTACCTCTATTCAATAAAACTGACATATAGAATTCTGAAGTTTCGCTTTCACCAGGATAGTAAACATCCTCAGCAACCAAAACCTTGTGTACTTTTTTTCCCTCAGCAGAAGTTTGAGGAGTAATCAATTGCATTCCTATGATTTGTTCTGCCAACTCTTCTACCTGCTGTAAATTTTTAGCCAATTTCACACCTCCACCTTTTCCTCTTCCACCTGCGTGAACCTGAGCTTTAATCACGTGCCATCCCGTTCCTGTTTCAGCTGTTAACTGCTTTGCAACCGCAACAGCTTCCTGAGGATTATTGGCAACATAACCACGTTGAACTTTCACGCCGTAGCTGGCTAATATTTCTTTTCCTTGGTATTCGTGTATATCCATATTGAAGTTTTTTGACTTTTTAAAAGTGCCACAAAAATACAATTTTCATCTAATCAGCGAAAGAATTATTTCTTTTATTTGATACCTGTATGCCTATTTTGATATAACTTTTTTGTCTATTAATGAACTTCTGATATTCCATATTTTTTATTAAAAACACAAATAAGAAGCAACTTTTTTATTTTTTTAACATCTTTATTATACATCAAAAACAAAATAATCGCTTATCAAAACAAATAATCATGAAAACACTTCAACTCTTAAGCCTGTTTGCAATGATACTGTTATCTGGTTGCAATAATGATGACGACAATACGAATGATACTTCATTACAAGGAACATGGAAATTAATAGAAGTCAATGGTACCATTGCCGGAATCAGGCATCAGTTTGAGCCGGGAACCATACAATGGAACTTTAATACATCCAACCATACTTTCACGGTTGTGAACAACAATACAGACGATTCCAAACAGGATGTATTTGAGTCAGGAAATTACGGTTATTTTATCGAAAACCATGATGTATCTCCGGGAACGTGTAACAAAAACATATTCCTTGAAGGAGTAAATTATGGTTGCTATTCTACAACCGCCGCCTCATTACAGATTAACCAGGGTGAAGCAGATGGATTAATTCTTAAATTTATTCGTTAAAAAATATTTATTTTAAACCAATAAAAGTTCAAAATTAAACAATTTGTTGTTTTTTGTTAATATTAGTTATTATTTTGCCTCATAAAGAATTAGATTATAGTTTTGCATATAAAGAATTAATGTTATGCAAACGAAAGATTTACTGCAATTATCAGAAGAATTCGGAAGTCCGCTGTATGTATATGATGCTGCAAAAATCCAGTCTCAATATACACGACTGACGGATGCATTTTCAAAGGTTGGAAGCCTGCGTATAAATTATGCTGTAAAAGCATTATCAAACATATCAATCCTAAAACTTCTAAAAGAAATGGGATCAGGTCTGGACACCGTTTCCATTCAGGAAGTGCAGTTGGGATTACATGCCGGGTTTTCGCCGGACAAAATCATCTACACTCCTAATGGTGTTTCCTTTGAAGAAATTGAAGAAGCGGCCCACCTTGGCGTTCAGATTAATATCGACAACTTATCGGTGCTGGAACACTTTGGAGCAAAATACCCATCAATCCCTGTATGCATCAGAATCAATCCGCATGTCATGGCTGGTGGAAATGCCAATATTTCTGTAGGACATATTGACAGCAAGTTTGGAATTTCGGTACATCAAATGCCTCACCTGCTACGAATTGTCGAAAACACAGGTATGAACATCAATGGAATTCACATGCACACCGGTTCCGATATTCTGGATATTGAGGTATTTCTGTATGCGGCAGAAATACTTTTTGATACGGCAAAACATTTCGGCAATCTGGAATTTCTTGATTTTGGCAGCGGTTTCAAAGTACCCTACAAGAAAGACGATATCGAAACCAATATTGAAGAGCTGGGCAAAAAATTAAGCAAGCGCTTTAATGCCTTCTGTAAGGAATATGGCCGTGATTTGACTCTTGCATTCGAACCCGGTAAATTTCTGGTTAGCGAAGCCGGTTTCTTCCTCGCAAAAGTAAATGTGGTAAAACAAACAACTTCTACTGTTTTTGCCGGAATCGATAGCGGGTTTAACCATTTGATAAGACCTATGTTTTACGGTTCGCAGCACCATATCGAAAACATTTCCAACCCGAAAGGTAAAGAACGTTTTTATTCTGTCGTTGGTTATATATGCGAAACAGACACCTTTGCCAACAATCGAAGAATTGCCGAAATCAAAGAAGGTGATGTACTGTGTTTCAGGAATGCAGGCGCCTATTGCTTTTCGATGTCATCCAATTATAATTCAAGGTTTAAACCTGCTGAAGTCTTATGGTATGAAGGGAAAGGGCATCTAATCAGAGAAAGAGAAAATTTTGAAGATTTAATAAGAAATCAGGTTGTCATGGAGTTTGACAAAAGCTACGAACTGGTTTCTAAAAATTAGTTAGGTTAAGTATATTTTGAGGAGAGGTCCCATAGCTTTTGCTTGGGGCTTTTTTTTTGCAAAAGTTTCACAGATAAAATAACAAATAGTTAATCGCTGTAAAATGATTGTTCATTATCTTTGGGCTTCACAAAGATTTTACCACATGGATAGAAGGAAATTTTTCAAAAACGGTTCACTTTTTACAATCGGAACTGCAGTTTTGAATCCCTTTCAGGGCAACGCCAATGTTTTGGATTTTGAAACGATTAATAAAAATAAAAAAGCCAAAAATATTATTTTACTGGTTAGCGACGGAATGAGTACCGGAACACTTAATATGGCCGACTTATTCCTAAACCGAAAATATGGAAAAGGTTCCAACTGGATTCAATTATATAAAGACAATCGGGTTTCAAGAGCTTTAATGGACACGGCTTCTGCCAGTTCAATTGTTACAGATTCTGCAGCAGCCAGTTCCTCCTGGGGCGGCGGTTTTCGTGTGAATAACGGTTCGCTGAATGTGGGTCCCGACGGAAAGCCACATCTTCCTATCTGGCAAAAATTCAAAAAGACCGGAAAAATGGCGGGATGCGTCACTACGGTTCCAATCACCCATGCTACTCCTGCCGGATTTTGCGTCAACAGCAAAAGCAGAAACAGCCAGGATGATATAGCGGAAATTTATCTTGAGTTAGGATTTGATATTATGATGGGCGGTGGTAAAAATTATTTTTCACCACAAACAAGAAAAGATAAAAAAGACATGTTTGCCGCATTCGAGGCAAAAGGTTATCAGATTGCCAAAACACGTTCGGAAATGTTCAATACCTCAAATGACAAACCGGTATTAGGCGTTTTTTCTGATGATGCGCTTCCTTATTCTGTAGACCGAAATAGCAATGACGATTTAAAGAAAACAGTTCCTACCCTGGCCGAAATGGCCCAAAAGGCAATTGACCGTATGAAAGGTCACAAAAACGGATTCGTACTTCAGATTGAGGGTGGAAAAGTGGATTGGGCTGCCCATGCCAATGATATTGCAGCTTTGATAAACGACCAGATTGCTTTTGACGAAGCCGTAAAGGTTGCTATAGACTTTGCCGAAAAAGACAAAGAAACCCTGGTTATCATTACAACCGACCACGGAAATGCCAATCCGGGAGTTATCTACGGAAAGAATGCCAATGATAATTTTGACAGCATTCAAAAGTACACACAAACCAACGAATGGATACTGAACCAGATAAGCCCGAATTTTTCGATTTCGCAGGTAAAAGAAGTTATTGAAAAAGCAAACGGGCATACTCCTTCTGACGAAGAAGCCAAAACAATACTTAGCTATTATGACGGATTGCACAAAGAAGAAGGCCTCTACAATTATAAAAAACTGCCTTACAAGGCTTATTCTGAAATGCAGCAAAAAACAAATTCTGTGGGCTGGATTAGTATGGACCACTCCGCTGATTATGTTGAATTGGCTATGTTTGGTCCCGGAAGCGAGCTTCTAAAGCCTTTTGTTAAAAACACAGACCTGCATTATTTAATGCTTCAGGCGGCAGAAGTTGAGAATAAGTTTTAAACTCTCATGAATTTAGGAATTTACTTTTTATAAAAATCCTGTCCGATTATCAAGACAGGATTTTTTCTTATCTTCATTTATATTGTCTCTAAATTAATCAGAAAGAAAACAGGATAATAAAACCATAAATTTGACAATGGAGCAAAAGAAAAACGAACAAAGACCCACACCATTTGAACAAACCTATTTTCATGGAACAAAGGCAGACTTGAAAATTGGCGACCTGATTAAAGTAGGCTATACTTCAAACTACGGACAACAGAAAAATGCAAAATACATTTTTTTATCCGCAACATTGGATGCTGCAATCTGGGGTGCCGAACTGGCTTTTGGTGAAGGACAGGAAAGAATTTATTTGGTAGAGCCTACTGGTGAAATAGAAGATGACCCGGATTTGACTGATAAAAAATTCCCGGGAAATCCAACAAAATCATATCGTTCAACGCAACCTTTCAAGGTGGTTGGAGAAGTAACCATTTGGCAAGGACACCCGGCAGACCAGGTTAAGACAATGAAAGACCATCTCGAAAAATTAAAAGCACAAGGTGTCAATTCACTCAACGACTAATAACAGCTTTAAAAATTTATGGGCTGTGTGGACTAAGACAAAAATGAATATGACATCGGATTCAGATTCTACATAAAACATTAAAAAACAATTAATTGCTGCAGAAACTGTAAAAAAGCGTCTTGATTTTGGCTTTTATATTTCTGGAATTAAAAAAATAGTTGGGCAAGCCCTGAAAGACACTTTTAGTTCAATAAAAGTTCTTGAAAAATTGGTATGGCATTTAAGAAATTTTTTATTTTGAACAACAAAAAGGGTAATTTACGAACCCGCAAAAAATGATGCATAAACACGTTTTGCATTAGGGGCAAAACTGTAAGGTCTAACGGTAGACTTTCAATTAACAAGTATCTCAAAATCTAATCTTGACTGAAAAAATAGAACATCCACATATAGCATAAAAGCCAGAAAGCCATGAATAGTATTACAATTCCTGATGCATTACTTATAGACACCTCTCTACCCGTCCAGATTTTTGATTATTCCTCATCCCGGAAAATTTCCAAACAACAAATCATACTCAACCAAAACACTTTTAGTTTTCTGTTAGAAGGTTATAAAGACGTTATATTCGACAATTCCTCTTTATCGATAAACAACTCGAAATTTGTTTTGATGAAATCGGGGCACTGCCTCATGACAGAACAATTATCTGACAGGAATAATTACAGAAGTCTGCTGTTTTTCTTTTCGGACACTGCTCTTTCAAAATTTATAGAAAGTATAGAATTCACCAATACAGATTTCCAGAAAAACAGCTCCGTACATGCTTTTGAATACGATGAATTTATCAGGAACTTTATTCAGAGTCTTACTGTCATCTTAAAACTTTCGGGTAAAATAAGGAACAATCTGCTGGAGGTTAAATTTCAGGAAATAATGCTATATCTCACAGAATTACACGGCACTCATTTTCTGAATTCTCTTATTTCAAATAATAATGATAGTACCCGAAAATTTATCCGCACCATAGAAAGTAACCAACTCAACAAACTAACCTTAAAAGAACTGGCCTTTTTATGTAATATGAGTATTTCTACTTTCAAACGCGAATTTGAAAAACAGTACGCACAATCGCCCGTAAAATGGTTTCAGAATAAAAGGCTTGAATATGCCCATCACCTGATTAGCAAAGAACACAAAAGTGCAACCGAAATCTATTTCGAAGTGGGCTACGAGAACTTATCCAGTTTTATTCAGGCCTATAAAATAAAATATGGAACCACGCCGGGGCAGCATCATAAAAGTTGAACTTCCGGCAACAGTTTTTGAGCATCTCTCTTAGCTCCTCCTTTATTGCGAAAACTAACTTTGTTAAAATTTTAAAATCGTAATAAAATGAAAAAATTAAACTTTATTCTGGTAGTTTCCCTGCTGTTCTCAGTCCCACTTTTTGCACAAAAAACATTTACCTTATCCAGTAAAGATCTTGGAGGAGAAGCTACAAAAATACAGGAGTTTGGTGGTTTTGGCTGTTCCGGAGACAATCAATCACCTCAATTATCATGGAAAAACGCACCCGAGGGAACAAAAAGTTTTGCTATTACCATGTATGATCCCGATGCGCCGACAGGAAGCGGATTCTGGCATTGGGTTGTATTTGACATTCCTGCAAGTACAAAAGAACTTGTGACCAATGCGGGCGTACAATTGAACTTGGCCCCAAAAGGAGCTATCCAAAGTATTACAGACTATGGCATCAAAGGATTCGGAGGTCCCTGTCCACCAAAAGGACACGGATTTCACCAATACATTATAACTGTATATGCCTTAAAAACCGATAAATTAGGACTGGACGAAAATACAAACCCGGCAGTAGTCGGTTTTAACCTTTGGAACCAGACATTGGCAAAAGCAAGTATAGTGGCTTATTATAAAAGATAAAATCTGATTGTGATATAAAGGTGCTGTTGCAACAATCGGGACAGCACCGTTTTATTCGGGTTATCCAGCCAATTTATATTCAGGAATGTTTTTTGAAACGTGACTTTTTTTTTCGGATTTATGTTAATTGATTATCTTTATCCTATAAAAATCTTCCAACTATATCGTATACTATGGAACTAGAAAAAGTATTCCGAAATAATGAAAAATGGATTGCTGAAAAATTGCAAAAAGATCCGGACTATTTCATAAACTTATCAAAGGGACAAAATCCGGATATTCTCTACATTGGATGTTCTGACAGTCGTGTTACTGCAGAAGATTTGATGGGTGTTTCTCCCGGAGAAGTTTTTGTACATAGAAATATCGCCAATATGGTAATCAGTATTGACCTTAACGTAATGTCTGTATTGAATTATGCCGTGAATTACTTGCATGTCAACCATGTTGTGGTTTGCGGGCATTACTTCTGCGGAGGAGTAAAAGCAGCCATGCAGGCTGAAGATTTGGGTGTACTCAATCCTTGGCTTCGAAATATACGCGATGTATACAGACTGCATAAAAATGAACTGAATGCTATTGAAGATGAAACTGCAAAATACAACAGGCTGGTTGAATTAAATGTACAGGAGCAGTGTGTTAATTTGGTTAAAACTGCCGAAGTGCAAAAAGCATACAACGAAAGAGGGCTTCAGATTCACGGTTGGGTTTTTGACATTCACTCCGGAAAACTGATTGACCTGAAACTGGATATTGACCGCATCATGAAAAACATCATGGAGATCTATAATCTTGGTCATGATTAAAAACAATGACTATCGGGAAGTTATGGCAAAAAGGTAACTTTTAACGATTCTACTATTAAACTTTGCGGCTCTGCGTCTTTGCGAGCAACTATTTCACGCAAAGGCGCAGAGCCGCAAAGAAAGAAAACATAAACCTGGGTTTATTTTTTGGTGTAAAGTTCAGATAATCAATTAAAAAAGAATCCCTTTGCTCTGCAAAGGGATTCTTTTATAAAGAAACAGCTTCCTGTTTTGCTTTTTCAAATTCTGAAACCATATTCTCGACAATTTCTTTTACGGGTTTTATATCGTGAATCAGTCCTGAAATTTGGCCAATTTCAAGTTCGCCTTCCACTAAATCGCCTTCAAACATTCCTCTTTTAGCGCGGGCTCTTCCCAACAAAACTTTCAAATCATCTGTAGTCGGACATTTGGCGTAAAGCTCCTGAATATCCTGATAGAATTTATTTTTGATTAGTCGTACCGGTGCCAGTTCTTTCAAAGTCACCTGGGTTCCGCCTTCTTCCAAATCAACAATTGTCTGTTTAAAATCAGCATGGGACGAACTTTCAATTGATGCGGCAAAACGGCTTCCTACCTGAACGCCATCGGCACCCAAAACCATCGCCGCCAGCATTCCTCTTCCGGTTGCAATTCCTCCTGCAGCTATCAATGGAATTTGTATTTTTTCGCGAACCATCGGAATGAGAGTTAATGTAGTCGTTTCTTCCCTTCCATTATGTCCGCCTGCCTCAAAACCTTCAGCAACAACAGCATCAACACCTGCTTCCTGCGCTTTCAGGGCAAATTTTGAACTGCTGACAACATGAACGACTGTAATTCCTTTTTCTTTTAAAAAAGCAGTCCATGTTTTAGGATTTCCTGCAGAAGTAAAAACGATTTTTACGCCTTCTTCTACAATAATATTCATGATTTCTTCAATATTCGGATAGAGCATCGGAACGTTGACACCAAAAGGCTTATCTGTCGCCTTTTTACATTTCTGGATGTGCTCCCGAAGGACATCCGGATACATTGACCCTGCTCCTATTAATCCCAAGCCTCCGGCATTACTAACCGCACTTGCTAACTTATAACCGCTGTTCCATATCATGCCACCCTGAACTATTGGATACTGAATATTGAAAAGCTGTGTAATCTTATTCATTTAATTTAGTTATGGTTTATTATTTGTTTTGTTTTTAAAGATACTATTTAACAGCCAATTTTCCTGTTTTATAATTATTGCCTGCTTTGATTTTATACCAATAGATACCCGATTGCAGGTTTTCTACAGAAAAAACCGGGTTTTCTCTTTTAATTTTACTATTCATTATTTCTTGTCCTAACTGGTTGTAAATAAAAATCCGGACTTCTTCATAAGATTCCGGAATGACAAGATTGACAACAGAATTAGCCGGGTTTGGATATACTAAAAATGAGTTTTCAGAAAAAACAGGAGTATCTAAAGCATTAGCTAATGCCCTGCTAAAATCCGGAATCCCATAACCAAATTGATTGTTGGGCGTATTATATAAATGGGCCGACTGTTTTATTAGCTGTATAATTTCCACATTTGTTTTATCTGGAAAAGCCTGCCATAAACAAGCTACCATACCTGAAATTATAGGCGACGAAAAAGAGGTTCCGTTAGCAGTAACAATATTTCCGAATGTATCAGAAACCACAGCCTGCTGCCCTTGTGCCATTATATCAGGTTTTACCCTGCCATCAAATGAAGGCCCGATAGAGCTGAAACCGGCATAACTACTATCCGGCGCTACAGCACCTACCGCCAGCGCATTAACCGCATCCGCCGGCGCCGAAATATTAGGATTAGCCCCTGCTCCTGAATTGCCTGCCGAAACAACACAAATCATTCCCTTTGAAAAGGCAATATCTGCACCACGTGAAATAAAGGCTGTTGTGCCATTCATGTCAGCATATTCATAACTATAACCCGGGTTGTTATATATGAAATATCCCAGCGAAGTATTAATGATATCAACACCAAGGCTGTCTGCCATTTCAGCAGCTTCAACCCAATAGGATTCCTCAACCGGATTTTCATCCAAAATATCCTCTGTTATAAAAAGATAATACGAAGCATCCGGCCCGGTTCCAACTAATTGATTTTCAACATAACCGCCCATAGTTGCAAGTACTAAGGTACCGTGTGTTCCACCTGTATAAAAATTCGTATTTCTGTTTACAAAATCGTAACCACCTAAAATTTTATTATTGGTAATAAGTCGTTGGAAAGGTTGGGCAGTATTTACATTGGGAAAACCGGCATCCATAACAGCGATTATTTTTCCGTTTCCGGTAAAATCCTGCTGGTGTAACAGATTGCCTTTTAGCATCTGAATCTGGTTGGCCGATGTTCCATATCCGAAACTTACCTGAGTTTCTAAATTTTTATTCCCATTTGCCAATTGCGACTGACGCATGGCACGGCCCGCAGTATTCAAAGTTGGATTAGCAAACTGGATATGGTCGACAAAAGTGAGGGTTTCGAGGTTTTGAATGGCTTCTACCGTACCCCTGATATGCAATGCATTCATCCATTTTGATTTGGCTTTGACTGTAATTCCTGCCGAAGCCGTCACCTGATTAATATACGATACGGAAATAGGGACATCCTTTTCGTCTAATGCAATATTCTGTCTTGTTCTTCTGTCAAGTGCTCGCTGCGAAAGCATCTCCAGTGGGTTTGCCATGTAGTGGGCGGCATCGGGCTTATCTGTAAAATAAACCCAGGCATCTTCCTGAGCCACAGCCCAGAAACCTGACAACAAGACTATTAAAAAAGTAATTTTTTTCATAAGTTATTGAATTGGCTGTCCAAACTTAAACAAATTGCCGCTATCGTCAATAATATAAAACTCCCGCATTCCCCAAGGCTGGTTTTTAAGTGCTATCTTATCTCCAAGAATTTTTTTATACCGTTCAAAAACAGCTTCAATATCATTTACCCGAATGTAGCAGCTTGAATTTTCCGGAACTATTTTTTCATTGCATTTCCAAAGGTGTATTTCATTATCATCCCATAAAAAAATTAAAAGGTCTTCATATTCACCTACTAATTTACCGCCTAAAATTTCCTGATAAAATTGTTTGGATTTTTCAAAGTCTAAAGAAGGAAGCTGGGGAATAATTTGGGTTATTTTTGAATTCAAATCAATATTTTTTAGATATGAATGTC
The DNA here is from genome assembly GCF_001423985.1 of Flavobacterium sp. Leaf359. Taxonomy (NCBI): domain Bacteria; kingdom Pseudomonadati; phylum Bacteroidota; class Flavobacteriia; order Flavobacteriales; family Flavobacteriaceae; genus Flavobacterium; species Flavobacterium sp. Leaf359. The sequence goes on along the minus strand of NZ_LMPW01000012.1, from coordinate 518,224 downwards.
AAATTTACGAAAATGAAATTTTATAAAACACTTTAAAGCTGACTATTTAAAGCCCTTTACATCTAATTCAATGCATTGAAAATCAATTAAATATAAAATATTTTATTTTTTATTAGGTTTTTAAAAAATTTATACTCTAAATTTGCAACCAAGTTCTTTAAAAGATTATTCTTATCCAGAAAGACCGAGGGAATTGACCCTATGACGTCTTGGCAACCTGTCCTTTTGAGGATAAGGTGCCACATTCAACCCTTGCTTTGGCAGGGAAAGATAAGCTTAGAAAATAGTACATAATAACTCGAGATATTATTTGCTCTTCTGACTTATCGGAGGAGCATTTTTATTTTATGCCCTTTCCGATATCTGGTTTCGAATATTTTTTTAAAAGCAAAAAATATTAAATCTTAAAAACGAATCAAGATGAAAGAGCAAACTCAAATTTTAAACTACATTCCGGTTGATAAACTAACAGGTTCCATTTCGGTGCCAATTTACCAGACTTCTACTTTTGTTCAGGATGCTCCAGGCGTTCACAAAGGTTTCGACTATGCCAGAAGCAATAATCCTACACGAAAAGTTCTTGAAGACCTGGTAGCCAAACTGGAGAACGGAACCAACGGTTATGCTTTTTCCAGCGGATTAGCTGCGATAGATGCAGTAGTGAAATTACTATCGGCCGGAGACGAAATCATAGCCGTAGATGATATTTACGGAGGTGCTTTCCGCCTGTTTACCCATGTGTATGAAAAATTCGGGATACAGGTAACGTATGTTGATGCAACCGATGCAAAGAACGTTGCTGATGCCATCAGTGACAAGACAGCCCTGATATGGATTGAATCTCCGACCAATCCAACATTAAAGATTTCAGATTTGCGTGCCATTGGAAAAATTGCAAAAGAAAACAACATCCTGTTCTGCGTAGACAATACCTTTGCCTCTCCTATCGCCCAAAAACCAATTGATTTTGGTGCCGACTTAATTGTTCACAGTGCTACAAAATATATTTCAGGACACAGTGACCTGATAGCCGGTCTGGTCATTACTGCTACGGAAGAATTAGGCGCTAAAATTAAATTCATCCAGAATGCTTCCGGTGCTATTTTAGGGCCGTTTGACAGCTGGCTGGTTATTCGCGGTATTGAAACCCTTAATTTAAGAATCAGGCAGCATGCTGAAAATGCACAAAAAATTGCCGAATTCCTGACTACTGAAAAACTAGTCCGTAATGTTTATTATCCGGGCTTGAAAACCCACCGCAATCATGAAATTGCCAAAAGTCAGCAGAAATATTTTGGAGGTGTTGTGACTTTTGATTTGGTTATTGACGATAAGGAACTGGCTTCAAGAATTGTATCGGGAACGAAATTATTCCAGTTGGCTGAAAGTTTAGGTGGTGTGAAAAGCCTGTGTTGCCTTCCATGTGAAATGACTCATAAATCAATTCCTGCTGAAAAAAGATACCAATCTGGCGTGACCGACAGCCTAATCCGACTTTCTGTGGGTTTGGAAGATGCTGATGATTTAATTGCCGACATAAAACAGGCATTGGAAAATGCTGTGAAGGAAAATGCTACTGTTGAATTCCATAAAAATTAATTGCACGAACAATGTCAAGAAAAAAATTAAATATAGGATTATTTGGATTCGGATGTGTGGGTTTCGGATTGTATGAGGTTTTGCAGAAAACACCGGGGTTAAAAGCAGACATCAGAAAAATCTGTGTCAAGGATAAAAACAAACCACGCGAAATTGCAGCCGAAAACTTCACTTTCGATAAAAATGATATTTTCAACGACCCGGAAATCAATGTTATTGTAGAACTTATTGACGATGCGGATGCGGCTTATGAAATCGTTAAAACCGCTTTAAAAAGTGGAAAGGCAGTAGTTTCTGCCAACAAAAAAATGATTGCAGAGCATTTTGAAGAATTATTGGAATTGCAACGAAAACACAAGGTGCCCTTACTTTATGAAGCTGCCTGTTGCGCCAGCATGCCTATTATCCGGAATTTAGAAGAATACTATGATAACGACCTTTTGGAATCTATACAGGGTATTGTGAATGGTTCAACCAATTATATACTCACCAAGACTTTTAAGGAGAACTTATCGTATGAGGAAGCTTTAAAAGAAGCTCAGGAAAAAGGATTTGCAGAAAGCAACCCTATTTTAGATACCGGCGGTTTTGATGCCAAATACAAACTGTTGATTCTTTTGGCTCATTCTTTCGGATATATTGCCAGACCTGAAAATCTCCTGAATATCGGGATTGATAATATTGGCGGATTGGAATTGAAATATGCCCGTGAAAAAGGGTTAAAAATCAAATTAGTTGCGCAGGCTTTTAAAAATACAGACGGAAACATTACTGCTTTCGTTATTCCGAAATTTGTGGATTCTGCAGACCGTCTGTTTAATGTTGATGATGTTTTTAATGGTGTGATTACGAAAACCAGTTTTGCAGACGAACAGTTTTTTGTGGGCAAAGGTGCCGGAGCACATCCAACGGCTTCGGCTGTGTTAAGCGATATTTCAGCTTTGAGCTATGATTATCAATACGAGTATAAAAAAATTGCGCAGCAGGAAGATTACAGCCTGTCTGACGATGTTAATCTGAAAGTTTTCCTAAGGCACCAGATAGAAGATGCGGTTACTTTAAAGAAACATTTTTCTGCTATAGACGAATCCTATCTGAATCATGAATCCGGTTATATTACAGGTACTATTTCTTTGGAAAAACTAAGAAATATCCATTTTGATGAGAGTATCGACAAGTCTTTTGTGCTGTTGGATATTGCTTAATTAGCTGTTTAGTTTTGTTCGTTATATATTTTGTTCAAAAAAACCCGACAAGTGATTGTCGGGTTTTTATTTTATGATAGGTTATAACTTTTTATAATAATCGAAAAGTTTACGCTAAAAAACTTAGCAACTTTGTCCCTCAGAACCTTAACACCTCATTAATCAACTTCGTATTTTAGAACGCGGATGAACACGGATTAAAATAATTACGCGGATTTGGGAAATCTGAACGAAATGGAAGCAATTCCAAAAAGCCTGTTTTCAATGATTTCTCTTTTGCATACAAAAGCACGAGACTTAGCACCTTAGGAGCTTAGTACCTCAGAAACTTAGGCTATTACCCCAGAACCTATCAGTTCTTCTCCTAAATGCCAGGAAACAAATTGTCCTTCTGTAATGGCTGACTGGGCTTCTTCAAAAGCAACATACAGTCCGTTTTCAAACTGATGCAATGTGGCTTTTTGCAATGGCTGCCTGTAACGGATTCTCGCCATTACTTCCATTGTTTCGCCGTCTTTCAATGCCAAATCTTCCCGTATCCAATGCACTTCAGAACGCTCTACAAAGAGCGCTTTTTTATAAAGACCCGGATGGTGATTTCCTTGTCCGGTGTAAATAATGTTATTTTCTACATCGGTTTCAATAATGAAAAGAGGCTCTACAGTTCCGCCTACATTCAGTCCTTTACGTTGCCCTTTTGTAAAATAATGGGCTCCCTGGTGTTTTCCAACTACTTTACCCATTTCAGGGGCATAAGGAATGGATGCCGCTTCATGAGCAAGTTCTTCCTTTAATGAATTAAACTCCGTTTTTTCTTTTTTATAGATTTCCTGATCGGCTCCGATTTCAAAAATCAATCCATCTTTTGGCTGTAATTTTTGCTGCAGGAATTCCGGAAGGCGTACTTTCCCAATAAAACATAATCCTTGCGAATCTTTCTTTTCTGCTGTAACCAGTTCCATTTTGGCTGCAATTTCCCTAACCTCAGGTTTGGTCAATTCTCCAATAGGAAATAAAGATTTGGCCAATTGTTCCTGTGAAAGCTGACAAAGAAAATAGGATTGGTCTTTATTACCATCAACCCCGGCGAGTAATTGATATACCGGCTTACCATCCACTTCAATTTCTCCTTTTCTGCAATAGTGTCCGGTTGCCACATAATCGGCTCCAAGGCTCAGGGCAATCTTCATAAAGACATCAAACTTAATTTCACGGTTGCATAGAACATCCGGATTGGGTGTCCTTCCTTTTTCATATTCGCGGAACATATAGTCCACGATTTTCTCCTGATATTGTTCGCTTAAATCAATTGTTTGAAAAGGAATTCCTAATTTCTCAGCTACCAGAAGTGCATCATTGCTATCTTCCAGCCAAGGGCATTCGTTAGAAATAGTTACAGAATCGTCATGCCAGTTTTTCATGAAAAGGCCAATGACTTCATAGCCCTGCTCCTTAAGCAAATAAGCAGCAACACTGGAATCAACACCTCCGGAAAGACCTACTACGACACGTTTCATTTTCTTTATTATTTAATTCAAAAATATTTGACGCTGCAAAAGTACGCCAAAATAGAATAGTTTTTATATGCTCTGCATTTGTTTAATTTATAAACGCATTTGAGAAATTTATCTGTTTGCAGGAGCATTTTGCGGCAATTTTCGGGCTCCTTTGTTTTTACTATTGATTTTGAATTTTTCCTTAACCGGTTTATTCGGGTTTTCTTCCTTGACTAATTTTCCGTTTTCGTAATATTTCCAGATACCGGATTTTTTACCATTTTTGAATTGTCCTTTTATAGTTTTTCCCGCATCATCATTATAAGTAACTGCTCCGTCAAATTCTCCGTTTTTGTAGATGGCATCCTCTAAAACGACTCCTCTTTCACTATACTTTTTATAAGGTCCGTTTTTGATTCCATCCTTATAATTAGCTTCTTCGGCTATTTTTCCACTTTTGTAAAAAACTTTTCTAATGCCATTTAATTTTCCTTTGGAGTAGTTTTCAACTGTCATTATTTCTTTTGACTCTAAATGATAGTATTTCCATTCGCCTTCATAAAGTTTGTTTACTTCTTTTCCTTCACTTACTTTATTCCCTTTTTGGTCAAAGAATGTAGTATAGGCACTTCCGTCTTTTGCCGTAAAATCTCTGGTAGCTATAACTTTTAGTTCTTTAGTATCGTCAAAAAACTTAAAAACACCGGTTTCTTTTCCGTGTTCGAAAGTTCCTTCATAGCGAGGTCTTTGGGATTCTGCATAAGTTCCTTTCCAAAGTCCGTGGCGCAGGCCTTTTTCGTCGAACTTATTAGTTTCCTGTGCAAATGCAGCCTGGAATATTGATAAAAATAGAATAAATGTTATGACATGTAATTTCATACAATAGTGGTTTTATTATTCTTGTTAACTAAAAATATCAGTTTTTATTGCCGTGGTCTTCACTTCAAAAAGCCTGCCGAAACATTTGTGTCACAGACTGTGTCAGAATTTAAAAAAGCACCCTAATTGAGTGCTTTTTATTTTTTATTTCTTTTTTCTCTCGTCGAGTGATTTTTTCTTATCCTCCAGAGCTTTGTTTTTTTGCTTTTGCTGTTCCTGCGCCTGCTCCATCATTTCCTGCATTTTTTGCTGGAATTTGCTTTTAGGCTTTTCTTTGGTTTTATTCTCCTGAATTCTTGCATGGATTTTTTCATCATTAATGATGTAATTCTTAATTACCAGCATGATTCCAATTGTAATAGTGTTGGAGACAAAATAGTACAAACTCAATCCGGAAGCATTGTTGTTAAAGAAAATCATCATCATCAATGGCGACAGATAAATCATCATTTTCATGATTTTGCTCATATCCGGCATACCTTCCTGTGGTGGTGCACTCATTGTCTGGTCACCTGTTGTCATCTTCATGTAAAAGAAGATAGCAATTGCTGCCAAAATCGGGAACAAACTGATGTGGTTTCCGTAAAAACCTGAGATTACCGGAATGTGCTGCTTCCATGAGAAAATAGCATCGAAAGAAGACAAATCTTCAGCCCAAAGGAAGCTTTTCTGTCTCAGTTCAATAGCCGAAGGAAAAAACTGGAATAAGGCATAGAATACCGGAATCTGCATTAAAGCCGGGAGACATCCCGCCATAGGATTAACGCCTGCCTTGTTGTACAGTTTCATGGTTTCCTGTTGTTTCTTCATCGGGTCTTTTTTGAACTTCTCGTTCAATTCCATAATTTCCGGACGAAGCACTTTCATTTTTGCCTGTGACAGGTAAGACTTATAGGTTACCGGTGACATTACCAAACGTACCAGAATAGTAAATACGATAATTGCAATTCCGTGTGATAAGAAAAGGCTCAGGAAATCATAAACCGGAATGAAAATCCAACGGTTAATCCATCCAAAGATTCCCCATCCTAAAGAAATCACTTCGTCAAGATTTTTGTCGTATTTGTTTAAGATTTTATAATCGGCTGGTCCGTAGTACCAGTTCATATTGTAATTCACTTCTCCACCTTTGAAAGCCAAAGGAACAGTAGCTTTAAACGATTTTGTGAAGATGGTGTCCTTCTCAATATCTTTTACAAGATTATCTGATTTCAACTCTGCTACCTTAAATGGCGTATCTGTCAGAAGGATTGAGGTAAAGAAATGTTGCTTGAATGCAATATAGGTTACGTCTTTAGCTTCGGTGTTGCTGGAAGATTGTCCTAAATAGTCGTCTTTTCCATTTTCATATTCGTACACCAATTCTGTATAGCGGTTTTCATACGAAATACTCTTTTCGCTTCTGTAGGTCTTCATGGTCCATTCCAAAGGAAGCGGATTGGAAGTCTGCAGTACTTTGCTCAAACCTTGTGTTCTGATAGAGAAGTCAAGCATGTATTCTTTTGGCTTCAATACATAACGGTATTCCAGATATTGCTCCGGACCTGCTTTTAAACGCATGGTCAATACCTGGTTTTCACCTTCTTTGGTAAGAGTCGGCTCAAAATAAAGGTCTTTTGTATTTAAAACAAGATTGCCTTGTGTTTTAAGCTCGATATTTAATTTGGCATTATTGTCTTTAATTATTTTTACCAGTTCACCGGAACCTTTGCTAACGGCTTCGAAATTTTTCATTTCTGCACCAACAATATAACCTCCTTTGTTAGAAAAAGTAAGTTTTACCAAATCATTTTCTAAAGTCTGGATTTCCTGTTTTGCTGACGGAAGTGTTGCAGCATAAGCAAAACTGCCTAAAGAGCTTTTCAATTTTTCCAATTGAAGCGAATCTTTTGCCGTAGTATCAACTGCGGTTAATGCGGCTTCTTTTTCAGATGTTTTTGCTGCTGCTTTTTGTTTTTCTGCCTCAATTTTGGCTTTCGCATCAATTTCTTTTTGTGAAGGCTTATTGATATACATTACGCCCAACAAAAGCATAAAAATCAACAAGAAGCCAATAATTGAATTACGGTCAAACTTTTTTTCTTCCATTGTATTCTAAATAATTAATTTAATTACGCATCTAACGCGTGAGTTCTTTGCTGAAGTTGCCTTCAAATACTATTTGTTTTTATGTGTTACGGCCGCTTTTACAAAACTCACAAATAACGGATGTGGCTGTGCGACTGTACTCTTATATTCCGGATGGTACTGTACTCCGATAAAAAACGGATGTTTCTCAATCTCGATGATTTCCACCAATTTCGTATCCGGATTTATACCCGATGCTTTTAATCCGGCATTTTCCAATTCTTCCAAATATTCGCCGTTAAATTCATAACGGTGGCGGTGACGCTCCTGAATCTGGTTTTTACCATAAATCTTTGAAGCCAGAGTATCCGGTTTTATTTCACATTTCCATGCTCCCAGACGCATTGTTCCACCTTTATCAGTAATCGTTTTCTGTTCTTCCATCAGATTGATTACCGGATGTGCTGTTCCCGCATTCATTTCTGTTGAATTGGCATCTGAATACCCCAAAACATTTCTTGAATATTCAATTACAGCCATTTGCATTCCTAAACAGATTCCAAAAAACGGAATATTATTTTCTCTTGCATAACGAACCGTATCAATCTTTCCTTCAATTCCTCTTTCACCAAAGCCCGGCGCTACAAGAATACCGTCTAAATCCCTTAGCTTGTCGGCAATATTTTTCTCATCTACATATTCAGAGTGAATGCTCACTACATTGACTTTGGTTTCATTGGCGGCTCCTGCATGAATAAAGGCTTCTAAAATGGATTTATAAGAATCCTGCAATTCAACATATTTCCCAACCAAACCGATATTTACAATGTGTTTCGGATTTTTCAGTTTTTGCAGGAACTCGTTCCATTGTTTCAAATCCGGAGTTGCTTTTTCCGGCAAATCCAATTTTTTCAATGCTACTTTGTCAAGGCCTTCTTCCAACATCAGGTTTGGAACATCGTAAATTGTTGAAGCATCAATCGATTGGATTACAGCTTCTCTTTTTACGTTACAGAATAAAGCCAGTTTCTGACGCAATTCATCAGAAAGTTCATGTTCTGTTCTGCAAACCAAAATATCGGCTTTAATTCCGCTTTCCATCAATGCCTTAACAGAATGCTGTGTCGGTTTCGTTTTTAGCTCACCTGCCGCTGCCAAATAAGGCACTAATGTCAGGTGAATTACAATTCCATTGTTTTCGCCCAATTCCCAAACCAGTTGACGAACGGACTCAATATAAGGAAGCGACTCAATATCGCCAACAGTACCTCCAATTTCAGTAATCACTATGTCAAATTCGCCAGTTTTTCCAAGCAGCTGCATTCGCTCCTTGATTTCATTGGTGATATGAGGAACCACCTGAACGGTTTTGCCTAAAAACTCTCCTCTTCGCTCTTTTTCAATTACAGAAAGATAAACCCTTCCTGTAGTCACATTATTTGCCTGCGAAGTAGGAACGTTTAAAAAACGTTCGTAGTGTCCAAGATCCAAATCGGTCTCGGCTCCATCATCCGTCACATAACATTCTCCGTGCTCATAGGGATTCAAAGTTCCCGGATCCACATTAATGTAAGGATCAAATTTCTGGATTGTCGTTCGATAACCTCTGGCCTGTAATAATTTTGCTAGAGACGCAGCAATAATCCCCTTTCCTAAAGAAGAAGTCACACCGCCTGTAACAAAAATATATTTTGTCTGATTCATTGTGCTGTTGTTTGTCGTTGTAGTTGTGTAAAAAAACGTGGCAAAAGTACAAATTATTAATTGATAATTGAGAAGCGGGAGCCTACATTATTTTTTTTGAAAAAATTTAGTGGCGGTTTGATTAGTAAAAAAGAATTTACATTAATTTATTTTAAATAAATTCAATTTTGTTAAAATAATTTGTATTTTAGTCTATAATCAACCAAATAAAAAATTATCATGACAGAAGTATCAAAATTAAATCGATTTCTTGGGATCTTTATTGACGGTATTATTGCGTACATCCCAATGTTTGTGTTTTCTTTTATAGCGGTTCTTGCCGGTATTGGGATAATCTCCTACATAGGATGGCTACTCGGTGTTGGCTATTACCTCTTAAGAGATGCGCTCCCGGGCGGGCAAAGCATTGGCAAAAAGCTGATAAAGTATGCAGCCGTTAAACAAGATGGTTCTTCTTTAGAAGGAGACTATGCTACCAGCGCCACAAGAAATATAACTTTATTTATTCCGTTACTTGATGCTATTCTGGTGCTTATCGATAAGCCAAGACTGGGTGACGACTTAGCTAAAACAAAAGTGGTCAACAAATAATTTTAAACAAAAAATAAAGCCTGTGAATATTTCACAGGCTTTTTTATTGCTGCCAACTCAAGGTTTGGCGTATTGTTTCTTTATATTTCTGACGAGTTCTTCCAGTCCGTTTAATTTCAATTCATAAACCAGTTGCAATTGCTGTCCTAACTCTCCTTTTGGAAAACCTTTATTGCTGTACCAAACAACATAGTATTCCGGCAAATCTATCAGATACCGGCCTTCATACTTTCCGAAAGGCATTTTGGTATGGGCTAATTTTATGAGAAGCTTTTTCTGTTCGTCCATTTATTTGGAAAAATAGATTCTGACTCCAATCCAAAACACAAGAGAAATTATACTTAGTGTCAGGATTCTGCCACCTTGTTTCCTGTCGGATTCGATATAATTATAAACACGGTCGCCGTTTGGGAGTGTTTTTCTATGGGTTTTCAAATACCATCCTATAAAAATCCCCATAAATCCGCCTAAAAAAGCCATGATATAGCCAATGATAATCCAGGTAGTCTGACGTTCTTCCGGCTTAGCCAAATCTTCCAATCGTTGCTTTCTGTGCCTTTCGATTTCTTCCGGGGCTATTTCATGTCCTCTTTCCTTAAGAATCTTTTGGGCCAATAAGTAATCTAAATGACTCCATTCGTCTTTTTTGACTATGATTTCTTTTAGCTCTTCATCTGTAAAGTCATGCAGATAATGGTCTGAACCAATAGTTTCTACCAGATTAGACGAAAGCTGTAGCAAAAGAACATCGGCTTTTTCAAAATCTTCCTTTTGCAGTTTTATCAGGTAATCCTTTGTCAGTTCTGAACCTCCAAAATTACCATCCAAACCGGAAGAAACATCTTCAATACGGTACTCTATCTTGCTTTCTTTTAAAAAATTAGCCAGTTCGACAGCATCTTCTTTAAGATTGAATTTCTGAAAAGTAATGAATTGAGAATTTTCCAATGATTATTTCCAGTTAAAAGTGATTACTTTTTCGATATCCGGATTCAGGCTAAGAATAACCGGGCAATTCATTGCTGTTCTTTCCAATATAGTTCTGGTTTTATCATCGGCTGCAACCGACATATTCATCACGATTTCAATCTTCGCAATTTTTCTTGGTTCTGCCTGCATGATTTTGGTTACTTCAACAGTCGAACCTACCAGGTTTATGTCCATATCTTTTGATTTGATTGCCATAATCGAAATCATACAGCTACCCAACGCATTGGCCAGTAAATCTGTAGGGGAAAAAGCTTCACCTTTTCCATGGTTATCGGTTGGTGCATCGGAAAGAATTTCGGTTCCTGATTGCAGATGTACGGAAGAAGTTCTTAAATCTCCCAGGTATGTTACTTTTGATGTCATTATTTTGCTTCTTTAACAGACAGGTCTTCATCATAATAAAGAATGTAAACACCTTTATTAGAGTAGCCTCCCGCCGGATTTCTATTATAGTTGAATTTATTTTCTACTTGTTCTGTAGCCACATCATAGATGGTTTCTTCAAAGCTTTTTTCTTGCGAAAGTCGTAGCATGGCATCAAACGTAACATCAAAACCACGGGTTGCATACTGGTTGGGCAGGATGTTGTTTTTCTTTTTGTACATTTTCGCAAAAATCAATGCTTCGGGCGTATCATTTTCACGTGTCACGGCAGGATACATCATTTTTAGCTTAGCAAGATTGGAAACTAAAATTTCATCAGAATCCAGGGCTTTATTCGATTCCAAAATAACCAATTGCAACTGGTATTCGGATTGTGCCGCCAACAAGGCTGTAATTGTAGACTTAATCATCCAGATACTAGCCGTTTCCATAACGACATAGTTCATCTGATTTGGTTTAAGTAATGATTTCAGGCTTTCTGCAGACAATCCTCCTTTATCGGTAAAAGTAGCAAATCGGACATTGCCATAGTTGTCTGAAATATATTTTCTGGTCGTCGCTTTTTTAGGGTCAACAACGGCCACTATATTACCATTTTTGCTGTTCATGTAATCAAACATAGCATTTCTCAGATATTCCGGCGTTGGCATTGACTGGTATAGGTTGCTATACAGTTTGGCACTATCTTTTGATAATGGTGAAATTACAGGAACATTGCTTTGGTTCAGCATTTCTGCCGTTTTTTCGGCATGTGCCTGATAAAATGGGCCGATTACCACATCTGCTTTCGTTAGATTATTCTGTACAAAAGTGCTTGAAATATTAGATGTATTTTTATTTTCCTGTGAGTCAAAAATCTTTACGTCAATATTCAGTCCTAATGTTTTTGCAGAGTCAATAGCCATCAAAGCTCCTGAGTAAAAATCGAGAGTCATATTTAAGAAACCGTCTTTCTTAAGTCTTGTCTGAACAGTTGATGTTGAATCTCCACTTATTTTTGTCAGGTTAAAAGGCAGCAACAATACCAATTCCTTTCTATCTTTTTTAGAAAGTGTTTTAGTCAAATCCGTAAAATTTTTAGTCGAAGCGCCTGATACCGGCAACGTATTAGGAACTTTTAGCATCATTCCAACTTTTACGCCATCTTTCAATTCCGGATTCAAATCAATCAACTCGTTTTGGCTTAAGCCAAATTGTCTGGAAAGGCTGTAAAGTGTTTCTTTAGGTTTTACTTCATATTTGTCAAAATTTGAATCTGCGGTTTCCTGTTTTGGAGCTTCCTGTCTGGTTTCCGATTTTTTATCAGCAGTTTCTACTTTTGAAGGATTGCCTTTAATAATCAATACCTGCCCTATTTTCAAACCTTCTTTGGTTTCAGGATTTCTCTTTTCCAATTCTTCAAGAGTAATTCCGTATTTTTTGGCAATAGAATATTTTGTTTCTTTTGGCTGTACTTCGTGAGTAAAATCCTGTACGGTATTTTTGAGCTCTTTCTTTTCTTCTTTTTCAGCTTTCTTTTCTGCCTTCTCCGCTTTTCTTTCCTCTTTCTTAGTAGGCTTTGTTTCTTGTGGTGGAACTTGTTGCTCTTTTTTAGGTATTGTAAGAACCTGACCTATTTTTAGCCCGTTTTTTATTTCCGGGTTTGCTTTTTCTAAATCAGAAACAGAAATATTGTACTGCTTCGCCAGACCGTAAACGGTTTCTTTTGGAGCAACGGTATGTGTTCCGTTTTTCTTTTGGGATGGCGTATCTGTAACTTTTTGCTCTTTAACCGGAATCTTAACCGTTCCTTTGGAAGGAATCAACAAAACCGAATTTTCCTTTAGGCCATTTCTCGCATCAGGATTAAGCGTGTAAATATCCAGAGGTGTAACTTTATATTTCTGCGCAATCTGTGTTACTGTTTCACCGCTCAACACCGTGTGTTTCACATTTTGCTGTGCCTTTGCTGTAAAGGACACTAAAAACATTAATACAAGTACATAAAAAAACTGCTTCATTTTATTCTTTCTTTTAAAGGCTATATAAGTTTTATAAGCTATTAAGTCGTTACTAATTTAGAGAAAAGCAACGACTTAATTAATTTAATTTTTCAATTTCTTATTCCCACTCAATTGTGGCAGGCGGTTTTGAGCTGATGTCGTATACAACTCTGTTCACACCTTTTACTTTGTTTATAATTTCGTTTGAAATCGTCATCAAAAATTCATACGGTAAGTGTACCCAGTCTGCCGTCATTCCGTCTGTTGATTCAACTGCTCTAAGGGCAACTACTTTTTCATAGGTTCTTTCATCTCCCATAACACCTACACTGTTTACCGGAAGCAGAATTGCGCCTGCCTGCCAAACTTTGTCATACAATCCGTGTGATTTCAATCCTTCAATAAAAATAGAGTCTACTTCCTGAAGAATCCTCACCTTTTCCGGTGTGATATCTCCTAAAATACGGATGGATAATCCCGGCCCTGGAAAAGGATGTCTTCCTAATAATTCCGGAGAGATTCCCAATGTAGCCCCTACACGTCTTACTTCATCTTTGAAAAGCATGCGCAATGGCTCTACAACTTTCAGTTTCATGAAATCCGGCAAACCTCCCACATTGTGATGGGATTTAATGGTTGCAGATGGTCCTTTCACAGAAACCGACTCGATTACATCAGGATAAATAGTTCCCTGGGCAAGCCATTTCACGTCTTCCAATTGATGGGATTCGTCGTCAAAAACTTCAATGAACACACGTCCGATTGTTTTTCTTTTTGTTTCAGGGTCTTCTATTCCTGCCAACTCACCCAAAAAACGTGCCGAAGCATCTACTCCCTTAACATTGAGTCCCATTCCTTTGTATTGTTCCAGGACGTTTTCGAATTCATTTTTGCGCAATAATCCGTTATTTACAAAAATACAGTATAGGTTTTCACCAATGGCCTTGTTTAACAAAACTGCCGCTACGGTAGAATCAACACCTCCTGATAAACCAAGAACTACTTTATCGTTTTTGATTTTTTCCTGAAGTTCGGCTACGATTTCTTCAACAAATGCATTTGGCGTGAAGTTTTGAGGCACTTTTGCAATCTTAACCAGGAAATTCTCTAAAATCTGTTTTCCATCCGTTGAGTGGTATACTTCCGGATGGAATTGAATAGCATAAGTCGTTTCTCCTTCTATTCTATAAGCCGCATTTTCTACATCTTTGGTACTTGCCAGCCTTACGCCATTTTCAGGCATTTTTTTGATAGTATCGCTATGGCTCATCCAAACCTGGCTGTTAAGATGTACATCATCAAAGAAATCTTCATCGTCTTTGATAAAAGTCAGATTGGCTCTTCCGTATTCACGAATATTGGAAGGTGCTACTTCACCTCCTGAAAAGTGGGCAAGATATTGTGCTCCATAACAAACGGCAAGCATTGGCAGTTTGCCTCTGATTTGTGACAGGTCAGGATGCGGTGCATCTTCTGCTCTTACAGAAAAAGGACTTCCTGATAAAATTACAGCTTTATAACTGGATAAATCACTCGGAAAATGATTGTATGGGAATATTTCGCAGAAGATATTTAATTCGCGAACCCTTCTCGCAATCAGTTGTGTGTATTGCGATCCGAAATCTAAAATAAGTACGTTGTGTTGCATACGCAAAAATACTATTACTATTTGAAATTAAAAACGCATCGGCAAAAAAACAAAAAAGTTTTTTTGTAGTATTGCATTACTGTTTACAACCAATTTTTTAATCAGGCACTTGTTTTTTGTCTTTTTATAATACCAGAAATTGTTCCGGTTGCTAAATGAACGAACCCATGAACATGGAATCAACAGGTATTCAAAATCATTTATCTTCTTTTTTCAAATGGATAGTAATCTGTTTGCTTACAGGAATACTTTCAGGATTAGCTTCAGCCCTCTTTCTTTTCTTGCTTGAATGGGCTACTTCTTACAGAGAAAATAATTATTGGATTATTTCCTTATTGCCTGTTGGAGGCCTGATGATAGGGCTTCTGTATTACTATTATGGTAAAGAAGCAGTAAAAGGAAACAATCTGATTTTAGAGGAATATGATAATCCGAAGAAAACCATTCCTTTTATAATGGCTCCACTGGTGTTAGCAGGAACCATCATCACACATCTTTTTGGCGGTTCTGCCGGCCGTGAAGGAACTGCCGTTCAAATGGGCGGTGCCCTATCCGATCAGTTTACACATCTGTTTAAATTACAGCCTGAAGAACGAAAAACGATATTAATAATAGGAATAAGTGCGGGATTTGCTTCCATTTTTGGAACGCCTTTGGCGGGAGCCCTCTTTGCTCTTGAGGTTTTGTATTTCAGCAAAATACGAATCAACAGCATCGTTCCATCTTTTATGACCGCCTACATTGCTTATTATACAGTAGAGCTATTGCCTGTAAAACACACCCACTATTCCATTCCTTTTGTTCCGGAGCTTACTGCCATGAATTTATTTTGGATAGTTCCTGCCGGCATTCTTTTTGGACTCGCAGCTATGCTATTTTCAAGAACAACTCATTTTTGGGGGCGCCTTTTTTCGAAATACATTCCATATCCACCTTTAAGACCATTTGCGGGCGGAATTATTCTTGCGATTATTATTTTCAGCTCCCATACCACAAAATTTATCGGATTGGGGATACCTGCCATTGTGGATTCTTTCCAAAACCAGAGTAACAATTTTGATTTTTTACTTAAAATACTTTTTACCGGATTTACGTTAGGCGCCGGATTTAAAGGAGGCGAAGTGACACCTTTGTTTTTTGTTGGCGCAACCTTAGGGAGTGCACTTTCAGGTTTGATTCCGCTGCCTGTGGCACTTTTGGCTGGTATGGGTTTTGTTGCTGTTTTTTCGGGCGCTACACATACGCCTGTTGCCTGTAGCATCATGGGAATGGAACTCTTTGGAGTAGATTGTGGAATTTATGTCGCATTGGCCTGCCTGGTGGCTTATTTCTGTTCAGGTTCTGTAGGAATCTATCACTCTCAAATCGTTAAAGGACCAAAACATATTGTTTATCAGAAAATCAGGCGAAAAGACCTGAAAGATTTATAATGCATTTGTATTACTACATTCCTTAATTTTATTAATTATTATAGCAAAAAAATGTAATTTCGCAATCTATGAAAGAAGAAGATATTAAAGGGATACAGGAATTATTGGTATCGCCTAAAAAGATTGCAATTATTCCGCACCGAAGTCCAGATGGTGATGCTATGGGGTCTACCCTGGGATTATGCCACCTGCTAAAAAAACTAGGCCATGATGCCGTAGTGATTGCTCCAAATGAATTTCCTGAATTTCTGGCCTGGCTGCCCGGTTCTGAAGCCGTACTGATTTATGAAAAAGACAAAACAAATGTTACAGCAGTTCTCCAAAAAGCAGAATTAGTCTTTACGTTAGATTTCAATGCACTTCACAGAACGGGAGAAATGGAAAGCGTATTGTCGAAGTTAACAGTGCCGTTTATTATGATAGACCATCATCAGAAACCGGACAATTATGCGATTTATACTTATTCTGATACAAATTTCGGCTCTACTTGCGAGATGATTTATAATTTCATCTTGTTTTTAGGTCATAAAAACCTGATTGACAAAACTATTGCTTCCTGCCTGTATACGGGAATAGTAACAGATTCCGGTTCTTTCCGTTTCCCTTCAACAACCAGTATGACCCATCGCGTTGTGGCCGAGTTGCTGGATATTGGCGTAGAAAACGGAGACATCCACAATTCATTGTTTGACAACAATTCTTATCACAGGCTTCAGCTTTTGGGAAGAGCATTGCAAAACATGAAAGTGCTGCCGGAATACAAAACCTCCTACATCAAACTGACACAGCAGGAACTCGATGAGTTTCATTATGTGAAAGGCGACACGGAAGGTATTGTAAACTATGGACTGACCATACGTGGAATTATCTTCACAGCCATATTTATCGAAAACAAAGAAGAAGGAATTATTAAGATTTCATTCCGTTCGCAGGGCAACTTTGATGTCAACCAATTTGCCCGCGACTATTTTAACGGTGGAGGACATATTAATGCTGCTGGAGGAAAATCAACTCTGTCTTTAGACGAAACCATAAAACAATTTGAATCTATTTTACCAAAACAAAATTTTAATGTGTAGGCCTATGAAATTTTTCAAGCTTATTTTGGGTATTACAGCCGGGGCTCTACTGGTTACGGGCTGTACACAACAACAGGCAAGAAAGCCTATTTCGAATTCCTCAGGAACTTTTATGAAAGAGTCTGTTGAGCGAAACAAAAAACTGATTGCCGGTGAGGAAGCCGAAATCGAAGCCGTTATCAAAAAAGATACGGCAGCCAAATATATAGCCACAGCAAAAGGTTATTGGTATAAATACGATTTAAAAAGTACGCTGGCCGATACGCTGACTCCAAAAAAAGGAGATGTTGCCTATTTTGATTATGAAGTCAAAGACCTGAACGGCAACATGATTTATACAGAATTAGAACTTCGTCCACAGGTGTATCGTGTCGATAAGCAAAATATCATGATGGGAATGCGTGACGGTATCAAGCTGATGAAAAAAGGGGAAAAATTGACTTTCCTTTTTCCTTCGCATATGGGCTATGGCTATCATGGCGACAACAGGAGAATTGGGCACAACCAGCCTTTGATGGTTACAATTACCCTAAAGGACATCAAACCGGAAAAAGACGCCAAAGCAGCTTCTAAGGACACAAAAACAACCGTTCCCCTAACTACCGAGACTCCAAAAACAACAGAAACAATTAAACAATAAACCGACTATTCACTATGAAGAAAATAACAAGTTTACTTTTAAGCCTTAGTGTTTTATTTTTATCCTGCGACAAGTCTAACAGCAATCTGCCTGATGGTATGTATGCTGAAATCGAAACAGACAAAGGAACCATTATGGTGGAACTGGAGTATAAAAAAACACCGGTTACGGTTGCTAATTTTGTATCGCTTGCCGAAGGAAAAAATCCTGTAGTAAATGAAAAATACAAAGGAAAACCCTTCTATGACGGATTAAAATTTCACAGGGTGATTCCTAATTTTATGATACAGGGTGGTGACCCCGACGGAAATGGTTCCGGAGGACCGGGTTACCGTTTTCAGGATGAAATTGTTCCGGAACTAAAACATGACAAAGGCGGTGTGCTGTCTATGGCAAACGGAGGTAAGGCTACAAACGGAAGTCAGTTTTTCATCACACACCAGGCTACACCATGGCTTGATGGCATCCATACTATTTTTGGCCATGTCATGGGCAACGGAATGGAAGTTGTGAATGCCATACAACAAGACGATGTTATTAAAAAAATAACCATTATCCGTAAGGGTCAGGATGCCAAAAAGTTTGATGCTCCTAAAATTTTTAAAGATGGTTTTGACAAACAAACTGAAGAGCTAAAAAAGCTTGAAGAAGAACAATTAAAGATGAGGGAGAAATATTCTGCTGTCATTAAAGAAAAGGAGGCTCAATTCCAACAGTTAAAAGCGCAATCAACCAAAACCCAATCCGGATTACAATATAAAATAATTACCAAAGGAAAAGGCAAAAAGCCTGTAGCCGGAACTCCGGTTTCTATTAACTATGCCGGTTACTTTGAAAATGGTGATTTGTTTGACACCAATATTGAAAGTATCGCTACAATTTTCGGGAAATTAGACCCTAACAGAGCTGCTGCCAAGGCTTATTCTCCAATTCCCTTCACTATTGGAATGAAAGAAGGCATGATTCCTGGCTTTATTGAGGGCATTGAACAATTATCGCCTGGAGACAAAGCAGTTATCTTTATTCCTTCTTATCTTGCCTATGGAGAAAGAGGGGCTGGTGGTGTTATTCCTCCAAATGCTAATATTATTTTTGAAATTGAAATGCTGGGAGCTACTCCTGCAAACTAATAGATTATTAAAAACAGTATAGAAAACTTAATCTGATACACAATGAAATTAAAATTTATTTGCTTATTGTTTCTGGCCATGACAACTGGTCTTAGCGCCCAGACAAAATCAGCCGCTCCAAAGAAAGCCGCAACCACTAAAAAAGCAGGAGCTACGGCTCAAGACCCGGGCATTTATGCTCAGATAGAAACAAACAAAGGAAGAATAGTCGTGAAGTTGGAATACCAAAAGACACCTATTACGGTGGCCAACTTTATCTCACTTGCAGAAGGAACCAACAATGCCGTAAGCGCAAAATATAAAGGAAAACCTTTCTATACGGGAATTAAGTTCCACAGAGTAATTAAAGATTTTATGATTCAGGCCGGTGACCCGGACGGTAATGGCTCCGGCGGTCCGGGCTACCGTTTTGCAGATGAAATTGTTCCGGAATTGAAACATGATTCAGGCGGTGTACTTTCAATGGCTAATGCCGGAGTTGGCACCAACGGAAGCCAGTTTTTTATTACTCATAAAGATACTCCGTGGCTTGACGGAAAACATACTGTTTTTGGTAAAGTAGTCAGCGGTATGGATGTGGTAAATGCTATTGAGCAGAATGATGTAATCATGGAAGTAAAAATCATCCGTAATGGAGCTGACGCTAAAAAATTCGATGCTGCAAAAGTTTTCAATGATTACTTTTCCAACAAAGATGAAATAGAGAAAAAACAACTTGCTGCCGAAGCCGAGAAAAAAAGAGCATTGGAAGCTGAGTATGCTCCTGTAAAGGCTAAAAAAGTTGCTGAATTTGCAGCTATGAAAGCTACTGCCAAAAAAACAGAATCAGGTTTACAGTATGCCATTACGCATAAAGGAACCGGAGCCAAACCTACATCAGGAACAGTTTATGTTGGTTATGCAGGTTATCTGGAAGACGGAAGCCTGTTTGACAGCAGTAATGCAGAAATATCAAAAGCATTCGGAAAATATGACGCTAACCGCGATGCACAAGGCGGCTACCAGCCATTTCCTTTTGACATTACAAACAAAGGAGGCCTGATTCCTGGTTTCCTTGAAGGAATTAACCTAATGTCGTTTGGAGATAAGGCTACGTTCTTCATCCCGTCTAATCTCGGTTATGGCGAAAGAGGTGCTGGCAACGTAATTCCACCAAACTCCAACATTATTTTTGAAGTAGAGCTTTTAGAAGCACCAAAACAATAATTAGCTTTTAAATACAATACAAAAAAAGGGATTTTCATTTAGAAAATCCCTTTTTTTATTTTTTGAACTTCCATTCAAATTCATCCTTGTCATTGATGATGGCACCTATTTCTACCTTTACCACCTCATCAAATTCAGCCTGCAGTATTGTCCAGTTAGCTTCGTTAAAAAAGTTTTCCAGCGTGTCGAATTCTTCCTTTTCCCATTTTGCCCATCCGGCAGCTTCGAGTTCTTTTTGTACTTCAGCCATTGGACGGCCTATAATTTTTTTATCGAAAAGCAAAACTTCCGGATTGGATGTGATAAGATAGCCCAACCTGAAATCTTCATCCTTGTAAAAAGTCAGTCGGATTTTCTGCTTGTTGTACTGTAATATTCTATTACCATCTTCATCTGTAGAGGTCTTATCGGGTTTGCCGTATACTTCTTCTACATCTTTTTGCAACATCCCGAAGACCAGTTTGTCTATTCCTGTTTTTGGATTGATTTTCATATTTTATTTGTTATTTATTTTATCAAGCAGCCTTTGTCTGGCTCCTTCCTCCCATTCGTTTTTCAGTATGCTCAAAATTATGGAATCGCGTCTGTCATCGCTATTAAGTTTGGGCATATGGCTTCGCAATATTCCCTCTACCTGGCAGCCAATACTTTTCATTGCCGCTATGCTTTTGGCATTATTACTGTCTGCCCTGAATTCGACCCTTTCCATTTTCAAAACCTCAAAAGCAAATTGCAGCATCAGGAATTTGCAGTGTTTGTTGAGTCCGGTTCCCTGAAAATCTTTCCCATACCATGTATATCCAAGCTGCAAGCTGCTAAACGGAAAATTAATATCATAAAAGCGTGTGCTTCCGGCGTAGCGCCCTGTTTTCTTGTCTATAACGATAAAAGGAAATTCTGTCTTGTTTTCGCGAGCTTGTATTGCCAGGTTGATGTAGTTTTTCAGATTTTCACTTCCACTAGCCGCTATGCTTGAAAATGTCCAGATTTCAGGCTCATTGAGTGCAAAATACAACAGGTTTTCAAAGTCGGAATGTTGCAACGGACGCAACAAAACAGTATCGTCTTCTAAAACCAGGTTTTGTGAAAAGTCAAATTCTTTTTTTAATGTCATAAAGATTGTACGATTTAGGGTTGTATAGGGGCGTAAAAAAGCTTCGTGAAGATATAAAATATTGACAGGTTTTTTTACGGATTGGAATAAATTATTACAGTCGTTCCTGTATTAATAATAAACATTTTAGTTCATAACATAAAAAACACTGTATACATTGAAAAAATTAACACTAAACCCTTTTTATCACTATCGATTTGTGATTTTTTTGCAATAAAAATAAATTAATTTGTTTATTTATAAATTATTTTTTGTAGTATTGTATCACTCTCACGCCAAAATGACTAATTAAAAACCAAACAGTATGAAACAAAGAGCTAAACTTTTAAAGAGCCTCCTTTTTATTTGGAGCATGTTGTTATTAAGTTGTCAGACAGACGAAACTCAGGAAATTTCCGGTGAAAATAATTCTGTTTCGCCTATAGTCAGCAAACCATTTACCGATTTTAAAAAACTTCCTGATTTACTTTCGGAAGCGCTCCCGGGCGACCTGCTTAGGGCAGCAAGAAACAGTAATCCTAACGCTGATTCTAACTATCAATTTGAAATCGACAGTACGTCTGTAACACAAATCACTAACAATGGCATTGAATATTATACAATGGCTGTTACCCGTGAAACAACCGAAGAAGGAACATTTGAAAATCTTGTTGTTTTTAATATCGGAAATGAGAAAAAAGCGATACTTATAAAATATAAGCCTGACGATTCTTACCTTTCCCGCTATAAGGCTGATACTCAAACCCAGTTTACCGGTAAATTCAACATGACAGAGATAAGCAGGACTTCTTTTCTTTCCAGAAGTGCTACTGCAACTAAATGTTTTATAAGCACCCAACTATATTGTACCAATAATAACCCGCCAACCTTAGCCGGCCAGGGCTGTTATAAAAACAAAGACGGCGGAGCCCATGTGAAATCGGTAATATCAATTAATTGCTTCGAAGTAGTCGTAAATAGCCCTGAACCGTATCTCGATAACAAATTCATTCTTGAACCCGTAAATGACGCCGGCGGTGGAAATCCTGATATTGCAATTCCAATTGCTACCCAACCTGTTTTTCTTGGAAACATTCAATTTAGTTTTATAAGACGTTTAACTCCGGAACAAAAAGACTGGTGGGACAGTCCTGCTAACAATAAAGCCGTGGTCTCAATTCTTAACCATCTAAACCAAAACACATTTGACGGGACAATCAATCCCGAAGCAATGGCATTTGCCAAGAAATTAATTGATTATTCTATTGCAAACGGACTCTCATTCGAATTTGACGGCAGAATAGAACCGTCCGGAACCAGAACAATAAATAGCCTGGAAGAACTAGCCGAATCTTTAAACCAACTGGAAATAAATTCAGTTGAAATGGAACAGCAACCTAACATAAGCAATACTTTTTTAGGCAGCTATAAATTCAAAATCAATCTTTTTACAGGATTAAGAATGAATGTGAAATTTTCTGTTTCCAGACAACAACGACATACGGTTACCAATGTAACTTCTGAAGAATATGGTGCATCACTGGGAGAATGGAGCCAAAGCGACTATTTCGTTGATATACTGCCCAACGGAAACATTAAAGTTGAAATTATAGGCTCTATGAAATATGATTATTCTATAGAAGGCTGGGGAATCAAAGTCTTCAAAGGAATACGTCTGACCTTAATCCTGAATCCGATGGATGCCACTATCGTAAGCTCATCATGGCGTTACAATTAATATTAAAAATCCAACTATGAAACAACAGGTCTTTGAAACAGAAACAGTATACAATCTGCCTTTTATTTTAGGCACTTTGTGGGAAGTAATCAGCCTTCTTTTTCTCGCCGTAATTATTTATTTTATAATAAAATTATATCGGAAATTAATTAAATTTTTAGATAGAAACACTCCTGATTAATCAATTATACTTAACTAAAACGGCGGGGAATTCCCGTCGTTTTGCTTATTAACTAATTAGTAACCAGATAAAATCTTACCACTTATTCTTCTATACAACCACTTATTACTTTCCATTAAAACAGGTCAGCTTTTGTGGGCATATTTATACATAATAAATTAATCAGGACAATTCTTTCACAACCCGAAGATATCAGCCAACAATAAAAGCCAAACAGAACTATGAATCTCAAAACAAAACTTCTTTTTAGCTTCCTCATAATTGGAAGCTTACTATTAGTAAACTGCCAGGTCGAAGACCTTCAGGAATCGGCCAGTAAACGCAATCCATACGCTCCTATTGTCAGTAAAGAATTTAAAGAATTTGAAAAACTTCCGGGCTTATTATCAGAAATTATACCCAATCACGGATTATCAGTCCGGAATAAGAATACAGACCCGCGTTATCAATTTGAAATAGACAGTACCGCGGTAATCCAAATTACAAATAATGGGATAGCCTATTACACGATGTCTATCACAAGAGAAAATCAGGAAGATGGCGTATTTGAAAACCTTGTTGTTTTTGATGACGGAAATGAGAAAAAGGCAATTATTGTTAAATATAAACCGGATGCCTCTTTTCTTTCCCGCTTCGAGCTAAATCCGGACACCCAATTTTCGGGAAAGTTCAATATGACGGAATTAGGACACTCCAATTTGGCCTCCCGATTGACTTCTGCCACCAAATGTTTTATAAGTACGCATTTGTATTGCACCAACAACAATCCGCCCACATTAGCCGGAAAAGGCTGCTATACTAACAAGGATGGAGGTGCACACGTGAAATCGATAACCTCTGTTAATTGTTTTGAAATAATTATAAACGAACCCGAACCCTATCTTAACAATACTTTCGTTCTTAATCCTATTAACGATGCCGGAGGCGGAAATCCTGACATTGCAACATCTATTGCAACACATCCCGTTTTTATGGGAATAATTGATTTTAGATTTATCAGGAGACTTACTCCGGAACAGAAAGCATGGTGGAATAATGCTAATAATAATGCTGCTGTGGCTGTTATATTAAACTATTTAAAAGAAAATACCTCCAATCATTCCTATGTTAACAATCAATTGATTTTAGATGGTGATATCAATAGTGAGGCAAAAGCTTTTGCCAAACAATTTATTCAAAACAGTATTGTTAGCGGATTAAATTTTAATTTTGAGAAATCTCTCGAATCTCCTGCCAATATTGACTTTACAGGCATTGATTTAAACACTACTGAAGGTAAAAAACTCGATTGCATATATAAAACTATGATGACAGTACCTGCATTTAAAGATTTATTTCAGAATACGTTTAGCACGAATGACAGAATAAATGTAAAATTTGAAATTGCAGATAATCTTCCTACCACTTTAAATGGAAATTGCCAAATGTTTCCGACTAGAGAGAATGAAATAGTTACATATAATAATTTAATCAGGATTAATAAAAATATTCTTGACAATTCTAAATCTGATATTTTTATTGCAAAAGTAATACTCCATGAAGCTATACACGCCTATTTGAATATTAAACAAGCTAATTGTAATAATGGCGCAACCTTACCTTATTTAAATAACCTACAATTAGGTGAACTTATAGGAACATTCTATCAAGGATTTAATTGTCATATAAATGTAAATGGGTCAGCACAAAGCCAACATGATTTTATTTTTAACCATATGATTCCAACATTTATGGATGTGCTATGGGGATTAAAAGACAAGCTTATCTCACAATCCCATCAACAGCAAATAACGAGCGACCCTTTTTATAATACTACTACAGAGGCGTTAGAACCTTTTATTTGGAACGACTTTTTTTATAATTTAAGCCTGGCAGGACTTCACCAAACCGAATCATTCATAAATTATATAGAAAACGACCCTGTAAAACTACAAAAATTTAATTTCTATAATAATTCCGCACAATTATTAACCAAAAACTGCAACTAATGAGAATTTTATTATTTATCCTCTTTCTTTCAAATTGTTTATTTGCACAAACTCCTTCCCAAAGAACGGATTCATTATATATCATTTTTGATTTTAAAATGACGGATGGAATAGGGAAAAGCTGGGTAAAAAAGCCGAACAACGATGAAGTTTTTTCTGTATGGAATTCGCAAAAAGACAGCATTGTTTTTAGAAAAGAAAATTCCATACAGGCTAAAGACCCGTATGTATCAAAAAGATTTTTTAAGAAAAGAAATCCAAAAAAAATCATCAATATTGATGATTTGATTAAATTGAATATAATGGAATATAGAAAACTAATGGAAAAAAATTTTATTTTCTTAATAAACGAAAAGGCAATATCTAAAAAAATAAAGCTAAATAGAATTGAAGACCGGTCCTATTATGAAAGACCACAGGAATGAAAAGTAATAGAATTTAACACGAGAGTATGTAAGCCCCTAAAATTCCGCACAATTATTAACCAAAAACTGCAACTAATGAGAATTTTATTATTTATCCTCCTTCTTTCAAATTGTTTATTTGCACAAACTCCTTCCCAAAGAACAGATTCCCTCTACATTATTTTTGATTTTAAAATGACGGATGGAATAGGGAAAAGCTGGGTAAAAAAACCAAACAACGATGAAGTTTTTTCAGTTTGGAATACGGAAAAAGACAGTATTATTTTGATAAAGGAAATTGCCATACAGGCTCATAATCCTTATGTATCGAAAAGATTCCTAAAAAAACAAAAAAACAAAAAAATAATCCACATTGATGATTTAATTAAATTAAGAGTTTTAGATTTTTTAAAATTAACGGAAACGCATTTTGTTTTTGTAATAAATGAAAAAACTCTACATAAAAAAATAAAACTTAATAGGATTGAACACATGACTTACTATGAAAAACCACAGGAATGTGAGTAAAACGTATTTCAAAGGTTTAATATAATCTTCATCAATTATCTGGTAATAAATTTTTAAAAAGGAACAGTAGATAATTTATAACCTAATATGGAGTATGAAAAAAAAATATGTCTTAATTATTTTATGCTTCTCATTTCTTTTGTCATGTAAAACATCTTCTAAGTTTAATCGAAATGAAATATCAACGGACAAAGAAAAAAAAGAATGGATTTTTGCCTTTAAGTCACAGGTATTCTATGAGTGTCTTAAAAACAATAATGTCATGATTGAAAAAGATGCTTCTCCCTCTTTAAATTTTCAAGTATTGGGAGATTTCAATGTATTATCAAAAACGACTGCTATCGGGAAAAATTATTCCAAAATTATCAACGATAGGGCAACTTGGCTTAAAGGTGGAGATTTGGAAGGCTATAAAGCTATTACTAATGGTTGTCTATCCTTTTTTGAAAGTAAAGAATTAGATTCAATTGCAAATTCGGAATATCTTAATTTTAAAAATTAAGTAGCAAAAAAAGTTGAATCAATTATACTTAACTAAAAACGGCGGGAATTCCCGTCGTTTTTTATTTTACCCTCTCACTTTAATCACTTTCTGTTTCGATTTTGTGTAACTAAAAATAAAATTCATTACTTTAGAAAGGTAAATCATTGATTTTCAAATCGAAACAGCAACACTTAACAACAGAGATATGAAAACTTTTCTATTTACTTTATTCGCAACAGCAATTGCCCCTTTTGCTTTTGCACAAGAGCCGGACAAGGCGTTGATTCGTGTAAAATATGCCTTTTCACATGTACGGGATACTACAAACAGGGAAAACTATTATAGGGAAAACATGATGCTAATAGCCGGTAAAAATGCTTCTGTATATTTAAGTTATGATAAAATAATACAGGATATAGAAGCCAAAGAAGCGTTTGAAAAACAAAAACGTCAGCAGGCTAATGTAGAAACTCCCACATTTGTTTCTCCGCCCAAAAAAAGACAATCCAATAGCATGGAGATTTTCTATTTTGCCAATCGGCATAAGTTTATTATAAAAGAGCAATTGGTGGCTTTTTATCTTACAGAAGAAAAAGTAGAAAAAATTGACTGGAAAATCTCAACCGATACCCGTATTATTGAAGGCCTGAATTGCAAAAAAGCAACAGGCTATTTTAGAGGCAGGAACTGGACAGCCTGGTTTGCGGAAGAGTTACCTTTTTCAACCGGGCCATGGAAACTGGTAGGATTGCCCGGACTAATTGTTGAAGCTTATGATGAGGATGCAGAGGTGAGTTTTATCTTTTTAGGATTGGAGAAAATTGACGAAAAGGCAAAACTGGTTAAAAATCCATCGAATGATTATACTATCAAAAAAATAGGAAGCAGCAATGTCCTTTCAGAAACTGAAATTCAATTGCCTCCAGATGCTATTAAAGCAACTCCGGAAGAAATAAAGAAATTAAAGGAAACCCGCGATAAGGACCCAAAGAAATTCCTGCAAACCCAAATGGAATTAGTAGGACTTGGCAGCCTCAAACAAGTTTCGCCTGGTAAAAACACTGGCATTCCTGCACAAATGCCCGTATTTAACAATCCGATAGAGCGCCCAAAATCTCTACATCCTTACCCATGATGATTTTTGGTGGAATGGCAACAATGAAAACAATAGTTCTTCTCCTACTTTTATTTTCATGCTCCAATCTTGCTGCTCAAGACCTGAGCAACGTACTCTTGTATGAACAGCGTTTTTTTGACAGTGACACCTGCTGCTGGAGAAAACTTGCCAATACTAAAGAATATGAAAAAGCGGGCAATATGATTGTTTCGTATCTTAAAAAGAATAAAAAACGCACCAACAGTCAATCCTTACAATGGCATGCCGGACAAATGTTTGCAAAGGCGCAAAATGATAAACAGGCCATATTTTATTTTAAAGTTTTCAGGGAAAAGCTTTACTGTTTGAATACTAAGCTTTTATAGAGATAATCAAAGAAGTCAGGTAACGATTTGGTAACAGTGCTTATTGCTTTGCTTTTCAATGTGTTTCCGTTAGCTCAATAGCAAATATACAAAATCTATCCATTTCGCTATTACCAATCTAATTTTAATCGTTTACTGGAATTTTTATTCCATTTCAAAAGTAACGGTCACATTCCCTGAACCCAATGCCGATGCTAAACCTGTTACATCATCAACTGCACCTAACTTAGTGTAGTTATATGATGTTGAAAAGGTCTTGTAAAACAGCACCAACGTTTTTGAACCGTACAACATTAAATCCCCATTTTTAATGGTTCCGGGATTGGATGAATTGGTCGGCAGGCTGTTCGGCAAATCATAGTATTTCTCATTATTATTCAGTTCAACCATATTGATGGTCAAGGGCAGCATATCCTTAAATGCCTTTGCCGAATTGTTACCCAACAATGTTGCCGTAAAGGTTTGTGAACCGACCTTTATTTTAATTTTACCGTTAGCCATAGCGGTAGTATTTTCAGGATTGTTATTTGTGTTGCTATTATCATCGCTCTTATCGCAGGACGAAGCGCTGCATACAATCATTGTCATAAAAGCCACAACCATTAAAAAAGAATGTTTCATCTGTTTATTTTTTATTTGTTTTTAATAGTCAGATGAAATGCCCAAAAAAGATTTTGTTGATTTGATAAATTCATTAATGGGCATTTCATAACTGCCATTTTATTTCAAATTGTCTTTAAAGAATGTTTCCAACTTGGCGAAAGGAATAACATCAACCTTGTCGTATAAATCTACGTGAACGGCATTCGGGATAATCATCAATTCCTTTGGTTCTGCTGCTGCCTTAAAAGCATCTTTACTGAAATAAAGGGAGTGCGTTTTTTCTCCTGCAATGATTAAAAGCGGTCTTGGCGAAATCTCTTTGATGTAGGTCAGTATCGGCATATTCATAAACGACAACGCATTGGTCGCATTCCACGCACCTGTGGAGTTCAGGGAACGCTCGTGGTAGCCTCGTGGTGTACGGTAATAGTCGTGGTATTCTTTTACAAATTGCGGTTCATCGCCTTTCAGCTTTTCAGGATTTAATATTGCGCCGGATTGGAATTTTCCTGCTTCCGCATCTTTCCAACGTTGCTCGCCTAATTGCTCCAATGTTTTTGTACGCTGTTCTAACGTAACTGCATCATTATAACCTTTAGACATTACCCTCGTCATATCGTACATACTGGTAACGGCAACGGCTTTCACACGCTTGTCAATGGCAGTAGCGTTTAAGGCAAAGCCTCCAAAACCACAAATACCGATGATACCGATTTTCTTTCGGTCAACGTTTTTCTGTATGCCGAGATAGTCCACTGCTGCGCTGAAATCTTCAGTATTAATATCAGGTGAAGCAACCGCACGAGGTTCGCCGCCGCTTTCGCCAGTGTAGGACGGGTCGAATGCCAATGCGGCAAATCCCCGTTCTGCCATTTGGTTGGCATACAATCCCGATGATTGTTCTTTCACAGCCCCGAATGGTCCACTGATGGCAAGTGCCGCCAAAGGCTCGCTGCTGGGATTTTTCGGGGTATATAAATCGCCTGAAAGCGTAATACCGTAACGGTTTTTAAACGTTACTTTTTGGCGTGTAACCTTGTCACTCAACTCAAACGTATAGTGTTCTGTTTTTGCTGTATCGTTCATTTTCTCTGAATTTTTATTGTTTGTATGCTGTGTGCAGGATTGCCCTAAAAGCATAAGGCTTAATACTGCTAAAACTGATAATCTTTTCATATCTCTCTATTTTAAATTGACTTAATGATTTTTGCAGGAATACCGCCTACAATTATGTTATCGGGAACATCTTTTGAAACAACCGCACCTGCCGCTACTATGGCATTTTCACCAATGGTTACGCCTTGCATAATGGTAGCACCTGTGCCAATCCAAGCATTCTTTTTGATGTGGATATGCCCGGTGGTCAGTGTCGCCCTGTTTCCGGGCGTTACGGGGTGTCTCTCTGACAGCAGGCTGACCTTTGGGGCTATCAGTACGTTATCTTCAATAGTGATGCCGCCCAAATCAAGAAACACACAATCGAAGTTGATGAATACGTTTTTACCTATTTTGGTATGCCGACCGTAGTTGATGTGTAGCGGTGTGAAAACGGTTGTGGTTTCGTCAATCCCACTTCCTGTAATTTGGCTTAATAAACTTCTCACTTCATTCGGCTCGGCTGTGCCGTTCATTTGAAACAACAATTTCTTTGTATCGTAACAGGCTTGTCCTATTTTGGAATATTGAGGGTCGCTGAATGGTACACTTTCGCCATTACGTAACCGTTCAAATATATCTGTTGTTGCTGTTTCCATTGCCTAACATTTTATGATACAAAGGTAAAAACAAAGCCTTACAACGGTTTTGCTGTAAGGCTCAAATTGCTTTTCTGTAAGGCTCAATTTTGGTTTGATAAATATTTTGGACGTGACCCTGCGGGTCGGGCTATTCGCTACAAGTCCTCGCTCGTTCTTCGCTGTGGGCTTTTCGCTTCTATCCCTCACGCAAAGCGAACGCTAAATAATGCGGTTGAGATTTTTGTTTAATTTTGTGGCACATTATAAACAAATATGTGTAAATAGGCACTGTAACAAAAAGACAGACTGAAAATGGCAGTATTCTTCCCGACTTTTGACGAAATACAAAACCTGAAAGTAAAACCTGAAATCGGAGAACTGTATTTGCTTAACTTTCTCAAAAATAATTTAGACGACAGTTTTGAAATTTTCTTCAATCCATTTCTCAACGGAGATAGACCTGACGTAATAATAATGAAAGAAAACCAAAGCGTTTTAATCATTGAAGTCAAAGATTATGTTTTGGACAGTTATGAATTAGACGAGCGGAAAAATTGGAAAGTAAAAAATATTAATCAACACATTAAGTCGCCTATTTCCCAAGTATTACAATACAAGGAAAATCTTTTCAACTTACATATTGAAAATCTTTTAGCAAAGAAAATATCGAATATTAAAAATTTCAACATTGTAAGTTGTGCTGTTTATTTTCATAATGCTACAAGTACTGAACTCTCGAATTTTTTAGTTGAACCATTTAAACACGACAAAAAATATTTAGACTTTTTAAAGTATAATATTCAACTAATTGGCAGAGATGATTTATCTGAAAATCCATTTAATGAAATTTTGAGAAGTTGTTATCTTATATCTAATCAACCTTCATTCTATTTCACAAATGACATATATAAAAGCTTCAAACGGTTTTTAAATCCGCCATATCATTTTAAGGAACAAGTGGAAAAAGAAATTCCATACACTAAAAAACAGCTTGAAATAATTTATGGTGGAAAAGAAAAAAAGGAACAAAGGATAAAAGGTGTCGTAGGTTCGGGAAAAACAACAATATTGGCTGCGAGAGCAGTTCAAGCGGTTAAAAGAACTGATGAAGAAGTTTTGATATTAACCTACAACATCACTCTAAAAAACTACATTAAAGATAAAATTAGTAAAGTTCGTGAAAACTTCAATTGGACAAACTTCATAATCTTAAATTACCATTTATTCATTAATACTGAACTCAACAATATTGGCGTAGAAATCAAAGTTCCTGAAAATTTTGATGAAAATACAGACGAGTTTAAGGAAGAATATTTTGAGAAAAATTACTATTCAAATTTAAATCTCTTTGAAGAAAACAAAGATAAATTAAAAAAATACAGTGCTATTTTCATTGATGAAATTCAAGACTATAAAAGACCTTGGATGGATATTATCAAAACTTATTTTTTAAAAGAAGATGGAGAATATGTGCTATTCGGAGATGTAAAACAGAATATTTACAATAACAAAATTGAAAACAAGGACATTTCAACGAATGTAAAAGGTGTCAACGAATTAAAAAACAGTTTTCGTTCTGACTATAAAATTCAGGATTTGACAATTGAATTTCAGAATGAATTTTTTAAAGACAAATATGAAATTGACAATAAAAATGAATTTTCAAATGTTCTACAAATTGACTTTCAAAAAGAGCAATTAGGTGCAATAAACTATATTTATTTATCTGATGTTGATAGCGTTGTAAGTTTGTACACAATAATTTATCAAAATGCTATAAATAAAGGAATTCAACCCAATGACATTACCGTTTTGGGAAACACAATTTCTTTACTCAAAAAATTTGACGCTTACTATCGTTACAGTTCAAACGAAAAGACAAATACAATGTTTGAAACCAGCGAAATGATATATCGCTATGGAATTAATTTCGTTGGAAAAGGGCCATTACCTTGGCTTGTAGAATTTAAAAAATTACTCAAAAGAGAAAATGATAGAAACGCAGAAAAGGCGAACAATCAAATCAGTATCCTTCTAACATTATATGATTTGTATTTAGAATATCCCGAACAGTTCAAAGAGAAATTAGAAATTCGTTGTAGAACTTTCGGAACGACTTTTACAGACTTGGCTCTATTTATAGAGAAATATACAAACGAAATTAAAGAGTTTAAAAATACTTATAACCCAAATACACTAAGTAAAAATTTGAAGTTCATCCGAGACAACAAAAAAATGAACTTTTATATGAATAGTGGAACAGTGAAAATTTCAACAATTCATAGTTTTAAAGGGTGGGAATGCGAAAACTTATTTTTAATTATTGAGAAACGACATTCGGTAAGTTTTGATGAAATTTTATACACAGGAATTACAAGAAGTAGGACAAACCTTATTATTATCAACTATGGAAATACAGAGTATAACGACAAACTTAACGAACTAATAAAACGAGTAAAATAAGCATTATACAAAAAGATTAGAACGGAAAGCCCGACCCACTTGCATTTTTTGTGCTGGCTTTTGAGCGTTGGCAAAAATGCAAAGGGGACACGCCCAAAATATAAAAAATTACACCTCTGTCGGTGGGATACCATATTGCTTTTTAAATGCAGTAGAGAAATGTGAGGGGTTTTTAAAACCTACTTCCATATATACCTCCTGTACTTTTTTCTTTTCTTCCTTTAGTTTGATATAAGCCATTTCCAAACGTTTATTGATGAGCCATTTTTGTGGTGTGAGGCTGCTTATCTTTTTAAAATCCCTTTTGAATGTTGCTAAACTCCGACCTGTAAAAGCTGCGATTTGTTCCATTGAAAGCTCCTGCATATAGTTTTCGTTCAGGAACTCCAAAAGGTCAATTTTCCACGGGTCGGCAAAGTCGAAAAGTATCGGGTAAAATACTTCTGAATTGTTGAGCAAAGCGTAAATGCCCTCCAATAGTTTTAAATGTGTTACGCCCTCTGTTGGTTTTACATTGCTGTCGAAATATGGAGTAAGGGATTGAAACAAACTTTCAATCGCAGGGCTTGGCTTTAGCTTGAAAACTTTTTTGTCTGATATAGGCACATCTTTAGGGATCTCCGCTTTATTCATCTTGCTATAAAACTCCCGCAAAACATTACGTTGAAACGTCAGCGAAATACCTTTGTAGCAATCTGCGCCTTTACTGTTTTTGAACATTTGTAGACGGTTATCTCTCCTGATGAATGCACATTCTCCCGCCTTTATTATGGTCTTTTTATTCCGGTCAACAATAACCTGTTCGCCCGAATAGATATATACCAAAACGTGTTCGGGTTTGGAGTGTACACAGTGTGCGCCATATTCGGAAAAACACGAAAGGAAAATTCCCGAATAGCTTAATGTGTCGTATTTATCTTCTTGCTCTACATTCATAACCTGCTGATATTATTCCTGTACAAATTTAGAAATTTTGTGCCTGCTTTGCTTTTCTGAAAGGCTCATTTTGTTTTGCTGTGAGGTTCACTGTAAATATTTTTCAGATGCTCTGCTTCTAATTCTTCGGTCAGCTGAATAATTTTTTGACACAATAACGCCATTTCTACCGTTTGCTTTTCTAACCTATAAAGGAAAGCTGCTGCTTTTTTCTCGGAAAAATGATGGTATAACATCTTCACGATTTGGTTGTAGTTTACACCAATACTCCTGAACTGGCTGTGGAAATTGGTTAATCGCATATAGTAATCCATTGTAACCTTATCAATTTTTACCGTTTTGATTTCTTTTCCAAACAACACGGAAGTAATGAATTTAGCCTTGGTATGTACACCGGATTTCTCAAACATTGCCAGAAATCGGGCGTTTTCTTCATCGGTAAGCCTGAACATATACCTGTTTTGTGCAGGGTTAAGCTTTGGTTTTCTACCGCCTTTGTTCCATTTTTTTCTTTGATTTCCATCCATAACAATCTATTTTTAATATTTCAACCATTCGACTTCGGAGAAATGGTTTAGCTCCCTGCGTAAGGGCAAGTGGTTTTGAGCAGCGGAATTTATTTCGAGCAGCTCAAAACACAACTTGCCGTGTTCCGGTGAACACAATAATCCACTCTTCGAGATGGATTGTAGTCAGCAGAGAAATGCTCATTTCCTGTGTCAAATTTCAGGAAGAATAATAGAAACCCTGTAAGCCATTGAACGCCAAACACTGCCATTGAATGCCATATTTATGTGGTTGTTGCATATCTCCTTTTATTTGTCCGAACAATGAGCGAGTTGTATAAACGGAAAAACGTACAAACGGTCATATATGGCTCCCAATGCCTGAAAGAACAAACGACAAAAATTACAAACAGACAAATACAAAAATTATGAACAGAGACAATGAGAAAAAAGTGACACCGGATATTGATGAAGCGAAAATGATGGAATTGATGGTGGATGGAGTAAGAAAAGATGGTTTTAAAGTTCCTGTTGAAGAACCAATCCAACAGCAGGAAAAAGAAAAGCCTGTTTCAAGAGAACGTAGCAGGATAAAAAGTAATAGTCAGGCTGATTATGAAAAGATATTTTTTAAGGAGGTAAAGGGTACGGCACGGCAGGGAAAATCGGTATATATTGACCCCGACCACCACAAAAAACTCTCCCGTATCGTTCAGGTTATCGGAGAAGATAACATTACAATCTATGCTTATCTATGTAATTTATTGGATTACCATTTTCAGGAGTTTGAACAGCAGATAACGGCAAGCTTCAATGAAAAGAATAAGCCTATTTTTTAGTCCATAAACACGGTGTTTCATCCTCACAAAATTGTTTCCAAAAGAAAAAAACAGAAAAAAAAGAAAGCCATTCAAACAAGGCGGACAAGCGGAAAACCAAAAGGAAACGGAATAAGTCCCGAAGGGTGGCAGGGCAACACAACAACCCGGCGAAGCCACCTTATTTGCCCTGCCATTATGCCGTAGTCTTTTGGTTGGGCTGTGCGGTGGCTGTCCGCTTTACCTTTGCTACCTTTTTGTTCTTTTTGGGTACATTTTCAACTATTCAATTTGGCAACTGAACGCCAAATACTACCTCTGAAAGCAATATTAGAAAGCCCCATATAAGTACCTTATATTTTTAAGGTTCAAATGATACAGATA
This sequence comes from Flavobacterium sp. Leaf359, assembly GCF_001423985.1. Lineage (NCBI taxonomy): Bacteria > Pseudomonadati > Bacteroidota > Flavobacteriia > Flavobacteriales > Flavobacteriaceae > Flavobacterium > Flavobacterium sp. Leaf359. Next base: position 482,850 of record NZ_LMPW01000012.1, on the reverse strand, counting down.
TGGAGATAACGGTTTTAGACATTCAGATTTTGAAAGCACTACACAGGGAAGTAAAGGAAGTTTCTTTATTGATTGAGGAAATCACAGCGCCTTACAAAGCATTGCAACAGGCAACGAAATGGCTCGACCAACAGGAAGCCTGCCAACTGCTGAACATTAGCAAACGTACGTTGCAGACGTACAGGGCAAAGGGTATTCTTGGAGCAACGCAAATCAATCGGAAAACGTATTTCAGATTATCCGAAGTGGAATTACTGATGCAGGGAGAGCGACCATTAAAAAAGCAGAAGAAATGAAACAGATTGGAAATTCAAACGAGGATATGCTTGCACTGCTCGAAGCTGTGGTAGGCATCAAAAATGAACTGCTGTATATCAGGGAATATTTCCACCCACTCTTAAAAGGGGAAATCTACCTGTCAGGTGAACAGGTTTGCGAGATGCTGCACATCAGCAAACGGACGTTGCAACAGTACAGAGATGACGGACTGATACCTTTTATCAAACTCGAACGGAAAATCCTTTTCCGGGAAAGTGATATTGTGAAGGTATTGGAAGATAACTATTGTAATTGATATAGAAAACCAATAGTTAGCTTACTGTCTATTTATCAGATAATTACAAGGAGACGGATAATTATTATCACGATTTAGATTGCTTACGTAACCCGATTACTGCGTTTACAATATTTTGTTTAGCATCTTTATTGCCCCATTCTTTCCAAAATTTAATTGTTGCACTGTCTGGCTTTATTGTTGGTTCTGAAATAAGTACCCTTGTTGGCAATAATGAGGCATCTCCAACTATCAATGCTTCGCCAATGTCTAAGATTGGAAGAACTTCTGTTAAACCTGTAAGATTATCTGGTAAAAGTCTTTTAATTACAGCTTGGTCTTCAGCATTAGCAAGTCGTAACGAAATAAAGTTGTTGCACTGACTTAAAACAGTTCGGTTTACTTCGGCTGGTCGTTGGCTGATTACAGTTAAGCTCACTCCATATTTTCTACCTTCTTTTGCAATTCTTTCAAAACTTTTCAAACCAAGTTCGGAAGCACTATCTTGATTTGTTCTTTCTGGAATGTACAGGTGAGCTTCATCACAAAGTAAACAAATTGGATGTTGATTTTCTTTCGTTGTCCATTGTTGAACTGTAAAAATAATTCTTGCAACTAAACCAATTACTAAGGGTAAAACATCGGACGGCACTTCGGAAAAATCTATGATTTTTACGCCTGATTTTTTGCCATTAAGTTCCGAACCGTGCATCAACGCGCTACAAAAATCGTTCAACCAATCTAATTGTAATTCATCTTCGGAAATTTGAAATAAAAATCCTAAGCGTTTATCATCTTTCTTTGCTTCAAGACGCTGAATGAAGCGAGATAATTTCCCATTAAAATCTCCATTTTTACCTGCTGACGTAGAACCTGCAACACGCTCTGTGTCTAATCGTTTAAGTTCGTCTAAAACAGCATCTAATTTGTACGGTATTGGACTGTCAATTGTTAAGTTATTAGTAAATACTGTATCTCCTATTGAAGTAAGGTAGTTTTTCTTTTCAGTATATACAGTTCTCGAAAAAACCATTGCCTGATTTGGCGCATTACTGTCACTTCTATCAAGCAACATTGCCAACATTTCTTCATAGGTTAATAACCAATAAGGCAACATCAAAACACCGTTTGCAAGGTTGCCCTTTTTGCCCAAATCCGAAGGATTGGCAATTCTGAAATGTTGTATTCCGTCAGCTTTAAAGTTTGCTCCGCTATATTCTCCGTGTATATCAAATAAGATAGAATTTGCCATTGGCAATTTTGCTATCTGTTCAATGATTTTGGCTACACACCAAGACTTACCCGAACCTGTACTGCCAACAATTACAGCGTGTCTTTGAAAAAGTTTATCTCCGTCCAAAAATGCTTCTGCATTTTCATCTATGGAATATTTTCCGATTGAAAGCGGAATTTCATAATTCTCTTTTGTGGAAATAGTTTGCATAAACTTGGTAATATTCTCTCCGTCTATCGGATAACATTTTGCTTCTATTTCTGGAACTGTATCAAGTGTTCTTTTGAAAACGTTTTCTTTCTCTCCGTGTTTATTCAACAAAGTGCCAATCAAATTCACTTTCAAAATGTTTTCTGTGAAAAGGAAATTGTTTAATCCCAAATCGTCTCCTGCTGGTTGTTCTTCATCAGAAGCCTTCCGAGTTATGCGGTTGATAATTCCGATTAAATGTTGTCCTGCTTTTGAACTTTGAATTGCCACCAAGTGATTGACTTGTAATTTTCTTAGTTTTTCGAGTTCGTCAACTTTTATGATTAGTGTTGCCGTGTCAACACTAAAAACTGTTCCAATAGAAGAATTGTCTTCAAAAGTGAATATTGCCATATTGTGTTATTGTATTCGTTTTAGGTATTCTGCCAAGTTCCAATAGCTAACGTCTTCAATTATATGTTCTCCTTGACTTGATGAATATATTTTGGTGTCTTTGCCATTGCTTTCTTCCATTAAGATATAATTCTTACAGCCTCCATCAATTATTGTTTCTTTTGTTTTGGGTGTTAATTCTTTCGTGATAACAATGATTGGTTTTGTCTTTATTTGTTGAATGAGTTTTGGTTGTACGTGAACATCATTAAAGCCGTATCCAATACACAAATAACCATTTGCATTTTGAATTTCATTATCTGCTTGTGCGAATATGGTTCTGTATGGTTCATTATGCGTTTCGGCATATTTACTAAGTCCTGGCGTTACAATTAATGGCTTGTAATCTTGTGGAATATCTTTACGTAGAGGTAAATGCACATTTTCTTTATTTGATGTTTCAAACCAATCCAAAGAGCCGTGAACTTTCCAAATATTAACTTGTCCGCTATATCCTTTTATGTTTGACAAAGCATTTGTGTGAATGTTATCTGAAAAATGTCCGATGTAGTTTTGAGCATATCCCGTACAAATAAATGCTTCGGCAGTACTTGCACTATATTCTGCAATGCGGTCGTAATTAGTTGTCACTATGGAAAGTTTTCTGTTGGTAGTTGAAAGCAAATGTTTCATCAATATTACCAATGGTACTTCTTTACTATTCAAAACAAATTGTTCGTATGCAATCAAATCGGCTTCCGAAATCAACTCCCAAGTGGCTTTAATTACAGCTTTCAGAACATTATCATTGAGTTGTATGCTCAACAAGGCTTTTTCCAAGTCTTGAAACTCATCAAGACTTTTCTTAAATGCTTCAAGTTGAGTATTATCGATATCATTATCAAAAGACAATGTACTTTTTAGATATTCTCCAAGTCTCCACATCGACGGTAAGCCAAAAGGAACAGAACCTCCACTACCCAATATAATCAAAGGAACTTTATTTGTCCAATCTTGAAGTTGTTTTAATAATGCGTCAAAGTCCATTTGTAATTTTCATTATATTGTTATTTCATATTTTTCTATCAAAAATTCATCAACTTCTTCTTTAGTTGCTCCATTTGATAGAAAGTATCTGTCTTGTTCGTTCAACTCACAAATACCAAAATTCTTTACGTAGTTTTTGGCATATGATAAAAAGCCTGCTGAATATGGCTTGCTTGTATTTGCCATATAATATTCAAATACTTTTGATTCCAAAATACGTTTCAGTATTTTAAGTTCTTCGGGCGATTCATCAAAAATTGCGTAACCGCAATAAATCAACATTTCCTTTTGGTCGGTAAAAACAAAGTGTGGATTTTTTGCCATATAAGGGAAAAGCAGTTTGTAACCTTTGTCGGATAATGCTTGTGTTCGTCCAAATGCATACCAAGCATCGTAATTTCCATTACCGTTGTCTCTTAATATCAAGGATTTCTTATTGTCTAACAAGTACTTATAGGCTTTTGGGAAGTTTGATTTTAAATATTTCTCAGTCATTAGTGAAAGCGGACTCATTCCATTTGTGTATGGATAAATCAGTTTCTCTTTCACAATTTCAATCTCGTGTTCATATTTGAGAATATTAGGTTTTATTATGTCACGGCAAATCACTTTTTCTATTTCATATTCTTTTCCGTTTTGCTCGAGTATAAAATAATTTTCCGTTTCAGAAACAGGTTTAAAAATATAAGTGTCATTACTAAGCGTAGCTATACCGTTTCTTATCTTGTATTTTTCCCCTAATGGCTTTCCTGTATTCTCAATTCGTTTGATATTTTCGACAATTTTTTTGTCATTAAGAAGCCAACCCTTATGAAAGTCCAAATCTTTATAAGGAATTCTATTGAAAGATTTAAGTTCGTTTTTGGTCAAAGTAGAGCCGCTCTCCTTTTTGAATGAAACAAATGATGATTGCTTCTTAGAGATTAAACAAATACAAGTATATGCAGACTTCTTTCCAAACAATTTTTCGTGTCCGAAATCAATAATACTCAAATTGTATTTCTTTTCTTGGAAATACTTTCGTAATTGTCTTGCATTTACACTTTTGTAGAATGAATTTACTGTTATATAACCCAAAACGCCATTTTCATTTAGTTGTGTTAAGCCTATTTCAAAAAATGGAATATATAAATCAGGATTGCCTGATTTTGTAACAGTCCAATTGGATAAAAGCATTTTAGATGCTTTGTCAATGTTTTTTGCTCTTACATAAGGCGGATTGCCGACAATTAAATCAAACCCGTTATTTTTTTTTATTTTTGGATTGTTTTTAAGCCAATCGAATGAAAGGGCATTACCACAATGCAAATTAAATTTAAACTCTTTTCTATCTTCATTATTTGCCAAAGCCAAAAGTGAAAGCAGAATTTCTGTTCTTCTGATGCTACTTTTACTAATATCTAAACCAAAGATATTTTCACTAAATATCTGATAATAAGTTTTGTCAGTTTCCGACTTTAATTTGTTGGAAACAGTATATAAAAATGCTCCACAACCGCAAGCAATATCTGCAACTAAGGCATCTTGATGTGGTTTTTCAATTTTTGAAAATGAATTTTCTACTATAAAGGTTTTGATATAGTTTGGCGTATAAACGGCTCCGTTAATAACTTGTTCCTTTTTAGGAATAGCCAATTCAAACGCTTCAATCAGGTCATCAAAAGTAAACTTAACATCCAAATGAATGTGTTGGCTCAATGGAGAATTATTTGAAATAATCAGCGATTGTATTAAAGTATTGTTTCTGACCTTTATAGCATTTGCTTTAATAAAAGCAGAAACAATAATCTTATTCAGAGAAGTTTCATCTTCGCTGAACTGATTAATGATATTTTTAAATTCTTTCTGCATTTTGTCAGTTTAAAATTTGAATTCGGTCAATGTTTCTACCCCTGTCGCTAAAGAATGCTTTTTCTTCATCAGTTAATCCATAGAGTTGATAACACAATTCATCTAATGCATTCCATTGTGCCGCAAGTAATCTTGAAATACTTCTTTGCTGTGATGGGGAAGAAGATTTATAGTTACTTTGTAATTCGTCAATTCGTTTAGCAATCCTTGCCAAGCCAGATTTCAATTGCGTGTTTTGTCTGAAATTTTCGACAGGAAAAGGAACAGGTTCAAGAAATTGCTTGTTGAATTTAAAATAGCCGTTCGACTGAGGATTAGCAATTGACCTTGCTAAAACAGAATACACGGTTGAGTTAATGACTGCCGATAAAGCATATAAGCTATTTTCGTCTTTTTCGGGAATGTCTATAAAAAATACATTGGCATTGTCGCAATAAGTTCTATCAGAAGATGTAACGTTAGCGAAAGTATCTAAAGCTGTCATTGGGACTAATATTTTAGGGTAAGTGGCTCCGTGATTTTGTACCCTTGTAAACAAGTGCCAAGAATTGTCAGTATATTTTTCAGGGAACTTCTTTGGTAATGTCTCAACTGTGGCTTCAATAACAGCCTTGTTTCTTCGTAAATATTCAGAAGCAAGAGGAAACCGTTCCTCAAAATCAGAGAATTTTATTTCTGATACAATTCCGTCTGCAACATCATAAGGAAAGATAACAAATACATCTGCAGTGTCTTTTCTGTACGGATAGAAATTCTCATTACAAATGAGCGGTCTGCAAGCATCCAATTCAATCTCAAAATCTTCTTCAATGTGGGATTTTCCTCTGATGATTCCATTTTCAACAGAAATAGGTCTTATGTGATAAGCTCTATCCCAAAGTACTTGAACGCCAACACGCACTTTTGCATAATCTCCTAAAGAACCGTTCTCTAATAATCGTGTTTTGATTTCAATAAGTTGATTGTCGTCAAAACTCCAAGGATTAGCAGTAATGGCGGTCGCTGGTAAAATAGAATATTGTTCAGGTGCAACATCTGGTGTTTCTGTTTCTCTTAATTGCGACGCAAGTGTTTCAGTATTTCCGTCAAATAATTTAAAACTAAAATTATCGGGAGATGATTTATCTAAAAGAAGTAAGGCTACATAAGTAATTCTGTCTTTGAATATAGTAGTTGTTTCAAAATCAATTACTGATGAAAGATAATTAGATGTTGTAATTATTTCTCGTATTTTCTTGCCGTATTCTGTTTTGAAAAATCTTTTTTGGACAATATATCCAAGTTTCCCTGACGGATTTAATAATTCTATACCTCTTTCGATAAAAGGAATAGCCAAATCAACTTTTCCGTTTTTTGCAGACGGAAATTTTCTTTTGATGTACAGATGCATATAAGGTAAATCTACATTGTAGTGTTTTACCTCCACATAGGGCGGATTTCCGACTATAAAATCAAAACCACCTTTTTCCTCAAATATTTCTCTGAAGCCGTGTTCGCCTTTCCAATCAAAAATGTTTGTATTTAAAAATTCCTCTTCGTTGTTTTCAAGTGATGGGAATATTTCGAGAATATCAGACTCAACCAATGAATTGCCACAACGAATATTATTGCCTATTCCGTTTAAGATTTTATTTCCAAAAACACCAATTTCGTTGTATGATTCAAGGTATTCGGAAGTATCTACAATTTTTAGAGATAAAGACATTTTAGCAACCTCAACAGCTTCAGGGTCAATATCAACCCCGAAAATACAATTGTCCATAATTGCTTTTTTACCCAATATATTAACGATTACATCATCATTTGTGGATACGAAGTACTGCTGAAAATCGGGATGATTGGAAGTGAAAAATAATTCACGGAAAATTTCTTCTATATAATCATAAACCTCAATAGCAAAAACACCGCTTCCACAAGCTATATCTAAAATCTTTTTATCGAAAATGCTTTCAATTCCTTCTTCCAAAAGTTTTTGCTTAGGAATAGTTCTTCGGATAATTTCCTGAACAATATATTGTGGTGTACTAACAGCACCTTTCGTCTTTAAATATTCACTTTTGATTTCGTCTTTTACCTCATTGTCTCCAATCAGCAGTTTTTTAGAAAGAAAAATTTCGTAAATATCACTAAGTACCTTTGTAGGTATTACATCAAAGCGGTATGGAGACGGATAATAAAGTTTTTGTAATAGTTGGTCAAAAACTTCATTAGAAATTTCGATTTCGTGAATTGCATTTATACGGTCAAACAAAGGTCCGTCATAATGTTCAAAGAAATCAAAATAGGAAGAATTTTTAAATTCATTCCAAAACCCTCCTTCTTTGAAGGAGAGCAACAATCCCTCTTCTTCAATTTTTCGTGCTTCACATACCCGAATGAATAAAATTCTATTGATGATGATTTGAACAATATAACTAAGATTTGCTGAATTAATTCCAATATAATCAGTGTTTCTATTAAGAATATCGGTCGCTAAAGCTAATCGGAAATCCGAAAGCTGTTGAGCAAATTTAAAGTCAGGAGTTGTTTTTTCGACATAACGATTCCCTTGAAAAGAAGCAGAATAAATCTCGTCAAGTTTACCTTTATAAATATTTTCTTTAAGAAGATGTGCTTCTAAAACATCAAATTTTTCAATATAATCGTCAAGAGTAAAGTACAACCTTCCCAAATTGGCGTTTTGTCCTCTTTCAGGTGTATATGTACAATCGAAGATTGCAAATTCTTCAAAATTTGAAATGAAAGCACAGGGAGCTAAAATTGACCAACCGTAAGATTTTATCTGGAAAGCAGCTTCTGCATCTTCAAGAATTTTTACAGTAATATCTTTGGCATCAAGAAACGTTAGTTTCTGTCTCGCAACTTTGAAAGTGTAATCAGGTCGTGTGTTTTGTGAACCAATTTCTTTCAGTTTTTCTTTCTCTGATTTTGATAACACTTTCTCTTGAAGAATTTGAGATGTATCCCGAACATCCCAACCGAAAATTGCTAATAATTCGTTGAGCCAAGTTCTGATTGTTTCTTCTGAGGTCAAATCAAGTTTGCCTTGTTCTTTGAACTTAGTGTATTCCGCAATGAGCTCAGCTAATTTTTGTTTTCGTTGTTCTGAACTCATTTTCTTTTCTTTTTTGTTTGATAGTTGATTTCTTCTTCTGCTGCAATTAGAATGTCTTTGGCATATTTTTCATCGATAAGCTGATATGCGACTTGTCGACTCATAAATGCTACCACAAGTTCTTTCTCATCCACATTGAAGGTCTTGGCAATTATTGGAAGCATTTGCCTGTTTACAGGTCGCTCTCCTCGTTCTAACTTACTCAATGTACTTTGGTCTATATCGAGCAATGCGGCAAGCTTCCGTAAAGGCATTTCTGCCTGTTCTCTAAGTTGTCTGATATGGTCGCCTAAGTTTTCCATTTGCATCTTGAAATTTATTTCTTGACATTGTTGTCAAATTTAATCTAATATTTCATTCTACCAAAATCTTTAGTAAAGTTTTCTTTATGTAGATAAGGTTGAGTTAAATTGAGAAAGAAGCCAATGCAATAACATTCACCTTCTTTATAGGCTTCATCGTTGCGAAACAAAAGACCGTTCCATCCCCTTAAATTTATGCGATACCTTTTGCATATCCTTTCCAACTTTCTCGTTGAGTATCTTGGCATAAATCTGTGTGGTGGCAATGTTTTTATGTCCTAACATCTTGCTTAAACTTTCGAGCGGAACACCTTCGCTTAAAAACAAAGTTGCAAACGTATGACGTGCCAAGTGAAAAGTTACTTTCTTTTCTTTCAGGCAGTCGATAAGTCCGGATATTCTCTTCAAGCTGTCATTGCAAACAGTGTTTGAGGGTACGGGAAAAACCCTTCCGTCCTTTTCCAGTCCCGCATATTTCTCGATAATCATTTTCGGAATATCCAAAAGCATCACGTTTGACGATGTTGCCGTCTTTTTCCGGCGTATGATAATCCACCTGTTACCGTCAAAGAACTCCTGAAGATGGCTGTTTTTCAATGCTTTCATATCCGAATAAGACAGTCCTGTAAAGCAACTGAAAACGAACAGGTCTTTTACCAACTCATCTTTCTTTGTAGCACAGTTGAATGTTACAAGTTGTTCCAACTCGTTCCGTAACAGATAGCCTCTATCTTTGTCCTTTTTGGTATTCTTGTATTCACTGAACGGATTGAAAGCAAGATGCTTTCTGCTCATTGCCAATCGGCAAAGCGTGGTAAATCCAATCATATATACCCAAACCGTGTTATGCCCCAAATGATGGTTATCACGCAGGTAGTAATCAAAGTCCTGCACAAAATCAGGGGTAAGACTGCTAAACGATACATCGGTATAACCGTATTTCACACGTGCAAAATTGCGAAGATGCTTTGTGAGTGTCCTGTATCTCCGGTAAGAACCTATAACCCTAAGTCCGCTACCTACTTTTTTCTCGAAGTCTAAAAGAAATTGTTCACAGAACTTGAAAAAGGTCAGTTCTCCGCTTTCCATACCGAGAAAGGCATTTTTAAGCTTCGCACTGTTTACCGTCCCCTCGTTCTTTAGGATTTTGGAATAACAGTCTTCCATACCCAAACGGATTTTGTCAAGTTTGTCGTTTACCTCTTGGGCTTCTCTGCTTTTTCCTGTAACCCTGCCGTACTTCAAATCCCAATTTATTGAAGAAATATCCAGTTTGGTACTGAATGCAGACTGCGTACCATTTACGGTAATTCTACACATAATCGGAACCAATCCGTTTTTCTTTGGGGCATTCTTTTTAAGGTAAAACAATACCTTAAACGTTGATTTTTTTGTCGTTTCCATACTCACAATTCTTAATGATAAAATTAAACTTATGTGAGCTACGGAACAATATGAAAAACTGAGCAAAAAGCTGAAATACAGTATTTTAAAATAAGTATTTTCGATATTTAAAAGTAACGTTTTAGTAACCTTACTTTTGCCAAACCTCGCTTTTTACTGCTTTTTACCTCATTACCAAAAAATCATAAAAAGGCTGTAAATCCTTTATTTACAACCGTTTTACCTGTTTTTAATTTTTGATGTATTTTTACTGAAACTTTATTTTAAAAAAACCTATAATTTTTTATACCGGTTGTTTGGAGGTGACGAGGGAAAAGCATGGTATTTCTATGCAAAGGGAACTGTTGCTTTTATAAAACGGGATAAAGAAAGACTACAAAAGATGATACAGAAATGGGATAAAAATCTTCCAAAAGACAGGAATTATGATGCCTTAGTACAGCTTTATGAAAATTGGGATAAAAAATATTTAGAGGCGACGGAGTGATGAAGTTATAAAGTTGGAAAGTCATAAAGTTATAAAGTTGTAAGGTTAGATGGCTGAAAGTAGTATTTACGATACACATTCCTATCTGATAATTTTAGGATTTTACAGCCAATAATTTGCCTTATATTTGTGAGAAAGCAAAATTATAACTGATGAAAAACACTTTCTTAAAACAATCAATCTTATTATTTTTTATGCTATTTGCTGTTACTTCATTTGGACAGGAAGGCAAGAAAAACCAAAAAGCAGTTATCAAAACCAGTATTCATTGCGACCATTGTAAGGAATGTGAAACCTGCGGGTCAAAATTTCAATCCAATATGCTAAAGATAAAAGGCGTACGAATGTATGAACTGGATGAAAAAAACAGTACACTTACGGTGTATTATAATGCTACAAAAACGGATTTACAGACTATTAAAACGGCCATCTCTAAATTAGGCTATGATGCAGACGATATCAAAGCTGATGCAGTTGCTTATGAAAGCTTAGACAATTGCTGTAAAAAAGCTTAACAAACTTAGTATGGATACAAAAAACAAAGAACATTGGGAGGCCGTCTATCAGAATAAAGGCCCGGAAGAAGTAAGCTGGACACAAGAAATTCCAAAAACTTCATTGAATTTTATCCATTCTTTTAGTTTAAATAAATCCGCTAAAATCATTGATATTGGCGGTGGCGATAGCAAATTGGTTGACTTTTTACTCGATGAAGGTTTTGAAAATATCAGCGTATTGGATATTTCTGCAAAAGCACTGGAAAAAGCAAAATTACGTTTGGGGAATAGGTCAGAAAAAGTAAACTGGATTGTAAGCGACATATTGGATTTTAAACCCGATACTACCTTTGATGTGTGGCATGACAGGGCTGCATTTCATTTCCTCACTACAAAAGAACAGGTAGAAAAGTATATCGAAATCGCCCAAAGTGCCGTTTCCGGATACCTAACAATTGGTACTTTTTCTGAAAACGGACCAAAAAAATGCAGTGGTCTTGATATAAAACAATATAGTGAAGAAACCCTGCATGCTGTATTAAAAAACAGATTTGAAAAATTACACTGTATTTATGAAGACCACAAAACACCTTTTAATACTACACAAAATTTCTTATTCTGTAGTTTTAAGAGAAATAGGAATTGAGTATGACAGCGAAACCAGATAATATAGACGAGTATATTGCGACTTTCCCACATGACGTACAAAAGATTCTGCAAGAAGTTCGCTCCACCATACAAAAGGCTGCCCCTGAAGCCACCGAAGCGATTAAATATGCCATTCCTACTTTTGTACTAAATGGTAATCTTGTGCATTTTGCTGCTTTTAAAAACCATATTGGTTTCTATCCGGCACCGGAAGGCATGGAAGAATTTGACAGGGAACTCACTGCTTACAAAAAAGGAAAAGGTTCTGTACAGTTTCCTTTTGACCAATCCATACCACTCGACTTGATTGCAAGAATCACCGCATTTAGGGTAAAACAGAATTCTGAAAAAAAGAAATAATATAATGATGCAATTCCAGACGCTTGAAAAAAGCAGTACAGAAGAAATTCTGGAAGTTTTCAATAGTTCATTTTCAGATTATATTGTTCCTTTTCGGCTGACCTTACCACAATTAGAAGGGAAAATCACCAATGACAGCGTTCGCATGGAATTGTCTGTCGGAGCTTTTGAAGCCGGCAAATTAGTCGGGTTTATACTTCATGGTTATGATAAGATTAATGGGAAAACTGTGGTTTATAATGCCGGAACGGGAATCATACCTGAAAAAAGAGGAAATGGACTCACTGCCCAACTTTACGAATATATTCTCCCTTTTCTAAAGGCTGAAAATACAGACATTGTCAGACTTGAGGTACTTACGGAAAATATTCCCGCGCTAAAAACCTATGAAAAAACAGGTTTTAAGATAGTCCGAAATCTCGACTGTTATAAAACATTACTACAAATAGAAGGTCAAGACAAAGACTATGACATTAGAGAGTTAAAATCGTTTGATTGGCAAAATATGAGACTGTTTTGGGATTGGGAACCTTCATGGCAAAATTCAATCACTGCCGTAGAAAATTTAAAAGAAACCAATCATGCGGTTGGAATTTTTGAAGAAGAACAATTGCTTGGTTATCTGATTTATAATCCTGCTGCGAAAAGAGTACAGCAGTTTGCTGTTAAAAAAGAATTCCGTAGAAAAGGATTGGCAGGGCAGCTTTTCAGCTATATCGCTTCTAATTTTGGTAACGAAATAGCATTAATCAATATCGATGGTAATTCTAAAGAAACTGCAGCTTTTTTGGAATCTATGGGATTCGAAAAATTTATAAGCCAATATGAAATGGAATTAAAATTAGATGGCTTGCGGGAAGTTTATACAGGATAGTAAAGTTTAGATTTCTATTGGAACCTTTGCGGCTCTGCGTCTTTGCGAGCAACTATTTCACGCAAAGACGCAGAGTCGCAAAACGAGGAAAATAAGAAAAACTCCCGAACAGCGGGAGTTTTTTATACTAGGACTTTGATTAATATTCAAAAGTCCCGAATTCACTTTTTATTGTCAGCTTCTTGTTTTCTGAGGCTTCAACCCTACCTACAATCTGCGCTTCAATGTTAAACGACTCGGAAATTGCTATGATTTCATTGGCTATTTCCTGTGGTACGTAGATTTCCATCCTGTGTCCGCAATTGAATACCTGATACATTTCTTTCCAGTCTGTCTTTGATTGTTCCTGAATAAGCCTGAAAAGTGGCGGAATCGGGAATAAATTGTCTTTTATCACATGTACGTTATCAACAAAATGTAAGACTTTGGTTTGAGCACCTCCACTGCAATGAACCATTCCGTGGATTTGTTCCGGAGAATAGGTATCCAGGATTTTTTTGATAACAGGCGCATAGGTTCTTGTTGGAGAAAGTACCAGTTTTCCGGCATCAATTGGAGCGCCTTTAACTTCGTCTGTTAGTTTCACATTACCGGAATATACCAAATCTGCCGGTACAGAAGCGTCAAAACTTTCAGGATATTTCTGAGCAAGATAGTTATGGAATACATCATGACGCGCTGATGTCAATCCGTTACTGCCCATTCCTCCATTATACGACTTTTCATAAGTTGCCTGACCAAAAGAAGCCAAACCAACAATCACATCGCCAGGTTTGATATTGGCATTATCGACTACTTTGTCTCTTCTAATTCTTGCCGTTACGGTAGAATCGACAATTATGGTACGTACCAAATCACCTACATCTGCCGTTTCGCCACCTGTTGAATGAATGGTAACGCCAAAAGATTTCAATTCTTCAATAAGTTCTTCAGTTCCGTTAATGATAGCAGAAATTACTTCGGCCGGAATCAGGTTTTTGTTCCTCCCAATAGTGGAAGACAGCAATATATTGTCTGTAGCGCCAACGCACAACAAATCATCAATATTCATAATGAGGGCATCTTGAGAAATGCCTTTCCAAACAGACAAATCGCCCGTTTCCTTCCAGTACAAATAAGCTAAAGATGATTTTGTTCCTGCTCCGTCTGCATGCATAATGAGGCAGTAATCTTCGTCATTGGTTAAGTAATCCGGAACAATTTTGCAGAAAGCTTTTGGAAATAATCCTTTGTCTATGTTTTTAATTGCGTTATGGACATCTTCTTTTGAAGCAGAAACTCCTCGCAAATTATAGCGTTTGCTGGTATCAGAACTCATAAAAATAGGTTGTGTTGTTGTGCCGCAAAGATAATCAGTTTTTTTGAGTTTCAATTGGCAGACAGTCATAGATTTTCAAGCTACCTGCTTTTGTAAAACATGGGCTAATTCTCTATGATTTCAATTTCAACACGTCGGTTTGCAGCCCTTTCTTCCTCACTTTTTTCCGGAATGGCAAAAAGCGGTTCGGTTACTCCAAATCCTTTGTAGGTCACCCTATCTTTATCAATTCCGTTCATTTCCAAGAATCTGGCAATGGCTTTGGCCCTTTTGGTCGAAAGGTCCTGTTTGTCGTTTTGCATACAGCAAATATGCCCCTGAATCTGTATTTTCATCTGTGGATTTCTTTTCATGACTTCCAGCAATTCATACATTTTGGGTCTTGAGTCATTAGTAATAGCAAATGTGTTCAACTGAAAATTAAGATTCTCCAGTTTTATTTTTTCGCCGGGTTTTGCAACCGTCAGTTTTTCCATAAAGGCAACATCAAAAACCAATTCACTGGTCGTGCCATTAGGATTCTGTAGGGTCATCTTTTGCGGATATTTAGGCATTTCCCTCTGTTTTTTCACCACCGGTTCTTCCTTAATTCCAAGAATTTCATTTTCTCGTGGCAGGTCTTTGGCCAAAAGGAAATAAATGGTAACCTTTCTGTTTTCGGATTTTATTTTTGATTGCCTGTGTCTTTCTCCAAAGCTTCTGGTCTTGAAATCATCCCTGATTTTTAGCTTTCCGTTTATTATGCCATAAATAAAATCGACTCTTTTTTGTGCAAGCGTGTCGTTAAAAGCTGTGGTTCCGTCTTCATCAGTATAACCATTGATTGCTACAATTTTGACCTCTTTATTGGTATTGATAAAATTTTGCAGCCTTTCGTTTTCCTGTTTTTTGAGTTCGTATTTATTACTGTCAAAATAGACTGAAAATTCTTCCTGTGCCTGTGCTACTAACGAAAAAAATAAAAAAAAGATATATAGAGCCGTATTTTTCATGGACTGGGGTTTATAAATAAAAACGAAGTAACAAATTATTTATTACATAGGAAAATCTGCCGGAACATCCAATATTGCTACTTACTGTCAAGTATTACAATCTCTACTCTCCTGTTTTCATTGCGCTCCTGCTCATTCCTTTCCGGTATCTGGTGAATGGGCCTTGAACTGCCAAATCCTTTATATTGCAGCCTGTCTTTACTAATGCCGTTTTCAATGAGGAAATTATAAATTGCCCTTGCCCTTATGGTGGCGATGTTTTCTAAATCTGTTCCCAACTGACAGCATATATGCCCTTGTATTTCTATTTTCAAATCGGGTCTTTCAACCATTACACTTAGCAATTCCTTTAATATAGGTTCAGATGATGGCACTATAACTCCGGAACGGTTGTAAAAATTAAGATTTTTTAGCGTGAACTTATCACCGGTTTTTAAGTTTTTTGTTTCTTCTGAAAGATTCTCTTTTGCAACGGGCTCTTCTTTTTTAGCCGGAATAGTATAATAAACTACTGCTTTACGGTTGGCTGATGCCAAACCAGGCTGGGTCAACCGTTTTCCAAAACCTTTTATTTCAGCTTTCCCGCTTATTTTTATATTGCTGCTTTTAAGTTTTTCCAAAACATAATTAGCCCGTTTTACAGAAAGCACATCATTATACTCCAGACTGCCAACCGAGTCGCAATAGCCATAGATTTTTTCAACTTCTGCTGTAGGATTATCACTTATCCATTGTTGCAATTTGGTCGTTGAGGCGGTATTCGTTTCTGAAATATCAAAATCAAAAAACACCTGGAATTGTTGTTCCTGAGCATATAGGAGTACAGAAAACAATAAGAGGAAAGTTGTGGTAAATTTTTGCTTCACGTTATATTTTTTATTGATTATCGGAAACTTTACACCAAAAGATTCTTACATCTAGGTTTTATAACTTGTCATGTTTACGGCTCTGCGCCTTTATATGAAATAATTGCTCGCAAAGGCGCAGAGCCGCAAAGTAATTAAGCCTTATCAAAGAAAAAATTATGAAAGTAACCCTTTCGGGTTTTCTTTTATATGAATTTTTTAAATCTGTCTAATCATTTTGATCTGTGGCTAAATCCACTATTCTTTGATTTGGTATAAACTAACCGATAGTCATTTATTTTTTATACTAACGGAAGATTCAGAATTTTATTACGATTAAATAAAAAGTGAGACAGCTTTCGCTATCTCACCAGTTTTAGAATTAATTTGCTGGGAAAAATTAGAATTTAGGTTCACCCGGTAAAGGGCTTGTATTTCAAACTCAAATCCTAAAGCAAATTAAAATATTTATTTACGATGGGGGTAAATAAATAAGTATAAGTACAAAACTTATGGGGTAAAGTTCTATCGAACGAACTCTTATTTTCATCACTAATTTAAGTTAAAACAGTATAGTTTTTCAGAATTTTGGAGGATAATCGATTAAATGCAATATTCTTAGCCAAAACACTTTACCTACTTATTTTACTCCCAATCCGGCATTGAGGCATTCGTAAATAGCGTGGTTCTTGAGGCTACTATGCCAATCAGGTATTTCTGTATATTCCTCGCACTAATAAAATCATTTGAGGTGTTTACAAAAATTACTTCCGCTTCATTAGGCGAATATCTGGCATCAATGTCTACCGTTCCGGCCGGTTTTTCGGTATTGATTTCTGCGGTTGTATTGGTACTGAAAGTATGCTGGAAAATTCGCGTATCCAATTGCCTGTAGTCCGGATTTTCAAAACCGGAAATATCCCGGGTAAAAAGTAATTTTTGTCCCGTGATTGAAAAATTAAGACTTCCCACAGCTCCATTCACTCCCGAAATAACCAGGTCTGTAATGCTACCTTCGGACGTAATCACATATATTTCGGCATTATAACCGCTGGCATCATTAACCTTTAAGGCAATTTTTGAGCCATCATAACTCCAATCACATTCTGAAATAAATTTACCATTTGGCGTATGGAAGATTTCAGTCAGCCCGCTCCCATTACTGTTTATCCTATACAGTTTGTCAAAACTCGGATAGATAATCTGACTACCGCTGGTGTTCCACGAAAAATTGATAAACTCAGGATTAAATCCTGCAACGGGCACTGAATTTGTCACTTTGAATACTCCCGAACCATCCGGATTCATGATATAAATATGGTTTTGGGCTCCGTTGGAACGGATAAAAGCTATTTTATTCGATTGGTTGTTTTTTCTGGGTCTCCAGCTATTGGTTTCTGAACTCGTCAGTTGTATCTGATTGCCGGAATTGTCACCTGCATATATAACATTATTCTCGCTAAGCTTTTTGACAAAGAGGAAACGGGTATCCGGAAAAGAAGTTGTCGTGAATGTTCGTACCGTACTCATAACAGGAGCATTTACTCCATCAGAAGCCGAAACCTGCCAAAAATATTTGGTTCCGAAAGCAAGATTTTGCAAAGTAAAAGTTGGGGTACTGATATCCGAATAAACTACCACATCATCTGTAGCATCGTTTCTGAGTATGACTTCATAGGTGAGCGAATCCTGTTCAGGGTCTGTAGCCGTCCAGGTCAAAACAACCTGGCGGTTCTGGTTGACCGCATTGTCAGCCGGAAGTGTTAATGTTGGAGCATTGGGCGGGCGGTTGCCACT
Source organism: Flavobacterium sp. Leaf359 (assembly GCF_001423985.1). Taxonomy (NCBI): domain Bacteria; kingdom Pseudomonadati; phylum Bacteroidota; class Flavobacteriia; order Flavobacteriales; family Flavobacteriaceae; genus Flavobacterium; species Flavobacterium sp. Leaf359. The sequence goes on along the minus strand of NZ_LMPW01000012.1, from coordinate 464,944 downwards.
TGTGGAGACAGACAATTCAAAAACGATTTCCGTTGTACTGTTGTTCACAACATTTGCTGCTTCAAACTTGGTCAGATAGCCGTCTTTTTGAGCCTGAAAAGAATATTGGCCTACTACAACTTTAGGAACTGTAAACCTTCCGTCTTCATCAGTAAAAACAATACTTGATGTTGGATTGGAGAAAACTTTTGCATTCGCCAAAGGTTCAAACGTATTGGCTACGACTACCCTTCCTGTAACGGTTCCGAAATCTTCTCCATCGACTTTTTCCTCACTGCACGATAGCAGCAGAAGCAAAAGAACAAATCCTGATTTTATAAGAATATTTTTCATGACTTTAAAGATTAAAAATTATTGCTTCAGCGGATTTTGGGCTTCTTCAATGATGTATTTCTCATAGATTTTCTGATTTTTCCTTGGGAAATAATATGTCAGCCCTAACCCAAACCGGAAATAATAATCATCGCGCACTCCTCTTTCCAAATAATCTATAGTGTCGCTAAAGTTGAGATTGTGTTCGGCATACACTTTTATTCCGATTGTTTTGGAAGCCAGATATTCCAGTCCGGCACCGTATTGCACTTTTGCATGCGTATTTTCGAAAAGACGGTTGGCTCCAAATCCGACACCTCCAAAAACATACGGACTCAGTTGTTCTTTAGGCAGTAAAATCAATTCGGCATTCAGGTCAAAAGTCAGATAGCCTACATCCAGACGGTCTTTGTTTGCCAGGTTAATAACATTAGTGGAACCGCTAAGGTTAAAACCCGGAGTGAAAAAATATTTCAATGCCCCACGACCCATCGGACGAAATAATGACTTGTCATAATCGCCATCAATAAGCGTGGCTCCTCCCGCTAATTCAATCGCAAACCGTGACCTTCTTTCTGTTTTGTATCTTCCGTAGATTCCGGTAGCATCTGCCACTTCTTTTTCCATTTCATATTTTGAAATAAGCGAATCTACTTCTTCTTTGCTGGCATCTGCTTCCCAAATTTTATCCTGAATTCCTTCCAGTACCAAAGACTGTACTGCTTTTTCGATAGCTTCTGTCACAGCCATCTGTACGGGTTCGTTTGTAGAATATCCCGTTTCGACTTCAAGCAATCTTTTGAATTTGACATATCTGAAAAAGCTCTGGTCAATGGCCTGCGACAGAATAGTTTTGGAAACATATACTGATTTCAGGATTTTTCCGCTTGCCGTAGAAATCATCCTAAGGTAAATGGTCACACGGTCCTGCCTGTATTTTGTAGAACCTCCTACTCCAAAATATCTTGCCCCGAAACCTCCCGTTATGATGTTCGTATCATAGGAAACAATACCTCCTTCTAACAAAACTCCTGCATACAAAAGCGGCGTTAGCTGTTCTGTTGAATTTGGATTTTTAGAATATTCCTGCCTCGTAGAGCGAATCAGGTTTCTTTCCTGCAAAAGATTTCCAATATTTTCGCGCTCAATTGGAACAAACCATTTGGAATCTTCCAAAGCCTTGATTAATATAGAGGTCGCTCCCTGAGTTACGGCAGTACTGAAGGTACTTCCGTTATCCGAAGCTTTATATTGTCCTGTTTGGTCCCTAAATTTATAAATCCCAACTACCACGGGTTCTTTAGGTTTTGGCAATTCCCTTAAAAGTGTTGTTGCCGGGGTGATTTCTCCCAACGATGCTTTTTCAATCTTCAATGGCTGATTGTAATAAGCGCCACATCCGGAGAGCAACAGCATCAGGACTATCGCAAAGTAATATCTGATCTGCATATTATGATTTTGGGATGATAACTTGTGTTTGTTCTCCTGTATTGGTATCCAGGATAGTTACGGTCAGTCCGTTTTCTGACGGAAAAATTTCAACAGACAGGCTGCCAAAAGTGTAGCTCCCTTCTGAAATTCCGTTATTTCCAAATTGTTGTGTGAACAGGGATCTGGAAACCAAATTCAGCAATTGTGAGTTCAGGTTTTCAGTAAAACTCTCCAGTTCGGTTTTTGTTTTGGTCGTGACCGTATTATCTTTTAGTTTGTTTTGGGCTTCGGCTGAACTCAGAAGCCACTGGTAGTTAAAAGTATCTCCTCCAAAATTTGGGTTTCTGGGCTTGTAGACCAGATCCTGAGCATTCGCTGCATAGGCCAGCAAAATGATAATTGCAGTTGCTAGAGGTTTCATAATTAATAGAATAAGATTAATACTGAGTGAAATATCGGCTTTGTTTTTCCAGATTTTTCAGATAAGCAGAAGTAACATTTACAGCATCTTCGGCTACGAGACTTAAAAATTCTTCATCGGGATTTACTAAAAACTCATAAATGGGATTAGTATCTATGCTGATCGTAATTTTTGTATTTCTGGCAAAACTCAATTCTTCAGTTATGGTAACAATCTTTTTGGAATTGATTTTCAGATCGCTATACTTAAAAAAATATAAGTCATAAAAATCTTTACCTGCTTTGGTTTTGGTATCATCGGTTACTATTCCGGACAATTCAAAACCGTCTACAGGAACTATTCCTTCATCCTTTTTTTCTTCACCAATGACAATCCTGTCTTTTCCCACCAGTTTTTTATCACTATCATAAAAAAGGAGCATGACAATAACTTCATCATTCTCATTGACATTGATTTGGGTTGATGACAGCTTTTTTGTCTCGTTCGGATCTAAAGTAAAAAGCCCTTCCTGAGCATTATTGGATTGATTGCTGTTTATCTTATTCTTTCTTATTACTGATAATTTATACGATAGGCTTTGAACGATATCGGTTAAATTTTCCGCAGTACCGGTAATCTTTATATTTCCTTCAATTTCTTCCAGGTGTATTTTTGCCTTGACCTGGCTGTTCGTCAGTTGCGAATAGGCGGCAGGAGCAAAAAGCATCAGCATGAAAAAACTATAGGAAAGATATTTTGGCATGGCTTATTGGTTTATTATAATTACCGAAGAACCATTTCCGGACTGTGTGACTTTCATGTCTTTTGAAAGGGAATTGGTTCCATAATTTTGTATGTTCTGATTATTACCTTGCTGGATCATCTGTGTATTCACATCATATTTCGTGTAATAGGTAAAATCCTGAATACCGTTATTTTTCCCGGATTGTATGATATTCTGTGTTATTGTGTTGGCCTGTTTGGAAAGTGAAATAGCATTATCATCACCGTTTTGAAGTACAGAAACATTGACTTCATTCGCTTTTAAGTTTGCATTGAACAAATTGTAATCTCCTATTTGCTGAACCAGAATATCTCCTTTCTGAAACAAGGAATTGGCATACTGTTTTGGATTCATGCTTGAAACCACAAACAGGGTTTCTTCCTTCGAATCAAAGACAGAAGAACTGTATTGATCGAAGCCCGGGTTTTCTTCTTCCTGTGCCAAAGCAACCTGAGAAAAAAGTACCAGGAGCAATAGCTTAAAAAATAAGGGTTTCATAATCTTTTGTTTTATAAAAATGGGGCTACCTGAACCGGCTGCCCCATTTTAATTCCTCAACTAGTTGGATTGAGTAACATTGTTGATGTTAGAATTTCCTTTTTGAACGTTCATGCTGGTTTGGTTGTTACCGCTTTGCATTACGTTAGAATAGTTAAAGTTTCCTATTTGAAGTGTATTGTCTAAATGACCAAATCCGTTTTGAGTAGTCAGAGCGTCATTTTCCTTGCCATATTGGTAGTGGCTAGCCTTATTAGCACCGGAAGCAGCTACGGCAGTACTTGTTTGAGTAATTTTAGAGTCGTTCATTTCACCACCCTGGCTAGTGTAGGCAATGTTGAAATCTCCATTTTGAGTTTGTAAAGCATCATTATATCCGTGTGGCATAAATGGCACAGCAACAGCACTCACAAATCCTAATGCTTCTGCACTAAACGGAGCTCCGGATGGCATTTCGTTTCCGCTGGTGCCCTGGTCAATAGTAGCTTTGTTGTTGTTTCCTGTCTGAACCTGTTTTGCCCAATCATGACCGTTTCCGGCAACAGGGTTTAGCTGATCCTGCCAGATAGTAGCCTGGTTGCTGTTTCCTGTCTGAACCTGATAAGCTTCATTGTAAAGATTGTTTTGTGATACAAAAGCGTTGTTTGAGTTTCCAACTTGTTTTACGTCTGCTTTGTTATGATTGGAAGCAGAAGAAAGGTTTGGATTAATTCCTTGTGTAACATTCGAAACGTTATTGTTTCCTTGTTGTCTTACATCCGAATCCTGATACGATCCTTTTTGATTAACAGCCGAGTTGTTGGATCCGCCCAACTGCAAAACATTGCTGTCATTAAATTGTGCAAAAGAAACTGCACTTACCAGCATCACTGAGATGCTCAAAATCACTTTTTTCATAATAAAAATATTTAATTGGTTATAATTACAATTTAATATTTGGGGGACGAAAAAAGTCTTAGAGGGAAGCTGCTAACAGCTTGTGAATGAAGTATTTTTGGATTACAATTGTGGTATCTTGCTTTTCAAAGTTATTTCTTTTTTCTAAAAAGCAATACGGGAAACCGTAAAAATTACATGCTAATTCTTATTTTTCTATGAATTGTTTAAAAAATCGGATGAAATACATGATTTTTAATTTATACCATCAAAATTAATTATAAAATTCACATTTAAATCTTTTTTACTTAACCTTTTCGTAAGAGATAGTTTGCAAAAAATAATTTTCAAAAATTATTGTGTAAAAATTTTCTTTCTATACCTGCTCAAATATCCATCCTATTGTATATATATTTGCCGAAATTTTATTTTATTATGAAACAAAAACTATTATTTCTTTTTTTATTCCCTGTTTCCTATTGCTATTCGCAATCTGCAATTCAGACCTTGAATTCCGGTAGCGTAATTGGAACCGCGGCTTCTGTTTCGATAGGGGAAATTTTTGTTGTTCCACAAAATCAAAACCAAACCAGTTCCGGAATTATTGGTATTCTTACAATGCTGAACAATAATAATCTTGAAGTAGATCATTTTGACCTGACCGAAAAAATTACCGTGTACCCAAATCCTACAGTGGCTAAAATATTTTTTGACACAAAAGAAGCTATTTCGAACGAAAGCGTGTCGGTATATAACAATGCGGGACAAGTAGTTCTGTCAAAAAACATTGATTCTGATCATTCGCTGGATCTTAGTCCCCTTTCAAGTGGCACTTATTTAATTCAATTCGCAAACCAAAAATTCAAAACATTTAAAATCATCAAACGTTAACAATGAAAAAATTATTACTTTTTACTGCTTTATTATTTTCTTTTTTAGTCTCGGCTCAAGTTCCACAAGGAATTTCTTATCAGGCTATTGCACTTAGTTCATCTGGCGCACCTGTTGTTAATTCAAACGTAGGAATCAGACTTTCTGTATTAGACAATACTGCTACCGGTACTGTTTTATATGCCGAAACACATACCAAAACCACAAATGCCCAAGGACTATTCGCTACAATTATTGGTCAAGGTTCTGCCACAACAGGAACATTTTCTGCGATTAATTGGGCAACCAACCCAAAGTTTTTAAAGGTAGAGCTAGATGTTGCCGGAGGAACAAATTATGTTTTGACAGGAACAACACAATTGCTTTCGGTTCCTTATGCTTTGGCAGCAAAAGGCCTGGCTTTACAAGCCGGAGAAGGAATCAAACTGATTTCGCCAAACGGTACTCCATACCAGCTTACTGTTAATGATAACGGACAACTTTCTTTGCCTACTTCTGAAAATAATTCTAATATTCCAGACTTATTATACCTGTATGGAACATTTAATAGCTTTAACCCAACTTCTGCACTTTTAATGCATAACACTGATGCTTCTTTTATTGGATATAAATATTTAACCTCAGGAACTCAAATAAAATTCATATCTACTAATAGCGCTAACGGAGCTGTTTATGGAGTTAATGGATTCCGAGATTTAGTTTTAAATGCAAGTGCGTACACAATTCCTTCAAATGGATTTTATTTTATCCAAGTTGGTACTTATTCTCCAATGCCTCTACAACTTACATCAATTGCTCCGGAGGTATACGTAAGAAAAAGCGATTTTAATTCCATAACACGCAGTATGACTTATAATGCCGCAACAAACACTTTGTCAGCAACAGTTACAGGCATTGTAAGCGGTGATAATTTTAATTTCACTTTTGCCTCCCCTAACAGTTCAAATGACCAATTTGGTGACAACCTTGCAGACGGAACAATTGATAAGAATGGTCCCCCAATTTCTTTTCCAGGAGCCACTTCAACTCCAAGAAACTACAGAATTGATTTAGTTCTAAACTTCAACGGTTCGGGCAACTATACCATTACACCTCTATAATACAGATAAAAAAAGCCTGCTTGAAGCAGGCTTTTTTAATTGTTGTGTTGTTGTTGTTTGTAGTATATTATTTTGTAAATAATAATTCTCTGTATTTGGTTAATGTCCAGATTTCATCATCTACCAAAAGCTCCAGCTTGTCACAGTGCTTTCTGATAATTTCAAAATAAGGTTTCACCTTGTTGCAGTAGGCAAAAGCCATTTTTTCTGTATCAGAAAGGTTATTAGCTTTTTTACGTTCCTGGGTCATTTCTTCTACCTTAGTATTGATGGCTTCGATGTGTCCCGAAATTTCTTTGATTAATGTAATCTGCTCTTTCGCTATTGTTTCATATTCTTTACCAAAGATGTCTTTCAAACCTCTTACATTTTCAATCAAAAGGTTTTGGTAACGGATAGCCGTTGGCACCACGTGATTTCTGGCAATATCTCCAAGAACTCTTCCTTCAATCTGGATTTTCTTAGTATATTCTTCCATTTCAATTTCATAACGAGCCTCAACTTCTACATGGTTCATTACTCCTAACTCACCAAACAATTCGATAGCTTTTTTAGAAACTTTTGCTTTTAAAGCCTCAGGAGTTGTCTTATGGTTGCTTAATCCTCTTTTTGCCGCTTCTTGTTGCCATGCATCGCTATAACCGTCGCCTTCAAAAAGGATGTTTTTTGTTTCTTTGATGTATTCTCTCAAAACATTGAAGATAGCATCGTCTTTCTTCATGTCCTTCCCTTCAATCAAGGCATCAACTTCTTTCTTGAAATCGATAAGCTGTTTTGCTACGATAGAGTTTAGTGTAGTCATAGCATTGGCACAGTTTGCAGTTGAACCTACAGCTCTGAACTCGAATTTATTTCCGGTAAATGCAAACGGAGAAGTTCTGTTTCTGTCTGTGTTGTCAAGCAATACATCCGGAATTTTTCCTACTACATTTAATTTAAGGTCTGTTTTTTCTTCAGGAGATAATTTTCCGTTTGACACGCCTTCCAATTCTTCCAAAACTTTGGTTAGCTGCTGTCCAATAAAGACAGAAATAATTGCCGGAGGTGCTTCGTTAGCTCCTAAACGGTGGTCATTGCTGGCTGTAGCGATAGAAGCACGCATTAGTTCCTCATAAGTCTGTACCGCCTTAATTGTATTGATAAAGAAAGTCAGGAACTGAAGGTTGCTCATTGGCGTTTTTCCAGGACCAAGCAAATTCACTCCGGTGTCTGTTGCCAACGACCAGTTATTGTGTTTTCCGGAACCGTTAACTCCCTTGAATGGCTTTTCATGGAACAGCACTTTGAAATCATGGCGTTCTGCTACTTTTTGCATCACATCCATTAATAAAGAGTTATGGTCAACCGCCAGGTTTGTTTCTTCAAAAATAGGAGCCAATTCAAATTGATTTGGCGCTACTTCGTTGTGACGGGTTTTTACCGGAATTCCCAAAAGCATACATTCGTATTCCAACTCTCTCATATAAGAAAGTACTCTTGTTGGGATGGAACCGAAATAGTGGTCATCAAGCTGTTGTCCTTTTGCAGAAGTATGTCCTAATAATGTTCTTCCTGTCATTAATATGTCCGGTCTTGAGTTTGCCAATGCCGAATCAATCAGGAAGTATTCCTGTTCCCAGCCTAAAGTAGCGGTAACTTTTTTTACATTCTTATCAAAATAACGGCAAACCGATGCTGCAGCTTCGTCAATAGAGTGTAATGCTCTTAATAAAGGTGTTTTATAATCCAACGCTTCACCTGTATAGGAAATAAAAACAGTAGGAATACATAATGTTGTACCAAAAATAAAAGCAGGCGATGTAGGATCCCAGGCTGTATATCCTCTTGCTTCAAATGTGTTTCTGATTCCTCCGTTAGGAAAACTCGAAGCATCCGGTTCCTGCTGAACCAATTGTCCTCCTCCAAATTTTTCTACCGGGTCGCTGCCATCAAATGAAGTTTCAAAAAAAGCATCATGCTTCTCTGCCGTTGTTCCTGTCAATGGCTGAAACCAGTGCGTATAATGTGTTACTCCTTTTGACAATGCCCATTCTTTCATTCCAAGAGCAATATAGTCTGCTAATTTTCTATCGATTTTCTTTCCATGCTGTATTGCATCTTTTACACCCTGATAAGCGTCCTGCGTCAGGAACTGGCGCATTGCCTTGTCATTAAATACATTGCTACCAAAAATTGCAGATTTTTTCTCCAATTCCTCAAATTTGACAGGCTTTCTTCCGGCTGTCTGCGCTAATGCTTGAAAACGAAATGTCGACATATGAATTGTTTTAGATTTGACTAATTTGATGCAAAGATATAATTTTTGAATAAAAAAATAATTTATACCCCTATTTTTTTTAGGGTATAAAATAATAAAAACAAAAATATGCACTCATAA
>NZ_LMPW01000012.1:456149-456229 GCF_001423985.1 Flavobacterium sp. Leaf359 | reverse complement strand
CCCCTTAAAAAAACAAGCAAAACAAATAAAATAAATCTTTATCCCTTTTTACAATATGTATTTCACCTGCCAAATCTTAT
>NZ_LMPW01000012.1:336689-456077 GCF_001423985.1 Flavobacterium sp. Leaf359 | reverse complement strand
AACTTAATCTAAAAACTATATAATATTCATTAAAAATGAAAAATCCTACAAATAAATACATATAAATCAACGATTTGTTAATTATGTTAAACATTCCATAACAGAAATACACTTTTCCATTCATTATAATTAATTTTAGAAGAAAGAAAAAAAAATAGTAACTCAAAAAGATTAATTATGAGCTCAAAAAAATTAGTTATCGGGATTGCAGCCGGAGTTGCTGCTTTAGCCATTGTAGGACTTATAGTCGCAAAAAAGAAATCCAAAAAAGATAAATTTTCAGAAAAAGCCAAAGAAGCGCGGGATAATTTCAAAAGCAAACTGAATGACCTGCAACGAAAAGCAAAAAGAGAATTCAATGATGCTTTGGAAGAAGGTGAAAATTTAGCCAATAAAGCAAAAGATAGAGCCAACGAATGGGCTAATCGTATTACATCATAATTTTTAACTGATTTCAGAATCGTCAAACTGCCAAAAACTGAATAACACATGAAAAACCTACCACACAGCTCAACATTAACTGATTTAAATCCAGAGGCTCCTGCCTTCCCTTCACGTGCTAATACACTTACGGACGAAGAGCTATTACCTGAAATTCTGTTTATTACTTCATATCCGCCAAGAGAATGTGGTATCGCTACCTATTCACAGGATCTGATGAAAGCACTGAACAATCAGTATGTAAGTTCATTTTCTTTGACTGTTTGCGCCCTGGAAAACGATCATGAAAAACATCACTATTCTGATGAGGAAGTAAAATATACTTTAAACACTTCAGATCCTTCTTCTTTTAAGGCCATTGCAGCAACAATCAACAACGATCCTACTATTAAGGTTGTGGTAATTCAACATGAATTCGGGCTTTTCCGCGATCATGAAAGTTTTAATTTGTTTCTCACTGAAATCAAAAAACCTTTGGCTGTCGTTTTCCACACGGTCTTACCAAGACCGGATGAAGCATTTAAACAAAAAGTACAGCAGATTCTTGACCGGGCAGATTCGATTATCGTAATGACCAAAAATTCTGAGGCAATCCTTTTAGAAGATTATACGGTAGTTCCTGAAAAAATCTCTGTGATTCCACATGGTACCCATTTAGTACCCCACAATGATAAAAATGCATTAAAGGCTAAATATGGGGTTAAGGGTAAAAAAATACTTTCAACGTTTGGTTTATTAAGCTCCGGAAAAAGTATTGAGACTACTTTAGAAGCCTTGCCCAACATTGTTGACAAGAGTCCTGATGTTCTTTTCCTTATTATAGGAAAAACCCATCCGGGTGTTGTTGTTAATGAAGGTGAATCCTATCGCGATTCGCTTAAAGAAAAAATCAAAGAACTGAAACTTGAAAACAACGTTCAGTTTGTAAACAAATACCTTCCTCTGGAGGAATTGCTGGACTATCTTCAATTGACGGATATCTACCTTTTCACCTCGAAAGACCCAAATCAGGCTGTAAGCGGTACTTTTTCTTATGCCATGAGTTGCGGATGTGCCATTGTTTCCACTCCAATTCCCCATGTCAAAGAAATGCTTCAAAATGGCTCGGGACTTACTTTTGATTTTGGAAACTCAAAACAATTGGCCGAAGCCGTTAACCAATTGATTTATGATATTGGTCTTCGAAAAAATATGATATTGAACGGACTTCACAAGATTATGCACACCGCATGGGAAAATTCTGCCGTTGCACACGCTATCTTATTCCAAAAAATATCCGGAGGAAAAATAGAACTGCATTACAGGAATCCTAAACTGAATCTGGACCATATCAAAAAGATGACGACTGAATTCGGAATATTGCAGTTTTCCAAACTCAACCGCCCGGATCCTAATTCCGGCTATACGCTGGATGATAACGCACGCGCACTTATTGCCCTTTGTCAGGATTATAAGCTGACCCGTGATATTGAAGATTTAAAATACATCAGTATTTACCTGAATTTTATTTCTTTTTGCCTGAGTGAAGATGGCAAGTTCAAAAATTATGTGGATATCGACCATAATTTTACACCACAAAATAACAGCGTAAATCTGGAAGACAGTTCCGGCCGTGCTATATGGGCTTTGGGGTATCTGATTTCACTGGCTCCTATACTGCCTTCAAATTTCACCAAAAAGGCGGAAACTTTATTCCGAAAAGCCATGCCGCAGACTGAAAAGATGCATTCTACAAGGGCGATGGCATTTATTATAAAAGGACTTTATTATTTCAACCGACATATTAAAGATCTTGATTATAAAATTTATATTGAAATATTTGCAGACAGGCTCGTACAGATGTATAAACACGAAAGTTCTGAAAACTGGAAATGGTTTGAAAGCTACCTGACCTATGCCAATAGCGTGCTTCCGGAAGCGTTGCTTTGCGCTTATGCTGTAACCGATAATGAGGAATACCGTGAAATTGCTAAAGATTCTTTCGACTTCCTTTTAGGAAATACGTTTTCGGAAAACCAAATCAAAGTAATCTCCAACAAAACCTGGCATTTTAAAGGACAGGAAAAACACAGTTACGGAGAGCAGCCTATTGACGTGGCGTATACCATATTAGCACTCCGAAAATTCCATGATATTTTTAAGGATGAGGAATACCTCAACAAGATGGAAATAGCTTTCAACTGGTTTCTGGGTAATAACCACCTGAAACAGATTATCTATAATCCATGTACGGGGGGTTGTTTTGACGGACTGGAAGAAACCAATGTCAACCTGAACCAGGGAGCCGAATCAACCTTAAGCTATCTTATGGCAAGGCTGACCATTGCGCGCTATTTTGGAAATCCAAATACCATATACTTCCGTAAAAAGTTAAAAGCAGCAAAGCTTTTGCTTCTTAAAAGTTAATTATTAATTCGCAAAAAGTCCCGCTTTGAGCGGGACTTTTCAACCTAAAAAATTAATCAAACTAAAAGCAATTTATGCTTATAGGCCTTAAAATCTTTATATTATTATATCCTTCTGTTAGCAAGAAATGTTGCTAAAAGCGGTTTTTACACTAATAATTCAGAAACAATCCCGCACCAAAGCCCATATCACTATCATAGTGTGTACGGATGCCAAGATTTCTGGTAAAGATATATCGCAGGTCACCCATAAATTCCAAATCGGAGTTTACCATAAAACCTGCCCTTAACCTTTTGGAGATTGGAATATCTTCACGCATGAGCTGGAGGCGTACAATGCCATCGTGATAAACTTCTGCCTGAAAGTTGACCAGCATAGGCAGGGTATACATTACTCCTAAACTTACAGCACTTCTGTTGTCTTTTTTATTAACCTGACCAAATATGTTTTTTTCATGCTCATCTATTCCCATTTTACGGTAACGCCAATCGAAACCTATAAAAGGCATCAGCCATTGCATCTTACCTATGTATCTTCCCAAATGTGTTTCTATTTCGTAACCATGCATATCATTGTAACCCAAACGCCATTCTGATCCAAGACTCCATCTTGCATTCTGTAACATTGCCGACCCATCATTACCATTAGAAGCAAAATCATTTTCAGCCATTAAGTGCGGCATATTATGATCGCGTTGCAACTTGCGGTAAGCTTTTGCTTTATCCGGCAAATACGGATTTTGATAATCATCTACGGCAAAGACCCTGTTCATACCCGACATCATATGGTAAAGGATGTGACAATGGAAAAACCAATCTCCTTCTTCATTAGCCATAAATTCTATGGTGTCGGTTTCCATCGGCATAATGTCCAACACATTTTTCAAAGGTGCTTTTTCACCTTTGCCATTAATAATCCTGAAATCGAAACCATGCAGGTGCATCGGGTGCCGCATCATTGAATTGTTATAAATCGTAATTCGCAATACTTCGCCTTTTTTGACAAGAATCTTATCTGTTTCGGCCAATATCCGGTTATCCATACTCCAAACATAGCGGTTCATATTTCCCGTAAGGGTAAATTTCAATTCTTTCACCGGCGCATTTTTTGGAAGTTCGGTATTGTGAGGCGACTCAAGCATACTGTAATTTAGAGTCACAATATCACTTAATGCGTTGGCATTATAACGGTCAGGATTTTCATCTGTATTCATTTCATGCTCACCTGCTCTGGCATTCTGTTTATTTTCGTTATCCGGCATGTTATGTTTGCTGTGATCTGCTTCTACTGTTTTATTTTTTGCAGATTTATCTTTTTTCTTTTCCTCACCCGTAATTTCCGGATACATTACTACGTTCATATCCATCTGTTGCAGGGACATGTTCATTCCCATATCATCCAGGTCTCCATTCATTTTCATCATATCGTTCATCATCTTCATTCCTTCGAAGTATTTCAGACGGGGCAATGCACCTGCATACTGTTTCTCACCGTTACCAATGAAATAGCTTGAGGACTGCGTACGGTCTTCGGTAGTCGCTATAAATTCAAAAGCCTTACCATCCTCGGGAATAGTGACCACCACGTCATAGGTTTCCGATACGGCAATGATGAGCCTGTCTACCTCAACAGGAGTGACATCATTACCATCACTGGCAACAACACTCATTTTACCACCTGCATAACGCAGCCAGAAATAAGAAGATGCACCACCATTGGCAATGCGCAGCCGCACCCTGTCACCTGCTTTTAAAGGTTTGCCATCAATACTCTTCAGTTCCGTACTATTTCTGCCATTCATCAATACCTTCTCATAATACACGTCGCTTACGTCCATTGCCAGCATACGTTTCCATTCGTTTTTGATTTTGGTTTTGAAATGTCCGCTTCTGATAGCCTCAGCATAACTTTGCGTGGCTCCTTTTCTTATGGCAAACCAGTCGGTAGCTGAATGCAGCATACGATGTACATTGTCCGGACTAAGGTTAGTCCATTCACTTAATACAATGGGCACTGAAGGCAAATCGTCAATACCTTTACGGAATGTTTTATCATCAGCCCTTTTATACATGACGAAATTACCATACATCCCTATCTGTTCCTGTAAACCTTCATGTGAATGATACCAGTGCGTACCATTCTGAATAATAGGAAAACGATATGTAAATGATGTTCCGGGTTTAATAGGCTTCTGAGTTAAATAAGGAATACCATCTTCTTTATTGGGCAGAAACAGGCCATGCCAGTGAAGGGCTGTGCCCTCTCTTAGTTGATTATGTACAACAATTTCAGCCGTATCGCCTTCTGTAAATTCAAGAGTGGGCATTGGGATTTGTCCGTTAGCCGCAATGGCTCTCTTCTGTTTACCGGCAAAGTTGACAAGAGTGTCTTTGAGTACCAGTTCATACCGCACTACCTTTTGTGCAAAAAGCGACTGCGTACAAAATAATATAAAAATTGCCGGCAATAACCTTTTAAACATATGGATGAGTCTATTCATTTTTTAATTTTTTATTGAGATTTACGGCTGTTCTTTCAGCCATTTCGTCAAAACTTCAATCTGATCTTTACTAAGTACCGCATTCTTGTGCAGTAAAGTATAAGAACGTAGCGGCATTTGCCCGGTTTCTACCTGCTCTGCCATTGAATGTAACAGGCGTTCCTGTTTACGGGCTGAGTAATTGCCCCATTCATTAAAATTCAATTCATTTTTAGCCTGTCTGATGTGTTTCTCTACGAGCCATCTGCCCGGTTGTACATAGTCATACCATACATAATTGGTATTATTACTATGGCAGTCATAGCAGGAGGCCTTGAGCATTGTGCTTATTTCAGCAGGCATTTTATAAGTGTGAGTAAAATCGGTAGTATAAACCCTACCTTCATCTGTATTGAGAGCAGGTTGAAAAAACTGTATCACTAAAAAAACAAAGAGTATTATGACCAGAATTTTTTTAATTACCTTTTTCATTTCAATACTCTTTTTTTACAGACCCGCAGGTAATCATCTTACTGCCGTAGTATGGATTTTTAATTTCTTTTGTTTCGCTGATCCAAATAGCTCCTTTACCATCATTGAACATTGGACAATGATCCTCATATAGCTTTTGTTTCGTACCAAATAATTCAATCAGATCTGCAACATCTTTGCTTAATGAAGCGAAATGCTCCCGTTGATGAGCTATCTTTTCGGCACTAACACTTATATGTTCTGCATTTTCTTTGGCATTATCTGCAATTTCTGTATAGTCCCTGAGTTTATCTCCGGGGATTGTTTTCATATCCACAGCATTCAGAGAACCAAAGAGCTGTTTACCTGCTTCGGCCGCCGCTTTGCCATCATCTATTGTAAGCGCAGTTTTTAAAGTCAGATAATCTTTAACTATTGTTTCAATAGAGAAATTTTGCGGAGCAGTTGTGCTATTTCCTGCTTCCCCGGTTTCCTGCCCGTGTAGCGCAGGAGCCTTTTCCTCTTGTTTTTCATTGCTTTTATCCGGAGCCTGTTTGCAGGAAAAGACAATGATAACAACAGTAGCAAGGACAAGGATAGATAGGATTCGATGTTTCATATCTTATTTTTGTTTAAAGAAGGTTTTATAGTTTTTATTGTTCTCAAAGTAAGACACCTCACTATTGTCGCCTGTGATGGCTATCACCGCTTTGGCTTTATCTACCTGTTTTTTGGAAACAGGATCAACAGCCATCCTCACCTCTTTTTCTTTTGGAATTCTTTTCTCACACATTTCACAGCAGCCATAGTATTTCTTTCCCTCATATTCTACCTCAATCTGCTTTTTACCCATATAGGCATCATTGACCATGCATACTTCATTATGCGGTACCACATCACCTTTTTGATAGGCAACCCCATTGGCTTTTCCGTCGCTATGGCTATGATCCCTATTTTCTGTTGAAACATTTTGCGACTTGCTATTCTGCGCGCAGGCAACATTTAAAATGGCAAAAAAAAGAACGATAATTATCCTAAAGTTTTTCATAATACAGTTTTATTGTTTAGTTGAGGTTACTTTTCCACAGGTAAGCATTGAAGAGCCGTAATAAGGGTTTTTTATTTCTTTGTCCTTGCTTAACCAGTAAGTTTTTTTCATAGGACAGTATTGGTAATAAACGGTCTGGTCCAGCTTTTTATCACTTTCTACCAACTTCCAGAGAATGACAGACACATTGTTCAGTTCTGCTCTTTGCTTTTCAATATTTCCTGCCTTGCTGAGCTTTTCTGCAGCCTGCAGCAGTTCTTGTTTCTGGTTAAAACTATCTTCTTTTTTGATAGATTCATACAACGAAGCAGTAGCTTCAGAGGCAGCTTTACTGTCACCGTTTACCAATGCATTTTTTACATTCAGGTAGTTGTTTAAAAGATTAGCCGTATTCTGGGCAAATGCTGGAAATCCAAAAAATAGTACTACCAGTACCAACATTAATTTTTTCATATTGTTATAATTTTAAAGGCTGAATAAGAGGATCGATACAAGTCCGGATCGGAAACTTCTAATTTTTAATGACTAACAGTATCTTAAAGGCAAGATTCCAAACTGATAATTTTCAATCCTATTCCACTCTGCTGTTTTAGATATTACAAATTTCAGTCGATTCTGTTCCGTCTTGTTTACAATTTTTCTTATTTGATTTGTGATATTTACTGTTACAGATAGTGTATGTAGCCTATTTCCGGAAGATACTTACAATCTTCGCAAGCATCATATTGCACCATTGATCTTTCAGGCTGGTCAAAATTGGCTCTCACAAAAGTGTCTGAAAATAGTGCATAGGGAGGATATTGCGCAATACGGTTCTTCAACATCTTGTGCGCTTCTACCACAGTTGCCCCATAGAGTTTCTCAAACTTACCTATTCTGTACTTAGTAAATTCTCCATAGTGCACAATGGTTTTTAGCGAAAGCGGAATCTCAAGCGCCAGTTTTTTTGACAGGCGGCGCAGTTCCTTTTGAAACTCACTGTATGTTTGCTCTATCTGTATCAATGTTTCCTGAAATGTGGGTAGGTTACGATACTTGTAAAAGAGTACAGCATCACCTTCTATTTCAGAGATTTCAAAGCCAAAGATGTTACTGTTTATTATTGATTTGATAAGGTTTTCTGTAATATATTTACCTACTGAAATGTCTGAATTGATAACGAAATCCGTAAACCCTGAAATGTCAGGAATCATCAATATTCCCTTTTTATCTTGGATACTTTGTTCTTTCATCATTAGATTTATTATGATAAAATAGTGATGCCCACTGAACATTCTCACATTTAGAGTTGAATTTATAATTTGGGAAATTTGTCACCAGTGTTGGTCTTTACAGTTTGCACTATTGCTTTGTATTATATAGAAATTTACTTAACCCGACTCAGATTTAAGGAACCAGGATTAAAAAAGCTGAAAGAAGGAGGCAGGTATTACTTTATCCCAATTATTCAGGTAGTTACCGCAGAATAAAATTACCTTATAAAGGAAAAGAAGGAATGCTTTTTATCACCTAAATCACTATCCTATTTACTTACCTCTCTCTCACAGCCCCCAAACCAATTAACACAAAAACTCTTAACCTGCATCAGGTTATTAAAAAATTTAATCAGATGGGTTTATAGTTACAGGCTGTAGGCATAGCCAATCATAACAGTGGCAGCGCCCGATTTGTTTTTTCCATTGGCAGTTCCTTTCTGTATATCGATAAAACCGTAATTTCCACCTCCTTCCAGGAAAATAGTACTACGCTTTATTTTATAACCTATTCCTACATTTCCCTCCAATCCGAAATTGAATTGACGGAGCCTGTCCTTAATATTTTTAGTATTGTCAAAGGATAAAGTCAAAAGTCCCTGAGAAGGATTGGCTGGATTTAAAGGAACAGGGGTTGTCCTACCTTCATCAAGATATACCTGACTTGTTCCTTCTGTTACCTGTTTTGCATCAAGCAACAAACCCACAAATGGTCCGGCACCTGCATAAATCCTCCATTTCTTTTTGGGTCCCAAATCCCAACCAAATTTGGCTAAAACCGGTAACATCAAATAATCAAATTTAGCTGTACTGTTAAAATCAGCATATAAATAAGGAGGAGCCTGGCTGCCAAATAAAGGAGCCATTTGTGCCGGAACCGGAAATGCCTGAAAACCATTTTTCTTCCCACCTTGTTGTGAATATTCTATCATTATCTGAATAGAAAAAAGTTTGCTTGTCTGGTATTCCGCAAAAACACCAAATCCAGCTCCCAAACGGGAACTGTATCCTTTACTTAGTGGATTATTCGCTGAACCACTACCTGCCGTTAAGTTAGGTATTGAAAGTCCACCACGGGCTCCGATGCTCCATTGTTGGGCCGATATTGAATTTGTATAAAACAAAACGGCTGCCATTACTAATGAGAATATGTATTTTTTCATTGCTAAACTTTTAAATGCTGTCTTTATTCCATTTCTCTGCAAGTCGTAACTGTTGGTATTATTTTCAAGAAATGGATGTATTTATAATCTTGTAATCTGTCTTACAAATTTCAACAGTTGAAGGCATAGCAGCATTGCGATTTTCATGATTTAATTTGCGACATTTACAGATTACCGGACAGATTTGCCCTGATACCAGGTAATTCTCAGGGCTGCTATCAAAGTAATGACTAACATTGGTATCAGTACTATATTTACACCTTTCCATCCCCAATGATTAAAAAGATTTCCGGCAAAGAAACTGGCAATACTGATTACTGCAAAAACGGTAAAATCGTGAAAAGCCTGTGTTTTCTCTTTCTCTTCCGAGCGATAGACTTTAGTGAGTAAGGACGAACCGCCAATAAACAGGAAGTTCCAGCCCAAACCTACAACAAATAACGCTGCAACAAAATTTCCGGTGCCTGTTCCGCTAAGCGCAATAATAATATAGAGAAACATAATGAACAGACCCGAAATAATAATACGGTAAGTCCCGAATTTCTGGATGAGCAGTCCGGTAAAGAATGAAGGTAGAAACATTCCCAATACGTGCCACTGAATAACTGTAGCCGAACTCTCCGCAGAATGTCCAAAACCATACATTGCTATGGGTGTAACGGTCATAGACATCCCCATTACAGCAAATGCGGTAGATGAAGCGAGTAATGCAAGAATAGTATCTTTATTTTTAATGATTTTCTTTAAAGAACGGCCCTTATCTGTATTGTTTTTATCATTTTTTTGCAATGAGGTCTTATCCAGTTTTAGCAGCGATACAATACCAAATGCCAGTATGCTCAGCAAGACGATAGAAAAGTAAGAATAAGCATAAGGCACCTTACCTAAATGCTGTGTGAATTTTGCCAGATTAGGCCCGGAAAAAGCAGCAACAATACCTCCCGCAATTACCAAAGAAATGGCTTTGCTCTTCGCTTTTTCCGGAACAGCATCAGCCGCAGCAAAACGATAATATTGTGAAAATCCCTGATAAGCTCCTATTAGCATATTACCTATAGAAAATATCCAGAATGAATTCTGAATAATACCATACCAGGAGACTAATCCGGCCAGTACTCCAATCAGCGTACCAACCATAAAGGCATTACGCTGGCCTGCTTTTCTGATAAGCATAGAGGCAGGAATCATCATCATTGCCGTACCTACCGTAATCATAGCTATTGGTAATGTAGCCAGATTTTTATCAGGTGCCATTGCCAGCCCTACGACGCCTGATAGTGTAATAACCAGAATGGAGGCTGTCTGGAACAATGCCTGTGCTATAAACAGTAGATATACATTACTCCATTTAGCTGTTGTTTTCATATACATAAAACTTAGGGTACAAAATTCAGTACTTGCCTTCTTGCTGCTATTGTGTTATTTCTTATTTGTTTTATGATGTTTACTGATTAGATAAAAAACAAAAGGCTGTAGTACAACAATACCACAACCTTTAATGATGTTATTTTTGGTTTTAATCTTTAAAAACCATTCAGCACAATAGAGCTATGCTGCTATAATTATAAATTATTTAGTGAGGTTTGCAGTAAATTAATGATTATGGTCGTGGGCAATTACCTCTGCCTTTGTAGTACACAATACCGAAGCATCATGCAAGTGTGCCGGCGTTTCCAACTGGATAGTTACGTGATGTATTTTTAAGTGCTCCAAATCGTGTTCTATTTTACGAAGCATAATCTCTCCTGCTTCAATTGTCATTTTTTCATCAACTACCGCATGGCAGGTCAATACGTTTAGTCCGCTTGTAATCGTCCAGATATGCAGGTCGTGGATACTGATAATACCTTCAGTTTCCAATATTTTTTGTGTTGCTTTTTCCACTTCAACATTATCTGGTGTGCCTTCCATCAACACATGTACCGATGATTTCGTAACCAAATAGCCGCTACGCAATACCAACACAGAAACGATGACACTTGCGAATGCATCTGCCCAGACCCAACCAAAAAACATAATAAGCAAAGCCGCGATGATGGCGCCTACCGAACCAAGCATATCACTTATCA
Organism: Flavobacterium sp. Leaf359; assembly: GCF_001423985.1. Lineage (NCBI taxonomy): Bacteria > Pseudomonadati > Bacteroidota > Flavobacteriia > Flavobacteriales > Flavobacteriaceae > Flavobacterium > Flavobacterium sp. Leaf359. The sequence goes on along the minus strand of NZ_LMPW01000012.1, from coordinate 444,747 downwards.
CGTGCAGATATGCCCCTCTCATGTTCAAATTTTCCTTGACATCTGCACCACGCATCATTATCCAGGCTACAAGCACATTTACGGCCAGACCTACAGCAGCGATGATTAGCATTCCGCCGGAAGTAATCTCCGGTGGCTTTTGAAAACGTTCAATAGCTTCATAAATAATATAGACTGAAATAAGTATGAGTGTTGCCCCATTGATAACAGCAGCTAATATTTCAAATCGTTTGTAACCATACGTTTTGCTATAATCTGCTATTTTGCTGCTGAATGTAAAAGCCATCAGGGCTATAAAAAGTGATATGGCATCACTAAGCATATGCCCGGCATCTGCCAGCAGGGCAAGACTATTTGTAATCAATCCGCCTACAACCTCTATAACCATATAAGCCGTAATAATAACAAGGCTAATGATTAAGGTTTTTTTATTCGCGCTACCAGAATGATTGTGTTCGTGGTCATGTCCCATAAGTATTTGCTGTGAATTATTTGTCGTATTTCTATTTATTTATGTAATACGATACAAAACTGGCGACAATCTACGTGACTAATGTTGTGGAATTCTTTGATAGATTTGTAAGATTTACCTTTTGTCAAAAAAAAAGAGACCGAAGTCTCTTTTAATTATTTTCTTGTTACTATATTTTCTTCCTTAATGCCATATGCTTTAACTACAGCTTCATAATCTTTATAATCGACTGTCTGAGTTACTGTCTTACCTTTACTTCCTGCAGACCTTGCGAATATTGGGTTTTGCCCAGGAACAACTATAACTCTAAAGAACTGGCCTACACTATAATTTGGGATGGAAGCAAGGTTAATATCTGTTTCTGTCCAAATTTTAGCCTCCGTAGTTGTAAAATCATAGTTATAAGTTAAATACCCTGATATACTTGGATATTCATTATTAGGGAAATAAATATTTTGCGGAATTAATCTCCAAACCGGATTTCCGTTAGTAGTAGTACTTTCCATCCAGTAGATTAAAACTACGTCGCCAGAAAAAACTTCACCTGCATTAAACGGGAATATAATTTCTCCTTGTGCATTAAAGCTTTTATTAATATCAAAAACTAATCCGACTGTATCGTTATCAACGCGGTCGTCATCATTGCTACAACCTTGTAATGCCGTCATTCCGACGATAGCTAAAAGTAAAAGTATTCTTTTCATAATATTATTTTTTATTTGTTTATAAATGTATTCCAAAAATAAAGCCAAAAAAAAGTTTTTAGAGAATTTTAATACTTTTTCCCTTATTATCTGGATGTCTTTTCACGACAAATATTTACTAATTTACTGAATTTAAAACAGTTATTTAAAAATAATTTTAACAAAATTATTCTTTATTAAAATTATTTTTTCTTTTCGTCTCCAAATAAACTCTTAAAAAACGACTCAAATCTATTTGATGCAATTTCTGCGTTTTATTGATAAATGGCTTTCTCGAAAAATTTTCATTGGTTAAATAATAATGGAATCCGTCTTGTGTAGCAATACCTTCAACCTGATGGAAAGGCAATCGTAGTTTAATTCTTCTTTTATTTCCGGTAAAAAAATCGGTTCCGTGAAAATCATACAAGAGATATAAAAAAGGCTTGAGGTGTTTTGAGTAGCCGCACAAAACAATGGTACTTTCTGCTTCTAAAAATACCGCACCCGTAACTAATCCGCGAATGTCATGTACCGTTTTTAGTTGGGCAACATGATTTCCCGGAGTTTTAGGCAATGAATAGAGGGCCGTTTTTTTGGATGTCCATTGTTTGGTAAAAATATAAATACTGTCTTTTGAAACTACCATGGCCTCGCCGTCATAATCGGTTTGGTTGGCTTTTGAGGGTATGAGGGGATTTGCCTGGCCTGAATAACGGAAAGAGATAGTATCTATGACAGGGTTTACGGCAAGAGATTTCTTTTCAATTCTTAAAATATGCAGATCTGTTCTGTTACCGGCCACATTGTTGCCAAAATCGCCTATATACAGATAACTACTGTCCTGGGCGATTTCTTCCCAATCTTTATTGACTACTTTTTTTAGTTCATAACTTTCCTGGATATTTCCCGAAATGGTATCGATTCCATAAATAACCGTGTCTTTATCGTCATTATGTGTCCATAATTTTCGATTCCAAAAAATCAATCCCGAAGTTTCGTGTAATTTTTTATCCAGCTTTTTTGAAAATTCAGGTCGAATTGCTGCTCTTTTGTATTGGCAACTCCCGTCGTTTATTGTTGCTTCCGGATTGTAATTTTTAGATAATGGGTCTGTACAACCGGCAATTTGCGCTGCCATATCAGCTATAAAAAAAAGATTCAAAAAAAACAGCCAGCTGCAAATCGTTTTCATACTACCCAATTAAATCGTTTTTCCTTTGGCAGTCCTGGCTCGTTCAATATCTTCCAATGTTGCACATTTGGTATTGATTTTTACCTCATCTACAACAAAAGGCAGGTGAATATATTCTACTTCAGAAAGGTCTTCATTTAGATAATCGGCAACATCCTTCAGGTCATAAAACCAATATTTATCAAATTGTACCTTCTTTATTGAAGCGTCCTTTAGGAGGATTTCTTCTTTTAGCTTCTTTACCATAACAATATCTGCTGATTTCTTTTCCTGCAAATTACGTTATTTGAATTATAGAAATGTTCAGTTTTTAGGTGTTTTAACAAAAAAAGACTTCTGTTAAGGAAGTCTTCTATTTGATAAATTTTGCGTCTCTGCGTCTTTGCGAGCAGCTGTTTTCACGCAAAGACGCAGAGACGCTAAGTTAGGGTATAACACATTTCGATGTAAGGTTTCTAAACTTAGCATCTAGGAACCTTAGCAACTTGGCCCCTCTTTCTAAGATGTCAAAAAGTAATCAATTAATATCTCATTTTCTTGTTTCCAACGAATCCATCCTGATTTTATGGGATTTCCGTCATCATCACAATGCGAGCCCGTAAAAATCTGAATCCAGTCGCCTTTCATAGACTTGACCTGAAAGCAATCTTCGCCATCAAAAGGAATTGTTCTGGCTGAATCATTAGGTTGTGCTTTGATTTCTTGCGGGAAAGAATTTCGGGAAATCATAAATGCATTTTTCAGAAAACCTTCCCAGGTATCCAAGTCAACCGATTTTGTCTTTCTTATCCAGTAAGATTCACCGGTTTCGTTATTTACGATTACCTCAATCCAAAAACGTTCTTCTGATTTGCATCGGAAAACCAATTGGTCATAGTCCAAAAAGAAACCTTCCGGTTTCAGCCATTTTTCAACGGACTCAATATCGCGTATGTCAGGGCTTCCTGTTACTTCGTCCTGGTAAAACTGGATAACCTGTTTTGGCTCTTTATCATAAGCGGCTGCATACAAATTCAAAACAGAGTTACCTGTATATTTTATAGTTGCAATTCCAATTCCTAATTCTGATTGTGCGGTTGCATTGACTGCAAATAGAATAAATAGTGCTTGTAAAAATTTCATTATCAGGGCATGCTTGTTTTTGATAGCATACTACAAAGAACGCTCTAAAAAACTTTTTATTTTGTTTTTTAAGAAACTGTTATTTCTTTATTATTAAGGCTTATTGGGCTGTTGCGTTGTTTACTTTAAATATTTTGGAAAAAAATAACACATGATAAGGCAAGGAATTTTCCCAGTATTCCCACGTATGGGCACCCGGCCGTTCTGTATAATCATGCGGCACCTTACTGTAAACCAATCTCCTGTGTAATTCCCTATTAGGCCCAATCAGAAAATCATCGAAACCGCAGTCAATAATGAGAGGCAGGCCGTTTGCTTTCATTTTATCTATCATATTCAACACTGCATGTGCAGCATATACTTCCTGAGGTGCGCCCTGAGGCCCAAAAACAGGTTCCATCAATTGGTCAATTCTCTCCGGTGTATCGATTCCCATATTTTTCATGGTTCCCATGTCAACAGCTCCGCTCATACTTCCGGCCGCCGCATATATGTCCGGGTGTTTGGCTGACAAATACAACGCACCATGTCCTCCCATTGACAATCCGGTAATAACCCGGCCTTTTTTCTCATTGATTGTTCTGTAGGTCTGGTCTATTTTCTGTACAACTTCTTTAGTAATGTAGGTTTCGAACTGGCTGCCTTTATTGACGGGACTGTCCAGATAGAAGCTAAACGTTTCGCCTTCCGGCATGACAATGATAATATCATACTGGTCTGCCAAATTCTTAACCGTACTGTTTTTTGATGTAGCATTTAACCAGTCTCTGAAATGTCCGTAAGCACCATGCAGCAAATATACAACCGGATATTTCGCTTTGCTTTTTGCATATGAATTAGGAAGGACAACTGCCGCATTATAGGTTTTGTTCATGGCAACACTAGGAATTGCAAGTGTGTCTACCTTTGCTGCCTGAGAGGCCAACCCATAGAATAAGAAAATGGCACTCCATAGTAATTTCAGATTTTTCATAACATTATTTTTCAGGTTGATAATTCCGTTGATGGTTGCAGTCGTTAGCTATCTTTACTTTCCATTGATTTTACGTGATTCAGATAATTTCTTATTTTAGAATCAAGTTCTGTCGGATATACATAGCCCAGCTTTTGCGCCATTACGGTTCCCAGTTCTGTACCTATATCTGCATAGGCAAACAAGGCACGCCAATTGTCCTGTATGTCACTGCCGGAAAAAGTGGCTTCTATCTTTTTCCACATTTCGGGAGAAAGGTATTTTTTAAACAATCTCCCTTTTTTATTGGTTGATACATTCCAGTTGTGCTCCAGCCCTATATGCCATTCTATCATTTTCTGGAAGTATTGCGTTCTCATATTGTCTTCAAGCATGAATTTGACATAAAAAAGATCATCGCGCCACAGGCATTTCGCCACATAGGTCATGTCCCACCAAAAATCATTAAATAGGATTGTAAACTCCTGTTTTGTAGGTTTTTTAACCATAACCGCATTATAGGTTGGCGGCTTCATTTTTTTCGTAATACCATCTTTGTCCAGCAGTACCTTATAGCCTACATCCCAATCTTCCTGCAATTCTTCATTGTTTACTTCTTCGAGAAATTTATCTACGGAATAGATTTTATAGTCCACTTTGGTATAATCTTCATAAAAAACCATGCGCATGGCGTGTTTGCCTTCAAATGCTTCTTCGTTTTCTACAATCATGGCTATTTTTTTGCCGAAATTCTCTACCCAACTATCATCTGACAAGAACTGTTGCAGGTTACTCACGACAAACTCAATATCCAAATCGCTAAACTGGTCTACCGGAGCATAGGGATTAACAAGCGAACTTGTTAGTAGCACCGCCCTGATGTCATCATTCGATGCCGCCCAATCCATGATTTCCATTAATTGGGTTTCTCTTTTGTTTTCCATTGTTGCTAAATCGTATCCAGGGTTCGTTTTGTAAGGTCGCTTTTTTCTGCATCGCCTGTATTAAGTGTCGATGCAGGTTCAAACAACAAAACAGATACTTCCTGTGGCGCTACAGGCCGGTGTTCAACTCCGCGTGGTACAATCAAAAATTCGTTCTCTTTGAGTTCAACGGTCTTATCCCGAAATTCCATGTTGAATTGGCCTTTGACCACCAAAAACATTTCGTCTTCATTGTCGTGTTTATGCCATACAAATTCACCCTGAAATTTTACCAGTTTGACATGTTGCCCGTTCAATTCTCCAACAATTCTTGGGTTCCAGTAATCGTTAAATAAAGAAAGCTTTTGGGCGATAGTTACTTTTTCCATTTTCTTCAGACTATAAAGACGAAGTTATAAAAAATAACGCTTGTTTGAACCCACTCTTTTCCAATCGTTATCAGTCAATTTAATATCCCTTTCCCAATTCAAACTTATTCTTCTGACTTAATCTTCATCAGATGTATTCTGTTTTATCCTATTTATTATGAACTCCTTCCTCTTCTCAACGGTATCTTTTGGCACTTCTATAATTTCATAACCATAATCCTGATAGGTCTTTTTCATGGCTTCAAAAGTAGCTTCGGCTTCTTTCCAATCCTGTTTTCTTTCCTCATCTGTTTCGTAGATAGCCTGCCAGGGCGGGAAGATGAATATTTTTGTATTATACTGATAATGTTCTGCTATTTCCTGTATTTCATTTGACAGGTCCAAACCTACCATTCGGGCATAGCAGACTGCATCCAAAATTCCCCTATCAAAAAAAACGGGAAGCAGACTGTTTTTAGAAATAGCCTCACGGTAGCTTTCAGCAGAAGCTTCTACCATTAACTGCATATAAATCTCCTTGCTTTTCCAGGGTAATGCCTCTCCGCCAGTTGCCATCTGTTCTTTGATAATTGCACGTGCTGTTTCTGGCATAACAGTGTAACCGCTTTTTTCCAGTTCGTTTAAAACGGATGTCTTGCCAACACCGGGACCGCCGGTAAGAATATAAAAGTTCTCGTTTTGGTATTTCATTTCATTATCATTATTCCCATTTATTCTTTAAACAATTCCAACATATGGGAGATTGCATTTTCAGAATGTAGGGCTTCGGTTTGTTCTAATGTCATTTTTGCAATTTCGGAGGCTCTTTTACGCATCTGCTTTTCATAATGGGCAATTGCTTCTTTGATATCTAAAAAATCTGTTCCCGTAAGACAATTGCTGAGTTCAAGGGCATCAAGCATTGCCATATTTACGCCTTCTCCGGCATAGGGTGGCATCAAATGTGCTGCATCACCAATCAGAGTAGAGTCTGCCTGGGCTTTCCATGTCTGGTCTAACGGCATACAGTACTGCGGACGCGGAACAAAAGAAGTACCTTCCGTTGCAAATAATTCCAGCCAGATTTCATCCCAATCTGAAAATTCTGTACGAAACCAGGTTGCTACTGATTGGCTATCCTTAAAATCAATACCGCTATCGCGTACCCAGGTTTCCTGTGTTTTGCAACCTGTATAAAAAGAGAGACTTCCATCTCCTTTTGCACTTACAATAAGTGACTTTTGATTACCAAAGGCAAAAACTTTTCCGCCCTTAACCATTTCATAGATTCGGGGTGCTTTTTCCGCCGCCTCATAAAGACTACCTTCTACGACTGTAATTCCGGAATAGAAGGGCCTGATAGTTGTAAGATAAGGACGTATTTTTGAATTGGCACCATCTGCCCCGATAACCAGGTCTGCTCTTTCTGTTTTTCCATTTTGAAAAACAAGCTTCCAGATACCGTTTTCCTTTTCTAATGCTGTAATATGACTATCCCATACTATTGTTTCCGGTCGTAACGAATCAAGGAGCAAATCACGCAAAGGACCACGGTCTATTTCAGGGCGGAAGTGTTCGTGTCCAAAATCAGCCATATTATCAGGTTCGTTATGCTGGTCGTAAACAAGGTTACCATATTGGTCCGCAATACGCATCTTGTCGGCACCAGGTCTGTAATATTTTTTAAACGCTTCCATTAGTCCGGCCTCTTTGAGTGCTTTAAGGCCTGAATTGTCATGAAGGTCGAGCGTGGCTCCCTGTACTCTTACAAATCTTCCCGCATCTCTTTCATATACTGTTACATCAACCCCTTTTTGTTGCAGCAGTCGGGCAAGTGTCAATCCTCCAGGTCCACCACCAATAATTGCTATTTTTTTGTTTTTAACTACCATGATTTTAAAGATTTAGTTTTATCAAGGCAAAACTATTTCTTATTCAAGGTGGAAAATTGTATAAATCGGTCGTTTTTATTTTGGGATAATTCTTTGGGAAGCACACCGGAGAACTTTTTTACATCACGGATAAAATGGGCCTGGTCTGTAAAATCCTGTTCGGGAAACAATTTCCCTTCCTTGAGATGTTTAAAGGAAGCTCTGAAGCGCAAAATATTGCAATAGGTTTTTAACGGCAATCCAAACTGATGGCTAAAATAACGGTTCATCTGGCGACTGCTCCATCCGGCCTTTTCAGAAAGTTCTTTCACCGTTAACGTACCATTTGAAGTGTATATTTGGTCAAACAGTCTGAGTTTCCTGTTATCGGGTACTGTTTTAATAAGGCTTTGTATTTTTCCGGTTAGCTTGTTGCAAAAAGCATCAAAATCGGAAAGGTCTTCTTTGGCAATATTCCAGAAACCTTCCGGAAGAAGACGTCCGCCATTAAGCAAAGATGAAACGCTGGCTTCTAAAAGATATTCAACCGCTAAAAGGCGAAGGCTAACCGCAAACATGGTTCTTCCTGATTGCATCAGGGTTTGTGAAGCTTCCGTTTCCAACCCTAAAAGAACGGCACGAAATGGTTCGGTATCGGAATATGAAAAAATAATATCAATCCTCCCGTCTGGCAATACTATGATATTTTTGGGTTCTCCGGAAGGTGTCCTGATTTCCCAAAAGCTTTCAACATATCCGGCAATCGACGAATCGGGTTTTACTATTTTATATTTAAACGGACCGTCCATTTTTTAATGATGGTCGTTAGGTTATTTTTTTACGGAAAGAAAAATATCCACTTCTGCATTGTTCCAATCTGCACAGCGTTCATCATATATTTCAAAATCATATTGATAGGCCCTGTTCAAATTGGCATCTTCTTTCCATATTTCTCTCCATGCTTCTGCAATACAGGCCGGCATGACGCCTTTGGCTATTTTTTGAGTATAGGTTTGTGCCGGTATTTTCAGACTTTTGAATCCTTGCGGAACTGCCGTACCTTCTGCTACTTTGCAGCCTATGAAATAGGAATACGGTTGTGTATGGTCGCCATCATAGTCAAAATAAACAGCATAGATTTCATTACCTAATTTACCTCCTATCTGGCCGTATCTCTTTTCCGTCTCGAATTGATGCCAAAGTCCGCCACAGTCTATGGCAGCCTGACCATCTTTATTGGTTGTTTTGTTATCAAGTTGAATGCCTATCAGTAGGAAGTTTGCTTTACCGGTTTCCATTTGTTGTATGTTATTTTTCGAAGCTCCTATATTAGTGTGTTCCAGAAAAAAAGATTATTATTTTCTAAACCGGATAATCACATTATCTTACGAAATTAATAAAATAAATGGGATATGTCGCTGTGACCTTTCATCTGCTTTTCCAAAACTGACATTTATCATCTTTTACGACAATTGGTTTATCCATATTTGCAGCTATCTTAAATTAATATGCATTATGGCGCCTGATACTTCTGTACATACTTTTCATATTCCTGTAATGGGACTTTCTTTTACAATTGACAGTCCAATCCGGGTGGCTCATTATGGAATTTCTTCCGTAGTTTCTATTGTAGACGATGAACTTATTGAAAAGATGAATGCTTTTTACAGCAAGAAATTTTGTTTGCCTTATCAGGAAATTACAAAAAAAATCCATGACTATCGTGCCGAACGCATTAAAAGTTATCTGGATATGATGGACCATGTTGTAAAGGAAAAGTTTCAGGCTTTTAAACGCGAACTTTCAGAAAGTCGTCCGGCTTTGGAACGTTTTCTGGGTATGCTTCCGAACCAATCCGATTTTAAAAGAAGTTTACAGGAGCTTTTGGAGAATGGTTCCGAATTGAAACAGGGCATCAAAAGTTTCCTTGAAAAACATTTCACACCCGGAGCTATTGATGTCAATATCATGACTAAAGTTGACAGAGAAAATTATGATAAAAAAGAAGCCCTGTCTATTGATTTTAATGATGCGCATGCCGCTTTGAGGGGATTTGCAAACAGTAAGCTTCAATCTTCAATAGTATTTTCGGCAGGTATGAATCCAAGACTGTATAGCTATCTTGAAAGTTTCAATTGTTTTTTTCCGGATACAGAAGGAAAACTCGAAAAGAAAATTACATTGAAAGTCAGTGATTACCGTTCAGCATTAATACAAGGCAATTTTCTGGCAAAGAAAGGCTTATGGGTTTCTGAATACCGCATTGAATCGGGACTGAACTGCGGAGGACATGCCTTTGCCACCGAAGGTTTTCTTTTAGGTCCAATATTGGAAGAATTCAGAACAAAAAGAAAAGAACTCATCCAAACATCACACGAGTTGATGGCAAAAGCACTTGAACAAAAAGGACTTCCCGCGCCATCCCATCCGCTTCCTTTAAAAATTACAGCTCAGGGCGGCGTAGGTACTGCTGAAGAACATGATTTTTTATTACATCATTATAGAATGGATTCTGTAGGCTGGGGCTCGCCTTTCCTGTTGGTTCCTGAAGCTACTTCTGTAGATAATGACACCCGATTATTATTGGCGAAAGCAGAAGAAAAAGACCTTTATCTGAGCCATATATCTCCTTTGGGCATTCCTTTTAATACAATTCGCGGCACAAGCAATGAACAGCTAAAACAGCATCGCATTACAGCTGGGCGACCGGGAAGCTCCTGCCCTAAAAAATACCTGGCATTGGACAGAGAACTAGATAAAAAGGGAATTTGTACGGCTTCCCTAAAATACCAATCTCATAAACTGGAAATGTTGGAAAACAGAAAATCTGAACTCACGGCTATGGCTTATGAACAGGCAAAGTTCAATATTACCGAAAAAGCCTGTCTTTGTGTTGGACTCGCCAATGCGTCCTATCTTGAAAATGGTATTACCGTTAAAGGTGAAGCACAAGGTGTTGTTATTTGTCCGGGACCTAACATGGCCTATTTTAACAGAGAAGTTTCATTACAGGACATGCTACGTCACATCTACGGATATGATTCTGTAATGGATTTTCCAAACCGTCCAAATTTGTTTCTAAAAGAAATACAGCTTTATATTGATTATCTGAAAAAAGAAATAGCCCTACACCATAGCACTGCAACTCCAGCCCAATTTAAGAAATGGACAACATTTCAAAAAAACCTGCTTTCCGGAATTGATTATTATGAGAAGTTATTTCTTTCTGTTTCTTTAGGAACTGACACCCATCCGTGGAACAACCTGCGTAAAGAAATTGAGGCAATTGAAACAGGTCAGGTTTCTTTTGAGAATCTTCAGACAAGTTAACCAAACAAACAAAACCTTTGCTATATTTATATTAAAATAGTGAAATATGCAAAATGAGACACATTACATAACCCGTAGCGGCTGGCTTAGGGCTGCGGTATTAGGAGCCAATGATGGAATTCTCTCTACCACGAGTCTGGCTATTGGAATAGCTGCTGCTTCCGAAACCAGGTCACCTATCATACTGGCTGCTTTGGCTGGAGTGGTAGCTGGCGCGCTTTCTATGGCAGCGGGAGAATATGTATCTGTCAGCTCACAAAGCGATATCGAAAAATCCGACCTGAAACGGGAAATGAAAGAATTGGAAGAAACGCCTGAATCGGAACTGGAAGAACTCACGCAAATTTATATTTCCCGCGGACTTACTCCTGAACTCGCAAAAGAAGTGGCCCTGCAACTCACCTCACATAATGCACTCGAAAGCCATGCCCGTGATGAGCTTGGAATCAATGAAATTACTCAGGCCAGGCCTATGCAGGCAGCATTGGCTTCTGCCCTGGCATTTATTTGTGGAGGAATATTGCCGCTTTTGGTAGCAATTTTTGCCCCGTTGAAGTATATGGTGTTTTTGCAATACGGATTTGCTATTATTTTTCTAGCCCTATCGGGAACATTGGCTGCAAAAGCCGGCGGTTCAAATAAAATAAAATCGGTGGCCCGTATCTGTATCTGGGGAACGGTTGCCATGGTAGCTTCAGCGCTTGTCGGCTATGCTTTTGGTGTTCAGACTTCGTAAGGTAATCTTAAGCCAATCTTAAGGAAACAGCAATACATTTTCAGAACGCTATTACGTTAATCTGCTATAACGATAACTGTATAGCGATGAAACTTTTCACCTTCTTATTCTTGCTGGCATTTGTTCCTTTAAAATGGGAAACAGATTTTGACACCGCCCAAAAAGATGCCAAAGAAAAAAAACAACTAATCCTGCTCAATTTTTCAGGGTCTGACTGGTGCGCGCCCTGTGTAGCTACTAAAAGGGACTATTTTGAAAACGATTCCTTCGTGTCTATGGCAAAGGATAATCTTGTTCTGCTTAATGCTGATTTTCCAAGAAAAAAGAAAAATCAACTCTCTCCCGAACAAATCAAAAAAAATGAAGCACTTGCTGAAAAATACAACAAGCAAGGCAATTTTCCATTCACTCTATTATTGGATTCAAATGGCAAAGTGCTGAAGTCATGGGTTGGAAAACCTGAAGTTTCTGTCGAAAAATGGACAAAGGAAATCAAAAATATCTGTGACTCTCACAAATAAGAAACAGGCACCATGCTGGAATTTTCACAATCGCTAAGGCTGATGGGGAATCAATTTACCATAACGGTAGTAAGCCCTACTAAAACAGAGGCAGAATCACATATCAATACTGCCATAGAAGAAATAAGGCGTATAGAAAGACTGCTTACTACTTTTGATGAGAATAGTCAGACCTGCCTAATCAATAACAATGCAGGCATTTCACCTGTAGAAGTTGATACAGAAGTAGTAGAATTAATTGAACGAAGCATCGGAATTTCAAAAATTACGCAAGGTGCTTTTGACATAAGCTATGGCAGCATTGACAAAACACTCTGGAATTTTGACAGGAATATGACTCAACTTCCTTCACGTGAAGAAGCCCTGAAAATGGTACATCTTATTGATTACAGAAATATTCTTATTGATAAAGAAAACAGTACCGTATTTCTCAGGAATAAAGGCATGAGGATTGGATTTGGAGGTATTGGTAAGGGCTATGCCGCCGAAATGGCAAAAAGGTTATTAATGCAAAAAGGCGTAGGGAGCGGAATCATAAATGCCAGTGGCGACCTTAGCGCATGGGGACATCAGCCTTCAGGAAGACCGTGGAGAATAGGAATATCTAACCCTGACTTTCCGGAAGACATTTTTTCCTATTTAGACATTAGCGGAAAAGCCGTAGCAACTTCCGGTAATTATGAAAAATATGTCATGATAAACGGAAAAAAATATTCGCACACCATAGACCCTAAAACAGGATTACCCATATCAGGAATTAAGAGTGTTACAATAATCAGCAGCAATGCTGAATTTGCCGATGCAATGGCAACTCCCATCGCTGTCATGGGCATAAAAGCGGGGCTTTATCTCGTCAACCAGATACCGGAACTGCACTGTATCATTATTGATGATGACAACCAGCTATATACTTCAAAAAATATAAATCTTACATAAAATGAAAAATCTCCCCGTTTGGATAGCAGCATGCTGTATAGTGATGACTGCCGGGTGCTCGTCCGTTAAAGAGTACCAAAAAAATAAGATAAACGATTCCGAAATGGCATTGTCTAACCGGAAAGTCGAAAAAACCGAACTGAGCTTCCAATCTTACAGGGAAGGCTCATCTGGTGCCAATGCCGGAAAAAGTGGTGGCGGATGCGGTTGCAATTAATCCCTAACTGTATAACAAAATGAAAAGAGTTTTTATAACCGGCTTTGCTCTGCTGGGACTTTTAAAAGCCTATGCCCAAAATGAACAGGCAGATTCGACCGCATATAAGCCTAAAAAACTTAAAGTCGATGAGATAAATCTTGTGTCCAGCTATTACAGACAAAATGGAGACAATTCAGCTGTTACAGGAGGATTGGGAACAGAAAAACTTACTGATATATCCAATGCGATAGACCTCAGGGTGGTAAAATACGGCAAGAATAATATCAAACATAATTTTGATGTTGAAGTAGGTGTCGACCATTATAGTTCTGCCTCTTCAGACAAGATAGATCTTAATGCCAATTCGTCTGCATCGTCTTCTGACATAAGAGTATATCCTTCGTTGAACTATATCCGAGAAAATGAAGAAAAAGGACGTACATTGGGTATTGGGGTTTCTTCCTCTACAGAGTATGATTACCAGTCTTTTGGAGGAAATGTGAGTTTTTCACAAAAAACCAAAGACAGAAATGGCGAATTTGGAGTAAAATTTCAGGCTTATCTTGATCAGGTAAAACTACTTGCTCCTATAGAACTTCGCGGATTACCCAATGTTGATGATTCTGGCAATGCTTCCCGAAATACATTTGTTGGGTCACTCACTTATTCGCAGATCATTAACAAAAACTTCCAGGTAATGTTTCAGGCTGATCTGATATCGCAGCAAGGCTATCTTTCACTGCCATTTCACAGAGTATATTTTACTGACGGTTCAGTACATCAGGAAAAACTTCCGGACAGCCGCCTTAAGATACCGCTGGCTGCCAGAGCAAGTTATTTTTTAGGTGATAATGTGATTATTAGGGGTTATTACCGGTTTTATACTGATGATTGGGGAATCCAGTCTCATACAGCCGATATTGAAATACCGGTAAAAATCACATCATTCGTATCCGTTTCTCCATTTTACAGATATTATACGCAAACAGCTGCCAAGTATTTTAAAGGCTATGAAATGCACAATCTCCAAAGTGATTTTTATACCAGCAATTATGACCTTTCAAAATTCGACAGCAGTTTTATTGGTCTTGGCCTTCGACTGACTCCGGTTAATGGCATTTTTGGTATCAAGCATCTTAATATGCTGGAAATACGTTACGGACATTATGCCCGTTCCAATAATTTAAATTCTGATATTGTCAGCATCAACATCAGATACAAATAAATGAGAATTAGAATAGAGTTAAAAAAATCCGAAGCTAGCTTCGGATTTTTTAGTTACGTCAAGTCAATACTTTTTATTTCGGTATCGCCAATAATTCACAAACCTCTTCATAGCTCCTGTCTCTTAAATTTATAGATCTGGCGGCGGGAGTTCCTCCAGGGATTATAATATAACGAAATTTAACACCAAAGCCAACAGAAATGACAGGCGCTACTCCATCGTGACGATACCTGAAAATTTTCAGATTTCCTAAAGCAGTAATGGCCTCTATTGTATTTATATTACCACCTGCCCTTGAAGTATAGGGTAAGGCAAAAATATCTGCACCATTAAATTGCATATACACCAGAACGGTACCACTATTCAAAATTTCATTGGTTATCTGAGGTACAGAATAAGTATATAACATTCCAGAAGTTGCATCAATCGTCGTTTCTGTTCCATTGGGGCGTTCGAGCCAGTCACTATAAATTACATTGGCTGTTCCGGGTTCACCATCCATTCCATTTAATCCGTCTACTCCATCTTTTCCGTCATCGGAACAGGAGATGATACTTGTTCCTAAAATCATTAATAAAAGAATACTGAGTTTTGCAATTGATTTCATATTTAGGTTATTTTAAATTTATGAAACGAAGCTAGGCATTCAATAAGGTCAAAAAAACAAGTAATAGACCAATAACGTTTTTAATCTACCAATGACAGTGGACAGTGGATAGTCGGTAGTGGGTAGTGGGTGGTTAATAAAAAAAGACCTTCGATGAAGGTCTTTTTTTTGGCAATTATGTGATATGTTCTTACATATTTCTTCTGTATTGTCCACCTACTTCAAACAATGAAGCAGTGATTTCGCCTAATGAACACACTTTGGTTGCTTCCATAAGCTGTTCAAAAATATTCTGGTTGTTGATAGCTACATCCTGAATGATAGCCAATTGTTCTTTCATTTTATCGCCATAGGCTTTGTGCAGGTTTTCCAGAGTGTGAATCTGGAATTGTTTTTCTTCTTCACTGGCACGGATAACTTCGGCAGGAATAACCGTTGGCGAACCTTTGGAACTCAGGAAAGTATTTACGCCAATAATAGGAAACTCCCCAGTATGTTTCAGTGTTTCGTAATACATACTTTCTTCCTGTATTTTAGAACGCTGGTACATGGTTTCCATAGCTCCCAATACGCCTCCTCTTTCTGTAATCCTGTCAAATTCCTGCAATACAGCTTCTTCTACAAGATCAGTCAATTCTTCGATAATAAAAGAACCCTGTATCGGATTTTCGTTTTTAGCCAAACCAAGTTCCTTGTTTATAATCAGCTGGATTGCCATGGCACGACGCACCGATTCTTCAGTTGGCGTGGTGATCGCTTCATCGTATGCATTGGTATGCAACGAGTTACAGTTATCATAAATAGCATACAATGCCTGTAATGTAGTACGGATATCGTTAAAATCAATTTCCTGAGCGTGCAATGAACGGCCTGATGTCTGGATATGGTATTTCAACATCTGTGCTCTTTCGTTGGCACCGTATTTATTTTTAAGTGCTTTCGCCCAAATCTTTCTGGCTACACGTCCAATTACGGCATATTCCGGGTCAATTCCGTTCGAGAAGAAGAACGAAAGGTTCGGACCAAAATCGTTGATGTCCATACCACGGCTCAAGTAGTATTCTACATAGGTAAATCCGTTAGCAAGCGTGAATGCCAATTGTGTGATAGGGTTGGCTCCGGCTTCTGCAATGTGGTATCCTGAAATAGATACCGAGTAGAAGTTACGTACATTTTTGGCAATGAAATATTCCTGTACGTCACCCATTAACCTTAAAGCAAATTCTGTCGAAAAGATACAGGTATTTTGTGCCTGATCTTCTTTTAGGATATCTGCCTGAACGGTTCCACGTACTTGTGATAAAGTTCTAACCTTGATCTGCTCATAGACATCTTTTGGCAATACCTGATCGCCGGTTACTCCTAAAAGCATCAGTCCCAAACCGTCGTTTCCTTCAGGAAGTGTTCCGTTATAACGCGGTCTTTCTATATTTTTCTTTTTATAGATTTCGGCTATGATTGCTTCAACCTCGTCTTCCAGATTATTTTCCTTGATGTAAATTTCGCATTGTTGGTCTATTGCAGCATTCATAAAGAATCCCAACAACATCGGAGCCGGACCGTTTATGGTCATACTTACTGAAGTCAGCGGATGTGCCAGATTGAATCCTGAATATAATTTTTTGGCATCGTCCAAACAGCAGATAGATACTCCTGCATTACCAATTTTTCCGTAGATATCCGGTCTTAGGTGCGGGTCATTTCCATATAATGTTACACTGTCAAAAGCAGTAGAAAGTCTTTTTGCCGGAAGCCCTGCGCTCACATAGTGGAAACGCTTATTGGTTCTTTCAGGTCCTCCTTCTCCGGCAAACATCCTTGACGGGTCTTCTCCTTCGCGTTTGAACGGATATAATCCGGAAGTGAACGGAAACTCACCCGGCACATTTTCCTGCAGGCACCATCTTAGAATATCGCCCCATGCCTCATACTTCGGCAAGGCTACTTTCGGTATCTGCGAATGTGATAAGGATTCCGTGTGTGTTGCTATCTTTATTTCCTTGTCACGTACTTTAAAAGTGTAGACAGGATTTTTGTATTTGTTTACTTTTTCATCCCAGGTAAAGATAATTTCCCAATTATACGGGTCCAAATCCATCTTTACTTTGTCAAACTGGTTGAGCAAAAGGTTTAGGAAGATTCTGGTTTCGTTGTGTTCTTCTACTGCGCTTGGCAAAACAGAATCATCATTTATTCCGGCTTTTGTCAATTCCGGGGTTTTACCTGAAACCGATTCAATAGTTTTGAAAATACCGTATAATTTTTGTGCTACCTGCTGTTGTGTCAAAGCAACTGCATCGTATTTTCTGTTGTTTTCTGCAATTTCAGATAAATAGCGTGTCCTGTGCGGCGGAATGACAAAGATTTTTTCACTCATTTCACGCGTAATCTCAAATGTGGATTTAAGATCGGCTTCTGTCTTTTCAACAATCTTGTCCATGATTGCCTTATAAAGCGTATTCATGCCCGGATCATTGAATTGGGAAGCAATGGTTCCAAATACCGGAAGATCGTCCGGATTGGCATCCCAAAGATTATGGTTTCTCTGGTATTGCTTTTTGACATCACGCAAGGCGTCCAGCGAACCTCTCTTATCAAATTTATTAATGGCTACCAAGTCTGCAAAATCAAGCATGTCGATTTTTTCTAACTGCGTAGCGGCTCCAAATTCAGGAGTCATCACATAGAGCGAAACATCGGAATGGTCCATGATTTCGGTATCTGACTGTCCGATTCCCGAAGTTTCCAATATGATAATATCGTATTTAGCAGCTTTGAGTACCTGAATGGCTTCTGCAACATATTTGGACAAAGCCAGGTTGGACTGTCTTGTTGCCAAAGAACGCATATAAACACGTGGATTGTTGATCGCATTCATACGAATCCTGTCTCCTAAAAGTGCTCCGCCAGTTTTACGTTTTGAAGGGTCAACCGAAATCAAACCGATTGTTTTTTCCGGAAAGTCAATTAAAAATCTTCTGACCAATTCGTCAACCAAAGATGATTTACCGGCTCCACCTGTTCCTGTAATACCCAGAACCGGAATTTTGCTGGTTTCATTTTGTTTGTGTATCGCATCAAGGGTTTCTTTTGCAATTTCAGGAAAATTTTCTGCTGAAGAAATAAGACGGGCAATTGCCGTTGGGTTCTTCTCTTCCAAATGTTTGGCCTCTCCGTTTAGCTTGTCGCCAATCGGAAAATCAGATTTCTGAACAAGGTCATTAATCATTCCCTGCAGTCCTAATTCACGTCCGTCATCTGGCGCATAGATTCGCGTAATTCCATATTCCTGCAATTCTTTTATCTCATCCGGCAGGATAACTCCGCCTCCTCCGCCGAAAATTCGGATATGGCCTGCTCCTTTTTGGTTAAGCAGATCATACATGTATTTAAAATATTCATTATGCCCACCCTGATAAGAAGTCATGGCAATGGCATTGGCATCTTCCTGAATAGCTGTATTTACAACTTCTTCAACGCTCCTATCATGTCCTAAATGGATTACCTCGACTCCTGTCGACTGGATAATGCGTCGCATAATATTAATGGCAGCATCGTGTCCGTCGAAAAGTGCTGCTGCTGTTACAATTCTTACTTTATTTTTAGGAATATAAGGTTTGGCTTGTTCCATTTTGAAATATATGTCTTTTTAAGGTCGGCAATTTACGAAATTCCTAAAAATTTCGAAGTGTTTATTAAGTATTTTAACTGAACAACCTTTCCGCACCCTGGCAGGGTTTAAAACCCTGCCAGGGTGCGGAAACGTTAAAAAAAGAAAGCCCTTCCGGTAGAAAATTACCGAAAGGGCCCAGGGGGTCAAAACTCTAAAATATTGACTTATCTGTAAAATCCTGTTTATTTAGGATTCTTATTTCATCATGGTCGGATCGACTTCAACTCCCAATCCTTGTGCAATTCCCATTCCTAATCGCGGATCGGCCCGGAACCAATGGCAAAGCTGGCGGTTGATGATTTCCATTCTTTTTGGCCCTTCAATGCCTGACATTGCCCCCACTACATTGCTAATCAGATTCTTTTGCTGTTCCGGTTCCAATAAGCGGAAAAGATTACCCGGCTGTGTGTAATGGTCGTTTTCACCTTCAGCATTGCGGTCATACCAACCCGCTACATTACTTTCCAATGCCCATGCAGGTTCTTTATACGATTGGTCAACAACAATATTGTCAAAACTGTTTGGGAAATAATTTGGAGCACTGCCTCCGTTTCCATCAATACGCATCTGTCCGTCTCTTTGATAATTGTTTGTAGCAAACGGACATCTGTTTACCGGAATTTGCTCATAATTGGCACCCAATCTGTAACGATGCGCATCCGGATAAGAAAGCAATCTTCCCTGCAACATCTTATCTGGCGAATATCCTATTCCGTCCACGACATGTGCCGGAGCGAAGGCGGCCTGTTCTACATCCTGAAAATAGTTTTCCGGATTTTTGTTGAGTTCGATAACACCAACGTCAATTAGCGGATAATCGGCATGAGGCCAAACTTTTGTAAGGTCGAACGGATTAATATGGTAGGTTCTTGACTCTGCTTCGGTCATCACCTGAATTTTCATGTCCCAACGCGGAAAGTTACCCTTGTCAATATTTTCAACCAGGTCTCTCTGAGCAAAATCCATGTCTTTTGACTTCATTTCTGCTGCTTCGGCATCCGTAAAATTTTTAATGCCTTGTTTGGTAAGCATATGGAACTTTACATAGAATCGTTCGTTATCCTTATTGATAAAAGAAAAAGTATGGCTTCCAAATCCGTGCATATGGCGGTAACCGTATGGAGTTCCTCTGTCAGACATTAATATTGCAACCTGATGCAAACTTTCCGGATTCAACGACCAGAAATCCCACATCATGGTAGGCGACTTCAAGTTAGTATAAGGATCACGTTTTTGGGTATGGATAAAGTCTCCGAATTTTTTCGGATCCTTGATAAAAAATACAGGCGTATTGTTTCCTACCAAATCCCAATTTCCGTCTTCGGTATAAAATTTCAACGCAAATCCTCTTGGGTCTCTTTCCGTATCTGCCGAACCTCTTTCACCTCCAACAGTAGAAAAACGAAGCAGAAGTTTTGTTTCTTTTCCTATATGTGAAAAGATTTTTGCCTTGGTATATTTCGTAATATCGTGTGTTACAGTAAAAGTTCCGAAAGCTGCCGATCCTTTTGCGTGTACTACCCTTTCCGGAATACGCTCCCGGTTAAAATGAGCCATTTTTTCGTGCAGGATAAAATCCTGAAGCAAAAGTGGCCCTCTGGGTCCTACTGATTGTGAATCTTCGTTTTCGGCATAAGGCTTTCCTGAGGCTGTGGTGAGTTTGTTGTGTTCTTTCATAATTTTTATTATTTGTTGTTAGTACCTAATTATCAGTTTGTTTTACTCAAATTTAAACAATCCTTTTTGATAAACAAAATTGATTGTTTTTATATTTTAATAATTTTTAACTATATTATTAAACGGTATGATGTTTGATTATCTTTGAATCGAAAAACTTTACTCTCATGAAAAGATTATTACTAGTGGCGTTTTTAGTACCTGCAACCTGCTTTGCACAATTGGATGGATTTATCAAAAAGGCAACCGAAAAGGTACAATCGAAAACAGAAAAAACACAAACTAAAACAAGTTCTAAAAAAACCGGCAGCCTATTGGGAAGCACCGATATTAGTGCCGGACTAAAAGAAGCACTTCAAAAAGGAATTACGGAACAGGTAACCAAACTGACGGCTGTGGACGGATTTTATAAAAACGAAGCCGTAAAAATTCTCTTCCCGGAAGAATTACAGAAAGTGGACAAGACTTTACGTTCTATGGGATTGTCAAGCCTGGCTGACGAAGGAATTAAAGTATTGAATCGCGCAGCTGAAGATGCCGTAAAAGAAGCAACTCCTATTTTTGTAAGTGCCATTAAAAACATGAAGTTTGCCGATGCAAAAAACATTCTTTTAGGCAATGAAAATGCCGCAACGACTTATCTACAAGGTGCAACTTCTACCGAACTCTACACAAAATTCAATCCTGTTGTAAAAACATCATTGAGCAATGTAGGTGCTGATAAGGTATGGGAAGGTATCATTAAAAAATACAATACGATTCCTTTGGTCACAAAAGTGAATCCTGACCTTAACGACTATGTGACTGATAAAGCTATGGAAGGTGTGTTTAAGATGATTTCTGTGGAGGAGAAAAAAATCCGCACC
Organism: Flavobacterium sp. Leaf359; assembly: GCF_001423985.1. Taxonomy (NCBI): domain Bacteria; kingdom Pseudomonadati; phylum Bacteroidota; class Flavobacteriia; order Flavobacteriales; family Flavobacteriaceae; genus Flavobacterium; species Flavobacterium sp. Leaf359. Next base: position 423,391 of record NZ_LMPW01000012.1, on the reverse strand, counting down.
GATATTGGAGCCCGTACTTCTCCACTACTAAAAAAGGTGTTTGCCATGCAGGATTAAGAAGGACAAAACAGACCCTTAAAAAATTAGTAATCAATAACATATAAATAACATTGCCTTAACACATACGCTCCAAAAAAAGTTGGACATTTGCAGAGAGATTAATGGTTTTCTCATTTGGTTAGGGTTAGTTAGAAAAAAAATGCCAGTGTTTTTAGGAACACTGGCTTTTTTATTATATCAGCTGACAGTTATAGTTTCTGATAATAGATTATAAATTAGAATGCAGCTTTTTAAAATAATCAAAGGCTTTTGCCATTCGGCTTCCATACCAGGAAAACATTTCGCCGTCAACAAAAACAGTCTTGGCATGATGTGTAAAACGTCCCAATTCAAAAGCATGCTCATCTTTGAAAGGAAAAGGTTCTGAGGATAGCAAAATCAAATCCGGATCACCTTGTATTCTCATTTTTTGAATCACAATTTCCGGATACCTGCCTTCGTATTTTGGATGATTATCATAAATATTGACAAACTTGTTCAGCTTTAGCATTTCATTGATAAAATTATCGCCTCCCGCTACCATATAAGGATTAGCCCAGATAAAATAGGCTACTTTTTGCTCTTCTTTGTCTCTGATAAAATTTTGAAAATCGGTTAAGGCAAATTGTATTTTGTCAATCCACTTCTGAGCTTCCGTTCGCTTATTAAATAATTGTCCAAAATCTGAAATCATCTGCAGGCTGTCCTCAATAGTAAGGATATTGGTGACCCAAACCGTACAGATTTTACGCAATTCTTCTACAATTTCCTCCGTATTCTCTTCTTTGTTGGCGATAATAATATCGGGCTGTAACAGCTTTATCTTTTCATAATGCACCTTTTTGGTTCCTCCGATAATCTTTTTGGTTGATTTCAGATGGTAAGGATGAATGCAAAATTTGGTAATTCCCACAAGATTTTCTTCCAGTCCTAAATCAAACAGCAACTCTGTTTGCGATGGTACGAGGGAAATTATTCTTTTGGGAACCGATTCAAAAGTATGCGAATTGCCCAATTGGTCGCTGTACGTTTTCAATGGTTATTTTTTGAAAGTTTACTATTTATCCCTTCCGGGAACATAATTGCCAAAAGCACAAAAATAAGAAGGAAGTTAAATTCAACGCCGTTTCTTCCGCCGCCAACCACAAACCAGCCTTCCGGATAATGAACCATGATAATGCCCATAATCAAAACGAAGATAGTAACGATAGAAGCAATCTTGACATATTTATTCAGCAAAAGCAATACCGCCGCAACTACGTGTGACAGCTTAATCAACCAGGCCAGTAAAACTCCATAAGGAGCAAATCCAACTGTATTCAGATAAAAGGTTCCAAACTCATGGATCCCATTATTGAACATTCCCGGCACACTATGCATGATGAGGATAAAGGCGACTGCAAAACGAAGAATAAAAGTCCTGTCCATAACAACTATTTTAGAATTTGTTCCATTTCCTGCTGTATTTTAAGGGCCTCTTCCCTAGCCTTTTCTGCAAAATCCTGTTGCTGTGAAGCATAAATGATTCCTCTTGACGAATTGATGAGCAATCCAACATTTTCAGACATTCCGTACTTGCAGACTTCCGAAAGGCTTCCGCCCTGGGCACCTACTCCCGGAACCAGCAAAAAGCTTGTTGGTATTATTTTTCGTATTTCTGTAAAATATTCCGCTTTGGTAGCTCCTACAACATACATCAGGTTTTCGGAATTTTTCCACTGTTTTGACGTTTCGATAACCTGCTTGTAAAGCTCTTTCCCATCAACTGATTTTGTCTGGAAATCGAAAGCACCTTCATTGGAAGTCAGCGCCAAAAGTATTGTAAACTTATCTTTCACAGCCAGAAATGGTTCAACAGAATCTTTGCCCATATAAGGTGCCACTGTAACCGAATCAAAAGCCATGTCTTCTAAAAAAGCCTTGGCATACATGGAAGAAGTGTTTCCTATATCACCACGCTTGGCATCGGCTATTGTAAAAATTTCCGGATGTTTCTCGTTGATATAACGGATTGTCTTTTCGAGTGAAATCCATCCTTTGATTCCGTAGGCTTCATAAAAAGCTGTATTAGGCTTATAGGCCACAGCCAGATCATGAGTAGCATCGATAATAGCCTTATTGAATTCAAAAATCGGGTCTTCCGTATGGAGCAGATGTTGGGGAATTTTATTCAAATCAACATCCAATCCAATGCAAAGGAAGGATTTTTTTTTGTGGATTTGTTCGGTTAGCTGTTGTGTTGTCATGGTGTTGTGTAGTTGGTCTTATAAAAAAAGCCCCAATAATGAGGCTTGTTTATTTTTAGAATACTTCGCTGGCTTCTTTTAATTTTTCTGTATTGCTAACCAGCTGAAGCTCGTCAACAATCTTATGGATATCTCCGTTCATGATGTTTCCTAAATCGTATAACGTCAATCCAATTCTGTGGTCGGTTACACGACCCTGGGCATAGTTATACGTACGGATTTTTGCAGAACGGTCTCCTGAACTTACCTGAGAGCTACGTTTTTGAGCATCTTCTTCCTGTTTTTTAGCCAATTCCTGCTCATACAAACGGGAACGCAAAACGGTAAATGCTTTATCCTTATTCTTATGCTGTGATTTTTCATCCTGACACTGGGCTACCAATCCTGTTGGAATGTGCGTCAAACGAACAGCAGATTTTGTCGTGTTTACTGACTGTCCACCAGGTCCTGACGAACAGAAAAAATCAATACGAACGTCATTCATGTCAATCTGAACGTCAAATTCTTCCGCTTCTGGCAAAACCATTACAGTTGCCGCAGAAGTATGCACACGTCCCTGGGTTTCGGTCTGCGGCACACGCTGTACACGGTGTACACCTGCTTCAAATTTTAAAGTTCCGTAAACATCTTCACCGGTAACCTCAAAAATAATTTCTTTGAAACCTCCGGAAGTTCCTTCGTTCATATCCACAACCGAAGTTCTCCAACCTTTACTTTCGCAATATTTGGTATACATTCGGAACAAATCACCTGCAAAAATACTGGCTTCATCCCCACCGGTTCCGGCACGGATTTCAACCATTACGTTTTTCGCATCTTCCGGGTCTTTCGGGATTAGCAAAAATTTGATTTCTTCTTCCAATTCCGGCAATCTCTGCTTGGCTTCATCCAACTGCATTTTCGCCATTTCGGTCATTTCCGGGTCACTACCGTCAGCAATAATTTCATTTGCCTCATCAATATTGCCCATTATATTTACATACTCGTCACGCTTTTCTACAAGCGCTTTCAAGTCTTTGTATTCTTTGTTTAATTGAATATAACGCTTTTGGTCGGCAATGACATCCGGCTGGATAATCAAATCCGAAATCTCGTCAAAACGCTGTTTTACAATCTGCAATCTATCTAACATCTTTTCTTCCTTATGTAATTGGAGTGCAAATTTACAAAAAAATTGTTTACGTTCCATCGGGCTTGAGATTGAGTTTTTATGTCTGTCAGGAAGTCTATACCAAACAAAGAAAAGCCGGTTTTCTTACGGTTCATTTCATTGTTTTTAGGCCACGGATTATCATATTAAAACAATTACGTGGATTTTAGAAGTCTAAACCACACCGGTAATGTCAATAATTTGTTCTTAAAAAACTTTGTGGCTCTGCGCCTTTGCGAGCAACTATTTCACACAAAATCGCAAAGCAAGTTTTCTGATAAACAATTGAGTTTTTTTTACTTACTTTAGTCTTTAAAAACTCTTGTATGGAAAATTTCGACTGGACAAAATTCACCAGAAAAATTGCAATAAAGTCTAGCCTTTCAACACTTTACAATGCCTGGACCACATCTTCAGAAATTGAAAGATGGTTTTTGAGCAATGCTTCCTATTTTGACCCAAATGGCAAACAGCTCGATTCGAAAACAGCCGTCGAAAAAGAGGCCACCTATGAATGGCGATGGTTTTTGTATGACGATGTCGAAAAAGGAAAAATTACTGAGGCCAACGGCACTGATTATTTGCAGTTTACTTTTGCCGGAAATTGTCTTGTCGATATCCAACTTACGCAAGAAGACGGCTATGTATTGGTGGAACTCACACAAAAAAACATTCCGACTGATGAAAATTCAAAAAGGAATATCCGTCTGGGATGCCATACGGGCTGGAGTTTTTATCTGGTTAATCTGAAATCAGTATATGAAGGTGGTCTGGACTTGAGAAATAAAAACGAAAACACTTATCCAATGGTAAATAATTAAGATGAACTACCATGTTTTTTCACCAAATGACAGGCTGTCAAAATACATCCGCTGTTATTGGAGCCTCGACAATCTTGATGATTTGGAACCGCATTCAAGAGAACGTATTTTTCCTGACGGCTGTATTGAACTGATTTTTAATCATGGCGACCTGTTTGTCACCTACACTAAAAACGGAGCCGAAACACAACCAAAAAACTTTATACACGGTCAGTTAAAAAAATTCATTGAAGTACAGGGAATCGGCAAAGTTGGTATTTTCAGCATCCGGTTTCAACCCGCCGGATTACAGCCTTTTATTGATTTTCCTGTCAGCAATTTGACCGGAATTTTTGTGGAGCTCTCAAAAATCTGGAAAGACAGCAGTTCTTTGGAAGAACAAATGGGTTGTTGCCAGAATAATGAAGAACGCATTCGGGTTATCGAAAATTTCCTTGAGAACCATCTCAAAAATACCACCGACACGGATGCAATTGAAAGCTGTGTCAATGAAATCATCCTATCCGAAGGAATGATTTCAATAGAAAAACTGACAGCTAATCTAAAAACCGGGCAACGTCACCTGGAACGTAAATTTCTTTCCAACGTAGGATTGAGCCTGAAATTATTTTCAAGAATCATACGGTTCAATCATGCCTTACAGCTCATTGAAAACAAAGATTTTAGAAATTTTACCAATGTAGCCTATGACGGCGGTTTTTACGACCAGGCCCATTTCATAAAAGACTTCACATATTTTACAGGCCTGAATCCGAAAAAATACTTTTCGGAAAATCTTGAAATGGCAAAATATTTCAATTTAGAATAGAAAGTCGTTTTTTTACAATTTTATCAATCGACATTGATTCATATTTGTTTCCTGTAAACTAAATCAATCTTATGAAAAAAACTATTTATGCACTGACTGTTTTGGCAACTTTAGGAATCACTTCCTGTAAAGAAGCCCATGATTCAAAGCTTCCTCCCGTTGAAGCTACTCCAAAAACTTATGCCGAAATCAAAAAAGCCGATTGGTTTTTAGGACGTTGGGAAAATAATTCCAAAGAAGGCAATCTTTCTGAGATATGGACCAAAGAAAACGATTCTACTTTTCACGGAGAAAGCTATTTTGTCATTGGTAAGGACACCGTATTTGGAGAAATCGTAAAACTTTGGCAAAAAGAAAATCAATTGATTTATGAAGTATCAGTAAGAAATCAAAACGATGAAAAGCCTGTAGAATTTGCCCTGACATCCTCTTCAGACAAGCAGCTTATTTTCGAGAACCCGAAGCACGATTACCCAAACAAGATTACTTACAACCAAATTACAAAAGACAGCATCGTAGCTGAAATTTCCGGAATGAAAGACGGAAAAACGAAATCGGAACAATTTGCAATGAAAAAAGTTCAGTAAGTTTGAACAAACAAAAACAATAAAACAATCCAACATGGCACAAGTAAATCCTTATCTTACTTTTAATGGAAACTGTGAAGCAGCATTCCTATTTTACAAATCCGTATTTGGCGGAGAATTTACCTATATCGGAAAGTTTAAAGATATGCCTTCTGAACAACCACTTCCAGCCGGAACAGAAGATTTGATTATGCACGTTTCATTGCCAATCAGCAAAGAAACAATACTCATGGGAAGTGATACGAGCGAGGCTTTCGGACAACAGCCTGTTACTGCAGGAACGAATTTTTCAGTTTCCATCAATACAGAAAGCGAAGACGAAGCTAAAAAACTTTTCGACGGACTTTCCAATGGCGGAAAAGTAACCATGCCTTTGGAAAAAACTTTCTGGGGCGCTTTATTTGGAATGTTTGTTGACAAATTCGGTATCCTCTGGATGGTGAATTACGATTATGAGCAAAAATAAAAACCTTAAGCCCCGCCAAAACGGGGCTTTTTTTTGCCCTGTGCTGGAAAAAGTGAACTATATTTGCGCCATCTTTTAAAAACAACATGAAGCAACAAAAAATAAGAGGCCTGCACCGTGATTTAGGCTATTTTTACATTGGATTGATTATTTCTTTTGCCTTTTCCGGAATATTGATGAATCACAGAGATAGCTGGCATCCGGAAAAATATACCGTTGAAACAAAAAACATTGAAGTAAAGCTACCGCCAGAAGAACTGATTAGCGAAAAATATGCTGAATCCTTAGGAAAAGAACACGGCATTGATGATAAAATCAGACGCCATTCTATCAAAAAAGGAACTTTGAAGATTTCATTTGAAAACCACGATGTGGAAATTGATATGAAAACAGGAAAAGGAGAAATTGTCGCGTTCAAAAAAACACCAATCATCAGCCATGCTATGAAACTACACAAAAACACTTCAGAATGGTGGATTTATTATTCTGATATTTTTGGTATTTCATTAATTGTAATTGCGGTTACCGGTGCCCTGATGATTCCTTATGGAAAATTTACCTTTAAGAAAAGAGGCTGGAAACTCGCTATAGCCGGCATTGTGTTTCCGCTGTTGTTTCTCTTCTTATTGAGCTAAAATAAAAAAACCTCGTTTATTTCTAAACGAGGTTTTTTATTTTTTGATGAAGAATTAGTTTGAATTTTCTTCTGTTACTTCTTCCTTAACTTTTGGTGCAGGAGCTTCTTTTGAAACCAGGCCTTTTGCCTGAAGCATATTGTACCAGTTCAAAACTTTTTTGATATCTGACGGATATACTCTGTCCTGATCATAGTCCGGTAAGATTTCAAGAAAATAAGCAGCCAATTTAGCATTGTCTTCTTTATGCGATAAGGCAGGTCCGTTATCTTCTTTTACAGCAATAGCTCTCATTACTTCAACCAACGGTTTTTCCTGCTCATTTGTATAAATAGAAATTTCTGAAAGCAGGCTGACATTGCTTCTCAAACCAACCGTAATTTTCTTTCCGTCAAGTAATGATTCGGCAACAAAACCGGTACGGGTTTGAAGTTTAAGTGCGTATAAGCCCGGCTTGCCAGAAATGGCCAATATTTTGTCTAAATTCATTTTAAAGATATTTTATAATTGAAATTAATTTGTTCTTCTTATCTGCCTTTTTTGGCAACAAACTTCATTTTATAATCCGGACGTGTTTTTCCGTCCATAATGTTTTGAAGTTTTTTCTTTATTAACTGTTTTTTTAGTGAAGATATTTTATCTGTGAATAAAATTCCTTCGATATGGTCGTATTCATGCTGAATTACCCTTGCAATCAATCCGTCAAATTCTTCCGTTTTCTTATTGAAATCTTCATCAAAATATTCAATAGTGATTCTTTCATTTCGGTACACATCTTCACGGACTTCCGGAATGCTCAGGCATCCTTCATTAAATCCCCATTCTTCCCCTTCTTCTTTAAGCATTTTTGGGTTGATGAAGGTTCTTTTAAAGTTTTTCAGTTCTTCACGCTCTTTTTCCTCTAAATCTTCATCATCACTAAACGGTTCCGTGTCAATAACAAATAGTCGAAGGCTAAGTCCTACCTGAGGCGCTGCCAGACCTACTCCATAAGCATTATACATCGTCTCATACATGTCTGCAATCGCTTGCTTCAGGTTAGGATAATCCTGTGGCACTTCCTCACCTACTTTTCTTAAAACCGGATCGCCATATCCTATAATTGGTAAAATCATTTCTTTCGTATTGAATTATAAAGAATTAGCAGAATCTCTGCAAAATCAGAGGGCAAAAATAGTGAAAAAAGATTATAGACGGTAATCTTTTAATAACATCAAAAGCATTAAATCTTTATTTTTTTAATTCCGAAAATGTTTATCAATCCCTATCTTTGCTAGTAACCGCTTTGCAATGATTCAGAAAGTCCGAAATTTTACCGATAGCACCAATTTTTCCAATGCCTTAAAAGTGACATTGGCTGCTGCTATTCCTGTGCTTTTGTTCTCTTATACAGGTAATTTCCAAATTGGTTTTAATATTGCCTTAGGTGCTTTTTTGACCTATCCGAGCGATATTCCCAGCAACAGAAAACACCGTATAAATGGTATTCTCGTTGCTGCTCTGATTGTAGCCGGGAACAATCTGGTCGTTAACCTGCTCTATCCGCAACCCTGGATATTGTATCCGGCTATGGCGGTAATGATTTTCTTTTTTTCCATGATTTCGGTTTATGGGCAACGGGCGACTCAGGTTTCATTTTCAGCCCTCTTATCTATCTGCCTTGCTTTTGGCCACATACACGATGGATGGGAAATGCTCCAATATTCAGGACTAATGTTTGTTGGCGGTCTGTTTTACCTTCTCATATCCCTGACATTTAATTACATCAGACCGCACCGCTATATCGAACTTCAGGTTGCCGAATGCTTGCGGCTGACTTCAAAGTATATGAAATTGCGTGGTGATTTATGGAAGATTGATTCACCCCGCGAAAAAATTATCGAAAAGCAGTTATACCTTCAGGTAGAATTAAACACAATCCATGAAAACCTAAGGGAAATTTTAATACGAAACCGAAGCCATTCCAACGGTACTTCAGACCAGACCCGAAAGATGACCCTGGTTTTTATTTCACTGCTTGAAATTCTGGAATTGGCACTATCGACCTCATTTGACCATAATAAACTGCATCAAAAATTTGCAGACCATCCAAAAGTCCTGGCTACCTATCAGCACCTGGCCTACAACCTTGCTTCTACTTTAAAAGCAATTTTTAAAAGCCTGGAAAATCGCAAAAAATATGTCCCGAAGCATTCGCTGCTAAAAGACCTTGAAGCGCTCGAAAAAGTAATTTCAGACTACGAGCAGGAATTGGGAAAGGAAAAAGCTTCCGAAGGCGTTTGGATGCTTTCCAACATGCTGCATTATGCGGAAAAGCAGATTGAAAAAATCAAGATTGTGGAGCGTGCCTTCATGCCCAACTTCAACACGAACGATTATAAAGGAAGAGATAAGAATCTTGACAAATTACTGACTCCACAATATTATCCGTGGAGCACATTCCGTGAAAACCTGAGTTTTTCGTCAACCATATTTCGCCATTCGTTACGGCTGACGGCCACAATTATGCTTGCATTTTTATTAGGAAGCCTTTTCCCTTTTCAAAATGTATATTGGATATTGCTGACTATAGTAGTTATCATGCGTCCGGGCTACGGATTGACCAAAGAGCGTTCGTTCCACAGGATTATCGGAACCGTGGTCGGCGGACTTATTGCTTTTGCCCTACTGCTGTTTATCCATAATCACATTATCATTGGTGCTTTAGCTATTACTTCGATGATTTTAGGCTTTACCTTTACCTCGATAAATTATAAAGTAGGTGCTACTTTTGTAACCATTTATGTTGTTTTTGTTTACGGAATCATTACCCCCAATATTAACGATGTCATCCAATACCGTATTCTGGATACTGTTGTAGGGGCAGGCCTTGCCTTTTTGGCCAATTATTTCTTCTGGCCATCATGGGAATTTATGAGCCAGCCTATTTATATTAAAAAATCCATTGAAGCCAATCGTGATTATCTCAACGAAATTTCTCTTTTCTATAACAACAAAGGAGAAGTAACAACCTCATACCGAATCGCGCGAAAAAATGCCTTCATTGAAGTTGGTAACCTGATGGCCTCGTTTCAACGTATGACCCAGGAACCCAAATCCAAACAGAAACAGGTGCAGCAGGTTTACAAACTTGCCGTCTTAAACCACACATTGCTTTCTTCTTTGGCTTCTTTAGGAACTTATATACAGACGCATAAAACATCGACAGCATCTGAAGCTTTCAATGTAGTTGTCCAAACGGTAATCAAAAATCTGAATTATGCCATCACATTTGCTGATTTGGAGGTTTCCGGCACATTGGCACAAACCGAAACGAATGAAGATTTGGCCATGCGCTTTACCGAATTAAAGAATATGCGTGCCAAGGAATTAAAGGAAGCGCATCTTTCAGAAGATGAAGAATTCCAGCTTAAAATGCAGGAAGCCCAATTGGTTATCGAACAACTGGTTTGGTTGACCAACCTTTCTGAAAGTATTGTCAAAGCGGCCAAGCTGCTGCATCAGACCAAATAAAAAGCCTGAAACAATTGCTTCAGGCTTCTTTGTATAATTTCTATTTATTTACAACGTATCTAATTTCAAGACTTTAGCAGAATGTTCTCTTACCTGCTGAAGCAGAGATTCATTATCATTTAATGAGATTCCATACGATGGAACCATTTCTTTTAACTTTTTCTGCCATTCTGTTGTTTTTTCGTGTTCAGAAAAACATCTTTGAATCAGGTCAAGCATAATCGAAACTGCGGTTGAAGCTCCCGGAGACGCACCTAGCAAAACGGCTAACGAACCATCACCCGCTGTTACTACTTCTGTTCCAAATTCCAATACTCCTCCCCCATTCTCGCCTTTTTTGATAACCTGTACGCGTTGGCCTGCAGTTTCCAAAACCCAGTCTTCCATCCTGGCATCCGGAAGATATTCTTTCAAAGCTTCAAGTCTGTCTTCAGGAGATTGACGCACCTGGTCAATCAGATACTTTGTCAAAGGCAGGTTATGGAATCCGGCTGAAAGCATCGGAATCAGGTTATTCGGTTTTATAGAAAGCGGCAAGTCCAAATACGAGCCATTTTTAAGGAATTTAGTAGAAAAGCCTGCATAAGGCCCAAACAATAAAGCTTTTTTACCATCAATCATACGGGTATCGATATGCGGAACTGACATTGGCGGAGCACCTACAGAAGCCTTACCGTAAACTTTGGCATTGTGTTTTGCGATTATATCTTCATTGACACATTTCAACCATTGACCGCTTACAGGAAAACCTCCAAAACCATCACCTTCCGGAATACCTGCTTTTTCAAGTAACGGTAATGAACCACCTCCGGCTCCAATAAAAACAAAACGTGTACTGATTTTGGTTTTATCACCTGTCTCCAGATTTTTCACCTTAATCTGCCATCTTCCATTTTCGCCTTTTTTCAGGCTTTTCACTTCATGATGGAACTTCATGCTAACACCTTCTAATGTTTTAAGGTAATTAAAAATACTTCGGGTGAGTTCACCAAAATTCACATCGGTACCAATTTTCATTGAAGTAGCCGCAATAACTGATTTTGGATTCCTGCCTTCCATAACCAATGGCATCCACGAACGTATTTTATCTTTATCTTCTGAATATTCCATTCCCTTGAAAAGACTGTATTGCTGAAGCGCATCATATCTTTTTTTCAGGAAATCCACATTTTCTTCACCCCAAACAAAACTCATATGCGGGATACTCTTGATAAAATTTTCAGGATTGGAGATAAGATTTTTTTCAACCAGATAGGCCCAAAACTGCTTCGAAACTTCAAAAGATTCTGCAATCTTTACAGCTTTTTTGGTATCGATTTCTCCACCTGCAAGCTCCGGAGTATAATTGAGCTCACAAAATGCAGAGTGACCTGTTCCCGCATTATTCCATGCATCAGAACTCTCGGCCGCAGCCATGTCAAGCCGCTCATAAATTTCAATTTTAATATTGGGATTCAGTTCTTTAAGCAATAAACCTAAAGTAGCGCTCATGATTCCGGCGCCAATTAGAACCACATCCGTTTCTGTTCTTAAAGTTGTAGTTGCCATCACAAAAATTTTTGTCGTGCAAAGATACTTTGAAAGAAACAAAAAACTTTGTTATTTATATCTATTTTAAATTACAAACAGGTTTTTTAATAAAATAAAAATAAAATCTAGAATTTTTTTCTGGATAAGTAATCCTGAAGCATAATCGTTGCCGAAATCTCATCTATCAGGGCTTTATTTTGACGTTGTTTCTTTTTTAACCCACTATCAATCATGGTCTGGAACGCCATTTTTGATGTAAAACGCTCATCTACCCTTTCAAATGGCAGGTCTGGAAAATTATTTTTAAATTTTTCCACAAAAGCTTCAATCAGTTTGGCACTTTCAGATGGTGTATAATCCATCTGTTTGGGTTCTCCTATCAAAACTCTTTCTACTTTTTCCTTAGCAAAGTAATCTTTGAGAAAAGTGATGGCTGTTTCTGAAGGAATAGTTGTTAGTCCGGAAGCAATAATCTGCATTTCGTCTGTAACGGCAATTCCGGTTCGTTTTAGTCCGTAATCTATAGCTAGTATCCTTGGCATTTTAATTTTTCTTATTTTCTGAAATTATTTTCTTAAGCCTGCTTAATTCGCCATTCATATTAAAACAGTCTACAATTGCAGATTTATTTGAAAAACTATATAATCCACACTTAAAACAAATCTTTGCCATTCCTGTTTCTTCCTTATTCATTTTAAAAATAAAGATATCTCTGTAAATAGGGTCGCAAGCGGCAATAAAAAATTGGTTACATCTCTTTTCTGCAAAAATCTGCGTTCTCAGCTCATCATAATACTTAGGATTGATAGCAGTATTTTCTACTTTATCAACAGATTTAATGGCTTCTTTGAACTTTATTTTTTCTTCTTTAGTTTCCGGGCAAGGCTCTCTTAATAAAAATTCAAATATTTTACCTTTTTCAGAAATTGTATCTGCTAAAATCAAATCATAATATTCATTCTCGTCAATTGGAATCTGATAATGTATTACTTCATCAAAATCAAAAAAAGGCTTGTTTTGGGTTATCTTTTTATTAATATCTTCCATAGATTCATAAGACGAACTTTCCTCTTTCTTGCAGGAAATTATCAAGAAAACCAATAACAACGGAATCAATATTTTCATAAATCAAAAATTAGGCTGCGTAAAATTACATTTTTAATTTCCCTAATCTCAAAAGCATTGGAAAAACAACCGTTTTATCTCCTGCTTCCCATGAAATCTCCAATTCCTTGCGAATCAAATCGATTGGATTTTCGTTGTTATGCGCTTTATAATGTTCTACCGCTGACCATGTTTCCAGATAACCTACCAACTGTTCGAAAGTCCACGTAAATTTATTCTGGAAATGAAGCGTTTCCAATTCTTCAAATGGAAAAGGAATCGTTTGATAATTCTCGTCCAGGTATTTTCGTTCAGCATCCCAAAATGGACCTACAATATTGTAATAAAAATCAGAAAGTATTTTATCTGATTCCTCGTTGGTACTGAAAAGCCCATAACCAACTACTGCGAAGATTCCGTTGGGTTTTAGTATGCGATATACTTCCGCATAAAACTGGCCAAAATCAAACCAATGTATTGCCTGGGCTACCGTAATCAGGTCAAATTGCTTGTCCAGAAAATCGGTTCTTTCTGCAGGAAGTTTTTTGTAAATTACATTTAATAATTGTTTGGCATGCTGCAATTGATTTTCGCTGATATCCGTAGCATATACGGTCTGGAAATATTCAGATAGCTTTTGGGCAATCTGCCCATTGCCTGTGGCCACGTCCAATGCCATTTCTCTCGATTCCGTAAACGAAACGATATGTTCAATAAGTTCCGGCGGATAAGATGGCCTGAACTTTGAATACTCCGAAGCTTGATTTGAAAAATTATCTTTCATAGGAAATAGTGTGTCTTACAAATTTACGTAAAATCCATTTATTCAACCCTGCCTGAGTTTGAAACTCTGGCAGGGTTGAAAACGAAAAAAACATATCTTTGCTGAAAATCAAATTTTATGAGCACTTTGCAGACAATTATAGAGCAGGCATGGGAAAATAGAGCCCTGCTTCAGGAAGAAAAAACAACAACAGCAATCCGTGAGGTTATCGAACTGCTAGACAGTGGAAAATTACGCGTAGCTGAACCAATTGCCGGTGGATGGCAAGTTAATGAATGGGTAAAGAAAGCAGTTGTAATGTACTTCCCTATTCAAAAAATGGAAACCCTTGAAGCAGGAATCTTTGAATATCATGACAAAATGCCTTTGAAAAAAGGCTATGCCGAAAAAGGAATTCGTGTTGTTCCTAATGCTGTAGCCCGTCATGGTGCTTATATTTCAAGCGGTGTAATCTTAATGCCAAGTTATGTCAATATTGGTGCTTATGTAGATGAAGGTACGATGGTCGATACCTGGGCTACCGTAGGTAGTTGTGCCCAGATTGGCAAGAACGTACATTTGAGCGGTGGTGTAGGAATTGGCGGTGTTTTAGAGCCATTACAAGCTGCTCCCGTAATCATTGAAGATGGTGCTTTTATTGGTTCGAGATGTATTGTAGTTGAAGGTGTTCGCGTTGAAACAGAAGCAGTTCTTGGCGCTAATGTTTGTCTGACAGCTTCTACAAAAATTATAGATGTGACCGGTGATGAGCCTGTAGAAATGAAAGGTGTCGTGCCAGCACGTTCTGTTGTGATTCCGGGCAGTTATACTAAAAAATTCGCTGCAGGAGAATTTCAGGTTCCTTGCGCTTTAATTATCGGAAAAAGAAAACCTTCTACCGATTTGAAAACTTCTTTAAACAACGCACTGAGAGAATACGACGTAGCGGTATAATAATTAGGAATTGAGATTAGGAATTACGAACAACCTGCCTGGCATAATTCGTAATTCCTAATTATTAATTTGTAATTCATACAATTTTCATGAAAAAGATACTTGTAATCCAGCAGAAAATGATAGGCGATGTTTTGGCCAGTTCTATTCTTTGCAACAACTTAAGGACTATTTATCCTGATGCACAGATTGACTACCTGATTTATCCTTTCACAAAGCCGGTGGTAGAAAACAATCCCAATATTGATAATTTGGTACTTTTCAAAGAAGAATTTCGCAAAAGCAAAAAAATGCTCCTGCGTTTTCTGGTTTCTATCCGAAAAGAGAAATACGATATTGTTGTTGATGCCTATGGAAAGCTGGAAAGCAATCTTGTTGTAGGAATGTCAGGCGCAAAGAAGAAAATCGGATTTCATAAGTCCTATACCAACTTTTTATATACGGACACGTTTAAGGAACTTTCAAAACCAAAAACTTCAGCCGGTCTGGCTATTGAAAACAGAATGCTGTTGCTACAGCCTTTTTCTTCGGGCATTCCGCTTGACAATCGCCCTAAAATTTTCCTGACAGAAGAAGAAATTAAAAACGGAAAGGACATCCTGATTCAAAACAACATCGATTTTTCCAATAAAATCTATATGATTGGTGTTTTGGGTAGTGGTCATAATAAAACCTATCCTTTTCCTTATATGGCAAAATTGCTTGATGCCATAGTTGCCAAAACCAACGCTACGCTTCTGTTTAACTACATGCCATCACAGGTGGAACAGGCAAAAAAAATATTCGGACTGTGCCAGCCGGAAACACAAAAGAACATTAAGATTAATATTGTTCCGGGAAGCATTCGGGAATTTTTATCGATTACTTATCATTGCAATGCCCTTATTGGCAACGAAGGCGGGGCCGTAAATATGGCCAAGGCCCTATTCAAGCCTACATTCACAATATTTTCTACATGGATAAAAAAGGAAGCCTGGAATTCGTTTGAAGACGGCATACATTATGCTTCTGTTCATCTTAAAGATTTCAAACCGGAATTATACGGTAAAAAATCTGCAAAAGAAATGAAAAATCAGGCCATGAAACTGTACGAGTCTTTTACTCCGGAACTCATTCTGCCGGAACTCAACAGTTATCTGAAAAAAAATTAATTGGAATCAATCCCGATTGGCGTCCTGATAACCTTATTTTTTCGGGTATTTTCACGAATAGCAAAATTCTTTTTCCAGGTAGCTTCATTTACGTAGCCTCTTGCATGGTCGAGGTGAACTACGATGGCACTGTATCGAATCTGTTTTGATTTCAGCCCTTTATTAAAAAGCCTTTCACCCAGTTCCCTGTCCTGTCCGCCATATTGCATTTCCTGGTTAAAGCCATTGATAGCAACCAAATCGTCTTTCCAGCCCGAAGCATTATGTCCGTTCCAGGTTGCTTTTGTTGGCGTAATAAAGTTCAGGAACTTTGCCCATAAACCGGTAGCAGAAAGTTTTGTGTTTTTAAATGACTTTTTAAGGCCTCGCCCAACAAGCCATTTTACATCAAAACAATTCTGGTGCAGGATATGATTTTTTGTGATAGCCTGTGAAATATTCATAGGAAGCATAAAATAGCCTCCGGAAAGAAAATAGCCTCTTTCACGATAATGAAGATGTGTTTCCACAAAATCTTTCCTCGGAATACAATCGCCGTCCGTAAAAATAAGGTAATCT
Organism: Flavobacterium sp. Leaf359; assembly: GCF_001423985.1. Lineage (NCBI taxonomy): Bacteria > Pseudomonadati > Bacteroidota > Flavobacteriia > Flavobacteriales > Flavobacteriaceae > Flavobacterium > Flavobacterium sp. Leaf359. The sequence continues at coordinate 407,066 of NZ_LMPW01000012.1, read as the reverse complement.
GTATTGGAAGCAACAATTGCCTTATTGAGTATTTGTGACTTTTGAAAACCGTTATCTTCCTGCCATACATGAATTAACGGCATTGAAAGTTGCGGTCTTAACGTATCGAGCAATTCTTTGGTTTTAGGTTTTGACCCGTCATCTGCAATAATAATTTCAAAGTTGAGTTCAGTTTGCACACTAAATCCCCATATGACTTTTTCAAGCCATTCTTCAGAATTATAGGTACTCATTATTACGGATGCTTTCATAATCTATTTAAATGCAAAAAAATTATTTCCAGAAAAACAGTTTTTTCTTGAGCCGCTTCTTTCTATGAAACCTGTTTCTGAATGATTCCGTTTCAACAATCATCATTTGCAAAACCTCTTCATAAGGCCTGCCATAAAGCTTTGCATATTCGTCGCTCATTACTTCAACCAATTCTCTTTTGGGTGTGAGTTTGGATAAATTGACAATACGCTGCTTCAAGGTCATGGACTTATGAAACTGCATTCTGTTCAGGTCAACCAAAAAGAAATTATAATTCCCTTCACCGTTCTTTTTAATCAGTGTATTACCTGGCGTGTGGTCGAGAAATTCTATACCATTTTCATGTAAATTAAATGAAAACCGCACAAACTGCCTTAGTATATTCTCGTGGTCAGGATAATTCAAATCTGTTGTCAATTCTCTAAACGTCAAATCTGCATTCAACTGTTCGCTAATGTAATAACTGTCGTAAAGAACATTTTTGAAATTTTCAAAATAAGCAATGGGCTGAGGGGTTCCTATTCCTTTTTCTAGCAAAATATTGGCAAACTCAAAAGAGCGTCTGGCTTTTGAACGCCTGAAAAATTTATAGGCTACCTGATTGATAAAATTAGGAATCTTGAACGATTTGACATTCAATGTAATCTCATCTAATTCAAAGAGCCTGATTTTGTTGCGCTTTCCGTCAACAAACAAAATACCTTTAGCCTCAAAATTAGCAATACAGTCCCGTATGGCTTCTTTCTGGTGTAGGAATTTTGGATTGTAAACTTCGTGCATTTATGCTTTTCTTATTTTGTTCACAAAAGTAACCATTTTCGATTTTAGAGTTCAAATAATTAATTTAATTTTACAAAAAAATTGCCGAAAGGTTAATTAGCACCCAATAAATGTTTAAACACTATCTAATTACTAGGTTTAATCTAAGAAATCCTGATTGGAACGTTACTAAAAATAACGAAACCTTACTGACCGACGAGTGGATGGAAGACAGAATGTGGCTCTTTGAGAACTTTTGTTTCCCATCTGTTGTGGCGCAGACCAATACGGATTTTAACTGGCTTCTGTTTTTTGACACTACAACACCCGAAAAATATAAAAGTGCCATAACTAACCTGATTTCGGATAAGACAAACATCAAAGCCTTTTATATTGATGGTATGCCTGAATTTTATCCGGCTATCCAACAGTTTATTTCTGAAGATACACAGAATGTTCCTTATTTGATTACTTCAAGAATTGACAATGACGATTGCATCCATAAAAATTTCATCAACGAAGTACAACGCAAATTTCAGTCACAGGAATATCAGGCTGTTGATGTTATCAAAGGCTATTCACTACAGGTAAAACCCCGTTACATATTAGGTAAAAAAGAACATATTTTCAATCCTTTCATAAGCCTGATTGAAAAAAATGAAAACCCGAAAACCGTTTGGTTTAACGACCATACGTTGTGGAAAAAGGAAACCCGTATTACGCAGATTACAGACAAGCGTTTATGGATGTCAATCATTCATGAAAAAAACAAGGTGAATGAGTTTGACGGTTACGACAATGTAAAATGGGCGCATATCAATAAAGATTTTATTGTATCAGAGAAAATGAACAGCCTGATTGAAAAAGAACTTATTCCCTATAAAAACTGGATGTTCCTGAGTTTGAAAAACCGATTGTATGTAAAATTGGTTCTTTTAAGCAAAAAGATAAAAAAGGCATTGGGTGTTTATAAAATAAAATAATCTTGAGTCGAAATTCGACTTTTCTATCACAAGCATCTCACCTCCTAAGAATTTGTTTTCAAGTTTCAGTTTTAAGACTGTTATTTTGCTTTTTACTGTTTAAATTCTAATCTTAATTGGTAAATCCCCATTAAAAACATCTGCAAATTATTGATTATCAATTTAATTAAGATTTTTTTAACATATTACACCTATCGCTTGTTTCTTCCGTTTAAAAAAACTTATCTTTGCGGAAATCAAATTTTTTACAAGCATTTTGCAAGTAATATTGAGAATTGAAGCAACCAACATTTCGGCAAAAGACAAAAAACAAAAAGCAAAATCAGGTTTCCACTTCAAGAAATTATTTCGTAATTTCTTATTGCAAACCGATACAAAGGAGATAGATGAAAATTGCGTTGATTAGTTTTGACAATTGGGGTTTGAATGAAGGAATTGCTAAAGTCTTAAAACAGGACGGTCACACTGTGCACCATATTGATTTCCATAATTTTATATACAAATACCCAAGTTTTTATTATAAAATTTATAATGCTTTCCTGAAGGTCTTTTTCAGGAAAAATATTAAAAACATTTACTACGGAAAAGAAATCATCAAGCGTCTGGAACAAATTGGTGAGAGGCAGGATTTGATTGTGACCATCAAGGGAGACTTCATTGACAAAAGCTATTTAAAGCAATTAAAAAAATATACGCGAAAGTCAATCGGTTTTTTTAATGACAGTGCTACACGTTGTCCAAAAATAAAGCGGGTTGCTTCTGCATTTGACCAGGCATTTTCTTTTGAAAAGGAAGACTGTCAAAAATTAGGCTTAAAGTTTGCTCCTAACTGGATTTATGAAGAGAACAAGAACAGCAGTAAAGGGCCGTTTGATTTTCAGGTTTTTAATATCTGTTCCAAAGACAAAAGACTTCCCATTCTTTCAAAAATCATTTCTGAATTAAAGTCGAAGCAGATAAAACACAAGATTATTGTTTTGAGCAGAGACAAGGAATGCCCGAAGAGCGAAATCGAATTTTTCTTTGAAAGAATTACATTGGAAGAAGTCTCGAAATTTATCGAAAAATCCAGGGCCCTTTTAGACATCAAAAGAGATGGACAATTTGGACTGACTTTCAGGATTTTTGAAAGTATCGGGTTAGAAAAGAAACTCATAACAACCAATACTGATATTGTAAATTATGATTTCTACAATCCCAATAATATTTTGGTCATAGACGAAAAAAATCCGGTAATCCCTACCTCGTTCTTTGAAAGCGACTATGAAAAGCTTCCTGAAGAAATCTACCACAAATACACGATTAGAGGCTGGATTCAAAATGTTTTATTTCACAAATAGCTATTTATGTCAATAAAAAAAGATTTCCATAAATTTCAGCATCAGCTCAAGAGCTTTTTTTTACAGGGACACCACAAATCCTTCAAAAAAAAATATTTTAAAGAACATTATTCCGGCACAAAAAAACTAATCCTGTTTTTTGTTCCTTCCGGAACAGACAGGATTAACGGAGGAATTTTGTCAATATGCACCATTTATAACATTGTTAAGAAGTTAAAAGACATTCACGGATGTGACGTGGTTGCCAGTTTTTTGCCCGGGAAAAGTGAAACCGACTATAAATACAGGAAGTTTTCAAACGAAATGATTATTTTCACTTTCAAAGAAATTGAAAGGTATTTTGACCATCTTGACTTTGCGGAAATTCATATCCCGGATGTAATGATTGCTGCTTTCAATAAAGGGAACAAACGTATGGTTCCTTTTTTCAGATGGACGGAAAATATAAAAGATATAAAAATCAACCTGCTCAACCAGAATGACCTTTTTATGCCTCCGATTGAAAAAATCGACAATGTCAAGAAAATGTTCCCAAACACGACTATGACCATGGCACACAAGCGTTATGCTACACTTGAAAAAAGAAATTATTACGGCGTGCCGCTTCATCTTTTTTCAGCCTGGTTAAGCCCAACTCCCTACAATAGAAAGGTATTTAGAGAAAAAGAAAATCTGGTTATCTATTCCCCAGATAAAATTCAATGGGTTCCCAATTCAAGTACGCTGACAAAAGAGGGAATTTTGGCAAATCTAAAAGCCAAACTGCCGCATTATACTTTTGTTGAAATAACAAACATGAAGTATGACACCTATAAAGATTATGCTTCAAGAGCCAAATTTGTCATTACTTTTGGAGAAGGATTGGACGGCTATCTTATAGAAACTATTTTCTCCGGAGGTATTTCATTTGCCGTTTACAATGAGATTTTCTTTACTGAAGATTTCAAGAACCTGCCAACGCTTTATTCTTCATTTGATGAAATGAATGAAAAGATAGCAGATGATATTAAACATTATGATAATCCTGAAACTTTTAAAGAATATCAGGACAAACTGGACATCATTGTTAACAAATTATACAGTTTTAACATGCTTGAGAATAACATAAAGCAGTATTATTTGCATAACTTTGATTTTAAATAATCAAAATGATAAACGTAACACAGACATTTTTACCACCGCAAAGCGAATATAACAACCTGGTTAAAAGAGCTTGGGATAGTTTGTGGCTTACAAACAGGGGCCAGTTGACCTTAGAATTGGAAAACAAGCTGAAAGAATGGCTGAATACTGATTCTATTTTAATCACCAATAACGGTACTGTTCCATTACAAATTGCACTGAAACTTTTGGGAAAAGGAGGAGAAATCATCACGACACCTTTTTCTTATGTTGCGACAACTTCAGCAATAGTCTGGGAACATTGCGAACCTGTTTTTGTTGACATCAACCCCGAATATCTTACAATTGACGAAACCAAAATAGAAGCTGCCATAACTCCAAAAACTACAGCCATACTGGCTACTCATGTTTTTGGCAACCCCTGTCAGGTGGAAGCAATTGAGGCTATCGCTAAAAAACATAATTTAAAGGTCATTTATGATGCTGCCCATTCTTTTGGTGTAGAATATAAAAATCAGTCTCTTTTTAATTTTGGCGATGTGAGCACCTGCAGTTTCCATGCAACCAAATTGTTCCATACGGGTGAAGGCGGAGCCCTTTTCTGTAAAGACAAAGAACTTTTTCATAAATTATATTACAGCCATAATTTCGGACACAACGGACCTTTGGATTTTCATGGTTTAGGAATCAATGCTAAAATTTCAGAACTTCAATCTGCTATGGGTCTGGCCGTTTTGCCTTATATCGATACCATTCTCGCCGAACGAAAAAAAGTGGTCGATTTTTATAACGCCAATTTAAACTTTTCCAATCTTCAAGGCTTGAAGATTCGGGAAAACACCAAATGGAATTACAGCTATTATCCTATAATTCTGGATTCTGAAGAAACACTGTTAAGGGTACAAAAGGCATTAAACGAGAATCAGATTTTCCCAAGAAGGTATTTTTATCCATCCCTGAATACGGTTAATTTTATAAAAAATACCGAAATGCCCGTTTCGGAATCTGTTTCAAAAAGGGTAATGTGCCTTCCTTTGTATGTGGGATTAAAAACAGAAGATTTAGAAAAAATTACTTCTATAATCAATCAAAACATATGATAATTATTGGAGCAAAAGGTCATGCTAAGGAAGTTTTCGATGTTCTAACCATCGATGCACCCGATTCGTTTTATTTTTTTGACAACGTTAGTGCCGACCTTGAAGATTCTTTATTCTCATATCCGATTCTAAAAACTACCGAACAAGCCCGGTCCCAACTCAAAAAAAATCCCGATTTTATCTTAGGACTTGGCAATCCTTTTAGCAGAAATAAAGTTTACAACCTGTTTTTAGAATACAATGGCAACCCTGTTTCAGCAATAGCCAAAAACGCTGTTGTGAGCAAAAGTGCCGTTTTAGGAAAAGGACTGAACATCATGCCTTTTGCATTTGTATCTGCAGACACTTTTATTGGAAACGGCGTATTGATCAATGCGTATGCGAGTGTCCACCATGACTGTAAAATTGGCGAATTTGCAGAAATATCGCCGGGTGCAAAAGTTTTGGGCAACTGCGAAATTGGTGCTTTTACAACAATTGGTGCCAATGCCACAATTTTACCTAAATTGAAAATCGGAAAAAATGTAACTATAGGAGCCGGTGCCGTTATCACAAAAGACATTGAAGACAATGCGGTTGTTGTTGGTGTTCCGGGAAAAATAATTAAATATAACGTTCCAAAAATATGAACGAAGAAGTTCACAAAGCTTACGAAGTAATCAAAGAAGGCGGTATTATTCTTTATCCTACGGAGACCGTTTGGGGAATTGGATGTGATGCAACCAATCCAGACGCAGTAGCGAAAATCTATGCCCTAAAAAGAAGAGAAGAGTCAAAATCGATGATTGTCCTGATGAATGGCGAAAGAATGGTATATAATGTCTTCAAGGATATTCCTGAAGTAGCCTGGCAGATTTTAGACCTTTCTGAAAAACCGACAACGCTGATTTTAGACAATCCGAGAAACATTGCCAAAAACCTGATTGCTCCTGACAACACTTTGGGCATGAGAATCGTAAAAGAACCTTTCTGCTACAAATTGCTGGAACGCATGAAAAAACCTCTTGTTTCTACTTCTGCCAACATATCCGGAGAGCCTACCCCTATAAATTACAAAGAAATTAGCCCCGAGATTTTAAAGGGCGTTGACTATGTCGTAAATTTGCAGCAAGAAAAGATGACAGGAAAACCTTCTGCTATTATCAAACTGACTTCAGACAGCCAGGTTAAGATAATCCGAAAATAGCAATCGGTTTGCGGTTCTCAGAACTTTAAGCATAATAATGAAAGACAAAACTTCATATAAAGAAGCAGTAAACAGCAAAATATTCCATGTAATCGCGCAGGCTTCTAAAGAGCTCAACATTGACAGTTATGTTATTGGAGGATTCGTACGGGATTTACTTTTAAAAAGAAAATTTAAAAAAGATATCGATATTGTTGCTGTTGGAAGCGGCATTGAGCTGGCTTTGAAAGTTTCTGAAATGCTTCCAAAAAAACCAAAAGTCCAGGTTTTTAAAACTTATGGAACGGCCATGCTCCGATTTGAAGATACCGAAATTGAATTTGTAGGCGCCAGAAAGGAGTCCTATCATTTTGAAAGCAGAAATCCTGTAGTTGAAAACGGAACTTTGGAAGACGACCAAAACCGCAGGGATTTCACCATCAATGCTTTGGCCATTTCACTAAATGAGGCCAATTTCGGAGAACTTGTTGACCCGTTCAATGGATTATCCGACCTGGAACTCAAAATCATAAAGACGCCTCTCAATCCGGATATTACTTTTTCTGACGACCCGCTTCGTATGATGCGCGCTATTCGTTTTGCGGCGCAATTAAACTTTGATATAGAAGAAGAATCCCTCAAGGCAATCGAACGAAACAGAGAAAGAATAAAGATTATTTCCGGTGAACGAATTGTTGACGAGTTAAATAAAATATTGATGACAGACAAGCCTTCCATTGGCTTTCTCCTGTTGCATCAAACCAAGTTATTACACATCATTTTACCTGAGTTGACAGCACTTGAAGGTGTAGATGAATCTGAAGGACAAACCCATAAGGACAATTTTTACCATACTTTGGAAGTTGTCGATAATATTGCCCCTAATACAGATGATGTTTGGCTTCGATGGGCTGCCCTGCTCCACGATATTGGAAAAGCGCCTACAAAACGCCACCATAAAAAAAACGGATGGTCGTTCCACGGCCATGAATTTGTTGGCGGAAAAATGGTCAAGAAATTATTTGAAAGGCTTCATATGCCATTGAACCATAAAATGAAGTATGTTTCCAAAATGGTAATGATGAGTTCGCGTCCCATCGTATTATCACAGGATATCGTAACCGATTCTGCCGTAAGAAGGCTTGTTTTTGATGCCGGAGAAGATATTGAAGACCTGATGGTTTTATGCGAGGCAGACATCACGACAAAGAATCCGAACAAATTCAAAAAATACCATAATAATTTCAAGATTGTACGCCAAAAGATTGTGGAAGTGGAAGAGCGCGACCACATCAGAAAGTTTCAGCCGCCTATCTCCGGAGAAGAAATCATGGAAACATTCGGCTTAAAGCCCGGAAGAGAAATCGGTATATTGAAAGAAGCTATTAAGGAGGCTATTCTTGAAGGAGAAATCCCTAACGAATATCAGCCCGCCTATGATTTCATGCTGAAAAGAGCGGAAAAATTAGGATTGCAAAAAACAGCCAACTAGGCACCTCATCCAATTCGAATTCAAACTAACTAAAAATGAAAAAATATTTTTCCTCCATTACCAAAACAGCCCTGATTCTGGTTTATTTGGTAATCATTGCCGGTGCTTTAGTACGAATGACCGGTTCCGGAATGGGTTGTCCGGACTGGCCTAAATGTTTTGGCTACTATATTCCGCCAACAGATATTTCTGAACTTACGTGGTCGCCTGAACGCGAATTTAAAAAAGGGCAGGTAATTATTCGTGGCGAAAAATTGCTCGTGGCACAGGAAGATTTCAAATCAGGCAGTGAATTTGAGGAAAACTATTGGCAGGTTTATACAAAACACGACTATGCCTCGTTTAATCCAACGCATACCTGGGTAGAATATATTAACCGTTTGGTTGGAGCGTTGGCCGGATTGGCCTGCTTTGTCATGGCTGTCTTTTCTTTCAGCCTTTGGAAACAGAATAAAAAGATAACGCTCCTTTCATGGCTTGTGGTCTTTTTAATGGGTTTCCAGGCCTGGTTAGGAGCAACCGTTGTTTATTCTGTACTGAATCCGGTAAAAATTACCATCCACATGGTGATGGCGCTATTAATTGTATGCATCATTCTGTACATTTTAAATCTGGCAAAGCCAAAACCGGCAACACCTCTAAAATTTGACAAAGTTTTTGACAGCGTCCTGATTATTTCGCTGATATTGACATTAACTCAGATTATCTTAGGGACACAGGTACGCCAATTTGTGGATGAACAGGTTAAAATTTATGGCTATGATGCCATGCATAAAATTCTGGAAGACCCTATTATCGGGTTTTATTTCCACAGAACTTTTTCATTTGTAGTCTTGCTTATCAATGTAATTCTAATTACCCGAAACAATAAATTACAGCTAGGTTTCAAAAAAATCAATTGGGTGATGTGGCTTTTAGGCATTGAGATACTTTCGGGAATTGTGATGTATTGGTACGATTTCCCGTTTGGTTCACAAACCATACATCTTGTTATCGCATCACTTTTGTTTGGAACGCAGTTTTACCTAATTTTAGAAAGTAAAAACAGAGAAATCAAATAACATTTATGAAACAGCCCTTCTTAGTGATTTGCAGTTGTCTTTTAGTGACCACAATGGCTTTAGGCCAAAATAAAAAATCCATTTCGGATAAAGACCTGATAACAATCTGCAAAACCTGGGGACTGTTAAAGTATTATGAACCTGTTCTTTCAAGCGGTAAAATAGATGCCGATTCTTTATTGGTTACGGCTTTAGACCAAAAGCTTCCTGCAGAAAAAACCATAGCAGACTGGATTGATTTTCTGAAAACTAAAACCGTGATAAAAAAGGCTGAAGCGGTAATTTGTAAAGACCAGGACAATAGAAACCTGTCAACAGCCTGGATTCAAAAGGATAAGAATCTTAATGCTGCACAAAAAAAATACCTTTCCGCTCTGGTTTCATCCAATCAGATACCGGGTGGCTATTATTGCCAAAAACCAGATTTTATCCGTTATAGTGGCGGTAATGAAAAAACGTACACAGAAAAAGCGTTACAAGAAAACTACCGTATCCTGAACCTGTTCAGGGCCTGGAATGTTATTGAATATTTTTACCCTTATAAATATGGCATTTCAAAACAATGGGATGATGTTTTAAAAGAATTTATCCCATTGGTTAAAAATGCAACTGATGCACTTTCTTATAAAAAAACAATGATGCTTTTTTCAGGCTCAATTGAAGACACGCATTCAAGAATTGAACCTGTAAATTACAAAGAGATTTTTGGAAATTATGGTGCCCCTTTTACCTATCAGATAGCCGAAAATAAAATTGTAGTTACAAAACCTGTTGATGTTGAAATATGCAAAGCTTTAGGCATTGAATATGGAGATGTAATTGAAACCGTAAATGGCGAATCTATTGACAGGATTATCCAAAGAAATTCAAAATACATTTCGGCTTCCAATACTTCTGTAAAAATCAGAGATTCCTATAATTATATGTTCTATGGCGAAAAAGGAAATTTTACGATTAAAGGATACGACAAAAACAAAAAGCCATTTGAAAAAAAGATTGATAGAATTGACAGAACAGGTGGGTTATGGTTTGAAAATGGAATTCCTGACAACAGCTTAGTACGTTATGATGAAACTGCAAAAAAAGTAATCTACTCAGCTATCAATAAGGACAATATAGGCTACATTGACTTTTCTTTTTTCGAAACTTCTGAAGTTGACAGCATTATGAAGGCTATGAAAAATACAAAAGGAATAGTGTTTGACTTGAGAGGTTACAGTACAAACGGCGGAGTTGTAAAAACTTTCAACTATCTTTTTCCGGAACCTAAATGGTTTGGTATTCTGACCAGACCTGATTTTGGCAAACCAGGAAGATTCTGCTGGCAGGATTACATAATTAGAGAAGACTATAAATACATTGGCAAGGAAAATCCTGATTATTATAAAGGTCATGTCGTTATCCTTATTAATGAAAATACGCAGAGCCTTTTTGAAATGTGGTCTATGATTTTCAAAACAGCTCCAAATATTACCGTTATAGGAAGCCAGACAGCCGGAGCCGACGGTAACGAAACTACTATTCCTTTAGTGAATGGCGAAAAAATGATTTTTTCCGGTGTAGGAATCTTTTATCCGGATAAAAAAGAAACGCAGAGAATAGGAATTGTTCCTGACATTAAAGTAAAACCAACCATTTCTGACCTTCAAAATAAGCGGGACCCACTTATCGAAAAAGGCTTTGAAGTGATACTTAAAAAATAAATTGATTATCTGAAACCCTATTAAAAGTAAACTCCAGCTTTGCGTCTCTGTCCCTTTGCGAGCAACTATTTCACGCAAAGACGCGGAGTCGCAAAATTTCTAATAATAAAAATATTATATAACTAATTATCAAAATGATATAACATTTCTGTGCTAGTCTTATAGTAACTTTACAATACAGAAATCGCACAAAAAGAATCAAATCTTTATTTGATTTTGAGTTCATTTTTTAATCTGTAGTAATCAGGAAAAATTTGGAAAAATTCAGTAAAATGAATTTAAAATAAACAAATTTACCATTACATAATAAGACCAAAAAAATGATCCAAGGACTGTTTCATTAGCTTTATCAACCCGATAGCTTTTGAAACAGTTTCTTTTTTAGCCTATCCAGTTTTTAAAATCATTGACCCGTTCCCGGCTAACAATTACTTCATCTTCCTTATAAGTTGGAAGGATTAATTTCAGTCTTGAATTGCTGTATACTACAATATCCTTAATTGTTTTCATAGGAACAATGAATTTGCGGCTCACGCGGAAAAAGTCTTTAGGATCCAATTCGGTTTCAAGCTGCTCCAGAGTTCCTTCCAGAAGATAATCCCTGTTGTCTGTCGTATGCAGATAAGTACCTTTATTTTCACTATAAAAGCATTCTACCTCATCAATATTAATCATTTTCAGATGCTGTCCGGTTTTAATCGTAAAACGTTTCTTGTAGTTTTTAGTATCCGGACTGACAAGCATTTTTTTTATCATTTCCAAATCCAGAGACATGGATTCGGCTTTTGGCTGTCGGGATTTGAATTTATTTACGGCTGCTTCCAAATCATCTTCATCAATAGGCTTCAACAGATAATCAATACTGTTTAATTTGAATGCTCTTAATGCATATTCATCATAAGCAGTTGTAAAAATAATGGCACTTTTTATATCAATAGCATCAAAAATTTCAAATGATAGTCCATCAGAAAGCTGGATATCTAAAAAAATCAAATCCGGGTGCGGGTTATCCTGAAACCAGTTGATGGCTTCTTCTACAGAATGAAGCATCGTACTTGTTTCTATATCCAATTTTTGAAGCTTTCTCTGCAGCAATCTTGCTGATGGTTTTTCGTCTTCGATAATTATGGTGGTCATGATTTGATGGTATTAATTTTGATTTTTTGATTAAAAGCTACTCCCATTTTGAAGCTTTCTCCCTTTTCATAATCTCGTTGATTTTCTTTTCTTCCCAATCTCCTCCTAAAAAGATATTTTTTCCAAAGACGGAAGCAGCATGAACAGCCAACCCAAATCCCCAAAAGAAAGCTACTGAAAAAGTAGAAAACTTAAAAAACTCCTCTCCTGGTTTAAGGTCAAAATAGTGTCGTGAAATAAGAAATAAATTCACCAACACATAAGCAATCAAATGCTTATAAAATCCTAAGATTGATTTAACACGTTTCTGCGCGCGTTCCAATCTTCGTTGTTCTTGTTCAGTTAGATTTTCCATTTTCTTATTTGATATTTTGTTGATAATAGTCCTGTTTTCTTTTTTCCTTTTCAATAATCTCTTTTATTTTTTTCTCTTCCCAATTTTTTCCCAGAAAAGGATTGTATCCGAATGCGGCCATTCCGTGGCATAAAAGCCCTGTACCCCAGCCCAACATTGAAAACCAGAACCATTGAAATTCAGGAGTAAAAACCAGATTGATGATAATCAGTATTGGAATGATGATACAATACATCGTGAGGTTGTAATAAAATCCCCTGATTTCTTTTGCTCTTTTTTTGGCTCTTTCATAAGCCATTTTTTCAGAATTAAAATTTTCCATGACCATTTGGGTTATTATTACTGCCATTTGTCTTGCTTGTCTTTTTCCATCAGTTCTCTGATTTTCTTCTCTTCCCAATCACTGCCTAAAAACGGCATATAGTTAAAAACAGTCATTCCATGTATTGCTACTCCTATTCCCCATCCAATTGCAGGATAAAGAAACCATAAATGAGCTGGAGAGGTTATCAGATTCAACGCTGCCAATCCAATATTTACTACGATATAAGAGGTCAGGTTGCCATAAAACCCTTTAATATCTTCTACCTTTTTTTGCGCTTTACGATAAGTGCTTTCTTGTGTATTATAATCTGTTTCCATAATTGCTATTTGTTTGGTGAGCATTGGCAGTTCCACTCTGAAATGTTTTTCCGTCTGCTCAATTCTTACTTTCCTGTTGGTTATAATTGAATACCGGTCAACGATATTCTGCAGTCCTACTCCTTTTCTGTCTTGCAGGACTTCTTTTTTCTGATAATCATTTTCAATAATCAGATAATCGCCTTTTTCATAAATTCTGATATGCAAAGGCTTTGTTTCGCTGGCAATGTTGTGTTTTACCGTATTTTCCAATAGAAGCTGTAACGACAGCGGAACTACTTTTGCCTCCGGATTTTTAACCGATTCCGGCAGTTCATAAAACACACTGTTTTCAAATCGCATTTTCAGGAGATTCATGTACGTTTTGGCAAACGAAAGCTCTTCTTCCACGCTTACCAATTCCTTATCTTTTTGCTCCAAAACATAACGGTAGATTTTAGATAGCGACGTTGTGAACTTTTGTGCATTGTCCTGGTTTTCTTCAATGAGCGATGTCAATACGTTCAGGCTGTTGAACAGGAAATGCGGGTCAATCTGGTTCTTTAATGTCTCAAACTTTGCAGAGGCTGTTCCGGCAATAATCTTTTGTTCCTTAACTTTATTTTCCTGAGATTTCTTGTAGAAATAAATCAAATGGAAAGCCAGAGTCACGACCATGGTTATCATCAGACAGACAACATAGAACCTATGGTTTTCATTGGCTATAAATTCCGAATAACTCCTTTGCTCCAGAACCAATGCAATGAACAATCTTATGATAAAAATTCCAATAACAGTAAGAACAACACTTCCAAGAATACTAAGGGTAAATCTATATCTTTTGTATTTCTTCCACTCTATTCTATTGTTCATAAAATCAAAATAGGTAGAATTGATAGCGGTTAGTATAATACCATATAAAAAGTAATACCCCATTTCCTTAAACAAAGAAGCATCTATCTTAAAACTTCTTCCAAACATGGCTTCAAGCACAAACATTATTGCTATGATGGCACAACTAACAACAAAACCTGTTACGATAGTCTTAAAAAAATATTTGATAGCTTTTTGCATGGAAGAAGTGATTGGTAATTATTATTTCTTTTTATTGCACTCTTTCTGAGCTTCTAAGGCTCTGTCTAATCCCCAGCTTGGGTGAAAAGGAGTTTCCGGTTTAAATTTAGCAAAAAGTTCTATTGCTTTGTCAATCTCCGCGCACATTGGTTTGGTGTCATTCCCGAAATAACGCGCTCCTCCAATTTCAAATTCTGCTTTTGAAAATAATGCTCTTGGGTTTTCCGGAGCTATTGCCAAAGCTTTATTATAAATTTCTATTGTCTTTGCTGAAAGTTTCATTCCGTTTGTCATTGGGTCAGACACAATCCAGGCTGTATTAATCATTGCCTGTAGTACTAACAATTCCGGATTTTCAGGATTTTTATCCAGTTCTATATTCAATGCTTCCTGAGCTTTCCCTAACAACGCAGCTACCTTATCTTTATCTTTTGTCTGAAAAGCCGCTGTCGTATTGACCATTGACACATAATAATTTGGAAGCCAGTTGTTTTTTTCTGCAGATGCTATTCTTTCAAACATAGCCGATGCTTCTGTAGTTTTTCCTTCACCCCAAAGCGCAAAAGCTTTCTGCATTCCTTGTTCATATTGTGTTTGTGCACCTACTAAGGAAGTCACAAAAAAAACGAGAGTAATGATACATTTTGTCATAATTGAAAATTTTTAGGTTGGTATTATTTTTTTGATGATTGAAACGGTTATTATTCTGATACAAATTTGCTTCGGAATTTTATCTTTTAAAAAAGAGACTTACTGAGTTGTTGAATTTTAGGGATGAATTGTTTTTTTAAGTAGCTAAGGTTCTAAGTTACTGAGGTACTAAGGTTTTGAGATGTGAAGGTAAATGTTTTGGTTCTTTAACTCAGTGCCTTAGCAACTCAGTATCTTAGTGTCTTTCTTAATTATCTTCTTTCAAAAAGCACTCACATCTATATTCCAAGAACTGACCTCAGCACCTTAGAACCTCAGTACCTTAGCCACTTTTAAACAAACCACTTAGCAACTCTCTATAAATTCTTCAACTGATTATCTTTCTTATTGTCACTTATTGTCCAGAAAAAGCCAACAAATATGAAGCGGTCTGCCGGTTGTCCTATAGCCCTGTGTTGGAATTGGCCGCTGGCATCAGGATTGTTTGCATACTGGTATCCGAAGACATTATCAGTTCCCAAAACATTTGACACTGAGAAATAAAGTATTTTTTGTTGTGAAACCAAATAAGCCCAACTCAGACTCAGGTTGTTATAAGACTTTGTTTTTCCGTTCATAAAACTGGTTTCGTTAGGATTATTATAAGGTCTTCCTGAATTAAAGCTATGAGTTAATCCAATTTGAGACCTCAGGCTGTTTATCCAATATTTTGTAACTACAGAAAACGAATGGTCTGCCACGAAACTAGGGGTCACTTCTTTTGGATAATTTTTAAAATCTCTTTCCGTATCGATATAAGAATAAGAAAACCAGTACTCCAGATTCTTAAATGTTGTATTATCTCTCCAATACAGGTCGATTCCTTTTGCAAAACCTTTTCCGTTATTATTAAATTGAGAGTCAAACTGAACTGTTTGAGTATCATATTTTACCAAATCTCTGTATTGCTTAAAATAAGCTTCGGCGCGGAATATTCTCCCGGTCTTGCTGTATTCATAATTCAATATATAGTGTGACGTTTTCTCACTTTCGAATTGGTTGGAATATTTCAGGTATTCCTGTCTTGGTGATTGTACAAAATCTCCATAAGCAAAAGACAGCTGTCCGTTATCACTTACCTTGTAACCCAAAGAAAATCTTGGTGAAAGGTTAGACTCCTGTAATAAATCGGTATACGAAAAACGGAAACCGGCTTTAGCTGCAAATCTTTTTGAGAAAAAAACATTCGTTTCTGCATAGGCCGCTGCAATATTATTGTCATATCCTGAAGAAAAGGTGCTTCCTGCATTTTGGGCATAATCTTCATCAAATTTAGTCGTGAAATAATCAGCCCCAGCGGTCAATTTTATTCTTTCGGTAATATTTTTACCAATTTTTATCTTCATATGCGTAGCATGTTCGGCATTTTTCACATCATCCAAAGCTATTCCTATCTTATTATGCGAATAGCCATAGCTAATTCCTGTAGTCAGTTGATAGTTGCTTCCAAAATATCCTTTATAAGAAGAATTCAGATAGAAATTATTATTTCGTACATCTACCCTGATTTTTTCAGGACGGTTAATATCTTCCTGGTTCAGGTCAAAATCTGCCGCATCAAAAGCCATGTAGGTCTTCAGGGTTCCATTATTAAAATGATAGCGGTAAACCAACTCTCCTGAAATGGACTGATAGGCCCTGTTCCAATCTACAGCTTGTGGAACCGCTGCCTGATAAGGTGCCAGATTCGCATAGGAAGCATTTACGCTTAAAGAACTCTTTTCCCATTTTTGCGTATTTCCCAATCCTAAACCAACAGTCATCAATGAAATTTCTGTCTTTTCCTGGTCCGGGTCTTCGATTGTATTCAACAACAAAACACTTGACAATGCTTCTCCATATTCTGCACTGTAACCTCCCGTTGAAAAGGCAATACCGCTAAAAAGAAAAGGAGAAAATCGCCCTCGTGTTGGCAGGTTGTTTGTTGTTGCACCGTAGGGTTGTGAAACGCGAAGCCCGTCAACATACGTCTGCGTCTCATCGGCCTCACCTCCTCTTACAAAAAGACGGCCGTCTTCTCCAACTGTCTGCGCTCCCGGCAAAGTAAGCAATGCCCCAACAATATCTCCAGCAGCACCTGCCGTCGTAACAATGTCCAAAGGTTTTAAAACTGAAGTTCTTGCTTTATCACCCGACTCAAATGTTCCGGCAGTAATCACAACGGCATCAAGCGTATTAACCGATTCTTTAAGTTTTACAGTTCTGTTCTTAAAATCCTCAACCGTTATTTCTTGGTTATAGGCTTCAAAAGTTAAAGAGGTAACCACAAGATTTTGCTTTCCGGTTACAGTAGTCTGAAAACTGAAATTTCCCTGTTCATCTGAAGAATCCCCGTCATAGGTTCCTTCAATAAAAACATTGGCTCCCGTAACAGGACGTCCCTTTTCATCAGTGACTTTTCCTGAAATAGTTTGCTGCGCAAAAGTTGCGGCAGATAACATAAGAAACAGTAGTGTAAAAATATTTTTCATTGATTAGGTGTTTTTGATGGAG
This sequence comes from Flavobacterium sp. Leaf359, assembly GCF_001423985.1. Taxonomy (NCBI): domain Bacteria; kingdom Pseudomonadati; phylum Bacteroidota; class Flavobacteriia; order Flavobacteriales; family Flavobacteriaceae; genus Flavobacterium; species Flavobacterium sp. Leaf359. Next base: position 389,719 of record NZ_LMPW01000012.1, on the reverse strand, counting down.
CAAAGTTGCATTTGGAAAACTTTCTTTCATAATAAAGATTACCGAATTGTAATTTTTCATGGATGAATTGCAATGCTATCACAAAAACCTTCCTCATGTAATTTTGTTTTTATACTTTTAATTAGAATTAATACCGTATCACTTATGAAAATTCCACAGCAATATCTTCCCGTAATGCCTTATCTGATACTGAATAAGGCCAATGACTTTTTAGAATTTTCCAAAACCGTATTAGGAGCCAAAGAACAGCTTATTGTTCCCGGAAAAAACAATTCCGTTATGCATGGCGAAATCAGGATTCAGGATGCCGTTGTAATGTTTGCCCAGGCCAATGACACCTGGCATCAGAAAACATGCGGTATGTTTTTATTCATTGAAAAAATTGACGATGTTTTTAATCTCGCCATACAGAGAGGTTCCAAAATTCTTAAAAATCCGGGACAGGAAGAATACGGGTATACTGCCGGATTTGAAGACCCGTTTGGAAACCAATGGTGGATTACAGAACCTTTAAGAGAATAATCTATATGCTAAAAATCAACAAAGTACACCACATTGCCATAATCTGTTCTGATTATGAAGTATCAAAACATTTTTATACTAAAATCCTGGGGTTTGAAATCATAGCCGAAGCCTATCGCAGCGAAAGAGATTCCTACAAGCTGGATTTGGCACTGAATGGTAATTATTCAATAGAACTTTTTTCATTTCCCAACCCGCCAGGCCGTGTTTCGCGTCCGGAAGCCTGCGGATTACGGCATTTGGCTTTTGAAGTAGACGACATCCAAAAAACAAGGCATTATTTGGTTGAAAACAATCTCAACCCTGAACCGCTGCGAACTGACGAATTCACCAACAAGCGTTTTACATTTATTGCAGACCCTGATAACCTGCCTATTGAATTTTATGAAGCTTAAAAAACAGTTGCTGATTCCGGGTGTATATCAAAAATTCCAAGAAAGCAAAATCTAAAAATCGGAATTTAAATTTTACCTTTGGCGTTTCAAAAATACATTTAGATTATGGTTTATAAATTTAGGGTAATACTCGATGCGGAAGAAGATGTTTTCAGAGATATTGCCATTCAGGACAATGACACTTTAGAAGACCTGCACAATGCTATTGTCAATGCCTTTGGCTTTGACGGCATGGAAGTAGCATCATTTTATACCAGTGACGACCAATGGAATCAGGATGAAGAAATTCCGATGTTTGATACAGGAGATGTACCGGGCGAACAAAAAGTAATGTCTGATTTTGAGCTTTCTGAAGTTTTAGATGAAGAAAGAACAAAAATCATCTATGTTTATGACTTTATCAACATGTGGACTTTCTTTGTTGAACTGGCTGCAATCGAAGAGCATGTTCCGGGACAGGTGTATCCGGATGTATTATTCTCACACGGAATAGTGCCTCTTGAAGCTCCGGACAAAGATTTTAGCGACTCGGCCGTAAATGAATTTGACTATGACGAGGACGAGTTTGACGAAGACGACCTGGATATGTTTGATGGAGGAGATAATTTTGAGGATTACGGATTTGAGGAGAATTGGAATTGATCTGAGGTGCTAAGTTACTGAGGTACTAAGATTCTAAGGTCCTAAGATTCTAAGGCTTTAAGTTTTTTAATATAGAAAGTCTATATTTGAAAAAACGTTATTTATGAGCCACTTTAAAAATCTGCTTATCTGGCAGAAATCTATGACATTAGTTACCTCTATTTACCAGATTACAAGAACATTTCCAAAAGACGAATCATTAGGTCTAACATCGCAAATCAGAAGATGTTCCATTTCAATTCCAAGTAATATTGCTGAGGGTTACAGCAGAGAAAGCCCTAAAGAATATGTCCGATTTCTAAGTATCTCCATTGGTTCTTTATTTGAACTTCAGACACAATTAGAGATTGCAAAAAACATAGAATATTTAACACCAGAACAATTTAACAAACAGTACGAAGACAGTCGGGAAGTTGAGAGAATGCTCATCGCTTTTATAAATAAAATAAAAGAACGTCAATAACCTCAGCAACTTAGCGACTTAGTACCTTTTTACCTTTTTATCTTAGCAACTTAAAAAAATGATCAACTTATTTAACACCCACATCGAAACCCTTTCTGTTCACAGAGTTGGAAACAAAAGCCGTAACGAAGCCTTCTTTTTGTCTGAATCGCCTTATGGGCTGAACGACGAGATCATGCCTTTGCTAAAAGAGTTTTTCTTCAAATCATTTAGGGAAAAAGAAGAGAACTATTTCCAGTTTGCACACGATGTAGATTTGGAATATAACGAAATGTACAACTTTGCCAGCGAGATTTTTGCCAATCCGGGTAGTGTGCATGAAGTTTCAAAAAAAATAACAAAACATCTTTTTGAGCAATCAAATCACCCGCATATCAAAAACGGAGAAGTGTATGTGGCTTACCTTACCAACCTGAGCATTGACAACAATCAGGTAGATGCAGTAGGTGTTTTCAAAAGCGAATTGCAGTCTGACTTCCTTCAATTTGAAGAGAACGGAAGCAATCTGGAAATGATATTGCAACATGGTATCAACCTGAACAAACTGGACAAAGGATGCCTTATTTTTAACCACAAAAAAGAAGAAGGATATAAAATCCTGACGGTAGACAGCAACCGATATGATGCGCGCTACTGGTTAGAGCATTTCCTTTCTGTTGACGCTTTCCAGGATGAAAACTTCATCACTAAAAAATATTTAAAATTCTGTCAGGACTTTGCCAAAGATGTGGTATTACCGGCTGAAGACAAAAAAGAAGAAGTAATGTTCATGAACCGCTCCGTGAACTATTTCGCAAAAAATGACGATTTCGTAGAACAAAACTTCCTGAATGAGGTAATTGACAATCCGGACCTGATGTCGGAATTTAAAAACTACAAGGTCGACAAAGGAGAAAAATACAGCATTGAAGACGTGACTACCTTCCCAATTGCGAATGCGGCAGTTTCGGATGCAAGAAAAAAAATCAAAAATGTCATCAATCTGGATACAAACATCCAAATCAAATTGGATTTCATTAATCCTGAAAGTGCTGAAAAGTTTGTAGAAAAAGGATGGGATGAAGAAAAGCAGATGTATTACTATCTGGTTTATTTTAACAAAGAACAGAAATCCTAAACCTATCGAAATACTTAAAAAATCCCCTTCCGGGGATTTTTTTATTTCTTATACTTCCGGATAACAATTTAGTTTACGCACTCTAACATCTTGTTTACAAAATACATACATTATGTATTTCATCGATTATTTTTGCCGTTAATCGGATAAATTAGTATGTTTATCGTCCCTAACAAACATAACCTACAATGAATCCAAACATCGCCCGCCACAATGTGCTTTTTGAAAAAGCCTTTTGTCGTTTTTTTGGTCATAAGTTTAAGACCACACGAAAAATAACCGACCACTTCAAAGAATTTGAATGCAAAGTGTGCCACCGCTGTGCGACCAATGACATATTAGGCAACAAAATTCATCTTTCTGAAGAAATGAAAGATATCAATAAGGCACTCAATCAGCTTTATGAAAGAAGGCAAATAGCCTTATAAGCTTACAAAAAACAAGTCCGAAAAGAGTTTTAATTTTCTTGTAACAAATTGTTGCCAGGTTCGTCTTACTATAAAACCAAACCTTTATCTATTTTGGAAACCATACTAAAAATTGAAAATCTTTATAAAAACTTCGGACTGGTCAAAGCCGTTAAAAATGTTTCCCTTGAAATCAAAAAAGGAAATGTTTATGGAATTTTAGGTCCGAATGGAAGTGGAAAATCAACCACCCTCGGAATTGTTCTCAATGTTGTCAATAAAACCTCCGGAACCTACAGCTGGTTTGGCGGAGAAATGGAAACCCATGAGGCCCTGAAAAAAGTAGGCGCCATTATCGAAAGGCCTAATTTTTATCCTTACATGACTGCCGAGCAAAACCTTAAGCTCGTTTGTAAGATTAAAGGAACTGATTATTCCAAAATAGACGAAAAGCTTGAAATCGTTGGACTTCTTGACAGGAAAGACAGCAAATTCAGAACTTTCTCGTTAGGAATGAAACAGAGATTGGCTATAGCTTCGGCTTTGCTCAATGACCCGGAAATCCTAATTCTGGACGAACCAACCAACGGTCTCGACCCGCAGGGAATTCGTCAAATCAGAGATATTATCAAAGTAATTGCAGCACAGGGAACCACCATACTTCTTGCCTCTCACCTTTTGGATGAAGTCGAAAAAGTGTGCAGTCACGTATTGGTATTGCGAAAAGGCGAAATCTTATATTCCGGAACTGTTGACGGAATGAATTCTCACGATGGTTTCTTCGAACTGCTGTCAGACAACCTTCAGGAATTAAAAACGGCGTTGGCACAACATCCGTCTATTGAAAAAGTTGAGGAAGAAGAGGGACGCATTATTGCCTATCCAAAAAATCAGCTAAGTGCGGCAGAACTGAATAAATTCCTCTTTGAAAGGAATATAACGCTGAGCCATCTTGTAAAACGCAAGCATAGTCTGGAAGAGCAATTCCTGCAACTGACAAACAACAAATAACAATCCTGAAAACAATCCGAACCGGAGTCTGACATGACGCCCGGACAAAACATACAACCAATGAAACGATTACTATCTATAGAGCTCCAAAAAATTTGGCAGAATAAGGCAAGCAGAGTATTGACCCTTACTTATTTCATTCTGCTTTCGTTTATTGCCCTGATTGCTTCCATCAATTTCAGCTTTTTGGGAATTAACTTCCGTATTGCCGACCAGGGAATTTTTAATTTTCCGTATATCTGGCATTTCAACACCTACATTGCCGCTATCCTTAAATTTTTCCTTGCCGTTGTAATTGTTTCAATGATGGCAAACGAATATACCTATGGAACGCTCAAACAGAATCTTATAGACGGACTGAGCAAAAAAGAATTCATACAGTCAAAATTGATAACCGTTGCACTTTTCGCATTGGGCTCTACAATTTTTATTTTCATCATGTCGATGATATTAGGACTGTGCTTTTCTTCTTATGACGAAGCTGCCATTATCTTTTCCGACCTGGAATATTTTTTGGCCTATTTCATAAAACTCGTGGCCTTCTTCTCGTTCTGTCTTTTTCTGGGCGTATTGGTAAAACGTTCTGCTTTTGCATTAGGTTTCCTGCTTGTATGGTTTTTTGCAGAAAAAATCTTTTACGGACTTCTGAGATGGTTGGTATTTACGAGTACGGAACAGGTCGATAAAGTTGCCGCTTTCCTTCCGTTAGAATCGATGTCAAATCTTATAAAAGAACCATTTACACGTTTCAAGGCTTATAAGGCTATTGAAAATCAGGTCTCTGGTGGTGTAGCTGCAAAAGATTACAGTGTGCACTGGTATGAAATTGTTATTGTTGTCATTTGGACGGTTATTTTTATGTTAATGTCGTATAAAATTCTTCAAAAACGAGATTTATAGTATCTTTGCCGATACTATGAAAATGACGAAAGCCCACATTTTTTTCTTATTGGCAATTTGCGTTCCTTTTTTAGCCAGAGCGCAATATATTACAGTTAATGACACTTATACAAAAGAACAATTAGTCAGGGATGTCCTCATCAATAACACCTGTGCCAGTGTTTCAAATATCTCCGTTTTAGGCGGGAATTTCGCATCCGGAGAACAAAGCTATGGTTATTTTAATGCAGGAACGAGCAGCTTTCCGTTTGCAAACGGAATCATACTAAGCACAGGAAGAGCTGTGGCCGCACAAGGTCCTAACAGCAGCCTGTTAGATGACGGACGCGGAATGGACTGGCCGGGCGATTCTGATTTGGAAGCTGCCCTGGAAATAAACAACTCTGTTAACGCTACCGTACTTGAATTTGACTTTATACCTCTCGGCAACAAAATAAGCTTTGACTACATTCTTTCTTCAGAAGAATATCATGATAATGCGCCATGCCGCTATTCGGACGGATTTGCATTCCTGCTTAAAGAAGTTGGCGGCACCGGAGAATATAAAAACCTGGCTGTTATTCCAGGCACTACAATACCCGTTAAGGTAACCTCTGTACGTCCGGCAATTGGCGGAAACGGAGGTTGTGATGCTCAAAACGAAGAATATTTTGGCGGATTCAACGGATATGAACACCCAACCAATTTCAACGGACAGACTGTTATCATGACAGCCCAATCTGATGTAACGCCAGGCGTTCGCTATCATATAAAATTGGTTGTGGCTGATGAAGGCAATTACAGATATGACTCGGCTATTTTCTTAGGTGGAGGAAGTTTTAAGATAGAAACGGATTTAGGTAATGACCGATTGCTGGCAAATGGAAATCCGTTGTGTAAGGACGAAACCCTAACATTGAATGCGACTAACGCCAATGCCATACGCTATGAATGGTATAAAAACAGCATATTACAACCGGAAACAACTCCTACTTATCAGGTCATTGAAGCCGGCACTTATTCTGTACGCGTTGAACTTGCGGGAGGCTGTTTCTCAAATGGTGAAATAAAAATTGAATATTCACCTGTGCCAACAGTATCCAATGCTGTTTTAGTACAATGTGACGAAGATAACGATGGTCTTGCTTTGTTTAATCTCAACCAGGCAAACGCTCAGATTGTAGCAGCCGATCCTACATTAACTGATCCTGTTTATTTCAGGACCAATGCGGAAGCGGCATCGGATTCCAACCCGATTACCAACGTTACCAATTTCGAAAATACACAGCCAATTGTTTATGCCCGTGTAGAAAACCAGTACGGCTGTTATGCTATTGCAGAAGTAACATTAAATGTTTCCAATAATAATATTGCCGACCCTCAGGATTTGAAAAAATGCGACACCGATGCCAATCCTTCAGACGGTCTTTCGGTTTTTAACCTGCGTGACAGGGAAGCAGATATTCTGATTAATCTGCCGGCAGGAAATGTGAACTATTACACTTCCTATGCAGATGCGTTATCAGGGCTTAATCCGATTCCTACTCCGGAAGCATTTCCTAATACGGTTCCGTTTACACAGCGTATTTATGCCAAATTAAGCTCGGGTATTGATTGTTATGGAATTGCCGAATTTAATGTACGTGTCAATTATTTCGGCAACAGCCTGGATGATGTTGAAGTTACTATTTGCAGCGGCAGTTCTGTATTGTTAAATGCGGGAAGTGGCTTTTCAAGCTACAGCTGGAACACTCCAAATCACGAAACAACGCAAACCATTAGGGTTAATGCAGCGGGAACCTATACCGTTACTGTTACCAACGCTGACGGTTGCGAAGGCACAAAAAAATTCATTGTTACGGCTTCGAGTATTGCAACAGTAGAAACCATCCGAATAAGAGATTTCCAGGGAGGAAACAACACTGCAACTGTTGTGCTTACGTCAAACAGCATTGGAACCTACCAATATTCACTTGACGGAATTAATTTTCAGGATTCACCAACATTTACAAATCTGGCTCCCGGCCGTTATAACGTCATTATAAAAGAAGCAGACTGTGGCACTATTACCCATGAATTTTACATCATGGATTATCCTAAATTCTTTACCCCGAATAATGACGGAACCAATGATTACTGGAGAATTCCATACCTACAATATCAGCCCAATGCTACAGTTGCCATTTTTGACCGTTATGGCAAGCTCCTTTACTTTTTTAAAGGCGGACAACCGGGTTGGGATGGTAAACTGAACGGGTACGATTTACCGGCAAACGACTATTGGTTTAAAATAATTTTGCAAGACAACAGAGAAATCAGGGGACACTTCTCACTTTTGAGATAATTTTCTATCTTTGAGAGCTAATCGGCTCAATATGAGGTCAAAATTACTGGTATTATTTCTGTTCTTATCCATAAGTTGCTTCCCCCAGGGCGAAGCATCGAACTGGTTTTTTGGCAACAGAGCCGGTATCCGGTTTAATAGTGACAATACAATAACCACCCTTTCTACTTTTCCAAATCCAATCAGAATCGTTACTGACGAAGGATGCAGTTCTTTTTCTGACCTTAACGGCAATCTCCTGTTATATACAGACGGCCGTACTGTCTGGGACAGAAACCATGTTATCATGCCAAATGGAGATTATGCAGCGGGTACAGGATTGTTTGGAGACCCTTCCAGTACGCAATCAGGCATTATAATACCCAATCCTGCCAATCCCAATCTTTATTATATTTTTACGGTAGACGAGCCGCATCATCAGAATGCGGCGGCCTATCCCAACCAGTTTTCAGGAGTATATGAAGCGGGAGGAGGCACAATTCCGGATGGAGATGACGGTTTCAACAACGGTCTTAACTATTCTGTTGTTGACATGTCACTTACCGGAGCGAACGGAAGTATTGGGAATGTGACAACAAGAAACGTTCATCTGGTTACTTATAATCCCGACCCTGCCGGTGAAGAAATCAAATATAAATGTTCCGAAAAAATAACGGCTGTCCAGATACGAAACGGAGGCGGTTACTGGGTCATCACCCATTTCATAGACAAGTTTTATGCTTTTAAGATTGACCCTTCAGGTGTTAGCACCACTCCTGTGATTTCGCAACTTAACCCTGTAGTTCCTATTTCGGGTTACAGAAGAAACGCGATTGGACAAATTAAGGTTTCTCCCAACGGAAAAAAAATTGCTGTCGCCCATGTTCAGATTACTGAAACACATGTAGGTCCTCAAACCGGCGGTGCTCTTTATCTCTATGATTTTGATAACAGTACCGGAATTGTTTCTAACGGTCAGGCAATAGTAACTGATGCCAGCTGCTATGGAGTTGAATTTTCTGCCGAAACTAAAAAGCTTTACCTGTCAGCAGAAAACGGAGTAATGCAATTCAATCTCGAAGCTGCATCCATTCCAAATTCAGGGCAATTTATTTCCAGAAAAAGTTTTTCGGCACTTCAACTGGGTCCTGACAAGAAAATTTATAAAGCCAACATCAACACCGGATTTGAAGATGCTTTTCTGGACGTTATCAACAATCCGGAAGAAGACGGAATAGCCTGCAATTATCAAAATGCCGCAATTAGTCTGGACCAGGGAATATCCCGATTCGGACTACCGCCATTCATTACTTCTGTATTCAGCACAAACATCCTTGCCAAAAATCTTTGTGCGGGTCAGGCTACAGAACTTGAAGTAAGTGCCAATGGTTTCGTTCAAAGTGTGGTATGGGATTTTGGTGACGGCAGTGCCTTTAGTACCGTTTCTGAGCCATCTCATGTCTTTCCCGGTCCCGGAAATTATACTGTTTGGGCAACTGCTGTTGTAGAAGGAAGAACTATCCGAAGCAGTAAAAATATACAGATTAATCCGCTTCCAACAGCATTTCCTTCCAGCCTGACACAATGCAGCCCGACAGCAGCTGACACCAATATTCTTTTTAAACTTTCTGAAGCTTCGCAAAATATTACCGGAGGCAATACAAATTTAAGCGTCTCTTTTTTCCTGTCTTCCCAGGCGGCGAATGACAATGCCAATCCATTGCCTAATTCCTACCCTAACATCTCCAATCCGCAACGGGTTTTTGCCCGGGTAACAGACAATACGACCGGATGCTTTGTGACAACAACACTAGACCTAACTGTAAATGCTGTAATAAATGCTCCCTTACTACTTGAAAAATGTGATGAGCTGAACGGTGAGGACGGAATTTCTGATTTCATACTCACTGATGTCGTGATTCCCGGAATTTCTCCCACAGCCACTACTTCCTACTATGCCAGTATTGATGATGCGCTGCTTGAACAAAATGCACTACCTGCAGTCTATAGAAATACAGTACGTGACAGACAGACAATTTATGCCCGGATAGAAGAGAACAATGAATGCGAAGGTCTTTTCCCTATTCATCTTGTCGTAAATCCGTTGCCACAACTCAGAACAGAAGACACAGACTATGTCTGTACCAACCTGCCTAATCGTTACATTACTTTAAACCCGGGTTTGTTACAGGGCACTATCTCTGATTATACTTATGAATGGTCAACTACACCAACACAAACCACACCTACAATAAGGGTTAATCAGGTGGGAACCTATACCGTTAAAGTAACAACTGCCAAAGGCTGTTCCAAAACCAGAACTATCAGCGTCCTGCCATCCAATAATGCTACTATTGCGGATGTAGTAATTGTTGACCTGGTACAAAACAACACCGTAACCGTACTGCTGTCACCGGAAAGCATTGGAAGTTACCAATACAGCCTTGACCTGCCAAACGGTCCTTTTCAGGATTCCAATCATTTTGAAAATGTAAGCCCTGGTTTTCATACCGTGTATGTCTATGATACTCGCGGATGCGGAATTGTCAAAAAAGACATTTCCGTACTATACATTCCTAATTACTTTACTCCAAATGGCGATGGTTACAATGACACCTGGAATATTATTGGAATAAATTCCGTATTCTATTCTAATGCCAAAATTTACATCTTCGACCGTTTCGGCAAGCTTCTCGCAGATGTTGACCCCAAAGGTGCCGGTTGGGATGGAAATTATAACAACCATCCCGCTCTATCAACAGATTACTGGTATTTGGTACTTTTAAACCCAGAAAGAACCGTGAGGGGGCACTTTTCTTTAAAAAGATAACAATTCGTTTAAAAAATATGATAAATTTGGGCAAATATCCCTTAACGAATGATACTTAAAAAATTCCTCCTTGCGCTCCTGTTCCTTTTTACCGTAACCCAAGCCTTTTCTCAGAACGACTGTACCGATGCCATTGTGGTATGTGGAAATACGGGATTTCAAGGTCTTAGTGCTACAGGAATCGGGATTCAGGAATTGGGATTTGGCAACAACTGCAGTAGTGAGGAAAATAACAGTATCTGGTTAAAGTTGTCAATTGACACCGGAGGAACACTCGGTTTTATTCTCACTCCGGAAAACACCAATATTGATGTAGATTTTGATTTTTTCATATTTGGCCCTAATGTTAGCTGTGGTAGTTTAGGACAAGCCATCCGCTGTTCCACTACAAACCCGCAAGCTGCCAATGCAACAGACAATCTCACCGGTCTTAAAGATGATGAAGTTGACACTACTGAAGGACCCGGAGCACTTGGTAACAGTTTCGTACAATCTTTAACGGTTAACAATGGTGAAAGCTATTTTCTGGTTATTGACAGGCCTGTAGGTTCGAGTAATTTTTCACTAACCTGGACAGGAACGGCTACATTTAACCAACCTCCAACATTCCAAATGCCTACAGGAGTTGCCCTTGATATGGAAAATTGTGACAATGACGGCACTATTGACAATTCCACCTCTTTCAATCTCGATTTAAACACCAGCACCATTATTGGAACCCAAACCTCTGTAGCTGTTACATACCATACCAGCCTTAATGATGTATTAACGGGAGAAAGTCCAATAACGCCCTCCAACGATTTCAGAAATACAGTAAACCCGCAGCCTATTTTTGCCCGAATCACCAATACAGTAACCGGTTGTTTTTCAACATCGGAATTTTCGGTTGAAGTAATCAATTCGGTTGTCATTCCAAACAACCAGTTTGCAATGTGTGACGATAACATTGATGGTGATGACCAGAATGGGCAAGCGACCTTTATTATGAGTGATGTCACGAATGGCATAATTGCCAATGCAAATCCTGTCGGGACTACAGTAGATTATTATTCCAGTTTTGCCAATGCCATGGCTAATACCGGAGCTTACGGACCTACTTATTACAACATCGTTCCTAACGAGGAGCCTGTATTCATCAAAGTCACTAATCCGAATGGCTGTTTCAGAATAGAGGAAATCAAACTTATTGTAAATCCGCTTCCTGCCAAAGTCAGCGGCACTTTGGTTCAATGTGATACAGGCTTAACTCCGGACGGATTGACCTTATTCAATCTCAACGAAGCAATTCCATCGCTAACAGGGAACGATGCCAATCTTGGTGTAACATTTTTCAGGACAGGCACAACGACACCGCTTCCCACTGCCTATAACAATATATCAAATCCCGAAACCCTTGATGTAAAAATCACCAACCTCACCACCGGATGTTTCAGCTGGGGAACCCTCGATTTAAATGTAAATGTTATTAACAGAACGGTTACTATTGCTCCGCAATGTGACCTGTCAGAAACAGGTATTATGCCTTTTGACCTTGGAACAACCGACCTTGTATTGTCTCCAACCGAAACCGCGCATTTTTATCCTAACCTCAACGATGCCTTACTGGAACAGAATGAAATTACCAATACCGGCAATTATCCAAACGCCACGCCTTACAATGCTACCATTTATGTGCGAATTGAAGATGCCAACAGTTGTTCGGGGATTTCACCAATTCAATTGGTCGTTAACCGTCTGCCTCAAATCGAAGTACAGGACACTGACTATGTCTGTACCAATCTGCCTAATCGCTACACTACTTTAGATGCAGGATTATTGCAAGGCTCCGTAACTGATTATACGTATGAATGGTCAACAACTCCCATACAAACCACATCTTCCATAAGGGTTAATGAAGCAGGAACCTATACCGTCAAAGTCACAAATGCCAAAGGCTGTTCCAAAACCAGAACCATAGAAGTACTGCCATCCAATAATGCTACTATTGCCGACATAGTGATAGTCGATTTAACACAGAATAATACCGTAACCGTAATCCTTGACCCTACAAGCATTGGCGGCTACCAATACAGCCTTGACCTGCCAAACGGGCCTTTCCAGGATTCGAATTATTTTGAAAATGTAGCTCCCGGCGTACATACTGTTTATGTATACGACACCCATGGCTGTGGCATTGTATCAAAGAAAATTTCCGTACTGAAAATCCCTGCCTTTTTTACGCCTAACGCAGACGGCACTAATGACACGTGGGACATCATCGGTATTAGCCCGAACTTCTTTGCCAATTCCAAAATCTATATTTTTGACCGTTTTGGAAAGCTTCTTGCTGATGTGGACCCGAAAGGTACCGGATGGGATGGAAACTTTAACGGACATCCGTTACCTGCCAATGATTATTGGTATCTGGTAAAACTGGAAACCGGCAGAACCATACGCGGACATTTTAGTTTATTGCGATAATAAACTATAAACTTTACTAATTTCAGACGAAAAAGGAATGAAGTCAGTCATTATAAAACCAAAAAACGAACTGCTGAAAAAATATGTTCAGTATTTTTTGTTTTTCAAAAAGTCCGACAACCAGTCCCTGAACTATACTACCTTTCCCAACAATAATTTATGTCTGGCAATTTATAAGCATAGTGCGGTCAGATACATCAATGACTCCAAAACAAACAGTTGTAGCATTACAGAAGGCAATAAAAATTTTACAAGCAGATTTTACGGATTCCATAAAATGCCTTTCAAGGTCAATATAAATGACAGTCTTGACCAGATTTGTATTATTTTCTACCCGTCTGCTTTAAGGGCTTTTACTAAAGATTCTTATGCTGACCTGATGACTTCTGATGGTGCTTTTGAAGAAATTTTTACCCACAAAAATTCTTTCACTTTGGAACAGATTTTTGAACAGGACGATTTCACAAAAAGAGCTGCACAATTAGAACTTTTACTTCTCAAAAACTTAAAAAACGAGTTACCTGAAAAATTGAGAGAAGCACTACATTACATATCGAAATACAGCCACAACGAAAACTTCAACATCGAAACACTATCCAAAAAGCTGGAAATAAGTGACACAACCCTATTCCGATTGTTTAAAAACCATCTGGGACAAAACGCAAAATCCTATTTAAAAACCATACGTTTCAGGAACACATTGGACGGAATCCTAAACCAGCAAAATAATCTGACCACAATTGCCCACTTTAATCAGTATTATGACCAGGCCCATTTTATCAATGATTTCAAAACCTTTTCGGGCTATTCACCAAAACAGCTCATCGATAAGGTTTCGGTACAGCAAAACGACCTGACCTGGATATACAATAAAAAATAACAGTGAATGATTTTTACAATTTTTGAAGACACCGGTTTTATTTCTTTGTGTCAAAATATGTAGAATCATGAAAAAAATCCTATCCCTCCTTTTAATCTGCCTTTGCATTGCCTGTGCCACTAATCACAAAAACGCCATACCACATCCGGCAATTATTGAAGGTACTCCTAAGCTAACCTATGAACAGCTTTTAGAAGACCACGACTCCTTAGTATCCTATATCAATCAGGTAAGTCCGATTGTCTATTTCAATGACGAAGTAAGAGGAATTGATTTTAACCTTCACGCAAAAGAATTAAGAAAGCAAATCCAGCCCCGGACTACAATTCCGGAATACCTGCAAATTGTAGAAAAAACACTTAATTCTGCTCAGGACGGCCACTCAAACATGTTAGGAAGCTGGCATCTCGACATCCTGAAAAACAATTGGATACCAAAAGGGGTTGTAACAGGAATTATGTCAACAAGCAATTCTACACAAAGCTAAATCTGGAACTGGTCTATACTTCAGGTCAATATTACAATCTATTGCCGTTCACTTATTCCGATAAAAAATATCCGGCCTCAATGAAACTCATAAGCTGCAACGGAACCGATATTCATGACTATGTAAAAACCCGTATTGAACAATCATCTCCTTTACGATGGGACCGGGAGAATGACAGGGTTTACCATGAAAAATTCTACAAACCGTCAGAAAATTATAAAAAAGGAATTTTGAAACTGGTCTTTTTAGACAAGGATAACAAGAAACACAACCTGAACATCAAAAAAAATGATACGGTCACTTTCTTACAAGAAAAGAATTCGGTGTACGGTTATAACGATGAAAAAACACCAATAATTACCCATTATTTTGAAAAAGAAAAAATCTTCTATGCCAAACTTCCAATGATGGTCGAAGCTTATGGTGACACCCTCAGCGAGCGTTTAAGGCCAATAATTGCTAAAAATAAAGTCAATGCTATTGTACTCGATATCCGAGGAAATCCCGGAGGAAGTGACAATACTTACAGCAACTTTCTGAAAAAAGTAGTTAAAGATACCTTGGGACAAAACGTAATGGTTGGCAGAAATTTCAGTCCTTATAATCAAAAGTATTTTAACATCAATACAGATTCTGTTCAGAACAGGACTACGCATACTTTTAAGATAAATGCTGCTACCTTAAAAAAGCCAAAAATGTATTATATCACCTATCCGAATTTTAAATTTGTAGTTCCTGATTCTTTAAATTTTTCTTTTGAAGGCAAAATCTATGTCTTGCAGGACCGGTTTATTTATTCCTCTGCCAGCAACCTTTCAAACCTGGCCAAAAACAATGAGCAGCTCATAAGTATAGGAGAAACGCCCGATTTACTTGGCGGCCTTCAAACAAATCCGACAGTGCTTCAATTGCCGCATAGTAAAATCATATTCAGAATAGAATCTCAAATTGATTTTACGGGTTGCAAAACGCCAAAAGACATCTTTCAGAACAATGTAGAATATCCTGTAAGCTATTCCATAAAAGAACTCTATTCCCGTATCACAACAAAAGAAGACATTTTTGGCAAACAGTTTTTATTAAACAACGACCCTATGTTCCGAAAAGCAGTGGAACTTGAAAAAACGCGTAGGCAAGAGTAACAACATATCATCCTATAATGAACATGCCTGGAAATATTTATAATTTTTCCGGGCATGTTCCAATTATACAATTTTCTTATTCCTTTTATAGGTAATTTTATCTTTTGAAGCAGTAGGCAGTAGGCAGTAGGCAGTAGGCAGTAGGCAGTAGGCAAAAATCTAAAATCATCAATCAAAAATCATCAATTATCAATCAAATCACATGAAAAAAACAATCTTTCAGGCATTATTCCTGATGCTTTGCTCAATCAAGGCTTTTTCGCAAACCGACAATGTTGAATTACAAAAAATGGCCGACGACGACCAGAATTCCAGAATGAAATCCGATATCAACTGGATGATTTTAAACAAGGAAGACAGCTTGCGTCGGGTCCGCGTTTTTGAATTACTAAAAGAAAACAAAGTACAAACGGCTAAAGATTACTTCAATTCAGGCATCGTTTTTCAACACGGAAATGACACCATTGCTTCCGGCATGGCAGTAAAAACTTTTAAAAAAGCTTTAGAACTTGATCCGTCACTCAACAGATGGTGGTATGCCGCAGCCGTAGACAGAGATCTTATGAGAAAAGGAGAACCGCAGATTTATGGAACACAGTTTACAAAAAACAAGTCCACAAACGGGAAATGGGTGCGCTATAAAATAGACCCAACCAAAGTAACCGACGAAGAACGCCAATATTACGCTGTAGAAACTTTAGCGCAACAAATCGAAAAAGAAAGGAAGATGAATTTAAAAACCATTTCTTCTTATTACAATTCCGGCAATTTGGCAGACAAGACAATTAAATTGATAAAACAGGAATTCAAAAAAGGCACAAAATCAGAATATGATATTTCTGAAGAAGCAGTCAACGAATTTGGCTACAACCTGCTCAACCAAAACAAGAACGAAGAAGCCCTGAAGGTTTTCAAACTAAACACAGAACTTTATCCAAATGGTTACAACACCTATGACAGCTATGGTGAATGCCTGATGAAGCTGGGGCAAAAAGAAAAAGCCATAAAAGCTTATAAAAAATCGCTGGCACTAAATCCGGATAACGGTAATGCAAAACAAATAATAAACGAAAATAAATAATAAAAAAGCCTGTCCAATTTGGACAGGCTTTTTTATTATTTCCAAATCTTTGGAAATGTCTCACCAGGCTGCTAGCCTGTAATGCAAACTTTAGGTAGATTCGTCTCTGATTTCAGATAAAAACCAGGAGTTTCCAAAGAGCGAAAATATATAGGATATGTAAATTCCATTATCATACCCTACCCTTTTGTATATAATTTTAGTATCGGTCTTTTCTATCTTAAAAGTAAACCTGTCTGTTCTTTTATTTATAGCCAAAGTATCCGCAGTAAAATCAGTATATGCACTTTCCGTTTCCTTAGCATAACGCACAGATAAGTCTTCGTCTATATCTTCATAATAGGCTATTTTCAAAGGATATTTAGTTCTTTCTTTTTGAAAGACACTATCTTTAGAAAACCGTTCGAAAAAAGCATCAAAGTTCTCAATTTCAGCAGTTCCATTTTCTGCCTGCTTATCTGTTTTTGATTCTGGAATCTTGTGCATTTCCGGTGCCTGTTTCTGCTTGCAGGAAAGAAAACCACAGATTAATAGGAGTCTTATACAAACACAACTAATCTTTTTGCCCATTTTTTATACTTTAAGAAACAAAGATATTGATTTATTAATCTGGGGCTAATCCCGAAAAAACCTAATCTTCTCTTAATTTTTCAACCTCAACTATTTTCATTTGAAAAAACTTTTATCTTAGCAAATGCACTATCATGGTAGTGTATCATCATCAATCAAAAAACTTATCGAATGAAAAAAATCATCATCCTGCTTCTTGTTTTGGCAACAAGCACATCCTCCGTTTTCGCACAACAACCCGTAGAATTTAAGCTACGCTGTTCAGAGCCTTATGCCGTTTATGACTTTATTACCAAAATATCAGACAACTATCCTGATAACGAATTAAAGTCTATTTTTTCAAATTCAAAATACAATACCGAGGCGTTTAAAAAACAGATTGCAGACTTTGAACAGTTGCCAATTGATTACACCTATGCTTTTACGCAATATCCATCTCCTCTAAAAACAGGACTGATGTCACGCGATATGTTGGAAAGAAATCTGGCTATCAGTCAAACAATTGCCGATTTCAGGAACAAATCCTTAGGCCTTATACCCAACGAGTACTTATCTGTATTTTCTGAAACCCTGGAAAATTTCCTTCCCATATACCGTGAACTTGTTTTTGAACCCAACAAAACAGCCTTTGAAGTCCAGAAAAACAACCTGCAGAACTATATCAAAAACAATCAGTTTTCCAACTTTTTCCAGACAGGACTCACTTTCTATAACACCAACTGGGACAAAAACATTCCGTTCGAACTCAATCTTCTTCCTTCTTTAGACAAAGGCAATCTGGGAGCAAGAGCTTTTATTAATGTTGCTGTTTGTGAAGCTCCTTTGGATTTAAAAGACCATGTTTCTTTTTTTAGCGTTGCCATGCACGAAATATACCATATCGTTTATGACAACCAGTCGTTGCAAATGAAAGAAAATATCCAAAAATGGTTTAACGAAACCAAATCGCCTAACAGCCAATATGCTTTATTGCTGATGAATGAAGTATTGGCAACCGCATTAGGCAATGGCTATGTAATTGAGCAAATCAATAAAAAGGCAGATGAAGGCGAATGGTATGCCAATAAATATGTATCCGAAATGGCAAAAGCAATCTATCCGGTACTGAAAAAATATATTGAAGACAAAAAACCAATGGATGAAGCATTTGTAAAAGCCTATGTAAACACTTATGACACTCAGTTTCCGCAGTGGAATAATGAACTTTCACACCTATTTGCTTACCGTTACATTGTTGCCGATACTCCTAGCGACTGGTCCTATTTCCGAAGAAATTTCCGTAAATATTCGAATAACAGAATGGGGGCTCCGGTTTGTGCGACTGAATTGGAAAAAACAATGGCTATGCCTATAACAAAAGTAGTTGTCATTTCGCAAAACCATGAACAAAAACTCAACCTGCTAAAAGACTACTTCGACGTACTTAAAAACAAAAAACTAAATCCGAAGGCTGAATTTATTGAAATTTTTAACCTTCCGGACAATACCAAACTGTTTATCATCAACCGCCATAAATCAACGGTAGAAGACATGATGAATAAACGTTTTCCAAACAAACTCATCAAATAATAATGGAGAATATTCAACTAAAAAAGGTCACCTTAATCGATATCGACCAATTGCAAAAAATTGGTCGGCAGACTTTTTTCGAAACTTTTGCCGAAAGCAATACCGAGGAAAATATGAAGGAGTATCTTGAGAACAGTTTTTCAACCGAAAAACTACATTCGGAACTCAGCAATACCAACTCAGAATTCTATTTTGCGGTGGAAAAAGAGACTGTAATCGGATATTTGAAACTTAACTTCGGAGCATCGCAAACCGAATTAAAAGATGATAAAGCGCTTGAAATTGAAAGGATTTATGTGCTTAAAGAATTTCATGGAAAGAAAGTCGGCCAACTGCTCTACGAAAAAGCAATACAGATAGCAAAAGAAACAAAATCCGATTATGTCTGGCTTGGCGTATGGGAAGAAAACCATCGGGCTCTTGCTTTCTATAAAAAGAACGGTTTTGTCGAATTTGACAAACATATTTTTAGATTAGGCAATGACGAACAGACGGATATAATGATGAAATTGCAGTTAAAGCTTTAGTTAAAAGGACATGCGAAAAATGTTTACTTTTAATCGTTTTTCATGTGGACTTTGCGACTTAGCGTCTTTGCGTGAAAATTGCCCGCAAAGACGCTAAGTCGCAGAGCATAAAAATTGCTTTGGAACATCTTTTGATATAGATTTCCCATCATCAAAAACGACTAAAAATGAAAGTAACTTCTTTACCAATAAACCCATTTACCTACAGCTTGCTTCACAAAGTAAATGCAAAAATACTGGAATGGGATTTAGAGCCATTGGTTGGCAAAGCATTATACAGTAAACATCACAGTGCTGGTTATTTGGAGCTAAAGATGTATTTTGACAAGCAAAACGAGTATAGCAAAAACGAGATAATCTGGAATATTCCTGACTATCCTATTGCTGTGGAAACTATAAACTATAAGTTGGAGATTCAAGAGGGGTTATCCGCTTTTATAAAATATATGTCGGCACTCAGAGGCGAATCAATGTATCTGACTTTTGAAATTAATGATATTGCATTTGATATAACCTCCACAATGAAAAGACCATTTGAAAATGCCACAATCTATGCGCTGATTTCTTGCTTTGATAAAGAAATAATACCCTTCTCTGAAGAGAGAATCAAAGGAATGAAAGATACTACTGCATGGCTCCTTGAGCGTAATGAGCCATTTTAAATTTTAAAACTACCGGTTGCAAATTAAAAACAAAACCATACTATATAATCTTGTTGATGATGTCAATAGGTTTAAATACAATTTTGTCGTATTCCCAAACGAAAAAACCAAAATATAAGGATGAAAACGAAAAATTAGATTGTACTAAAAAACGCTTAAATCAATTTGCAGCAGCGATTGGCCAATTATCCCTATAATGAGACTTCACAGATAAAACTGATTGCTTATCAGAACAACGCTTTAAATTTTGGTTAATTCAAATTGGTGTAATCAATCCTACTGAATATTATATTGAATTCCATAATAAAAAGCAACCAAAAAAACTTCAATTGAAGAATTTACTGAAAATACTAAAATGACATTTTATTATTAGGGAGGAATAATAATATAAACACTCCATTCCCTAAACATTATATAATCTAAATTATTTTCTGCACAAATTTTTATTAATTTGGCTCGTGAAAACTTAATCCATAAAAATGAAACGCATATTTTTTCTAATAATTTTCTTTTGCTCATTCTCAAATTGTTATTCGCAAAACAAAGGATTGATTGGAAAATGGGTTTTAGTCAAGACACTTTATAGTGACGGAAGAAGGCTCGAAGTTAATAATTCGCAATATTCAACAAATGTAATTCTTAGAATCAGTCCCAATAACTTGAACATTAATGATCAAAACTTTGTTGCTTCGTTCACACCAACACAAATTAAGACTCAGTATCGAACTATCAATTACGCAAAAGATAAAAATTATTTGGTTATTCAAGATGCCGGCGATGACAAAGCCAGTTATTTTCTCCTTGTGGATGATTTTATTAAAAAATATCCTGAATTTGCCCTAAAAGAAATCGAAAGAAACGGCGATACTATATATCGTGATAATGATTTATCGGGCTATGAGTTGGCAGTAAACTTAAATTTTGAAGAATTCATGAGGAAAAATATGCCAGATCGAAACTCAAAAGATTATGATAAGCTATACTTCAAGATAGAATTCATTTTAACAACCGATAACAAATTTAAAGACATAAAAGTACTACATTCAATCGATGACAAACATGACAACGACTATATAAGGGCTTTAAAAAAATCCGAAATCTATTTTAAAAACATTTCTGGTAAAGACTTACTCATTACTAAAGAAGCGCTACATGGAAAATTCCTAAATGACTTAAAAGATGAGAATGAAAAAAAGTTTTATGAAATAACGGCCAAAGGCATTACCTTTTACAGAAACAATAAATTTGAAAAAGCGATTGAAACATTTTCACAAATAAAAAATATAAAGATCGAGGAAAATCGCTTTAAATCGTTTCATAAAGAAGCCATGATCATGTTGGGAATATCTTATTTGGCTGTTGGAAAAAATGAAGAAGCCTGTCAAACGTTTAATGAAATTGGAAATAAGACAGATTTCGAAATCAGGAATTTCTTAATTGATTTCTGTGAGAAAAAATAAATCCTAAACCAATATATAGCTCCAAATAATCTCTTACTTTACTTAAAAAATACAGCTCACGATATGAAAAAAGCGGCAATCACACGGCTGAATATTCTCCAAAAAGCTTTTGAGCTGATATATGAAAAAGGATACCTGACTACCAGTATTGATGAAATTCTGGCCACAACCGCTGTCACCAAAGGAGCTTTTTACTACCATTTCAAAAACAAAGACGAAATGGGTATTGCTATCATCAACGAATTACTAAAACCATCATTTGAGACTACTTTCCTCACTCCACTACAATCAGGCGACGATACCATCCAGACTATCTATGACATGATGCGTAAGATACTTATGGACAATGAAATTCTTAAAGTAGAATATGGCTGTCCGGCCTCCAATCTTACCCAGGAAATGGCTCCCTGGAACGCTGAATTTACAAAAGCACTAAACGACCTGTCGTTAGAATGGAAAGATGCTATTATTGGCTGTATCGAAAATGGTAAAAAAGAAGGAAATATACGACCGGAAATAAAAGCAGAGCAGGTTGCTATTTTTATCATGTCTGGCTATTGGGGCATACGGAATATAGGCAAACTCAGCAATAGCAAATCGGTCTATCTTGTCTATCTACAACAGTTAAAAGACTATCTCGAAACCTTACGCTAATTTTTTTTACCTAAAAACATACTAATTAGTATGTTTTTTATTTACTTTTGTTCGCATCAAACAAAATTAGTCTTTCACAGCTATGTATCAAACCCTTACTTTTCTTCATTCTACACTGCGTTGGCTTGTTTTAATCAGCCTGATTGTTGCTCTTTATAAAGCTTATCGCGGTTATTTTCTAAAAACTGCATTTACAAAAACAGACAACGCTATCAGACACTGGACTGCTACCATAGCACATCTCCAGCTAATGATTGGAATGACATTATACTTTCAAAGCCCTATAATCAAGTACTTTCTCAAAAATTTCAGTGCTGCTAAAGAAAATTTCGATTTATTATTTTTTGGTCTCATACACAGCATTCTTATGCTAATAGCCGTAATTATCATTACCATCGGTTCGGCTATGGCAAAAAGAAAAACTCTGGATAATGAAAAATTTAAGACCATGCTTATCTGGTATGGCTTAGCCCTGTTCCTGATTTTCATTGCCATACCCTGGCCATTCTCACCTTTCGCAAACCGACCTTATTTCAGATAATATGCTTACACTACTAAAAACTCCTATCGGACGCCTCCGGCTTCTTGGCTATGTCGAAGGCCTTTCCCTGCTCGTACTTCTTTTTATAGCCGTACCATTAAAATATGCAGCGGAAAATTCTTCGCTTTCAAAAATAATAGGACCCACCCACGGTGCGTTGTTCCTGCTCTTTATAATAAACACCCTAAGCGTTGGAGTCGAGCAGCAATGGCAGTTCCGAAAAACGACATACAAAGTCCTATTGGCGTGTGTGATTCCTTTTGGCACCTTTTATATAGACCGTAAAATCTTAGGAAAAATATGAAACGGATAATTATTATTGTTGGTGTATTGCTTCTAATCTATATCGGATATCGTATATACAGAATTTACACTTTAGACAAAGGATTGGACAAGTTATTATCTGAAGGAGCCATTATTCTCGACGTACGCACAGAAAATGAATATAAGATGGGCCATATCGAGGGTTCGCTCAATATATCCTTAGGTGAAATCCGTAATCGCTATACTGAACTCGACACTGCAAAAACCTATATCACCGTATGCTCGCATGGTCTTCGCAGTGTCAAGGCCGAAAATATCCTGAAAGAAAAAGGATTTAAGAAAGTATATAACGGAGGTGCATGGAATGATTTACAGGAAAGTGTTTTTTTTAGGCACTAAGGCACTAAGATTCTGAGGTTCTGAGGTTCTGAGTCCTGGTTAATCTATTTTGTCTTAAAAGTGACAGCAGTAAAAGATGCTTATTTCAATTCTTTTTATTTGGGTATTGTGACTTTAAATCTGTTCAACTACCCGAATAAGTGCTAAAAATAAAAACTACTGGCGAAGTTAGCTGATTATAACAAATAAAAAATCAATTCTTTACTTATCTTTGTTATACCCCGACAGCAAATTAAACCATAAAACATTTTATGAAAACAAGAAAAATCTGGGCCAATCTGGGTGTTGAAGATTTAGAACGCACAACTAAATTCTATACTCAAATAGGCTTTCAACCAAATGGATTTTCTAAAGAACTGACCAGTTTTTTGGTTGGCGATGACAATTTTATCATCCATTTCTTTTTAAAGGAAATCCTTAAATCCAATACCAAAATAGAATTAACCGACCCAAAACAGGGCAATGAAATAATATTTACCCTTTCTGCCGAAAGCAAAGAAGAAGTAAACCAATGGCAGGAAGCAGTTAAAAATGCAGGCGGGACAATTATTTCCGAGGCAGAAGAATTTGGGAAAGGATATTATGGGTTTGTTTTTTCTGACCCTGATGGACATAAATTCAATGTGTTTTATATGTAAAGAGTCAACTGCCCATATAATCCTACAATAAATATTTATATTTGGTGCAAACATCAATCAGAATGCATATCAAAATTTTAGACCTGGCCGTAACACCCGACGGATTTATTGAAGGACCAAACGGAGAAATTGATTGGTGCATTATGGATTGAAGATATGAAAGAAATGGCTGTTTAAAAAAGATTATACATCAACGTTAGCGGACAATGGAAATGCAAATGGTTCATCTGGACGAAGAATGTATATAAGAGCAAAATACTCAAAAGGGTTAGACAACTATCATAAAAAAAGCCATTCTTTTCAGAATGGCTTTTGTATATCAGGAAAACGGATTAGAATTTAAAACGTTTTCTGTCATTTTCATTTAAGTAAATCTTTCTTAAACGTAAAGATTTTGGCGTAACCTCAACATACTCATCTTTCTGGATGTATTCAAGCGCCTCTTCTAATGAGAACTTGATAGCCGGAACGATTCTTGTCTTTTCATCCGCTCCTGAAGAACGAACGTTAGAAAGTTTTTTCGTTTTAGTTACGTTTACAGTCATATCATCGCTACGGGTATTCTCCCCGATTACCTGACCTTCATAGATATCTTCGTTTGGATCAACAAAGAATTTACCACGGTCCTGTAATTTATCAATAGAATAAGGAATGGCCTTACCGTTTTCCATAGAAATCAATGAACCGTTATTTCTTCCCGGAATCTCTCCTTTGTATGGCTCATAACCTATGAAACGGTGTGCCATGATGGCCTCACCCGCTGTAGCTGTCAATAGCTGGTTACGCAAACCGATGATACCACGTGAAGGAATATTAAATTTCACAACCATCCTGTCTCCTTTTCCTTCCATAGAAAGCATTTCGCCTTTACGTACAGACACAAATTCTACTGCTCTTCCTGAAAGATTTTCCGGAAGGTCAATTGTCAATTCTTCAATAGGCTCGCATTTCACACCATCAACCTCTTTAATGATTACCTGAGGCTGACCAATCTGTAATTCATAACCTTCTCTTCTCATTGTTTCAATAAGAACTGACAAGTGAAGAACTCCACGACCAAAAACCATGAACTTATCCGCAGAATCAGTCTCACCAACACGCATTGCAAGGTTTTTCTCCAACTCTTTTGTCAAACGCTCACGAATATGTCTTGAAGTCACAAACTTACCTTCTTTTCCAAAGAAAGGAGAATCGTTAATCGTAAATAACATACTCATTGTAGGTTCATCAATAGCAATAGTCTGTAATGCTTCCGGATTTTCAAAATCGGCAATAGTATCACCAATTTCAAAACCTTCAACACCAACAATTGCACAAATATCACCTGCTACTACCTGTTCCACTTTTTTACGGCCAAGTCCTTCAAAAGTGTGAAGTTCCTTGATACGTGATTTTATAACTTTACCATCTCTTTTTACCAAAGAAATAGGCATTCCTTCTTTCAATATCCCTCTTTCAAGACGTCCAATAGCAATACGTCCTGTAAAAGATGAAAAGTCTAAAGATGTAATCAACATTTGTGGTGTTCCTTCAGAAACTTTTGGAGCAGGAACATGCTGGATAACCATATCCAAAAGAGGCTCAATGTTTTGAGTCTGTTGTTTCCAATCCTCAGACATCCAGTTGTTTTTTGCAGAACCATAAACCGTTGGGAAATCCAATTGCTCTTCAGTAGCACCAAGTTCAAACATCAGGTCAAAAACTTTTTCGTGTACTTCCTCAGGAGTACAGTTTTCCTTGTCTACTTTATTGATTACCACGCAAGGTTTCAATCCAAGATCGATTGCTTTTTGCAACACGAAACGCGTTTGCGGCATAGGACCTTCAAAAGCATCTACCAAAAGGCAAACACCATCGGCCATATTCAGGACACGCTCAACCTCGCCTCCAAAATCCGCGTGACCCGGAGTATCGATAATATTGATTTTTGTTCCTTTATAAACAACAGAAACGTTTTTAGAAGTAATCGTAATACCTCTCTCACGCTCCAAATCGTTATTGTCAAGAATCAGGTCTCCCGTATTTTCGTTTTCGCGGAAAAGCTGGCAATGGTACATAATTTTATCAACCAAAGTAGTCTTACCGTGATCGACGTGGGCAATAATTGCAATGTTTCTGATAGATTCCATCTGATTTTTTTTGAAGGTGCAAATTTACACATTATTTTGACATAAAAAATGTTTTTTCCTGTGGACTTAACTTATTCATAATAAGCCAGTAACTCAGGATTCCATAATTAGCTCCTAACCCGATTTTTTAACATAAATAATCTGAACAAAAAGAGTTTTACCTTTATCTTTACAATGAAGAACATACCCCATGTACAAACCTTCCAATAAAATAATCTCCATCTATCTTGTGATTGGAATCCTATGGATTTTAGTCAGTGACCGCTCATTTGCCTATTTTGGTTTTAATGGTGACAGCATTCTCTTCCAAACGCTTAAAGGAATTGGTTTTATTGTGGCCTCGGGAGCTCTCTTCTGGGTAATGCTAAGGAGATATGAAAACAAAAACCAGAAATACCTCAACAGGCTAAAAAACATTACCGAAGAACTTACCCTTTCCAATAACAGATATACCGTAGTAACCAAAGCAACCAACAATATTATCTGGGACTGGGACTTTAAGAAAGGCAGGGTTATCTGGGGCGAATCGCTTACAAGAATCTTTGGCTATCCGGAACTTGAAAACCACAGTACCTGGTGGACTAACAAAATTCATCCGGAAGACAAAGAACGGGTTGCAAAAAGATTCGACAATTTTATCGAAACTTCAAATAAAGAAAAATGGTCAGACGAATACCGCATCATTACAGAATCCGGTGACATCCGGCATATATATGACCGGGGATATATCCTATTCAACAAAAAAGGGAAACCCCTCCGCATGATAGGTTCTCTGGAAGACATTACAGAAAGGAAAATCAATGAAGAGCAACTCAAACAGCTTAATCTTCAACTTAACAAAAGAATGGAAGAGCTTGCTGTTTCCAATGCAGAGCTGGAACAATTTGCCTATATCGCTTCACACGACCTGCAGGAGCCTTTACGCATGATAACAAGATTTTTATCAGAAATCCAAAGAAAATACAATGACAAACTGGATGACAAAGGCAAAGAATACATTCATTATGCCGTTGACGGCTCTCACAGGATGCGCAATCTTATACTTGACCTTCTGGAGTACTCCAGAGTTGGAAAATTCGACCAGACCATCGAAACAATCGACCTCAATACGCTAATTGAAGAAGTTGTCAATTATCACGAAACTTTTATAAAAGAAAGCAAGGCGGTTATAAAATGGAGCCATCTGCCTACTATCCAAAACCGTAAAACACCAATACAGCTTGTTTTTCAGAACCTAATCAGCAATGCCCTAAAATACCACAGCGAATCAGAGCCACCATTAATAGAAATAACATATCAGGATTTGGATAACCGCTGGCTTTTTCTGGTTAAGGATAACGGAATCGGAATAGACCCCATGTTCAGTGAAAAAATATTCGTCATTTTCCAACGGCTTCATGCCAAACACGAATATTCAGGAACCGGGATTGGGTTGGCAATCTGTAAAAAAATTATAGAAGCCCAGGGTGGAAAAATCTGGGTAGAATCAGAAGAAGGTCAGGGCAGCACATTTTATTTTACTGTAAGCAAATAAGTGAATAGTTTTATTATATTTGTTAAATTCTAATCTGTGCCCAATGGAATCAATTGTTATTTTACTGATTGAAGACAATGAAGGCGATATCCTGCTAACAAGAGAAGCCCTGGGCTATGGCAGTATACGAAAAGAAATCTCAGTCGTAAAAGATGGATGGGAGGCTATACAGTTTTTAGAAAAAAAGGGAGCTTATAAAAATGCTATAATGCCAGACCTTATCCTTCTGGATATAAACCTCCCAAAACTAAACGGCCATGAAGTTTTGGCCAGAATTAAATCGAATCCCCAAATTCAACATATACCTGTAATTATGCTAACCACATCGTCATCTGAAAGCGACATACTGAAGAGCTATCAAAACCACGTAAACTGCTTTATAACAAAACCCATCGAAGCCGATAATTTTTTGGAGACGGTAGCCGCAATTGAAGAGTTCTGGCTATCAATGGTTCAACTGCCTAAAAAATAGTAACCGATGACGTTTCAAAAAGAAGGTATTCACTTTTTAATAATCGAAGACAATCAGGGCGACCTGGTGCTGATTAAAGATTATATAAGAGAAGAATTCCGTCATCCCGTTTTTTATGAGGCTAGGAATCTCAAAGAAGCCCGGAACATTCTGAATACGGAAGAAAAAATAGATATTATTTTTCTGGACCTGATTCTTCCCGACGGAGAAGGCGAACGGCTTTTGAATGAAATCATCCCCATATCGAGAGACATCCCGATAATCATACTAACCGGATTTTCTGACAAGGAATTCAGCATCAAGTCACTTTCGTATGGAGTTTCCGACTACCTGCAGAAAGAAGACCTGAACGCTTCTTTGCTTTTCAAAACGATACTCTACAATATCGAACGCAAGAAAATAGCACAGAAGCTGAGCGATTCAGAAAAAAAATACAAAGATATTTTTCAATACAGTCCTCTGCCAAAACTAGTCTATGATATTGAAACACTTCATGTCTTAGATGCCAATGATGCCGCTATAAGAAAATACGGCTATACCAGAGAAGAATTCCTAAATCTGAAAGCTTCCACCCTTGTAGCCAAGGATGACACTGAAAAAGCCATGGCTTTAGTAAAATCACTTAGGGAAAATGGAAAATTTGTGGAAATGTCTTTCAAACATACCACAAAAAATAGCGAAACAATCGATGTCATTACCCAAGGCAATGAAATTAATTTCAATGGAAAAAGAGCCCGACTTGTTTTAGTAACAGACGTTACAGAAAGACTTAAAACCGAAAAAGAGAATGAACTGAACGAACAAAGGTTCAAAGCCCTGGTTCAGGACGGTTCAGAACTGATTTCCATTCTTGACACTGATGGCGTATTTACTTATATCAGTCCGAATGTTCAGACCAATTACGGAATAAATCCGGATGATTACATCGGTCTCAATGCCTTCGACCAGCTTCACCCGGACGAAAAGGAAATTTTCAAACAGGAATTTTCCAGATTAAAAACAGAAAAACGCATCGCCACCCGCCCATTCCGATACATTGGAATAAACGACAATTGGCGATGGCTAGAAGCCAATGTCATCGACATGAGAGACAATGCCGCAGTTAACGGAATTGTACTCAATGCGCGTGATGTAACCGAAAGGATTGAAAACGAACTTAAAATCAAGGAAAGCAACCTTCGCTATGAAGCTATTGCAAAAGCCACAAGTGATGCAATATATGAATTTGATGCCGAAACAAAGAAAATATACATTGCAGGCTCCAATTACAAAAAACTATTCGGATTTGATTTTAAAGACCTACAGTATCTGGATTTAGATTTTTGGGTATCGCGGCTGCATCCTGACGAAAGAGAAGAAGTCAGGGAAAAAATTGCCGCCATAAAAGAAGATTCTTCAGATTCGCACCATGAAATAGAATACCGTTTCCGCAAACAGGATGACACCTATGCCCATGTTTTGGACCGTTTTGACCTGATATGGGAAGATGGCAAACAGGTTAAAAAAATAGGTGCCCTTCAGGATATTACGACACGTAAGTTCCAGGAAACCATACTCGCATTTGAAAAAGACACCTACAGGCTTAATGCGGAACCCAACAAATCATTAAAGGACGTTTTGGAGAAAGTAATCCAAAACATCGAAACTTTGATGCCGGATGCCTTATGCTCCATTATTGAAATCAAAAACCATAAGATAAAACACTTTGTAGGCAATTCGCTTCCAAAAGGTTATATCGAATCTATAAACGATATCGATTCGAAAAAAAGCATCTTTAAAAACGAAAGTGCTTTTATTTCCGATATTGAAAAAGAACCGCTCTGCAAAAATTTTGCTCCGGCTGCCATAGCCAATGGTCTAAAATCCTGTTGGTCGATCCCGATTAGAAAAACAGACGGTTCCAGTCTGGCCAGTTTCGTAACCTATTACAAAACCAACAGAGAACCCAATCCTAATGAAATCTATCTGCTTGACCGCATTGCCAATCTGGTAGGCGTAGTGATTGAAAACAGACGAGCCGGCGAAGAATTAAAAGAAGCCATAGACCGCTATGACATTGTTGCCAAAGCAACCAGCGACACCATATGGGATTGGAAAATTCAGGAAGATGATTTTCAATGGAACAAAGGAATCAGCAGTGTTTTTGGATACAAAAAAGAAGATGTTGGCGATACATCAAAATGGTGGTTTGATAGAATACATCCGGAAGACAGCCTTAGAGTATCGGTTAAACTATATAACTTTCTTGAGAAAAAAGTTGAAAAATGGCAGGATGAATACCGTTTCAAATGCATTGATGGTACATACAAACACGTTTTTGACCGAGGTTTCCTGATTAAAAACAGCAATGGTAAACCAATACGAATGATTGGTTCCATGCAGGATGTCACTAAGCAGAAAGAGGAAGAACAGCGACTAAAGCTTCTGGAAACCGTTATTACACAGGCCAAAGATGCGGTCATCATTACAGACAATGATACTTCTGAAACTTCTATTCCAAAAATTATCTTTGCCAATCAGGCATTTGCAGAAATGTCCGGCTACAAGGCATCTGAAGTCATTGGAAAATCGCCATTACTCTTCAGAGGTAAAAATTCTGACGAATCGGAATTGAAAAAACTGGTTACGGCTATCAAAAATGAAGAGGAAACACAGATTGAAACCATTAGCTACAAAAAGAATGGTGAGGAATACTGGGTCAGCTTTTCCATGATTCCGATTACAAACAAAGAAGGACAGCTTTCACACTGGATTTCGATACAGCGGGACATTACCCTTCTGAAAAGACAGGAAAAAGAACGGGAACAGCTCATCCGTGAATTAACACAAAACAATAAGGATTTAAAACAGTTCTCTTATATAACATCACACAATCTCAGGGCGCCGTTATCCAACCTAACCGGGCTTTTGAACCTGATTGAAGATATTCCTATAGAAAACGACGACCTAAAACTCATACTCAATGGCTTTACAAAGTCTACCCATCTTCTGAACGAAACCATAAATGACCTTGTCAAAGTTGTCATTATCAAAGACAATCCGTCTATCCAGAAGGAAGAAGTTCTTTTCAGCGAAGTATTTGAAACTGTTTTTGACCAGCTAAGCTATCTTATAAACCTGCACCAGCCAATCCTGAAAATCAATCTTGAAAACGACTCGCTTTCAAACATGAACAAGGCTTATCTGGAAAGCATCATGCTGAATTTGCTTACAAATGCCATAAAATATAGGAATCCTGCAAAAAAATTAAAAATAACTATCACTACAAAGGAGAAAGTTGATAAGACAATTCTTACCTTTGAAGACAACGGAATAGGAATTGATATTGAACGAAATAAAGACAAGATTTTCGGGCTATACCAAAGATTCCATAATTATCCGGACAGTAAAGGACTTGGGTTATATCTTGTCAAATCTCAAGTTGAAACAATGGGCGGAACAATTGATGTTCAAAGCCAGGTAAATAAAGGAACTAAGTTTACATTAACATTCAAAAAGGAATAAAATGCTACATAAAATCTTATGTGTGGATGATGATCCAATTACTCTAATGCTTTATAAGATGGTAATTGCCAAAGCGTCTTTTACAGAAGAAATAATTACTGCAAAAAATGGCCAGGAGGCTATGGACTATTATGAAAAGCTTAAAGCTAATAATGAAACCCATTGTCCTGAACTTATCTTTTTAGACCTGAACATGCCGGTTATGGGTGGTTGGGAATTTCTCGACAATTTTACTAAAAAGGAGTATCAGGAATTCAATACAAAAACAAAGGTTATTGTACTTTCATCTACTATTGACCCGACAGATATTGAAAAATCAAAGACCTATCCCATTGTAATCGACTTCTTGTCTAAGCCCATTACAAAAGAAATGCTGGAAGACCTCAAAGACAAATTATAAAAAAAGCTCTCAAAATTGAGAGCTTTTTTATTTTGGTAATTTTAAAACTTGGTCCATATCTCGTTAGTGACTCGAAATACGAATATAAAAAAAGCCCTCTGATGAGGGCATTTTATATTTTAGCGATTCAGCACCTAATTAAAGAGCAGAAACGTGTTTAGTCAATTTAGATTTTAAATTGGCAGCTTTATTATTGTGGATAATATTTTTCTTAGCCAATTTATCAATCATAGAAATAACACCTGATAGTTTTGCAGCAGCATCAGATTTATCAGTAGCCAAACGCAAAGCTTTGATCGCATTACGAGTAGTTTTGTGTTGGTATCTGTTTAATACTCTTTTCTTTTCGTTACTTCTGATTCTTTTTAGAGCTGACTTATGATTTGCCATTTTCTTCCTTTTTTTCTTTAAATGTTTTTTTGTAGTCCGTAGGGGAATCGAACCCCTGTTACCAGGATGAAAACCTGGCGTCCTAACCCCTAGACGAACGGACCTTGAATCCTTCTAAGTTAGTTTATACTTTCAATAAACTTTGAACTTGTAGCCCGTGGGGGAATCGAACCCCCCTTACCAGGATGAAAACCTGGCGTCCTAACCGATAGACGAACGGGCCTTGCTTCTCTAATGCGGATGCAAAAATACAACTATTTTTTATTCGCACAATAGCTACCTCATTTTTTTTTTATTTTTTTTAGTACGCCTTGGCAAAAAGCACTCTTCCAACAGAAGGTTTTCCAGTAAACACGCAGCTTCCGGACTCTTCTACTCTATCCAAAGCAATACACCTGATTGTTGCTTTAGTAAGGTCTTTGATTTTCTCTTCCGTCTCAGGAGTTCCATCCCAATGAGCCGCAATAAAACCACCTTTATTCTCTAAAACATCTTTAAACTCATCAAAGGAATTCACTTCGGTGATATGCGTATCCCTGTAATCCAATGCCTTACTAAACAAACTATCCTGAATTTCTTCCAACAGTCCGTTAATATGGTTTACTATATTATCCTTTAAAACGACTTCTTTAGACAAAGTATCTCTTCTTGCCACCTCAAAAGTTCCGTTCTCTAAATCTTTCGGACCAACTGCTACCCTAACAGGAACACCTTTTAATTCCCATTCTGCAAATTTAAATCCTGGCTTCTGGGTCGTCCTGTCATCGAACTTGACAGAAATTCTAAGTTTTCGCAATTGTGACACTAATGTATTTGCAGCTTCAGTTATGGCTGCAAATTCTTCATCCGTTTTATAGATAGGAACAATCACAACTTGAATTGGCGCCAGATTTGGAGGCAAAACCAATCCGTTATCATCTGAGTGCGTCATTACCAGAGCTCCCATTAATCGCGTTGAAACACCCCAGGAAGTTCCCCAAACATGCTCTTGCTTTCCTTCTGCATTGGCAAATTTAACATCAAAAGCTTTCGCGAAATTTTGCCCTAAGAAATGGGATGTACCGGCCTGCAGGGCCTTTCCATCCTGCATCAAGGCTTCGATACAATAGGTTTCTACTGCTCCGGCAAAGCGCTCCGTTTCCGTCTTTACTCCTTTGATTACCGGAATGGCCATAAAATTCTGTACAAAATCAGCATACACATTCATCATTTGTTCTGATTCTGCTATCGCTTCGCTTTGTGTCGCATGAGCCGTATGTCCTTCCTGCCATAAAAATTCGGCTGTTCTCAAAAACAAACGGGTTCTCATTTCCCAGCGCACTACGTTTGCCCACTGGTTAATCAGAAGCGGCAAATCTCTATAAGACTGTACCCACCCTTTATAAGTAGACCAGATAATAGCCTCGCTCGTTGGACGGACAATCAATTCTTCTTCCAGCCTGGCATTAGGGTCCACCATTAATTTCCCCGGTTTATCCGGATCATTTTTTAATCTATAATGAGTAACGATTGCGCATTCTTTAGCAAAACCTTCTGCATTTTTCTCTTCAGCCTCAAACATGCTTTTGGGTACAAATAGCGGGAAATAAGCATTCTGATGTCCTGTTTCTTTGAACATTCTGTCTAACTCCGCCTGCATCTTTTCCCAGATGGCATAACCGTATGGTTTGATAACCATACAGCCTCTAACCCCTGAATTTTCGGCTAAATCTGCTTTTACTACCAGTTCATTATACCATTTGGAATAATCTTCTGATCTTTTTGTAAGGTTCTTACTCATATTGAATAGTTTGGCACAAATATTGTTTAACTTTATTTAACTAGATAATTCAGCAAAACTAATTATTTTTGTATTGTCTTTTGTATTGTCCAACAATAAAATTGCTCTAGATATGAAAACTTATTACATTTCCCCAAAATCAGCATCCCTTTATTCATTAATCGGATTGCTGGCAATTCTTATGACTTCCTGTGGGTCATACCAGAATTCATCTTATTATGATTCCGATGGAGTTTACAACAATAACGAAAGAAGATCTAACACTACTGCAAACAATGAAAGCAGCAACGGCTACAGAGAATATTTCAGATCGCTACAGGATGATCCTGAAATCTTTACCGATTCAAACAATTATGCATCACCGGCTTATAACGATACTACTTATGTAGCTACTGCAGCATCCTATCCTGCCTGGGGAAGCAACTCTGATAATGTAACTGTAAACATTTACGACAATAGTTGGGGTTGGAATAATTGGTACGGACCAGGCTGGGGCTGGGGTCTAGGCTGGGGAGGCTGGTATGGCGGTTGGGGCTGGAATAGCTGGTACGGACCAAGTTGGGGTCTTGGCTGGGGCTGGGGCTGGAACAATTGGTACTATCCTTATTACGGCGGTTGGAACCACTGGCATGGAGGTCACTACTACAATAACTACGCTTATGCCAACGGAAGAAGAAGCTACTACGCCAACAACAGCTTTGGAAGAAACAATTATTACAGAAGCAATTCTGCAACAAGAAGCTACAGAAGCAATAATGCATACAACACTTCGAGAAGAGGGGAAGGAACTTATTATTCCAACCGAAATTCAACAAGATATAACACAACCGGAACCCGTAGCAACAGTACTACAAATTCAAGAGACTATAATTCAAGCTCAAGAGATTATAACACAACACGAAACAGTTATAATACCACAAGAAATAACAGCAATAATTACAGTACTCCAAGCCGAAGCAATTCTACAAGAAGCCAAAATGCGGCACCATCAAGACCATCATACAGCAGCCCTAGTTCAAGCGGAGGCGGAAGATCATCAGGTGGAGGTTCCTATGGCGGAGGCGGAAGATCTGGCGGCGGAGGCGGCGGACGAAGAGGATAACACTTAATTTAATGATACAGAATGCCTATGTCTAAACGTAAAAGTTATAGCATAGGTATTTTTTTGAACCCCTAAGAAAAAAATTAACCCTATGAAAAAGTATTTTTTATTTATGATTGCGGGATTTGCTTTAAGTGCTCAGGCACAAGAAGTTTCCGATGCCATGAGGTATGCTCAGGACAACCTGACCGGTACGGCCCGCTTTAGAGGGATGAGTGGTGCTTTTGGTGCTCTTGGAGGCGATTTTTCGGCAATTGGCGTTAATCCAGCCGGAAGTGCAGTTTTTACGACCAATCAAATTGCCATAACACTTAGCAACTACAGCATCAGTAACAAGTCACGTTATTTTGGCACCACCACTAAAGAAAAAGACAATAGTTTTGACCTGAACCAATTGGGAGCTATCTGGGTTTTCGAAAACGAAGATGCTTCAAGCAATTGGAAAAAATTTACAGTTGCGGCGAACTATGAAAATGTTTCCAATTTCGACAATCAGTTTCATGCTGCCGGATTTAATCCTACGAACTCCGTGTCGCAGTATTTCTCAAGCCATGCCAACGGAATTCCGTTAGGCGATATTACCAATCTGCCTTTTGAAGCACTAACATACAGAGAACAGCAGGCTTATTTCGGCTATTACGGCTACCTCATCAATCCTGCTACCAATACCGACAACAATACGGTTTATACTCCAAATGCTCCTGTTGGCGGCAATTATTTCCAGGAGAATTTTATTGAGACTAGCGGATATAACGGAAAGCTTTCCTTTAATGGAGGAGTGCAATACACAGACCGGTTTTATTTT
Source organism: Flavobacterium sp. Leaf359 (assembly GCF_001423985.1). Taxonomy (NCBI): domain Bacteria; kingdom Pseudomonadati; phylum Bacteroidota; class Flavobacteriia; order Flavobacteriales; family Flavobacteriaceae; genus Flavobacterium; species Flavobacterium sp. Leaf359. The sequence goes on along the minus strand of NZ_LMPW01000012.1, from coordinate 353,680 downwards.
GGTCTTAGCCTGAATTCACATTTCACAGACTATACCCGCGTAACCAACTTCTATGAAGATTATTTGGATACGCCTGGCAATAATCCAAATTCAGGACCTCAGGCTTTGCGTTTTAGAAATGAATTATACACTTACGGTAACGGATTTTCATTTCAGGTTGGAGCCATTGCCAAAGTGACTCCTGAATTCCGCATTGGACTCGCCTATGAATCACCTACCTGGTTTCGTCTGAATGAAGAATTGCGCCAGAACCTGGTTGTAGACTGCCCGGACTGCGGAACCCGCAACCCTGTAATTGTCGATCCGAATGTAACCATGATTTATCCGTCATATCGTTTACAAACGCCTGGAAAATACACAGGAAGCTTAGCCTATGTTTTTGGAAAATATGGACTAATCAGTGTGGATTACGCCATGAAAGATTACAGTAATATACGCTTCAGACCAAGCAACGATTACCGCCAAACAAATGCACAATTAGAATCACTGCTTGACGTAACATCCGAAGTACGCATTGGTGCTGAGGCAAAAGCAAAACAATGGAGTTTCAGAGGCGGTTACCGTTTTGAGCAAAGCCCTTATAAAAATGGAAAAACAGTTGGAGACCTGCAAGGATTTTCAGCAGGTCTTGGCTATAATTTTGGGGGAACAAGGCTGGACGCAGCATATTCTTATGCCAAAAGAGACATACAGCAGACTTTCTTTTCACAAGGACTTGTTGACCCGACCACAGTCAAAACTGTCAGCAACAATGTAACACTTACATTATTGATGGATTTATAAAATATATCTTTTACACATAAAAAAGCCTCTGCAAATGCAGAGGCTTTTTTATTAAAACTCATAATCTTTTTTATACGATTTCTTTTCCTGCAGGAATTCGAGCTTGTTTCCTTCTGTCCTGAATTTTGTACGGATAGACCTCCTGCCCTTCTCTATATCCGAAACAAAACTGAAAAAATGCAGATGTGGCCCGGATGACCAGCCAATATTGCCACTAAGTCCGATTTTATCTCCTCTTTTAACAACATCTCCTTTTTTGACCAAAGAACCTTTGGTGTCAATGTGCGTATATTCCGCCATTGTTCCGTCTTCGTGATAAATCACGATATAATTATTAAATTCTGCACAGTCTTTCGACATACAGGTTTCCGTATTGCTATCCTGAACATCAACAACAATACCATCTCTGGCAGCCGTAATTTCAGTACCGACAGGCATGATGAAATCAAGGGCAAATTCACCCTGATGTGAAATCTTGCCATTATACCCCTGTCCAATACTATATTCTTCTCCTTCTTTATACGGCAGACTATACGGGAAATCGATATCATATTTCCTTAGATTGATATCACCCAGGAAAAATGAGCTCTGGTATTTAAAATTAAATTCCTTTTTAAGATTAATTACTGAGATTTCCATCAGCACAAATCTTTTTGCCTTTGCCGGAACCAGTACATAAGGCGCTTTAAGGCTGCTTTTCATATTAAGAAGCTCTGTCCGTATCAAGACGGAAACCGGACAAAACTCATTATTGTCAGCAAAAACTACCGTCTTTCCTTCAATAAACTCCCTATATACCTTAACATCCCGTTGCTGTGCCAAAAGCATCAAAGGAGCCAGCAACAAAAAGAACATTCCTATTTTCTTCATAAAACCATCATAAAATATAAAAACGCAATATATCAAAACTAATACCGATATAAAACGGCTTTCTTCTGAATCTATTTTACATCCAACTATTTTTCTTACCCTAAAGTCAACCTCATAAAATTTACCCAACCATAGTGCTACTATTCATAAAAAGCTTAATTTTGCACTCCAATTTACAATTCTATGAGAACCAAGTCATTAAAGAAAAACAAAATCAATGTAATTACATTGGGATGTTCCAAAAACGTGTATGACAGCGAAGTGCTGATGGGTCAGCTCCGTGCCAGCGGCAAAGACGTAACTCACGAAGCCCCAGCCCATGAAGAAGGAAATATCATTGTAATCAACACTTGCGGTTTTATTGACAATGCAAAGGAAGAATCTGTAAACATGATCCTTAACTATGTTGACAAAAAAGAGCAAGGCCTTGTTGACAAGGTGTTTGTGACCGGATGCCTTTCAGAACGTTACAAGCCGGATTTGATTAAGGAAATACCAAATGTAGACCAATATTTTGGAACTACAGAACTACCGGGCCTTTTAAAAGCCTTAGGTGCCGACTACAGACATGAGTTATTGGGCGAACGTCTTACAACTACGCCTAAAAATTATGCCTATCTTAAAATTGCCGAAGGATGTGACCGTCCTTGCAGTTTCTGCGCCATTCCATTAATGCGTGGCAAACACGTTTCACAGCCCATTGAAAAATTGGTAAACGAAGCAAAAGGACTGGCCAAAAACGGAGTAAAGGAACTGATACTTATTGCCCAGGATTTGACCTACTATGGTCTTGATTTATACAAAAAGAGAAATCTGGCTGAGCTACTGGAAAATTTAGCTGCAGTTGAAGGCATTGAATGGATTCGTCTGCATTATGCTTTCCCAACAGGTTTCCCTATGGATGTTCTGGAACTGATGAAAAGAGAGCCAAAGATTTGCAACTATCTTGACATCCCGCTTCAGCATATATCCGACAACATTTTAAAATCAATGCGTCGCGGAACAACTCAGGCCAAAACGACAAAACTCATCGAAGATTTCCGTAACACAGTACCTGGAATGACTATCAGAACGACCCTGATTGTAGGATATCCGGGAGAAACCGAAGAAGACTTCCAAATTTTGAAAAACTGGGTTGAAGAAATGCGATTTGAGAGATTGGGTTGTTTTGCGTATTCTCACGAAGAAAACACACATGCCTATCTACTGGAAGACGATGTTCCTGCCGAAGTAAAACAACAGCGTGCAAACGAAATCATGGAACTCCAGTCTCAGATTTCATGGGAATTAAACCAGGAAAAAATCGGGCAGGTTTTCCGTTGCATCATTGACCGCAAGGAAGGCAACCATTTTGTTGGAAGAACAGAATTTGACAGCCCGGACGTTGATAACGAGGTTCTGATTGATGCTTCTAAAGCCTACTTAAAAACCGGAGAATTCGTAAATGTAAGAATTACTGATGCTGCCGAATTTGACTTGTATGGCGAAGCTGTTTTATAATTTAAAACAAATCTTTTGAAATAAAAAGCCCCGGTTCCTGCCGGGGCTTTTATATTATTATCCTGACTTATTTCAGAAAATAAACCTGATAAGGATAACGTTCGTAAACCACATTATCTTCGTTGATGGTGAAACCATTTCTATAATCGGTTATGGCTTTTTGCATCAACTTCTCCGCTTCATTATTCCTTCCCAACTTAATCAGACATAAAGCTTTATAATATTCCGCATCGGAAAACTCCCGGTAAGTTCCAATTGAGATATCAAATTGCGCTATCGCTTCCTCATATTTACCCAGCTCATACTTCGCTATACCCATATAAAACACATCCAAAAAATGTGGTTCAACACTACTTGTAGCAAGGTGGGCTTCCCTATCCGCCTCGAGTATCTGTTCCGCCTCTGCAAATCTTCCCAACTGTAAGCAAGAAAGCGCTATATAAAAATCATACGTATGGTCCATGACATAGGAATTGCCGCTAAGTTTCTTGGCGGCTTCAAAATCCTCAATTGCTTCGACATAACGTTTACCAAAAATACATTTCATAAAAGCCCTGTAATCCATATATAATTTGGGGTTCAGCGCAACTGCTTTGTCCAAAAAAGGCATCGCATATTCATATTTACCTTGTTTAAAAAGAGGCATTGCTTTTTGTTGCCAGGCATAGGCAGAGCGCGGATAATCCTTTACTATCTTATCCATTTCTGCCTGATAGTCCTGTGAAAAATGAAATAACTTTCGGGCTTCATCGATACGTTTCTCTACAATTTCTTCTTCTGTTTGTGCCCTGGCAGTAAAACCTACTACAAAGAGCAACGATATAAAAACAGTTTTCATAGGCGAAGTTTGATTGGTTATTTGCACAAATGTATCATTATATATAAGAGACTGAGTTAATGAAAACTACTTCTTTGTTAACAGAACGTTAATGTCAAAATTGCAGTTATAATAAATCTAAAAAACTGAATAACAGACAAATATTTTGTAATTTTAGTACGTCGCTTGAAAAACTTATAGGCCATGACTTCGAATAAATATACAGTGGTTTCGTATATAGAAGGCTTTAGGACTTACGACCACAAAAAAATTCTTTCATGTCTTGCAGAAGATATTGTCTGGGATATGCCCGGATTTTTTCACCTGATTGGAAAAGAAGCTTTTGACAAAGAAATTGAAAAAAACCATTTTATAGAAAATCCTGAAATTGAAATCATCAGTCTCACCGAAGAAAACGATATTGTTGTAGTTGAAGGGAAGATCACATGTAACTTCAGGTCTGGTGACCTGCTTAATGCAGCATTTTGTGATGTCTTCCAAATGGAAAACGGAAAGATTAAAAAACTGACAAGCTATCAAATGACCCGATAACACAAAAAAGTCCGCAAGTAGTCAACACAGCGGACTTTTAAAAATCAGTAACTATTACAAAGTTATTTCGTATCAGGCTGATATTCCAGAATATCTGCCGGCTGGCAATCTAAGGCTTTACATATAGCTTCCAGTGTACTAAATCGGACAGCTTTGGCTTTTCCTGTTTTTAGGATGGAAAGATTCGACAGTGTTATGTCTACCTTTTCAGAAAGCTCATTGAGCGACATTTTTCGCTTTGCCATCATTACATCTAAATTTACTATTATCGGCATAAGCTATATTGTTAGATCATTTTCAGTTTGGATTTCGATACCTCTTTTAAAAATTTGTGCTATAATCAAAAGAATTATCCCCATAAACAACCACACATCAGAACCGTCAAAGTGCATATCGTCTAAACCTGGCATAGAAACACCTTCCAGAACCAGCCCCTTAGTGTATTTCTCTCCCCAGGCAGAAAAAAAACCTATTCCTAAAGCCAGATACGATATTAGCGAAATGAAACGTCCCATTGCCTGGTTGAAAGGTTGTGCCATATCCAACTTATTTTCATACAGAATCTTTACAATCAAATAAAACATCAGTGCTTTCAGTACAGCCACAATAATAATTTGTGACATTATTACCACATAATGATGAGAACCGTATTTGTACAAATCAGACAAATCAATCAGCATCCATAAACGTTTAATTTCTGTAGCATCAAGCGTGAACATCATAATAGCATTAACTATAAGAGCACCCGCTTCAAAACACAATCCGAGAAATATGATCCAGGATATGACATGCAATACCTGAAGGATTAGCTTAGTACCAATTTTGATTTCCATATCGTTTGATTTTTAATGATTACCGGACAAATATATTTATTTTTATTGAAAAACAATAAATTTATAATGAAAAATATAAAATATTTTCCGAACATAGATTAATTTATATTGATAAAGAATATATACTATCCTTTATTTCCTGAAAATTCAGACATTTTTTTATTACTTTTATACTTAGTATTATTTACTATTTTAATATGACTTTTTTTACTATTGAAACAGAAAGACTCCTTTTAAGAAAGATTGATCTTGAAGCCTACCAATATATTTATGAGCATTTTTCCGAAAAAGAACTTTCTGAATTTTTAGGCATCAATACTCCTGAAAAACTGCAGAAAGAAAAAGAAAAATTCAAAAAGGGAATTACCACCTACAACAAGTCCATGTTGTTATTTCAATTACTCGACAAAAAAAACAATAAGGTTATTGGCGGATGCGGCTATCATACCTGGTATTTGGACCATGCCCGTGCCGAAATTGGATATGCACTAACAGATGACAATTTCAAAAGAATGGGGTTAATGAGCGAAGCGTTGCAATCTGTTCTTGACTATGGTTTTGATAAAATGCAGCTCCATAGAGTTGAAGCATTTATAAGTCCAACCAACAATGCGTCGATACAACTTGTCAAAAAATTTGGCTTTGTAAAAGAAGGTGTCATGAGACAACATTATCAAAAAGAAGGGCAATTTGAAAATTCAGAAATCTATTCGTTGTTAAAAGAAGAACATCAAAAAAGATAATACAAAACTTTATTGGGATTTTCATAACTTTATATAAAAAACCATGGAAATCAACTGGATAACAATAGCAATTGTAGTTTTGATTGGCTTGATTTTAATTGTATTTCTGATGAAGCGAAATTTTAAAGACCAAAAAAAGGTAGAAAAATTTTTCAACGAAGAATACAAGGCAAAACCAGAAAATGAGTCAGAAGTCAATGATAATGACCGTTGAACGGTTTACATCCTGTTAAAATAGGTCATTTCATTATACTTTGGCTTAAAAATGAGTAAGTTTGGAGCTCAAATTTTTAATTTATGAAAACCGGATTATTTTTTATCGCTATATTTTTCCTAATGCTTTGTCCAGAAACTGCTTCGGCTCAATACTACAATCCATACGGAGGTGGTGTCGACAGGTCTATAGGTTCTGAAGTAAGACAGAACAAACCTAAAAAAAACAGCAATGAAAAAGTAGACATGGGAGAGAACTGGGCTACATATCTTGATAAGGAAATAAAACTGGACGGCTTACAATTTGCTGCCGTAAAAGCAATTATAAACGACAATAAAAACAGCATTGAGGAAATTTCCAAAAGCAATCTGCATGTTCAGGAAAAAAAAGATAAAATGCGTGAAATAATGGACAAGATTGATGTCGAAATTTTAAAATTATTATCCAAAGACCAGGCAGCCAAATATTTAAAAATGAAAGAAGATAGCGAAAAGAAAGCTATGACCAACTAGAGCACCAGTAAGCCCTGTTCTCTCAATGAATTGATGGGTTTACTATACCAAAACAGTTCAAAATCTTCGAACCCGGAGTTTTCATAATCCGTTTTAATCTCCTGATAGGTGTACGTTTTCAGGTTTGAAACCGCAATTTTCTCCAATATAGCTCCCAACCATATTCCCTGTTCTTTTCCTACAGAAATGGCAAAAGCTTCTTTTTTAGTATGAAAATCAAGAGAAGCCATTTCCCATGAATTTCCTTTTTTAGATTTAGTATAGGTTGAAATCACAGGCTTATTGCCTAACCAAATCACTTTTGCCGTTGGTTTGGCGAAACTGTTTTCATCTTCATGTATGGCATTATAGATATAATCGCCTGGAATTTTGGTTCGGGGTACTTTAAAATCAAACCAATCCTGCAGCGGAAAATCAAAACAGATACCATGCATATAGTTGAAGAGCGATTTCTTTAAGCCATAACTAAAGGCATCATGGTCTGTTCCTGTTTTATCAATATGTACAATATCATTGTTGGCAAAGCTACCCAAGACTTCTGTCTCTTTTAGTACGCCAAATTTTTCAGGATACATTCCTACAGGACTATGAGCCGTCATAGCAAATTGGTGCCAAAAACCGGATTGCAAGACTCCCATTTCAAATAACTGGCGTACCATTTCCAGGGAGTCAATTGTTTCCTGGGCCGTTTGTGTTGGAAAACCATACATCAGATAAGCATGTACCATTATACCTGCTTCCGTAAAATTTCGCGTCACCCGTGCAACCTGTGCTACAGTAACACCTTTTTGAATTAGCTCCAACAGCCTGTCTGAAGCTACTTCCAAACCGCCTGAAACAGCAATGCAGCCTGAGGCCTTTAACAAAAGGCACAAATCACGGGTAAAACTCTTTTCAAAACGGATATTAGTCCACCAGGTAACCGCCAATTTTCTGCGTAAAATTTCCAATGCAAGAGCCCGCATCAATGCCGGAGGTGCAGCTTCGTCAACAAAATGAAAACCGTTCTGCCCTGTTTGTGCAATAAGCTCCTCCATTCTGTCGCAAAGCAACCTGGCCGCCACCGGCTCATATACTTTTATGTAATCCAGTGAAATATCACAAAACGTACATTTACCCCAATAGCATCCATGCGCCATGGTAAGCTTATTCCAACGCCCGTCACTCCACATACGGTGCATAGGGTTGACAATTTCAATAACCGAAATATAACTGTCTAAGAGCAGGTCTGAATAATCAGGTGTTCCTACTTCTGATTGCTTGTAATCTTTTTTGGATGAATTATTCTTATAGGCAATTTTTCCGTCTACCAAAAGAAATGTCCTCTTCCATGAATCATATTCAGGATTTTCAATATTCAGAATAAGCTCTTCAATAGGAGCTTCGCCGTCATCAAGAGTGATATAATCGAAAAATTCCATCACCCTGATATCAGACAAAGAGCGTAATTCCGTGTTTGGAAATCCACCACCCATGGCAATCTTGGTATCAGGATACTGTTTTTTGATAAACTGGGCGCTTTTAAAGGCACTGTATAAATTTCCCGGAAAAGGAACTGAAAAGCAGACCAGCTTTGGTTGCAATTCTTTCATTTTCCTATCCAAATTTCCGAGTAATAGTCTATCAATATAAGTAGGCTCCCTATGCAGCATGTCGTAAAGCGCATCAAAAGAATTGGCAGAACGTCCCATTCTCTCTGCATAGCGGCTAAATCCGAAATTTTCATCGACACATTCAACGATAAAATCAGAAATATCTTCAAGGTAGAGAGTCGCCAAATGTTTAGCCTTGTCCTGAGTTCCCATAGTTCCGAAAGCCCAGTCCAATTCTTCAAGCTGTAAAAACCGGGAAGCTTCGGGAAGAAAATCTTCCTGACAAATCAGATGCGACAGGGTTGGGTTTTTGCCTTGCAGGAAAAGCATAACCGAGTCGATTGTCTTAATATACTCCTCCTGTAATGCCAGAATCCGTTTCGCATTATCCGATTTATCCGTTGCTTTTTCAGCTTCCGAAAACAGGTCGGTTAATCCTTTTCTGGAAAATAATTCTAATATAACCTCAATGCCCAAATCAGCCTGAAAAGAAGAAATGTTCTTGGTGTTCAAAAAACCTTTAATATAGGCCGTTGCCGGATACGGTGTATTCAGCTGAGTAAAGGGTGGCGTAATTAGAAAAACGGTCGGATTCAAAACAGGTTATATTAAGTCGCAAAAATATTGCTTATTTATGAAAGTGCCTGTATAAAACGAAAAAACTCCCGTTTGGGAGTTTTATAAATTATTCTTTCGTCAGAAATTCATCCAGTGCTTCTTCGCGGATGGCCTGTTCTTCCTTATAGAGTTTTTTCAGGTACTTCAGCATACCAAAAAACATAATCACCAACAGAAACAGTATAGTTGCCATATAATAAGCCGTTCCCATACCTATGGAAATCATTCCCCCACCCATTCCATCTGCCATAGATGAAACGGCATTTAGTTCATCAGAACTTTTGATTATGATTCCAAAAACAAGTAATACTATGAAGCCAATAGAAGAAAAGATGATATGCAGCAGACCTTTTCGTTTGGCTTTGACAAAACTCAAAATCAATCCTGCTATTGCCATAAAGAATGGGATTCCCATCATAATCATCATAACAATTCTACTACTTTTTTCATCTGGTGTTTCTTCAGGAAGCGGCAGACTTTCAGCTTTTATCGGATTGCCGTCTTCATCAACATCAAGAGAATCCAGGTTCGTTCCAGCCGCACCAAACAAATCTTTACCTAATTGTTTTTCTAATTTTTTAGAAAATTCATTGTCTTTCATCTTTTCCTTCATGTCGGTTCCAACCACATAATCAAAGCCTGTAACAGAAACCAATTCTGTCGTACCACATTTGATTGTTATAAAAGGAAAGAAAAAACAGATTAATATTACTGTATAACTTGGAATAGGAAGTAAGTCAGAAATGATTTTAAGTGCTCTCATATAAGGTTATATCTTTTATTTATATTTCATTTCAAACTTAGTGCTTCTTGTTAAATTTAAGAAATTTTTAAGACGATTTTTTTTATAATTTTGCAGCTTAAAAAATCATTTGTGAAGAATCTTATTTTATTAATAGTTTTTATTATAATGTTGCCGGCTTTTGGACAAAAGCAAAATAATCCAACCGGGTTTTCTGAAAACAAAGGACAGATTATCGACCAAAAAGGAAAGGCTAATCCATCAGTATTATATTTACTAAACTCAAACGGGTTAAACGTCCAGCTCAAGAAAAATGGTTTTTCATATGACATTTATGAAAGTAAGAAGCTTCTAACCAAAAAAGAGAAAAACAAAGAGCCACAAGTGTTTTCGGATCTTAAAAAAGAGGTCCTAGATGATCACACTTATGAATACCAATACCACCGAATTGATATTGATTTTGTAGATTCTAATGCAGATGTCAAACTAATTGCAGAAAACAAATCTAAAGATTACGATAATTACTATACTGTTCCCAATACTCCTAACGGTATTTTAATGGTACATAAATATAAAAAAGTTACCTACAAAAACCTTTACAACAATATTGATGCTGTCTTTTTTGTTCCTCAAGATTCAACCAAAACGGTAGAATATAATTTCATCATTCATCCCGGCGGGAAAATTTCTGATATCCGGATGAAATTTAATGGAGCAGAAACAAAACTGTATGACAATAAGATAAAAATGCAGGTTCATTTTGGCGAAATGGAAGAAGTATTGCCTTTAAGCTGGGTTGAAACCGGAAACGAACAAAGCAGGATTAATGTGGGATATAAAAAAATAAAGAAAAACCTTTATGGATTTGAATCTTCTGAAAATTTAGAAAACAAGACTATTGTTATTGACCCGGTACCAATTCGATTATGGGGAACCTATTATGGCGGCAATGGGCAAGAACTAGGGCTTAATATTAAAATTGACCCATTGGATAATGCCATAGTATGTGGCAGAACTACAAGCACAACAAATATGGCAACGAGTGGTACCCATCAAAGTACTATTATAGGCCAAACGAATGGTTTTGTTGGCAAATTTGACACCAATGGGGATCGCCTGTGGGGAACGTACTACAGATCCGAAATCTATTCTGTAAAATGTGACTTGAATTCAAATATCTTTTTCTGCGGAACCACATTTGCACCAGCAGATATCTCATCTCCCGGGTCACACCAACCAACAAAAAATAATTATAGTGACGGTTTTATCGTAAAATTAAACAGTTCAGGAATTCGTGAATGGGGAACCTATTTTGGCGGAGAACAAAATGAAGAAGTCATAGATTTAAGCACAGACAGCAATGGCAATGTATATGCCGTAGGAACCACGAGCAGCCATACAAATATTTCCACCCCGGGTGCTTTTCAGCCTAGCTATCAATCTTCTAATACGACAAACGATGGATTTATTGCCAAATTCACTCCACTAGGAGCTCTTGTTTGGGCAACTTATTATGGAGGAAATACAGTTGATGTTCTTTCTTCATGTGTAATTTCCGACGACAATTTCTTATATGTCACAGGTTTTACAGGAAATCCAAATTTAGCTTCACCCGGCTCTTATCAGCCAAATTTAATCGATGGATTTGATGGTCTTATTTTAAAATTTTCGCTTAACGGACAACGTATATGGGCAACCTATATGGGAGGGCAACAAGAAATATTTGGCAACGCCATCAAAGGAGACAATTTATATGTATATGGTAAAACCAGAAATCAAAATATTGGGACACCCGGTACATTCAGACCCAATTTTCAAGGAAATAATAACGCTACATTCCTAACTAACGACGAAGCATCTTTCCTTATAAAATTCAATGTCCAAACACAGCAAAAAGTATGGGGAACTTATTTTATAGAGAGATTTAGAGATCTTGCGGTAAATAATAATGATGAAGCCTATCTTTCTGGTGATACAAGTCTTAGCGACGGATTCACGACTCCTGATGCCTTCATGCCTGTAAAAGGCTTCTATCACAAGGCTTTTCTCTTAAAAATGTCTCCTACAGGTCAAAGGGTCTGGGGAACCTTTTATGGTGGGGAAAGAGCTACGCAATTAGCTTTTGTGGATATAGACAGTAATAATGACATTTATCTCTTTGGAAGTGTTTTTGGAAGTACAACAGGAATAGCAACACTGAATGCACATCAGGGTGCATTGGGCTCTAATCCAGAACCTGATAATTATCTAGTAAAATTCAGAGATTGTATGTCAACAACTACTATATCTAGTAACTCCCCTGTATGTATTGGTAATACAATTCAGCTGACAGCCAGCGGCGGAACAGGTTATTCCTGGACAGGCCCTAACGGCTTCACTTCTAATATTGCCAATCCTACAATACTGAATGCTACGAGTTCTCATAACGGCACCTACTTCTGCTCTATAACCGGAAGTGCCGGATGTGATAATACATTAGACATAGAAGTTGTTGTAGGCAATATAGCAGCTCCAACTCCTAACAATCCTAGTCTGCCAACTTTAACAGGAGATTGCAATACACTAACAATAGTTCCGCCAACTGCTACAGACCAATGTGGTACAATTATCACGGCTACAACAACCAGCCTGTTAACCTTTACAACTGAAGGAACTTATACTATTGTATGGAAATATACTGACGCAAATAACAATTCCTCTACACAAAACCAAACGGTTGTCATCAATCCGACACCGCTACCGGTAGCAAATGCCACTGCTTTTTTCTGTTATAAGATGACTCTTGCCTTAAGCGACATTACAGTTACCGGACAGAATATAAAATGGTATGATGCTTTGATAGCAGGGAATCTTCTACCATCGACGACTTTAATCGAAAATGGAAAGACTTACTATGCTTCACAAACAATCAATGGTTGTGAAAGTGGGAGAATGGCTATTGCGGTAACTATTCAATATACCAACCCGCCTAGTGGTTTTGCTGTACAGCAATTCTGTGACACACATAATTTAACATTAAACGATTTTGTAGTTACAGGAACAAATGTTGTTTTTTATGACAGTCAGTTTGGCGGAAGCATACTACCTTATTCAACTCCATTAGTCGATGATATAGTCTATTGGGCTTCACAAACTGTTAATGGATGCGAAAGCGCAATGAGGCTTCCAATGATCCCTAATATTATCAATGAACTTCCAGCTAACAACTTTGCTTTCAATATTTGCGATGATTTGAATGACCAGAGAGAAAGCATTAACCTTGCTGCATATAATGACAATCTTATTGCCAATACTGCCACTTATAACTTTAGCTATTATACCAGTTATAGCGGAGCCGAGAATCAAACGGCTTCAAACAAAATAACAGCATTCACTTCTTATAATTTAAATATAGGAACAAATATAGTTTATGTAAGAATTGACTATAATTCGCTCTGTTATAAGATAGTTGAATTGCAGCCAACATTAATACAGCCACCTGCTTTAATCATGGCAGACACTTTTAGTATGTGCGAAAATAGTTCTGTAAGAATCAATGCAGATACCGGATACGATAGCTATTTGTGGTCTACTGGCGCTACTACTCAATCTATTACCGTAAATGAAGTTGGCAATTATTCTGTTACCGTTACAAAAAGACATGGAAACGCAATATGCTCAACAACAAAATCAATTACTGTAGTGGCATCCAATAAAGCTACGATTACTAAAATAGAAACCCGTGATTTTACTGCTACCAACAATGCCATAACAGTACTGCTTTCAAATTCAAGCATTGGTAATTATGTTTATTCATTAGATGGTATCAACTATCAGACTTCAAATACATTTTACGGTTTGGATAGCGGCCAATATACCGTTTATGTAAAGGATACAAATAATTGTGGTATTGCCAAAGAAGAAGTTTTCCTTCTGATGTATCCAAAATTTTTCAGTCCTAATAATGATGCTGTAAATGATTTTTGGAAAATCAAATTTTCAATGCATGAGCCAGGATTAAAAGTGCAAATTTTTGATCGATACGGTAAATTCATTGCAGAATTGGCACACAATTCTGCCGGTTGGGACGGAACACTTAATGGAGAAAAATTGCCCGCAACAGATTATTGGTTTTTAGTAACCAGATCTGATGGAAAAGAATATAGAGGGCATTTCTCTTTAATACGATAATAAAAAGGTTGCCAAAAATGGCAACCTTTTTCATTTTGAAATTATTTTGATAATTTCTTGGACTTGTTCTTTTTCTTTTCGACCAATTCCATCTTACCCTTGATTCTTTTTTCAACATCTCTAATCTCAGACTCTGAATCATAGCTAATCGAATGCAGCTTTGCATTTCTGATTTCTTTCATTGCTTTTTTGAATTTATGCTGTACTTCAAAAAGTATGGCTTTCTTTATAAAAACGCCTGCTTTACTTATGCCTTTTATTGTAAGTGCAAAATCAATTAATCGCATCGCTTCTTCATAATCTTCATTTAAGATAAGCGTCTGTATATAATAAGGGTAAACCTCAAGCGCATGAATGTTAATCGTAAAAGCCTCTTCAAAAAAACTTTTAGCGGCTTCATAATTCAGTAATTGCTCCGCCTGGATTCTTCCATAAAGACAAAGCACCATTGTATTTTTGGCATCATAGGAAAAAGCATAATCCAATGATTCAATGGTTTCTTCGAGTGAATAGGGATAGCTATCTAAAGCCTGAAATACATATTTATCAATTGTTTTCATTTCTTAAATCTGTTTTTAATTTTCTGCGGGTTCCTTTATAGCTTTTCTCAATTTTATTCTTCTTGAAATCGGTTCCGGCAAATATCCTTATCGGGTTTCCGCGCTGTATATTCAGTTGGTTTTCCCATTGTTTGCCTACCTGTTCCTTGAGCTGCTGTAAATTTTCGCTTTCTAGTTTTTTAAATAATCTTTCTGTTGCCAGTTTTTTGTTTTGGTGCTGTGACCGACTGTCCATCGCAACCACAGTAATTCCTGTTGGCAAATGTGTCGCCCTGATAGCAGAACTGACTTTGTTTACATGCTGTCCGCCGGCTCCTGAGCTTCTCATTGCCTGATATTGGATTTCGTTTTCTGAAATCGTCTGGCTTTTTTGGTTTTCGATTTCAAAAATCCCAATAAACCAGTTTTTACGCTTGTGCATCTTCCTGAACTGGCTTTGGCCTATCCATTGGATAGTTCCAACCCAGGAAGCTACAAACATTGACACGTCTTTTCCTTTTACAGAAACTGTAGCGGTTTCAACTGTTCCATTTTCAGAACCTGTCTGGCGTTGCAATAAAACAGCTTCAAGCTGCAGCTCCTGCGCTTCTGCCAACACTTTTTTAAGCACCTGGGCAACTACCCAAGTGCATTCTGCAGGCCCACGGCCCGCTGTTATCTGAATTATCTTTTCCATTTTTTAAATTTTTTATCGGTCCATCCTGACAATTTTCGGAGTGAATGTTCCCAATACTTCTACCAACTCGCTTTGATTTTCCATTACTTTCGTAATGTCTTTGTAGGCCATAGGCGCTTCATCAATATTGCCACCAATAAGTGTAACATTGTTTGTTTTCAGCACTTTGTTGATTTCGCTCTGGGTGAAAGTACTTTTGCACTTTGCTCTCGAAAACAATCTCCCGGCTCCGTGCGAGGCTGAATTCAGGCTTGCTGCATTTCCTTTTCCTCTCACAATATAGCCCGGTGCTGTCATTGAACCCGGAATAATCCCCAATTGTCCTTCTGCAGCCGGAGTCGCCCCCTTTCTATGGACAATACACTCCTTGCCATCAACCATCTCTTTCCATGCAAAATTGTGATGGTTTTCAATGGTTACTACTACTTTTTTTCCGAGTATTTTGGCAATTCTCCTGTGAATATCGTCGTGGCAGGCTTTGGCATAATCACCCGCCAGATTCATTGCGATCCAATATTCCTGTCCGTCATGCGTATTGAGATCCAACCAGGCCAAATGCTGTACATTCCTTGGCAACGGGCATTGTTTTGTTGCCAGATAGGTATAATGCTTTGCAATGTTGGCTCCTAATCCGCGCGAACCGCTATGAGAAAGAACAGCAAAGTACTCGCCTGCTTCTATTTTCCATTCGCGTAGTGGATTATCAATTTTGACAATTCCAAATTCCACAAAATGGTTACCGCCTCCTGACGTGCCAAGCTGTTTGTAAGCCTTATCCAAAAGACGTTTTAACAGCGGAATGTCCTGAAACTCTTTTCTGTAAAATACTTCATGGTCTGCCTTAATTGCATGTGTCTCATACATCCCGAATTTGGTATGGTCTTTCAATATGGTCTGTAGCTGGTCGTCTTTCCCTTTTAGGAATGATGCCGGAAGGTCAAAAACAGAAAGGCTCATACGGCAACCAATATCGACACCAACTCCATATGGAATCACAGCATTGTCTGTTGCCAAAACGCCTCCAATTGGCAAACCATATCCCGAATGCGCATCAGGCATTAAGGCTCCTGCTATTGAAATTGGCAGTTTGAGCGAGTCATACAATTGAAACTTGGCCTGTTCATCGATTTCATTTTCTCCAAAAATCGTAAAGGGAGCCCTTGTTGTTTTCAATTGATGCATTCTCACTTGCACGGGATTAACCAGACCTTCAGCCACTTTTCCCCAGGTTCCATGTCCGTTGAATTTTTCCGGATACAGCAAAACCTCTTTCGCTTCTGCCAGAATGGATTCCTTTTTTTCTCTTTTTCTATATCTGTTTATTTGCCCAAGGGCAATATTTATTGAATTATTTTTTGGAAAGCCCAATTTAATCAGGTCTTTTCCGGATAATTTATTTCCCATAAATTTTATTAATTGTAATTTTTCTGTGCAGACTTACGTCAATTCCAAATACTATGGAAATGAAACATAAGCATGCTAAATCTTTTATCCTTTCGGGATAAATAATGGAACTATTTTTCGGGAAAATTTTGAAGTGTCTAGAATAAAAAAAGCCCGAATCTAAAATGCTTCGGGCTTTTTTATATATCTAAAAAATAATTTCTAAGATTGAAATAAGCCACGAAGACGCACAGCACCAAATCCTATTGGTGAGTAGCTTTGAAATGATAATGCCAATACAGTCATTTTTCTTCGTTTTAAAAGTGTTATTAATTTTTCGAGTGCAAATATTTAGAATATTTTTTGAATTATGCAAATTTTTTTAAAGTTTCTGAGGTGCTGAGGTGCTGAGGTGCTGAGGTGCTG
>NZ_LMPW01000012.1:336452-336613 GCF_001423985.1 Flavobacterium sp. Leaf359 | reverse complement strand
TAAGGTGCTAAGGTGCTAAGGTGCTAAGGTGCTAAGGTGCTAAGGTGCTAAGGTGCTAAGGTGAAATTTCGCAAAGAAAATTTAGATGTACAATGAAAAACTTTATTTTTTATTTTTTTGTTTTCAACCAAAACTCCACTCTAACTATTTATCTTTTTCAC
>NZ_LMPW01000012.1:336266-336352 GCF_001423985.1 Flavobacterium sp. Leaf359 | reverse complement strand
TTTAACTCCGGCATTTCCCAACTATTCACTACCCTCTATCGACTATCCACTATCAACTATCCACTGTCAACTATCTTAATGCCTTT
>NZ_LMPW01000012.1:294826-336217 GCF_001423985.1 Flavobacterium sp. Leaf359 | reverse complement strand
GTTAAACTAATCACTTATGCAGTAATTTTATTTATTTTTACAAAAAAATTCCAACTATGCCAACTGACTGTATCAGCTATCAAGAATCTGGTTACTTTACTTCTTTAATCAACGATTATTTAAATCAAAAATCAGACCTACAGTCGCTTTATCATCGGTTTCCTTCTTTAGAAAATTTTGAGAAACAGCTTCTTGAAAAGGAGAAAAATTTCAATTCGGATATTGCAAAGCGCAAAACTTTAGTTTCTGTTTTGGAAAAACAATATTCTGGACTCTCTGTTTCCGACCTGACAAAATGGAACATTCTGGCTTTAGAAAACCCAAAAACATTTACGGTAACGACCGGACACCAGCTCAATCTTTTTACCGGACCATTATATTTTTTGTATAAGATTGTTTCTACTATCAATCTTACCAAACAATTAAAATTAAAATATCCCGAATATAATTTCGTACCGGTTTATTGGATGGCTACCGAAGACCATGACTTTGAAGAAATCAATTATTTCAACCTGCATGGAAAAAAAGTGCGTTGGAACACGGAAAGCGGTGGACCTGTTGGACGGCTTTCAACTAAAGGACTTGAAGAAGTTTTTGAAGTTTTTTCATTGGAATTGGGCATCGGAAAAAATGCAGAATATTTAAAAAAACTATTCGAAGAATCGTATGTCCGCCACAATAATCTTGCAGATGCGACCCGATTTTTAGCCAATGAATTATTCGGAAAAACCGGATTGGTCATTCTGGATGCCGATTCTAAAGAGCTCAAAAAGCATTTTGCTCCTTATGTTAAAGAAGAACTCTTAAACCAGACAGCTCATAAAAAGGTTCTGGAAACATCTGAAAAACTAAAAAATTACAACATACAGGTCAATCCGCGTGAAATCAACCTCTTTTATATTGAAGATGATTTTCGTGAACGCATTATTCTGCAAAACGGTTTCTATTATGTGAACAATACCGAATTAAAGTTTACAGAAGCAGAAATCCTGGAATTGCTGAAAAACCATCCTGAAAAATTCAGCCCTAACGTTATCATGCGCCCTTTGTATCAGGAAGTCATTCTTCCTAATCTTTGCTACATAGGAGGAGGTGGTGAATTAGCCTATTGGCTGGAATTGAAATCATACTTTGAAGCAGCAAATGTTACTTTTCCTATACTACTCCTAAGAAATTCTGTTTTATTGGCTACAGAAAAACAAGCCAAAAAAGCTGACAAACTTAACCTGTCCTGGAAAGACTTATTTTCAAAACAACAGGAGTTAATGAATTTCAAGGTAAAAACTTTTTCAGAGTTTCCAATTGATTTTACAGCACAAAAAGATTTTTTAAGACAACAGTTTGAGAACCTTAACAAGATAGCCGAACAGACAGACAAGTCTTTTACAGGTGCGGTTAAAGCACAGGAAGTCAAACAGATTAAAGGTTTGGAAAATCTGGAAAAACGCCTGCTAAAAGCAGAAAAGAAAAAACACCAGGAAGAATTGGAACGGATTTCAGATTTACAAAATGAATTATTCCCAAACCAGAGCTTACAGGAAAGAATTGTAAATTTTTCTGAATTCTATTTAGGTTATGGCGATGTTCTTTTAGATAAATTATTCGAAGAATTGCACCCTCTGGAACAGGAATTCAAAATCGTCATTCTTTAGTTGGGTATCATACAACCCGAATACAAAATTTTCTGTCGCTAATTCTTGCGATTGTTTTTCGTTTTCTGTCAAAAACACTACTTTTGCGCCAAATCTAAACAAAAAATATAATGGCAACGAATAGAACATTCACAATGATTAAGCCAGATGCGGTTGAAAACGGACACATCGGTGGAATTTTGAACATGATTACTGAAGGTGGTTTTAAAATTGTTTCTTTGAAATTGACTCAATTGACTGTAGCTGATGCTCAGCAATTTTATGCAGTTCACAGTGCAAGACCTTTCTTTGGAGAATTGGTTGAGTTCATGACAAGAGGTCCGATTGTAGCGGCAATTTTAGAAAAAGAAAATGCTGTTGAAGATTTCAGAACACTTATTGGTGCTACGAATCCTGCAGATGCTGCTGAAGGAACTATCCGTAAGAAATATGCTAAATCAATTGGAGAGAATGCGGTTCACGGTTCTGATAGCGATGAAAACGCTGCTATTGAAGGTGCTTTCCACTTTTCAGGAAGAGAGCAGTTTTAATCAAAATACAATAAATAAAAAAATCCGTTTCCAATTGAAACGGATTTTTTTATGTTCTTATTTATAATAATTATCTAAAAACAATCTCCTTTACGATATCGCGACGGAATTCCTCGTTTATCATCTTTATGATTTTTTCTTTCCCATAGCTTAATTCCTGTCGCAACACAGCCGAAGTAAGTTCGACATACAGCGTATTGTTTCTTAAAACCACATCTTTAGTATAACTGTTCACGCCATTTCCCATTAGGGAAATCCATGCTTCTTTTACAGCAATACGGTCAATTCCGGGTTGCAGTTTGTTTGCTTCTATGATGTGTTTCAGGACATCGCCTACTGAATTTTCATTATTTAGCCTCTTTGCCATCTAGCAGGTTTATTGGGGTTGCTCTTTTATATTGGTATTCTATTTTTTGCGGATTGACAATCGTCATCTGGTTTTCAGAAACCGACTTCAGTTCTTCTTCCCATTTTGCATAGTCAGTTTTATAATCTAAATACACCTTACCGTTTTTTTCTACAATTTCAACCGCTTCGGAAGTATCATCTGTCAAAAATTTTCCGTCCAACTGCGGACTTACTTTTTTACGGAAACCTTTGTAATTGTTCCCGATTTCAAAAAAATCATAGGTTGTATTGATTTTATAATCTTTTTCTGAACCGTCAGCCAAAATTACCTTTTCAATTTCCCAATAGCCATTTAATTTTTTGGCATCTTCTTTTGATACGTTCTGGTTGCAAGCTATGGTAACTACTGCGGCAAACAGCAATAAAACTCCTTTTTTCATTTCATTATTTTAAAAAATAAAATTACCACTATTTGCTATGATAAAAAAGTTTCCGGCTTTAAACTATTTGGTATTTTTAAAGTCTATATATAATAAATTCTGTCCTTATGAAAAAAATAGGTTATTCTTTGCTCTTTATTTTAGCTTTAATCAGCTGTAGCTCTGAAAGTGACAGTTCTAGTTCTAATCCTACGGAATCTACAATCTACTTTCCTCCTTTGGAAGAAAATGCTTTGTGGGAAACAAAATCATTGAGTTCATTAGGATGGAATGAAAATGCAGTTACTCCGCTCCTTTCCTATTTGGAAGAAAAGCACACCAAAGGCTTTATTATTTTGGTCGACGGCAAGATAGTCATAGAAAATTATTTTAATGGACATTCTGCTACATCCAATTGGTATTGGGCAAGTGCAGGAAAAACACTAACGGCAACCATGGCTGGAATTGCAGAACAGGAAGGCCATCTGAATAGTAATAACAGGGTTTCAGATTATCTGGGTCAGGGATGGACAAGCCTTCCCGTTACGAAAGAAAACCTGATTACCAACAAACACCTGCTTACAATGACCTCCGGACTTGAAGACATTGACAATGGGGATTGCGTGGAACCTGATTGTCTTACCTATAAGGCAGATGCAGGAACACGTTGGGCTTATCATAACGTTTATGTTAAATTACAAGATGTTGTAGCTTCTGCCGTTTCAACGACCTACAGTAATTATTTCAACACAAAACTAAGGAACAAAATAGGAATGAATGGCGCCTGGATTCAATCGGGAAACAATAGCGTGTATTGGAGTACTACCCGAAGCATGGCCCGTTTTGGCCTCCTTATGCTCAATAAAGGAAAATGGAATAATGAAGTAATAGTAAATGAAAGTTATTGTACTGCTGCGACAAATACGTCTCAAAACATTAATTTGGGATATGGTTATTTATGGTGGCTAAACGGAAAGTCAAGTTATCATTTACCACAAACACAAATACAGTTTCCGGGAAGCATAATTCCGGAAGGTCCAAATGATATGTTTATGGCATTGGGTAAAAATGACCAGAAAATTTATGTAATTCCCAGCCGAAAGATGGTAATTGTACGAATGGGCGAAGCAGCAGACAATGTCAATTTAGCTTTATCTGATTTTGATGAAGTTTTATGGGAAAAAATAAATGCGCTGATTAATTAGCGCATTTATTTTTATTTCTTTTTAGCATTAGCTTTTCTTGCCGTACCTTTTCTTTGCTTTATAAAATTTCGAGCGGCCATAAAAAATGAAGCCCAACCCAAAATGACAAATACATAATACACCATTTGTACTTTACCTTCAAAAAAAGTTGAAATGAAAATCAGGAGTACAAATAAAACATACAGATGAAGCGGTTTTACATTATGTATCGAAAAGGCCATTATAAAATTTTATTAATTAAACGTATACTTAAGATTTAAGCCCATTCTTGAAAACTTAGTGGTATCGTCTGTCAATAGATTTCTGTTAGTATCAGTTCTCAAAGTAACACTGATTTTGTTGTCATACGTATATCCAATACCAAAATTAAAATAGGCATTGGTTTTGGCAGAATATTTATATTTTAGTTCTATCTCTGAAGCACCTCCACTAGCCTCAGGATAAGTGACAGTATAAATAATATCATCAAAAGGCATATTTATACCTACTGCTCCTTCAATAAAAATTTTGTTCTTATTATTTAAAATAAAATTATACCTGGCACCTGCATTTATGTTAATAAAACTGGATTCCAGTAAAAAGTTATTTTCTTGTCTGGCTGTACCTGTCAAATGATTGCTATATCTTGACCTTCCTGAATAGCTCTCATACTCTGCACGAATAAAAACTTCTGTTTTTTCAGAAGG
Organism: Flavobacterium sp. Leaf359; assembly: GCF_001423985.1. Lineage (NCBI taxonomy): Bacteria > Pseudomonadati > Bacteroidota > Flavobacteriia > Flavobacteriales > Flavobacteriaceae > Flavobacterium > Flavobacterium sp. Leaf359. The sequence goes on along the minus strand of NZ_LMPW01000012.1, from coordinate 331,377 downwards.
AAAAACGAATGCAGCTTCACCTCCAAAACCAATAGTAGTTTTTGTTTCTTTCTCAGATTCTCCACCGGAAAATTCCACAGCAAAATTAGATTGATAAAGACCAACTAATGCGCTATACTTTATTTTCGGTTTCTTTCCCGATTTATTTCCAAATACCTGAGTATCTTGTTTTTTACATTGATTGTATTTCTCAAATATTTTTAGAAAATCTTCTTTTTTATATTTCAGGTTAAGGAAATCACTTACCTGTAGAGTTTCACACTTTAGAATGTTATTTAATTGATTTCTAAAATAGTTATTCTCTTTTTGGGAACTATTATCTTCTGAATATCTTTTATAAATAAATTGTACTATTTCATTTGAACCTTTGATTTCATAAAAAAACTTTGTTCTTCCTTTATCAGAATAAGAATATAAATTTATGTCACCACCTTCTCCAATAACATTCAGAAACAACTCTTCACTTACCAATGTAGGTTCTTTTAAAGTAGAAATTTCAGTAAACATTTTATCATGTTTAACGTTTCTTCTCACGAACTTATAATCATTACCAATACCATATTCCACTATATTATTATCAATACTTTGATAAGCTCCATTTTCTGATAGTTTGTATCGTATTGCAGTATTATCAGAAAAGTCCGTCTCCTTAAAAAGAACTTCAGTCTTTTTATTGTTTCTATCAATCAGATATCCTTTTTGAGTATTTTGGGCTGAGACGCAAAAGAAAGATAACAGGCTTAGAAAAGCCAAATAATGGTTTAATTTCATGTTAAGTTTGTTAAGTTGTCAAGCTTTTAATGTAGGAATTTATTTAAAAAAAGAATCTACAAATTCTATTTTGTTGAATACCTGCAGGTCTTCAATACCTTCTCCAACTCCTATGTATTTTACCGGAATCTGGAACTGGTCAGAAATTCCAATAACAACACCGCCTTTTGCAGTTCCGTCTAATTTAGTTACCGCCAGCGCAGAAACCTCTGTTGCCGCCGTAAACTGTTTGGCCTGCTCAAAAGCATTTTGCCCTGTAGAGCCGTCAAGTACTAAAAGTACATCGTGGGGAGCATCGGCTACTACTTTCTGCATAACGCGTTTTACTTTGGTCAATTCGTTCATCAAATTCACCTTATTGTGCAGACGTCCTGCGGTATCTATAATGACAACATCGGCATTTTGGGCTACTGCCGACTGTAATGTGTCAAATGCTACGGAAGCCGGGTCGCTTCCCATTTGTTGTTTTACGATTGGAACACCAACCCTGTCTGCCCAGATTTGCAATTGGTCTATTGCTGCTGCCCTAAAGGTATCTGCCGCACCAAGAACCACCTTATATCCTGCTTTGTTGAATTGGTAAGCCAATTTTCCAATGGTTGTTGTTTTTCCTACCCCATTTACGCCAACTACCATCAAAACATATGGTTTTTTGTCTTTAGGAACTTCAAATTCAGTAGCTTCTCCTGAATTGGTTTCAGACAATAGCCCTGCAATTTCTTCACGAAGAATCTGGTTTAGTTCATCCGTACCCAGGTATTTGTCATTAGCAACACGTTCTTCGATACGTTCGATGATTTTCAAGGTTGTATTTACGCCAACATCCGATGAAACCAGAACTTCTTCCAGATTGTCCAAAACCTCATCGTCTACTTTTGATTTACCGGCTACGGCTTTAGTAAGCTTTGAAAAGAAAGATGTTTTTGTTTTTTCAAGCCCTTTGTCGAGGCTTTCTTTTTTTTCTGATGAAAATATTTTTTTAAAAAAACTCATTTTGTGATTCGGTTAGATTTTTTTTCGGATTATTAGATAAAGTTTTCCTAACGGTCCAAAAATTCAAGAAAATAACCCAACGGCATACTTTCTTTAAATTTTGAACAAATATAAAAATAAAAAAGCTACTTCCGAATGAAAGTAGCTTTTCTATATAATGTCTAAACGATTATTTCTTTTTCAAAAAATCATCAACTAATTCAGGAGCCATAACGCTTTCAACAAAAGTGTATGCACCAGTTTTAGGAGATTTTACCATTTTGATAGCTTTTGTTAATCTCTTAGAAGCTGTCTGTAACGTTGCTACGGTTTTCTTTGCCATGACTAATAATTATTTAATTTCTTTATGAACAGTTACTCTCTTCAGGATTGGATTGAATTTTTTAATCTCTAATCTGTCCGGAGTATTCTTTTTGTTCTTTGTTGTTATGTATCTTGATGTACCTGGCTGACCACTAGTTTTGTGCTCTGTACATTCTAAAATTACCTGGATTCTATTACCTTTCTTTGCCATCTTGCTATATATTTAGAGGAAGGATTATTATTTAATAAATCCGTTAGCTTTAGCTTCTTTCAAAACTGCAGCAATTCCGTTTTTGTTAATAGTTTTTATTGTAGATGCAGCTACTCTAAGAGTAATCCATCTATCTTCTTCAGGAAGATAAAAACGTTTCTTAACTAAGTTTACAGAAAATTTTCTCTTAGTCTTGTTCATCGCGTGGGAAACATTATTTCCAACCATCGCTCTTTTACCTGTAAGGTCACAAACTCTTGACATTATGCTTATCTTTTATCGTTATTCAAAATCAGGGTGCAAAGAAACAAAAAAGAAACTGTATTTACAAAACATTCTACTTCTTTTTTTTAAAATCTTTTTCGATGCTATATGCAGCCCACAAAAGGCGAAAAACCTGTATTTCAAATTATAGGTATTATTTATTCTGGATGTATTCTGTCAGGTTATCTACATTTGTACTGAAAGAAAATATATCATTCAGTCTGAAATAATTTTTCTTTTCTGTACAATAATCATAGGCAAACTTAACAAAATCCAATTTATTTTCTTCAAAACTGATTGTATTGGCAATTTGCTTAATCTGATTTACGTCAAGGCAATTTGCAGAAACAATCTGTTTAGCGACTTTTAACTTGGTTTCATCAAAACCCTGTTTCTTTACTGAGGTCAAAGCATTATTAAAGTCCGTTGAACCCATCGGATATTTACTGTTGCATCCTCTTAGCGGCGGGTCATAATTAACCTGTGGCTGACCATGCGTTACTGTTGTAGTGGTTGTTTCTGTATAAACACCATTTGGCTCTTTTATATTGATATTTACACCTACTCCTCCAACATTTACTCCCACTCCCATTCCGGTATTACCAACAGTGGTTGTGGTTGTAGTATGTGATACCGTACTCACAGGCTGTGGAGCGCCATAATGCACTACATGAACATTTTGTGGAGCCCTATATTGACGGTCTACCGGGATTTCAGAGAAAAAATTAAGTTTCAGCTTGTTCTTGTTGTTTTTATCTCTCTTTATCTTATAGGTAACATCCATATATTCTCCGTCTATATCAGCAATCGCAAGATTCTTTTTTGTTATTTCAACAAGCGATTTATCTTCAAAAAGTATTTTGGCATTATAATACGGCTGGTTCAGCTCTTCCACACGAATGTTTGTTTGGGGGATGTCATTTTGCAACTCTCCGTTCAATACAAGAAAGAAGCGATCTCCGTCTTCTGAAAAAATGGTCAAATTTCCTGTTGGAGCCTGGGCGAAAGCAAATGCTGTGGTTAAAGTTGCAGCAATAGCAAAGTAAAGTTTTCTCATAAAAAATAATTGATTTTTTTAATATGTTAAAAAGGGGAATTAAAAAATTATTTGCGAGCGAAAATATAAATTTTTAAGAAAAGACCAAAAACGATGCCAAAAAAATGAGATAATCTTATCTGATTTTCAAGATTTCATTTTGAAGCATCCCAAAAGCCTTATTTACAGCTCTGTCAATGACTTTTTCCCGTGGCTGACCAAAATTAAATTCTTCACAAATTATATTATCCGGAGCCGGATAAGGGGTTGCAAGAGCAATAAAAACAGTACCCAATTCTGCCGGAGAATCCCCTTTTTCAGGACCTGCATTTCCGGTAGTAGCAATAGCATAATCTGTTTTGAGCAGTTTTTGAACACCTAATGCCATTTCGATTGCCACTTCACGGCTTACGACTGAATAGGTATCAATAAGCGCCTGAGGGACTTTTAGTACTTCTGCTTTGACTTCTGTAGCATAGCTCACAATACTTCCTTTGAAATAAGACGATGAACCCGGGATTGAAGTCATCAATTGCGCAATTTTCCCACCAGTACAACTTTCAGCGGTAGAGATTGTCATTTTATTTTTAGTCAGCAGTCTGCCCAGAATCACTTCTAAGGTTTCATTCTCATCATACCCTACAATAATATCTCCAATGATCTTTGATAAAGAATCAACATTTTCCTCTATCGCTTTTTGTAGTAGTTGCTCATTCGTTCCGCGTGCAGACATTCTCAATCTCACCCTTCCCGGACTTGGCAGATAGGCAAGCTTTATAAATTCAGGAAGATTGTTCTCCCAGTTTTCAATCCTTTCGGCAACAAGACTTTCCCCTTGTCCGTAGGTAAGGATTGTTTTATGGATGATAAATGGTCGTTTGTATTCTTCGATTACCTTTGGCACTACCCCATTCTCTATAAGGTGCTGCATCTCATAAGGCACTCCCGGCAAAGAAACAAAAACAGTATTTTCTTTTTTAAGCCACATTCCGGGCGCCGTCCCAACCTTATTAAATAATACTTCGGCTTTTGACGGAACAAGGGCCTGGTCTTTATTCATCTGTGAAATAGGACGTTTATAAAAACCTTCTATCAGTTCCGTTACATGAGCAAGAACTTTTTCGTCCACAATTAATTGGTCTTCAAAATACTCGCACAGTGTTTTTTTAGTGACATCGTCTTTGGTTGGCCCCAAACCTCCGGTCAGGATAACCAAATCCACCTGATTCTGAAGACGCTTAAGCGTTTCCAGTATATGTTCCCTGCTATCACTGATAGAAATGACTTCGTGAATGTCAATTCCTATTTTATCTAATGATTTTGCAATAAAAGCAGAATTGGTATCGATGATTTGCCCAATAAGGATTTCATCTCCTATAGTTACTACGGTTGCTTTCACAGATTTTGATTTTTGAAGCTTACAGCCAGAATTACAAGTTAAAGTCTTTCTTGATTTCCTTTACTGCTTTTTCGACTTTGTCGGCAATACTTTTATAAGTATCCTTGATTTCTTTTTTCTTCCCTTCACGTTTTGTCCAGTCTTCCACAAGAAGAATTTCTTCAAAAGCTACGGTCATCCCCAACAAGTCCAGAGTAGGTTTAATCTTATGGGCAAATCCGTAGGCCAGCTTATAGTCTTTTTCTTTTATTCCTTTTTTTACATTTTTCAGGTCGGCCGGAACTTCAGTCACGAAAAGATTTATGATATCCTGAACGAATTCGCTGTCGTTATCTGAAATCTCGTAGACTTTTGCCAGATTATAGTGTATCGCCATTATTTTACCTGTATTCTAAATAATTTATGCCCTTCTAAATATCCTTCAAGAATATCGTCCGGATTGACTTTTGCGACTCCTTCCGGAGTACCTGTAAATATGATATCCCCTATTTTTAATGTAAAGTATTGTGAAACATAGGAAATCAATTCGTCAATTTTCCAAAGCATTTGGTTTGTATTTCCGGTTTGGGCTGGTTTTCCGTTATTGGTCAATTCAAATGTAAGATTTTCTAGTGAATTGAATTGAGATTTTGGCAAAAATTCTCCAATCACGGCCGAACCATCAAATGCCTTTGCTTTTTCCCAGGGAAGCCCTTTTTCTTTAAGCGCAGACTGAACATCACGAGCCGTAAAATCAATCCCTAATCCAATTTCGTCATAATATTTATGAGCAAATTTAGGCTCAATATATTTTCCAACTCTATTTATTCTCACAAGAATTTCGACTTCATGATGGATATCACTGCTAAATTCAGGTATAAAAAAAGGAAAGTTTTTTGGCAATATAGCGGTATCCGGTTTAAGAAAAATCACCGGCTCCGCAGGTCTTTCATTTTGTAATTCTTCTATATGCTTGGCGTAATTTCTTCCAACACAGATTATTTTCATAAGTCCTATATTGTTTTCGGCATTTAAATGTTAGTTCAATTTATTATTCAGTTTCCTTAGCTTGATTGCCGTCAGTACTTTTTTAGTATATAACGGGAAGTCAGCATTTTGTATCCAACCAAAATAACCGGGTTCAGCCTCAAGAACTTTTTCAACCTTGGCACCTTTGTGTTTCCCGAACGTAAAAATCTCTTCATTATCCTTATCCAGAGCAATGAATCCCGCAAAATCAACCGATTTTTTTCTGGTAGTATATTCCGAAAGAGATTTCATATCTTTTGGCAGGTCTTCATAGCGCTCCAATTGTGCCTTTAGGATTTCATAAGTAGCAAGGGTGTCCGCTTCTGCAGAGTGAGCATTTTCCAGACTTAGTCCACAATAAAATTTATAAGCCGCACTTAAAGTTCTTTCTTCTTTTTTATGGAAAATAGTCTGGATATCAACAGCTACACGATTTTTCATATCAAAATCCAGTCCGGCTCTCAACATTTCTTCTGCCAATAGAGGAATATCAAACCGGTCAGAGTTAAATCCGGCCAAATCAGAATCTTTTATCATATTGTGAATGGTGGCTGCCAATTCTTTAAAGACTGGCTCATTGGCTACCTTTTCATTTGTGATTCCATGAACGGCTGTTGTTTGTGGCGGAATTGGCATTTCCGGATTTACCAGCCATGTTCTGCTTTCTTTATTTCCGTTAGGATAAACTTTAAATATTGATATTTCTACAATCCTGTCTTTACAGATATCGATTCCTGTGGTTTCGAGGTCAAAAAAACAAATCGGCTTTGTTAGTTTAAGTTCCATTCTCTTGTTTTTATGGATTGCAAAGATAACTGTTTTTGTAATGAATTTTTGTTCTAAAATTTACTGTTTACAAAAGCAACAAAAATCAATTCTCTTATTTTCAATTTCTTATTTTCCAGTATATTCAAAATTTTGTGAAAAAAAAACTACTCTTGCCATGTTTTTCATTAGATTTACTTCATACTTGCTGCAATTAACAGCTCTACCATGAAAATAAAAACAATCCTCGCATTTATCATTATTATTGTTAGCCCGTTTGCTTATTCACAAAACAAGGATTTGGAATGGATTAATGTGAATGCAATCCCTCTAGGGTCAGTCAAAAATTTTTCATTTTTGGATTCGGAATTAAACAACAACACAATTATAGGACTTGGCGAGGCTTCACACGGAACCCATGAATTCCATATACTAAAGACTGAAATCATCAAACATTTAATCACAAACAACAATTATAAGCTAATCGGTTTTGAACTTACACAGTTTAATATCATCTCAATCAACGACTATCTCCAAAAGGGAAACGGAAATCTGAAAATGCTGATGGAAAAACTCATGCTTTACAATACACAGGAAATTTTTAATCTTTTCCAATGGCTAAAAGAATACAATCAGAACCAGCCTGCAGACAAAAAAGTTATTCTTTTTGGATTTGACAGTGAAGATTTTTGGCACGACCCTCTTACAAGAGACAAAAACATGGCAGAAATAATTATTGAAGCACAAAAAAGCGATACATCAAAAGCAATTATCTGGGGTCATAACGTGCATATCGCAAAAGATAAAACAATGGCTGAAGTAGAAGCTATGGGTGGGTATTTAAAACAAAAACTGAAGGATAGATATTATGCCTTGGGATTTGACACCTATAAAGGAAACGTAAATGTGATTGCGGAAGGAAAAATTACAAAACATAGTTTTGAATCAGGTTCGGATACATTTTCCGGATTGTTCTCTAAAGCGAAAGACAGCCAATTCTTTCTTTCTTTCAATCCAAATAAAGCAAATCCTTTTGCGCAAAACAAAAACAAAATCACCAATATCTATTCTGTATGGACAAATGACAGGGCACTACCTATATTGCCAGGATCCGATTTTGATTCCATCATATTTGTTAGGGAGACTACAGCATCTTTAATTCTTAAATAAAGCAAACAAAACTTATCGCATAAAAAAACCTCTCGTTTGAGAGGTTTCTTTTTATATAAATGAGTCAATTAAAAATCTCTATTGACATCAAAAGCTTCCAAATAATCTGCTACACGCTTTACAAAGCTTCCTCCCAAAGCACCGTCAACAACACGGTGGTCATAACTGTGAGAAAGGAACATTTTTTGACGGATTCCAATGAAATCACCTTCAGGAGTTTCAATTACCGCCGGCACTTTACGGATAGCACCCAAAGCCAGAATACCCACTTGTGGCTGGTTGATGATTGGCGTTCCAAAAACGCTACCAAAAGTACCCACGTTAGTTACTGTATACGTTCCGCCTTGTGTATCGTCCGGTTTCAACTTGCCTGCTTTGGCTCTGTTTCCTAAATCATTAACTGCTTTTGCCATACCAACAAGGTTTAGCTGGTCTGCATTCTTGATTACCGGAACAATTAAGTTTCCATTTGGCAGGGCTGCCGCCATACCCAGATTGATATTTTTTCTCTTGATAATAAATTCCCCATCAACAGAAATGTTCATTCCAGGGAAATCTTTTAATGCTTTGGCAACAGCTTCCATGAAAATTGGCGTGAAAGTCAGCTTTTCGCCTTCTCTCTTCTCGAACGCATTTTTCACTTTGTCTCTCCATTTTACGATGTTGGTTACATCTACTTCAATGAACGACTGTACGTGAGCCGAAGTTTGCACAGATGCTACCATATAGCCGGAAATCAGTTTTCGCATTCTGTCCATTTCCACGATTTCATCACCTCCATTTACAGAAACAGGAACTGCCGCTGTTGCTTTTGGAGCCGGACTTGACACCTGGGCAACAGGAGCCTGGGCCGGAACTTGCTGACTTACTGCTTTCGGTTCTTTTCTATTGGCCACATAGCCTAATATATCATCTTTGGTTACTCTTCCATCTTTTCCGGAGCCTTGAATTGATTCCAGTTCGGCAACCGTCACTCCTTCTTCTTTGGCAATATTTTTCACCAATGGAGAAAAGAATTTATCTGAACCTGAAAAATCTTGCGGAGCAGCAACGGTTTGCTGTGCAGTTTCTACTGTTTTTTCAATTTCAGCTACTGACGCCGGGGCTTCTTCTTTTGGTGCTTCTACTGCAACACCTCCAGAAACTTCAATATAAGCAATTGTCTGACCTACTTTTACAACATCATCAACGTTAAAAAGAATTTCAGACAAAACTCCAGAGACCTCAGAAGGCACTTCTGAATCTACTTTATCGGTAGCAATTTCCAATACCGCTTCGTCAGCTTCGATTGGGTCGCCTACTTTTTTTAGCCAGTTGGTAATTGTTGCTTCTGCAACGCTTTCTCCCATTTTTGGAAGTTTCAATTCAAATTTTGCCATATTGTTAACCTAATGGTGAATTTTTATTTTCTGCTTGCAAAATTAGTGATAATTTTCAGGTTATACCATGAATTATATAATTTTACAAGACTTTTTTTAAACACATCTTTTTACATTCTACAGCTCCGGAATTTCCTGTTATACTCTTTAAAACAGGATAAACTCTCCCCGCTCATTATTGCTGTTACTTCCAATAATAAAGTTGGAACTTTGGGGCAGAATCTTAAATGTCAGATTTTTGTTTTTATACATTTCCATAATCGAAATGCATTCTTTAAACGTGAGATAATCAGCATCTAAAATCATTTCTACCGGATCCAGACCCGAAAACGTTTGCGAAAATACTGCTTTTTGGTTTTCAAATTTCTGGATTTGTATATTTTTTTTGAGCTTATTCTGTAATTTTTCCTTGACCGCAGAATTGTCTGAAATAAAAATATAGCTTTCCGGCCTGGATTTTTGTTTTGGCTTTCCCTGAAACGTCTTCATAAATGAAAAGAAAAGCGTCCCCAATTTCATAAACAACGAAAAAAATGGCGAAGCTTTAAGATTCTTTTCATAAAACAATTCCATTCCCTGTTGGAATCGCTTCATATAAGTTCCGTCTTTTACCGTACTTTCTCCTTTGTAATGGATGATACTGGTTTCAGGAAAATAATAATTCGACCTTCCATTCTTAAGCACGGTATAGGAAAAATCAATGTCTTCTCCATACATAAAATACCTCTCATCAAATCCGCCCACTTCATTATAAAGCGCTCTTTCCAAAACCATAAAAGCGCCTACCAAAACATCTGTTGTGCCTGTCTGGTTCTCTTGCAAATGACCTGCATAATAACGTCCCAGCCAATTGGAAGTTGGTGCCAGTTTATACAGCCCGAATATTTTCGTAAAAGAAATCCAGGGAGTTGGGATGCTTCTTTTGGATTCCGGCAAAAAATTACCCGTTCCGTCAATCAGCCTGCATCCTATTATTCCTAAATTCGCCTGACTTTGGGCAAAAGTCAAAATTTTAGTAAATGTATCTTCTGCAACTACCGTGTCGGGATTCAGAATACATACATATTTCCCTTTGGCTTTTTCTACGCCAATATTATTTCCTTTAGGGAAACCGATATTTTCCTTATTCTCAATTAAAATTACATCCGGAAAACGCTCTTTTACCATCCGGCAACTATCGTCCGGAGAATTATTATCTACCACAATAATTTCCGCATCGAGTCCGCGAATGGCTTCACGAACGCTCAACAGGCATTGTTCAAGAAAATAACGGACATTGTAGTTAAGGATGATAACGGATAACTGCATTGAGCAAATATAAGCAGTTTTTTAGATTGCTCCAATGGAAAGATACTCCCAAAGGCTGTTAACTACCCTTTTTATTTCATAAAAAAACGTTCTTTTATTTCTTTTTTGGTTTCCGGATCGATACCATAGAAATCAATATATTCAACCTTTGGCTTTATGCTCTTTGATTCTTCCATAGAAAGATACATCCTGGCCAGTATCATCTTTTTACCATTTACAACTGTCTTTACCTGCGGTTTGTCTTTTGGGCCCAGCTCCAAATAAAGCTTCTTGTCCGGATAGGAAACCAAAGTAAACTCATAATGATTTTCTTTAAGCTTCCGAACATCTACTCCATAAGCCAATTTTCGCTGTATCTTGGTAAGTTCTTCTTTTACGCCACCTTTGGTGTAGGCTACTCTGTGGATTTTTATGGGTTCAGCATCATCAAACTTGCTGTCATCAAAATTAGCCTCATAAACAAACGTATTGTGGTTTTTACTATGCTGAATATAAAATAAATGATTGTCTGTTATTGTGGGAGTGGGATAACCTTTCTGAGCCTGCATGCTTAACGAAACAAAAAGCAAAAACCATATTTTTTTCATTTCCAAATATTTAGGTTTCACGAATATAACAAAAGTTTTTCCAACCTTAAATAGCCGAACTACTTCTTTAACGCTATTTTCCCCGATTTATATAAATCCAATGCTCCTTTCAAAATATTTTCAATCTTTTCAACCGGCAGGTCTTGATCGGGCTCGAATAGCAATATTTTAATCCGTGAACGATTTTCGACAACCAGTTCCGGATAATCCAAATATCTCCCTTCCATAAAACCAATATAAGGCTGCTTTTGTTTTTTATGTATCCACAAATAGCAAAGCATTTTTCCTTTATAACAAAAGAAAGGCATGCCATATTTCAACACACTGGTAATATCAGTATCCTGCGAAAGTATAATATCTTTCAGAGCTAACAGACAGCTTCGAAAAGGCTCCGGCTGTTTCAGATAAGAATTGTCGATTTCGTTTACTATATCCATATTTTCCTGTTTTCCCATTACTCTATAAATGTATCAAATTTGGAGATATGTTTTTCTTCGATTCATAGCTTTTGTTTTTTTTAGCCACAGATTAAAATGATTAAACAGATTAATCGCCAAAGTTTACTTCGAATTGTTTTCTCTTTGCATCTTTGCGTGAAAATTAATTTCGCTTCTATTTTGGTTTTAAAAAGTTACTTTTGCAAAAATTTCTACAGTGAATTACTTATCAGTCGAAAATATCTCAAAATCTTTTGGGGAGCGCACACTCTTCAAAGACATTTCATTTGGAATCAACAAAGACCAGAAAATTGCTTTTATCGCCAAAAACGGTACAGGCAAGACATCCATCATGAGAATTATCAATGGAGACGACGAGCCGGATACCGGACAGGTCATTATGCGAAAAGACATCAAGATGGCTTTCCTTTCACAAGACCACAATCTTCAGGACGAACTGACCATCGAAGAAAGTATTTTCGCATCTGATAATGAAGTTTTGGACGTAATTCACCAATATGAAAAAGCGTTAGAGAATCCCGAAGATGAAGAAGCTTACCAAAAAGCTTTTGACCGCATGGACCAATTCAATGCATGGGATTTCGAGACACAGTTCAAGCAGATATTGTTTAAGCTAAAACTGGAAAACTTTAAGCTGAAAGTTAAAAATCTTTCCGGAGGACAAAAAAAGCGTCTTTCACTGGCAATTGTACTTATTAACCGTCCCGACCTGCTGATTCTGGACGAACCCACCAACCATCTGGACCTGGAAATGATTGAATGGCTGGAAAGTTATTTTGCCAAAGAAAATATTACCTTATTTATGGTGACGCACGACCGTTTTTTCCTGGAACGCGTATGCAACGAAATCATAGAGCTTGACAATGGAAAGCTATATCAATATAAAGGCAATTATTCTTATTATCTGGCAAAGAAAGAAGAGCGGATTGCTTCCGAAAACTCAAGTATAGACAAGGCGCAAAACCTTTTCAAAAAAGAATTGGAATGGATGCGCAGGCAGCCCAAAGCCCGAACTACCAAATCCAAATCGCGTCAGGATGACTTTTATGTTATTAAACAAAAGGCTGAAAGTCGCCGTAAGGAAAACCAGGTTGAACTTGAAATCAACATGGAGCGTATGGGAAGTAAGATTATTGAACTCCATAAGGTCACAAAACATTTTGGGGACAAAATTATTCTGGACAATTTCAGTTTTGATTTCCAGCGTGGTGAACGAATCGGGATTATTGGTAAAAACGGAACAGGTAAATCATCTTTCCTGAATGTACTGACCGGAACTATTCCTTTAGATTCTGGGAAAGTAGTCGTAGGAGATACTATTAAGATAGGATATTACACACAAAGTGGGATTAACCCTAAACCCGGCCAGCGTGTAATCGATGTTATCAAGGAATTTGGCGAATATATTCCGTTAACAAAAGGCAAGATTATTTCGGCCTCACAATTGCTCGAACGTTTCCTTTTTGACAATAAAAAGCAATACGACTATGTAGAAAAATTGAGCGGTGGCGAGCTGAAACGGCTTTACCTTTGTACGGTATTGATTCAGAATCCAAACTTTTTAATTCTGGATGAGCCAACCAATGATTTGGATATCGTGACTTTAAACGTACTCGAAAGTTTCCTTCTGGATTATCCGGGCTGTTTGCTGGTTGTTTCGCACGACCGCTATTTTATGGATAAAATCGTAGACCATTTGTTTGTTTTCCGCGGCGAAGGTGTTATTGAAAATTTTCCGGGCAACTATTCTGATTTCCGGGCTTATGAAGATAGCGTTGAGCCCGTTAAAGAAGAAACCGTTAAAGAAAAAAACAATTGGAAACAGCAAAATGTTTCTTCCGGTCTTTCTTTTAATGAGCAGAAAGAATATCAGAAAATTGAACGAGAAATTAAAGACCTGGAAATTGAAAAAGCAAAAATAGAACAACTATTTTCTGATGGAAAGGTTGCCGATGCCGATATTGAGAAAAAAGCCAATGAACTTCAGGGCATCATTCTAAAAATCGAAGCGAAAGAAGAACGTTGGTTTGAACTTTCTGCCAAGATGGAAGAATAATTAAAACAACATGCATCTTCTGAAATCATATCTGAAATTTCTATGGAATTCAAACAATTCCCACGGTGTGCATTCACCGTTTGTGTTTGATTTACTCCGTAAATGCTTTTATGATAAAAATGAATATACAGAATATACTCTTTTAAAAAAGTATCGCGAATCGTTACTGCAAAACAAAAATACAATTGAAGTTACCGATTTTGGTGCCGGTTCAAGGGTTTTCAAATCCAACACACGGGCGATAAATCAGATTGCCCAAAACGCGGGAATATCCGGAAAAGATGCCCGACTTTTGTTTCGGATTGTAAACTATTTCAAGCCAAAAACTATTTTGGAAATAGGCACCTCGCTAGGTCTGGCCACATCTGCTTTGGCTTTTGGAAATCCAAAAGCACAACTTACAAGTTTAGAAGGTTGTCCTGAAACAGCAAAAATTGCCCGACAGCAATTTGACAAATTTGATTTGGGCATTGATTCTGTTGTCAGCAAATTTGAATCGTATTTGCAAACCGAAAAGTCAGGTACCTATGACCTCATTTATTTTGACGGGAACCATTCCAAAAAAGCCACATTGCAGTATTTTGATTCCCTATTATCAACTGTGCATAATGAAACTGTCTGGATTTTTGATGACATTCATTGGTCGGCAGATATGGAAGAAGCCTGGGAAATCATAAAAAAACACCCAAAGGTTACTGTCACAATTGATACATTCCAATGGGGTCTTGTTTTTTTTAGAAGAGAACAGGAGAAAGAACATTTCATACTTCGCACCTCAAATTCTTTTTTCCTGAACAGCGTGCTGGGCTTGCGTAAATTATGGGGCTTATTGCCTTAATTCGTTCGTAACGCCTTAATCAGTTCGCCTTTGGTCATTTTTGAACGGCCTTCGATTCCTACTTTTTTAGCTTCGGCATAGATTTCTTTTTTTGACTGGTCTTCATATTTTTTAGCATGTCCTCCTCTTTTTTCGGCTCCTTTGCTGTTTGCTATCCGGGCGGACTTTTCTTTGCTATAACCTTTGTCACGCAATGCTTCGTATTGGTCCTTATCTTTAATTTGCGGACCTGGGCTTTTGTTCGGCATGGTTTCTATTATTTATTGGTTAGACATCACATAAATTTATCAAATATTTAATTTTCAACCTGTTAATCGTCAGTTAAAGCTATCACAAATAAAAATGGCTGTTCTAAACGAACAGCCATACCTAACTCAAACCAATCTAAATGTGATTATTCCTTTGCTTTTTTATTTTCTTCTGCTTTCGCCCCCATTCTTTCCCATTTGAATTTTGGAGCAAATTTGAATTTCAACTCGGCAATTTTCAAATTGTCTTTAGAAGAAAGTCCTTCTTTTTCAACTTTATTCTTATGAGCATCCAAAGCCTCATACATTGCCTTTATTTCATCGAAATCTTCTCTTGAATACGTATCCTTATTTTTATCAAACTCATTGTAAAAATCATTATACACTCTCAAGATATTGTCCTTGTTTACCCATGAAAAATCCATGTCTTCGCCTATTTTTCCCGCTCCAAAATAAGCATCTCTCAACAACTGTTTTCTGTTGGCAGGATTTGCGGCCTGGGCTTCTTTTTCGGCTTGTGCTTCAGCCTCTAATTTTGATTTTAAACCGGCATATTTTGCTTTTGACTTTTCAAGTCTGGCTTCAGCATTTGCCTTGTCTTTCATTTCTGCAAGTGCAGCTTCCGCATCGGCTGTTTTCTGGTTATAAGAAACCTCTATCGATTGCCAGTTTGCTTTCGCATCGGCTACAGCAACATTGGTTACAGAATCTACATATTTCTCATAAGCATCTACTGTTTTTTCAGCCTGCTTTTCATTTTCGCTTTTACATGAGGCAAAAGCAACTGCAATAATTGCACTTCCTAAAAATAGATTAATCCTTTTCATAATTGGTGGTTTTAATTAAAAATTGGTTTACATAAATTTAGTTATAAAAAATTATTTACACATTTTTAGTTAAAATATTATGATTAATTTAATACAAAAGGCCGGAATTATTAATTTCGTCTTAAAATCTTAAAATGAATTCGCTTTTGCAAAAATTCATTACTTTTAGGGCTCAAATTAAAGCTATGTCATTAATCAAGATAACCAATATAAAAAGAGACTTTGTACTTGGAAATGAAATTATCCATGTTTTAAAAGGAATTGACCTTAACATCAATAAAGGAGAATATGTTGCGTTAATGGGACCTTCCGGTTCCGGAAAATCTACTTTAATGAATATTCTGGGCTGTCTTGACACTCCAACATCAGGGCAATATATTTTGAACGGAAAAGATGTAAGCCAGATGAGTGATGACAATCTGGCGGAAATCCGTAACAAGGAAATAGGATTTGTTTTCCAAACGTTCAACCTTCTGCCCCGAACAACTGCTCTTAATAACGTGGCCTTACCTATGATTTATGCCGGATACTCCAAATCGGAACGTTCTGCAAGGGCTGAAGAAGTCTTAAATCAGGTAGGATTAAAAGACAGGATGGACCATGAACCGAATCAGCTTTCGGGAGGGCAAAGACAGCGTGTTGCTGTGGCAAGAGCCTTAGTCAACAGACCATCTATTATCTTAGCGGATGAACCGACAGGAAATCTTGACAGTAAGACTTCTGTAGAAATCATGAATCTTTTCAATGAAATCCATGCCAATGGAAACACAGTAATTCTGGTTACTCACGAAGAAGATATTGCCGCCTATGCCCACAGAATCATAAGACTTCGCGACGGCATTGTAGAAAGTGACAAACCAAACAAATAACTTTTCTGCAGTATGATTCGCAGTTCAGGTTATTGGACTGTGCTTTACAGAAATTTAAAAAATTGCAAAACAATGAAAGTATATACAAAAACCGGAGATAAGGGCACTACAGCCCTTTTTGGTGGCGACAGGGTTCCTAAACACCATATCCGAATCGAAAGTTATGGAACTGTCGATGAGCTTAATTCCTACATCGGACTGATACGTGATCAGGAAATAAACAGCCACTATAAAGATATTTTAATTCGGATTCAGGACAGATTATTTACTGTTGGTGCCATTTTGGCTACACCGCCTGAAAAAGAAATTCTAAAAAACGGAAAACCAAGGTTAAATATTCCAAAAATAACCGAGACCGATATTGAATTGCTTGAAAATGAAATTGATGACATGGAAAGCGCTCTGCCACCCATGACGCATTTCGTACTGCCTGGCGGACATACAACTGTGTCATATTGTCACATTGCACGCTGTGTTTGCCGTCGTGCAGAACGACTTTCAGTCCATTTAAACGAGCAGGAACCTACAGATGAACTTGTTATTAAGTACTTAAACCGACTTTCTGACTACCTTTTTGTACTGGCACGAAAGTTGTCCTACGACCTTAAGGCCGATGAGGTAAAATGGATTCCTGAAAAGCAGTAATCCAAACGAGCTGAATCGAAACGTCAGAAGGCAATAGCGGTTAAAAAACAGGATAAAAATCCGAAACCGCATAATCCGGTCTGGAAGCCAGAAAAAACGTTCTTGACTTTTTTAAAATAAATACAATTTTACTTGACTATTTCAGTAAAAAAATTATTTTTGCATAAAACTATTAAATCGATATCAGATGTATTGGACATTAGAATTGGCATCCTATTTAAGTGATGCGCCGTGGCCTGCAACCAAAGACGAACTTATCGACTATGCTATTAGAGCTGGAGCACCCTTAGAAGTAGTGGAAAACCTTCAGTCCATAGAAGACGAAGGTGAGATCTACGAATCAATGGAAGAGATATGGCCTGACTATCCAACTGACGAAGATTATCTTTGGAACGAGGATGAGTATTAAAAATAATAAACACAATGAAAAAGTCTCAATAGAGGCTTTTTTTTTGCTTAAATTTGCAACATTTTATAAATAGAAATATAACAACCCATGAGTTTCATCAACAGCATATTAAAAGCTTTTGTAGGTGATAAATCGGAAAAGGATGTAAAAGCCATCATGCCGATTATCGCGAAGATAAAAGCACACGAAGAAACATTAGCTGCTCTTTCGCACGACGAATTAAGAGCAAAAACTATTTACTTCAAGGAGAGAATTAAGGAAGCACGAGCTGAGAAAGATGCAAAAATTGCCTCTTACAAACTCGAAGTAGAGAAAACACAAGACATTGATGCCCGAGAAGACATCTATGCTTCAATCGATACTTTGGAAAAAGAAGCTTACGATATTTCCGAAAAGACCTTGATGGAAATCCTTCCTGAAGCTTTTGCCGTTGTAAAAGAAACAGCCAGACGATTTAAAGAGAATACGCATGTAACAGTAAAGGCAACACCAAAAGATCTGGAACTTTCTGCTACGAAAAGCTATATCACTATCGAAGGCGATAATGCAATATGGGCTAATAGCTGGAATGCCGCAGGAAAAGAAATTACCTGGGACATGATTCACTACGACGTTCAATTAATTGGAGGAGCCGTACTTCACCAGGGTAAGATTGCCGAAATGCAAACGGGTGAAGGTAAAACATTGGTTGCTACGCTTCCGTTATACCTGAATGCACTTACAGGAAATGGTGTTCACCTTGTAACCGTGAACGACTACCTTGCAAAACGTGATAGCGCATGGAAAGCGCCTCTTTTCGAATTCCACGGACTTACGGTAGAATGTATTGATAATTACCAGCCAAACTCTGAAGGAAGAAGAAAGGCCTATAATGCTGATATTACTTATGGAACAAATAACGAATTTGGTTTCGATTATTTGAGAGACAATATGGCTCATACTCCGGAAGAACTGGTACAGAGAAAACATAATTACGCAATTGTCGATGAGGTCGATTCGGTTTTGGTAGATGACGCCAGAACTCCGTTGATTATTTCAGGTCCGGTTCCTCAAGGTGATCGTCACGAGTTCAACGAACTAAAGCCAAAAGTTGAAAATCTGGTAAACTTACAAAGACAGTTAGCAAACGGGTTTTTAGCAGAATCTAAAAAACAATTAAAAGAAGGCAATACTAAAGAAGCCGGATTTTTATTACTAAGAGCTTACCGAAGCTTACCAAAAAATAAAGCTTTAATCAAGTTTTTGAGTGAAGAAGGGGTAAAACAACTGCTTCAAAAAACTGAAAACCACTACATGCAGGATAACAACCGCGAAATGCACAAGATTGATGAAGCTTTGTATTTCGTGATTGAAGAAAAAAACAATCAGGTTGAATTGACAGATAATGGAATCAAATTCCTTTCCGGAGACACTGACAATGATTTCTTCATTCTGCCTGACATCGGAACTGAAATTGCAAGAATCGAAAAAATGAATCTTGACAAAGATGCTGAAGCCGAAGAAAAAGAAAAACTTTTTCAGGATTTCAGCGTAAAAAGCGAGCGTATCCACACTTTAACGCAGCTTTTGAAAGCTTATACCCTTTTTGAAAAAGATACAGAATATGTTATCATCGACAACAAAGTATTGATTGTTGACGAACAGACCGGACGTATTATGGACGGACGTCGTTATTCTGACGGATTGCACCAGGCAATCGAAGCAAAAGAAAACGTAAAAATCGAAGCGGCTACCCAAACATTTGCTACCATTACATTACAGAACTATTTCAGAATGTACAGTAAACTGGCAGGTATGACCGGTACGGCAGTTACGGAAGCAGGCGAATTATGGGAAATCTACAAATTGGATGTTGTTGAAATCCCAACCAACAAGCCAATCGCCAGAAAAGACAAAGAAGATTTAATTTACAGAAGTACCCGTGAAAAATTCAATGCGGTAATTGAAGATGTTACCCAGCTTTCTGCTGCCGGAAGACCGGTATTGATTGGTACTACTTCTGTTGAAATATCAGAATTATTGAGCCGTATGCTCAAGATGAGAAACATTCCTCACAACGTACTTAACGCTAAAATGCACAAGCAGGAAGCGCAAATCGTTGAAGAAGCTGGTAAAGCCGGAGTTGTAACCATTGCTACCAACATGGCAGGTCGTGGAACGGATATCAAGCTTTCTCCAGAAGTAAAAGCTGCCGGTGGTTTAGCCATTGTTGGTACGGAGCGTCACGATTCGCGTCGTGTTGACCGTCAGTTGAGAGGTCGTGCCGGACGTCAGGGAGATGTGGGTAGCTCACAATTCTATGTTTCTCTTGAAGATAACCTGATGCGTTTATTCGGTTCAGAAAGAGTTGCTAAAGTTATGGACAGACTTGGTTTAAAAGAAGGCGAAGTAATCCAACACTCTATGATGACAAAATCTATCGAAAGAGCACAGAAAAAAGTAGAAGAAAACAACTTTGGTGTACGTAAGCGTCTTTTGGAATATGATGACGTTATGAACGCCCAACGTGAAGTAGTTTACAAGCGTCGTCGCCATGCTTTGCACGGAGAGCGTCTGAAAGTGGATATTGCCAACATGATGTATGACACTTGCGAAGTGATTGTTGAGGCGAACAAAGCGTCTAATGATTTCAAAAACTTCGAATTCGAATTGATTCGCTATTTCTCTATTACCTCTCCGGTAAACGAAGCTGATTTCGCAAAAATTTCAGCTCAGGAACTGACAGGAAAAGTATACAAGTCGGCTTTGGAATTCTATAATGAAAAAACCGCAAGAAGTGCAAGAGAAGCCTACCCTATCATCAAGAATGTTTTTGAAAACGAAAGCAACCAGTTCGAAAGAATCGTTGTTCCGTTTACTGATGGAATCAAAACCCTTAATGTCGTAACCGACCTGAAAAAGGCATACGAAACGGAAGGAGCTCAATTGATAAGCGATTTCGAGAAAAACATCACGCTTGCAATTGTTGATGAAGCCTGGAAAAAGCACCTGCGCAAAATGGACGAATTGAAACAGTCTGTTCAGTTAGCAGTACACGAACAAAAAGACCCTTTATTGATTTACAAGTTCGAAGCTTTCAACCTGTTTAAAAACATGATTGACAATGTCAATAAAGAAGTAATCTCTTTCTTATTCAAAGGAGACCTGCCACAACAGAACAATCCTGAAATCCACGAAGCAAGAGAAGTTGCCCGTCCAAAAGAAAACTACAAGACTTCAAAAGACGAGATTCCAAATACTGACGAAGCTGCTGCTGCAAACCGTGAAGCCGGACAAACACAGAGACCTCAGGTGACGGAAACTATCGTACGTGATATGCCAAAAATCAACCGTAACGACAATGTTACCGTGAAGCATGTCATGAGTGGCAAAACCGAAACTATGAAATACAAAAAGGCAGAAAGTCTTTTGGCTTCTGGTGAATGGGTTATAGTGAATGAGTAAATTTTAGATTTGAGGTTTTAGATTTCAGATTTGAGACTTTCGACTTTAGACTTTTGACCTTAGACTAAAAACTTAGACTTTAGAATATAAATCCCCGATTGCAAATTGCAGTCGGGGATTTTTTATATTTGATGGATATAAAATTGCTATCTACTATTATGGATTCTACCACTACACAAGAAACATTACACACAATCCAAAACTATCTTGGAGCGCTTGGCCAAAGAGATTTAGAAAAACTACTGACTTACTTTCCTGAAAATGTAGACTGGTTGGTGCCGGGAAATGAAGAAGTGGCTCCCTGGCTCGGAAAGAAAAGCACTAAAAAAGAAGTTAAAGCCTTTTTTGAATTATTATGGGCTAACACAGAACCTTTAGGTGCTAAAATCGACCACATTTTGGCAGAAGATAATCATGCCGTAGTAACAGGTGAATTTTCTTCCCGAATGACCAAAACCGGAAAAACATATGAAAGTTTATTTTCTATACATTTCACGATTGAGAATGGCTTAATTATTCGCTATCGTTTGTTGGAGGATAGTTATGGGCTTGTAAAGGCTTTGAGTTAATAATTTTTGATTTGAGATTTTTGATTTTAGGTTTATAGAAGATAAAAATCTCCGAATGTAAATTTCAGTCAGGGATTTTTTTATATTTGGAAAACATCCTCATGATTATGAAAATAAAAACGCATACCTTAAAAGACACCCACATAGCCGAAATAATTTCAGATGGTGAAATAATCAAAACCTCAGATGACGGACTGGATTTGCTTGGCAATTTGTATTATCAGGGTTTTGACAAAATCATAATCTATGAGAAAAACATCACTTCGGCTTTTTTTGACCTGAAAACAGGAATTGCGGGCGAAATACTCCAAAAATTTTCAACCTATCGTGTCCGTCTTGTCATTGTGGGAGATTTCAGCAAATATGAGAGTAAAAGCCTGAAAGATTTTATTTTTGAAAGTAATAAAATGGGACAGATTTATTTTCTCTCTTCTTTATCTGAAGGCTTGGAAAGATTTTCAAAATAAACAATCTTTAACTTAAAAAATAAAAATATGCTAATTGACACGTTTTGGAAATTGCTCCTTAAAACCATAGGATTATGGTTATTATTTAGTTGCATTTCTGTAGTCCCTCAATTTTTTTCAATGATTTCTTCTATCAATGGAAGTATTGATTTTCAAAGCTTGTTATTACTTTTAGTAATGTCTTGTACGACTATCATTATTTTGGTAATTATAATATGGCTATTCCTTTTTAAAACAGGCTGGATTATTGAGAGGCTAAAACTCAAAGATAATTTCAAAGAAGAAAGAATAGATATTACAATCAAAAGCACAACTGTCCTAACTATTTCAATAATTATAATAGGCGCATTAATATTGATAGAAAGCCTGCCAAGTTTTTGTTCAACCCTAATCACCTTTTTGCAACAGAAAGAACTTTTGAAAGATTATCCGCAAACAGGATGGCTTATTTATCATTTTATAAAAATCATAATTGGTTATCTTCTTCTGACAAATGCAAAGAATTTCACTAAATTTATAGAAAAAGAAAGTCATGAAAATTAAAACTACTTCAATTCGTCCGTTCATCGGAGCTGAAAATTTTGAAATATCCCGTAGCTTTTACAAGGATTTAGGTTTTGAAGAAGTCGTATTGTTTCCTAATATGTCTTTTTTCAAAACACAGGAAGGTTTAGGGTTTTACTTGCAGGATGCTTACGTAAAAGATTGGATAGACAATACGATGATTTTTTTAGAAGTAGAAGATGTACAGGCCTGTTGGGACAATCTTTTGTCCTTAGACCTTACTTCAAAATACAAAAATGCAAAACTCGTTCCTATCCGCAATCACGATTGGGGTAGAGAGTGTTTTCTTCATGACCCGTCGGGCATATTATGGCATTTTGGCGAGTTTTTTAAGTCATAGTTTCATTATAATAATTAAACCATGAAACAATCCGGCTGATACAAATCACCTCTATAGACGACTGACCAACAGAGCAACCCATTAAAAACAAAAACCCGAGAGACAGGGTGTGTTATTTTTTAGATCCTGACGAACACATTAGTGCTTTTGCTCAATTATTTACCCGCTAACCATAACCATTCATTAAAATAAACATTAAAACATTTGTGATACCGAAAAGTTGCATTTAAATTTGCAACCAATTAGTTGCTTCTACTGATTATCAAATTAAGACAATAATGAGAAGAGATATTTTCCAGGCTATTGCTGACCCCACAAGACGAGCCATTATCGCCATGATTGCTTTACAGCCCATGACCCCCAATGCCCTGGCAGAACATTTTGACACTACACGTCAGGCTGTCTCAAAACATCTTAAAATATTGGCTGAATGCGAATTGGTAAAACCAGAACATCAAGGCAGGGAAATTTATTACCAGCTTGAAATCGACAAGATGAAAGAAATAGACAAATGGCTCGAACAGTTCAAAAAAATCTGGGAAAGCCGTTTCAGCCAACTGGATGATTTATTGGATACAATAAAAGAACAATAGTATAGCAATTTCAAAAACAAAGGTCATATCCATAATAAACATATTAAAATGGAAGGCAAGGAAATCTTAAAACAGCATATTGCAAAAACTGCTTCCTTATCAGAAGAGGAGTTTGAACATTTCTTTTCGCATTTCAAAGCTGAATCTTTTAAAAAAGGTCAGGTTATTGTCAACGAGGGTGACGATGTTGACAAAGAATATTTTGTCCTTTCCGGCTGCCTGAAAACGTTTTTCATGAACGACAACATAAAAATGCATATCCTTCAATTTACGATGCCTACCTGGTGGACGTCAGACTATGCCGCTTTATACAACAAAACCAAAGCCACCATCACTATTGACTGTATTTCAGACGCTGAAGTCCTTTCAATTACTAATGAAGCCAGAGAGAAATTATGCAGTGAATTGCACCAGGCCGAATATTTTTTCAGATGGCGAACCAATAAAGGTTATGTCGCAGCTCAAAAAAGACTTCTTTCTTTCATGAATAACGATGCCAAGACCCGATATGAAGAACTCCTGGCACTCTACCCTGCCCTCTATAATATGGTTCCGAAGCATCTGATTGCGGCCTATCTGGGTGTTTCAAGAGAAACCCTGAGCAGGTTGTACAATTCTTCAAAATAGCCTGCTACGGAATGTGACCTATGTCACTCATCCTTCCTAAAATTCCTTCTTTCCTTTGTACTATAAATTAATAACTATTTAAAGTACAAGACCATGCCCTATGTAAAAATTGAAGTAACCCGCGAAGGCGTTACACGAGAAAAGAAACAGCAATTGATTGCCGGCGTAACAAATCTCATGAGCGATATATTAGGCAAAGACCCCAATCTTACTCATATAGTCCTACAGGAAATAGAACTTGACAATTGGGGCTTTGCCGGAGAACAAGTTTCGGTTCTCCGTGAAAAAGGTATAACAGCACAAAAAAACAATTCTTAAATCAGTAACAATGAAAACAAAAACAGCAATAATAACAGGTGCATCAACCGGAATTGGAAAATCTATAGCAAAGTTATTTTTAGAAAAAGGATATAATGTGGTAATCAATTCTGCGAATGCAGCCAATCTTGAAAATGCTCAAAAAAAATTGGGACATAAAGAAAGTCTCGTTTCTGTAACGGGAGATATAAGCGATATATCGGTAGGAAAACAACTTATCGAAACAGCGATCAAACACTTTGGAAGTGCAGATGTTTTGATAAATAATGCCGGAGTTTTCCAACCCAAACCTTTCCTGGAAGTGGAAGAAAAAGATTTAGACCGTTTTTTAGACATCAACCTGAAAGGAACTTTTTTTACAAGTCAGGCCGCCATCAGGCAAATGCTTACTCAAAACGGAGGAGCTATTATTAACATCGGTACCGTATTGGTTGACCATGCCATTGACGGTTTTCCGGCAACCGCCCCCATTTCAAGCAAAGGTGGCATTCATGCACTTACGAAACAGCTTGCTGCTGAATTTGGAAGAAATAATATTCGTGTCAATACTATAGCGCCAGGGATAATACGAAGTCCATTGCAATCAAAAATAGGAGTTGCTGATGCTGATCATCTGGCAGGATTACATCTGCTCAACCGTATTGGCGAAACACAAGACGTAGCAGAACTGGCCTTATATCTTGCTGAAAGTAATTTTGTAACCGGAGAAATCATCAATCTGGATGGCGGTCATGTAGCCGGACATCGCATCGCTTAATCACTAAAAATAGAAAAGATGAGAAATATAAACGAAGGCAGAAAACTGATAACTTTCGTACTGGAAGATTATTTTAATGGTATTTTTGTAGGTGACATCAATTTACTCCGAAGTGTTTTCCACCCGATGGCATTTTTATCGGGCGATATAAATGGCGAACTCTATTTTAAAACACTGGAACAGTATTTAGAAGGTGTAAAAAACCGCAAAAGTCCGAATGAATTGGGAGCCAAATTTGGTATGGAAATAATATCCATAGAAGTCATCAACACTATTGCCGTTGCGAAAACCCACGTTCCTATTTTTGAATACAATTATTACGACCTGCTCAGCCTGTCTTTGATTGACGGAAAATGGGTTATCGTTAACAAACTATTGACACACGTAAAGGAATAAATCATGTGGAATAAAACCAAAATAACAGAATTACTAGGCATCCAATACCCGATATTGCAAGGTCCTATGGGTGGTGGTTTTTCGACTGCAGAACTTCTTGCCACCGTTTCCAATGCAGGCGGATTAGGGAGCTTTGGAGCCTATACTCTATCTCCTGAAGAGATTAGAGAAGCTGGAAAAGCCATAAAAACAAAAACCGATAAGCCTTATAATATTAATTTATGGGTATCTGATGTAGATAAAAGTCTGGCTGATTATCCAAAAGAATCTTTAGACAAGGTAAAGGCACTATTTAAGCCTTATTTTGACGAATTGAATATTCCATTGCCGGAATTATCAACAGACATTCCTTCCAAATTTGAAAAACAGGTAGAAGTTTTGTTTGAAATTCGCCCGGCTGTGTTTAGTTTTATATTTGGCATACCTTCCCAAGAAATTCTTGCAGAAGCACGCAGGCTGGGCATCAAAACAATAGGTGCAGCAACAACACTCGATGAAGCATTGGCATTAGAAGAAGCCAGAGTTGATGCCATTGTAGCTTCCGGATTTGAGGCCGGAGGCCATCGTCCATCTTTTCTTAGACCGGCTCAGGATTCTCAGACCGGACTCTTTACACTTATTCAGCAACTAAAAGCAAAAACAATTACACCTATCATTGCTGCCGGAGGAATTACAGATGCCAAAGGTATTGCCGCGGCACTGATGCTGGGAGCAGATGCTGTTCAGTTAGGCACTGCTTTCCTTGTTACTGACGAATCAGGCGCTACTCCTCTACATAAAGAGGTATTGCTTTCCGGCTGTCCAAAACATACAGTTCTTTCAAAATCACTCACAGGAAGAATGGGCAGAATGGTTGCCAACAAAATAGCTGACGAAGTAAAATTTGAAACTGAAGTATTACCTTTTCCTTTACAAACCAAATTGATAGCGCCTTTAAGAATAGCTGCTCTGGCACAAGGAAGAACAGACATGATCAACTTTTGGTCTGGACAAAACACTGCAACCTTAAAATATCATAAGGCTGATGAATTGATGAAGGATTTAATTACAGAAACTAATAAGTTACTCAAAAATAGGTAGGTAATCCTATTTATTTTACATTTAAAATATTTTTTTTATTTTTATAGCTATAAACATCTAAAATTTATAAGCCATGAAAAATTTAATAACTAAAAAAAGTTTATTGCTATTTGTTTCTGGAATAGTATTGGTTTTGACAACTTTATTTACTTCAAATAAAGTAAATAAAATTTCTGACACTAAGTATTTGACTCCTGCTCAGTACGAACAGAAATATGGGAAATAATGTTTTAAATAAACAATAAAAACTCTTGATCGTATTTTGTGAATCGCTACATGACATACTGTTTCAATGGGCATTAATAAATAAATATAGAAAAAGACTACCAAAAAAGGTAGTCTTTTTCTTTTTGGCATATTTGTCGAACGATATAATTGCTATCGATACTAATCCATTTAATTTAGAAATAATAATCCCCACTAGCAATTGCAATTGGGGATTTATTATATTTGGCATGTTTTTAACATAATGCAAAAACAACATTCCAATCTTATGAAAACCAACAAACTCTCTGAATTAACCCTGGAAGAACTGTACAAACAAAAAAATACACTAAAAAGTGTCCTGATTGCATTCAGTATCGTAATGCTTATAGCATGTGCCGGACTTTTTTTCGTGGCTATCAAGAGTAAGAATTATGCACTTATTGCCATTATTCCGGGTTGTATGCTAACGATGCTTCCAAATTATATTCGCTTTGGCCAACTTAATACAGAAATCAAATCGCGAAACTCCAAATAATAACTTCCAACATATTTTATAAAAATGGAAAACAATTGCCTGAACTGCAGCCGTCCTATAACTGAAAATTTTTGCAGCAACTGCGGACAAAAAAAATACAAAAGGATTGACCGTAAATACCTGATTGATGAAGTGCAATATCTGGCCGTACATACCAATAAAGGTTTTTTCTATTCCTTAAAAAATGTTGCCAGAAACCCTGGAAAAACTGCAAAAAAATTTATCGATGGCGATAGGGTTAACCATTACAAACCTATTCTACTGGCCTTTGTATTGAGCGGTATTTCTGCCTTCCTTTCCTTTAAAGTCATCAAGTCAGATGTAATAATGGAAAAGTACATGCAACAAATCTATGGAGAACAGAAATTACCTATGCTGGGAATGCATGATGCAATGTCTATATTGTCATCCTATAGCTCAATAATCATGTTACTATTAATTCCGTTGGCTTCGATTGTAACAGCACTGGTATTCAAAAAATGGGGAGAGAATTATTACGAACATGTAATTATGAACACCTATACTTTGGTTTACTATACTATCCTTTCCATTGTTGTTTTCTTTCCAATCTTATACCTGTTAAAAGATACGCCTACTATGTTTGTGACTTTCACCTCACTCTCAACGTTCCTTGCTTATCCGTTTATTATGGTATGGTTTTATAAGGAATATTATACACAAAAAAGCATCGGTGATATTATTCTTAAAGTACTATTAGCCTTAGGAATAGGAATTGTAATTTACATGATGATCATTTTTGGTATGGCGATATGGATGGTTATGAATAATCCGGAAATGTTTATTCCTAAAAAATAATACGCAAGTTTTGCATAAATAAAAAAGCGGGCTTCCTTTAAAGGAAGCCCGCTTTTTTATTTATTATTTTTTTAAAATTTTCTTAAAAGAAATACGGACCAGCCCATTCACTGCTGTCATTGCCTGTACAATTGGCTCTTACATAAAAAGCCCTCCAATTACAGAACATATTTGAAATAGATATGCCGGTTGTAGAAGTAACAAAAGTATTTCCTTCAGCAGGATTATCAGTAGCTCCCTGAACGATAGAAATCGTATAACTTTGTGGCGTACCAGCTAAATAGCTCCATGAAAAAGCTCTGGTTGCGGTACCACTATTACAACTTCCTGAAACAATCCAACTTGACAAATTAGTAGGTTTCGGACATCCATTCATTGTTGTATAGCTGAATTTGACAAAAGGAGTCTTTTCACCCGATGCACAATAAGAACGTACATAAAAATCGTAGGTTGTTGAAGCCTGAATTCCTGTTAGAGTTTTTGAAGAGGTTCCGAAAGAAGTAGTTGCTTTGGTTCCGGTTCCTAAAGTAAATCCTACCGGTCCATATTCCACTTCGTAATATTCTGCATATCCGCCTGAATAGGTAAATTGAAGGTCAATCTCATTCGGATATAATTGACCAAACTGTACTGAGGTAGTTCCTGTACATTGACTGGCTTGTGTTGTAACACTTGAAAGTTTATAAGGGGTGCTGTTTTCTGTGTCGCTACAAATTCCGGTAATATAAAAATCATAAGTTGTAGAAGGAACCAGTCCGGTAACTTCGATCTGGGTATTTGAAGTTACTACAGATGTTCCTGTTCCTTGTCTGAATCCGGTAGGACCATATTCTACCTTAAAAGAATTGGCATTAGTACCGCCAGTAAAGTAAAGCGTTACCGCAACCGGGGTAGTAGAAAAAGTAACCGATTCTACTTTTCCGCAATTTGAACCGCCATCATCTCCGCCGGAACATCCCATCAAAAGGACAAATAGAAACAGCGTTGCAAAGGCTGTAATTTTAGTTTTCATTAGTTCGTTTTTTTAGTTAGTTTGTTAAAAATGCGCGGCAAGATAGCAACATTTTAATTCTCGTAAAAATATTTTGGCAAGATTCGTAAGGAGGCTATATTTGATAAATTTTTAAATTATTAATTGCTCAGATAGAGCGTAAAAACAGACAATAAGAATGGCAAACGAAACATTGATACGGGAATTCATGCAACGTATCTGGAACGAAAAAAAATTGGAAGACATCCCTAAATATCTGGCGCCGGAATACACCATACACCTTGACAATGCAGACCCCTGGGAAGGCAAAACGTTGAACCATGACGAATTTGCAACACGACTGCATCATACCTTTGGTCCATTTCCTGATATTCATTTCGACATCAGGACGGCCATATCAGACGGCAATGTGGTCGCCATCACCTGGATTATGACCGGAACAAATACCGCCCAAATAGGCGAATGGCCTGCAACGAACAGAAAGATAGAAGCACAAGGCATGACGTTTTATCATATCCAAGATGGAAAAATTGCAGGACATACACAGGCCTATGACAGAACGAGTATTATGAAGCAATTGGGATTTATTTGATAGCTATTAAGGCTCTGAGCTTTTAAGTTGTGTATCTCATGTGTAAAAAGGAAAAAATTATTGAATATAACTCATTGTGTTTTCTTGGGGTATTATAAACTTTCTCATAATTATTAAATGTCGTTTGGGAAACATCTCACTCATTAAAACCTCTTTTAAAAAAAAGTAAAAAAATATATTTTCAGAAATTATTTATCGTAATATTGCAATATTAAATTATAAAAAATGGGAGCAACTAAAACAGAACATTTTACAGACAAGCAAAATCAAATAGCTACCATAGCCAAAGCATTGGGACACCCCGCAAGAATTGCCATTATTGAATATCTGGCAAAAGTAAATGAATGCATTTGTGGCGACATTGTCAATGAGCTTCCTTTGGCGCAACCAACGGTTTCGCAACATTTGAAAGAATTAAAAAATGCCGGAATCATCAAAGGAAGCATTGAAGGAAACACAATCTGCTATTGCATCGATGAAAAAACAATTGAGATTCTAAACACCTACTTTTCTCAAATTGTGCAAACCGTCACAAAATCAAAATGCTGTTAGGCATTTTTTTGTTAATCTATATCGCAATATTGCATTAAACAAATAAATAAAACTATGAAACTATCAGAAGTAAAACAAATTCTTCCCACTCTCGAAAATGTAGAATTCCAATTAGAAGACGGAACATTTGTACCGGAACATTTTCATGTTACCGAAGTAGGTATGATTACTAAAAATTTTATCGACTGTGGCGGTACTATCCGAACAGAAAAAGTCGTCAACTTTCAACTTTGGAATGCAGACGATTACGAACACCGGCTAAAACCAGATAAACTGCTTACCATCATTAAACTTTCGGAAGAAAAACTGGGCATTGGAGATTTTGAAATTGAAGTAGAATACCAAAGCACCACCATTGGCAAATATGACCTGGAGTTTAACCAAAAAACATTTGTATTGAAAAACAAAACTACGGCCTGCCTGGCACAGGATGCCTGTGGTATTCCATCAGAAAAACAAAAGCTTAATTTATCTGACCTGCGTGCAAACAGCTCAGGCTGTTCACCCAATTCGGGCTGCTGTTAATAATATGAAACAAAAGCTTATCAAATATAAAAAGCCCATAATCATCACCACGTCAGTAATAGTGTTGCAATTAATTTTTGGTTTCGACGCAAAATTCTGCATCATCAACATCATCTGGCTATTAGTTTAAACTTATGACAAAAAAAATACTCGTGCTCTGCACAGGAAACAGTTGCCGAAGCCAGATGGCCGAAGGCTATCTAAGGTATTTTGCCGGTAACAAAGCTGAAATTTATAGTGCCGGAATCGAAACCCATGGCGTAAACCCAAACGCTATCGCCATCATGAAAGAAGACGGTATTGATATTTCTGCCCATACTTCCAACCACATCGACGAATACAGCCACATCAACTTTGACTTTATAATCACCGTTTGTGACAATGCCAATGAAAGTTGCCCAATCTTCCTCTCCAAAGCAAAAAAATTCCATCACAATTTTCCTGACCCGGCAAAAGCTGTGGGTACAGACCACGAAATTACAGCACAGTTTAGAACAATAAGGCAAAGCATAAAGGAATACTCCCAGAATTTTGTTGCAGAAAATTTGTAGCCGGCAGATTATATAGAAATAAAAATCCTCAATTGTAGATTGCAGTTGAGGATTTTTTATATTTGATACGATTTATAATACAAATACTTTCAAACAATTATAATTTTCGTACTTGGAAGTTGGCAAATCCATGTGTTATAAGCAAACCATCACGAATATGACATACAAATTATCTAAAATATGAACAAAATAATTCTCGGTTTTCTTTTGGGTGTTTTAACATCCTTTTTAATTCTGTACCATATTACTTGGCGAGAACTTATTTCTCCCGAGATATTAAAAGTTGGATTTGCAACTTTTCTCGCACTTTTAGCTGGTTTAATTGCCTTGTATCAAGTAAAAGCAAATGTGATATCAAGTGCTCGAATAAAGTGGATCGAAGAATTTAAAACAAATGTTAGTGAATTTATAGCTTTTTCCAACGAATGCTTGTTTGCTTATGATCTGCATGCGAAAAAAGGTGAAGATAATGAAACAGAATATTTTAACAAATATTACGAAGCAACGGTTAAAGCTCATATTTTTGAAAACAAAATAAGAATCAATCTCAATCTAAATGAAGTATTACACAATGCTATTGACGAAGACTTAGACCGAATAAAAGAAATTATGATGCATGAAACTAAAGGCTTAAAAGAAAAGGAAGAGTTAGTCTCACAAGAATTTAATCGGCTTGCAACTCATACAAGTCAAATGATAAAGTTAGAATGGGAAAAATCAAAGAAAATGTTTTATTCTAGATGGTGGGAGAAATTAAATGATGAAAATTAATTCGGGCTGCTTACAACACTCGTTTGGCAAGATTGCGAATCTTGTAGTAAATTCACGTTTATGTTCCAAGAAATTTTATCTTACCAAACAACACAAAACCTTAAAAAAATAAATAAATCACAAACGGTAAAACTCTCTTTAGCGTTTTCTTTTTTCAGCAAATCACTTCCTGTCAACCTACTATATGACAACATTTTAAAAATAATATCTCACCTTTGTTTTCAAATAATTACACATGAAAACAGCAGACCAAAGCCACATAAATCTTTTCGAATTTACCACACCTAACAGCTTACAAAAAAGCCTGAATTATATACTATTCAACTACCTCAACCAAAAAAATCTAATACTACCCGATAACTTCCAAACCATTATCGAAGATTTTTATTTTCTTCTTACCTATCTACAAGAAATCGAAGAAAACTCGAGTAAATAAGCACCCAGCCTTATGACCTTTTGACTTTTTAGCTTTCAACCTTTGGACTTCAACTTTCGACTTTCGACTTTCAACCTTATTATCCCTTTCTATTTTTACTACTCTCAAATCACTTACTCTTGCATTTTACCACTTATCCGCTATAGCTACCACTTATTACTTTGCGCTAGGATAATTTACGATTAATAAAAAACTTTGTTTCAGATTAGCCCAAGTCTACGCCCCATTATAATAACTAGAAGCTTCAACAAAAACATCATGTTAAGAATTAATTTCCTATCCAGGCTTACACTCATTTTATGTACATACATAACAGTGGTGCCATGCTTTACAGGAAATAAAATCCCTTTTACTCCTATACAAAAGCAGCCATTAATGCAAAAAGCTGATGTAAAGACGAAAACGGAGATATTATTGGAAAACCTTGCAAAAGTAGACGACACCACAGTCATAAGAATTAAAGAAATGGATTTACAAAATCACAGACCTTCTATAATATCCACAGAAAATGTCTATACACCATCATTTCCAGACAATGGCGCGGCATTATAGAATAAAAAGGCTATTCTGTTTCTGCATTCAAAACAGTTATAACAATCTGAAACAATCCTTTTTCGGGCAATAATTTTTTATAACTTCGCCACATTAGAAAACTTATCTAACAAATATGACACAAACGCTGGAAGATTTAGAAATACCAAAAGAAAAAGTTTATAAAAATAAAATGATTTGGACAGGCACATTCCTTGGTGGGCCTTTAGTAACCGGCTATATGATGGCCGAAAACTTCAAAGCTTTCAATGAGCCAGAAAAAGCAAAAAAAACCTGGATTTATACTATAATAGTTACAAGTGTCATTTTAGGGATTATTTTTTTATTACCGGATGCCCCAAGTCGAATCTTTCCTATAGCCTATTCAGCTATTGCCTATATTCTTGTTCAATTTTTTCAAGAAAAAAATGTCGAAAACCACATATTAGCCTTGGAGGAAAATTATTTAACTGGTGGAGGACAATAGCAGTTTCTGTTATAGGGATAGTGGTTCTAATGGTTCCAATTATTATAGGCTTTTTAGTTTTTGGAGAAGATGTACAGCTTCAATCAAAAACATATGGCCTAACCCACAATGAAGTTGTCTATGACCAGAGTATTACTGAAAGAGAAGTTAACAATGTGGCTCAAGCCTTGAAAAATGCTGCTTTTTTTGACGATGCGTCAACGAGATACGCTTTAGTAAAAAAGATAGAAAACAGCTACGATATATATATTTCTGTCGAAGATGGCGCTACATCGCAATATCCAGTTATACAGGCATTCACTAACCTAAGATCAGATGTTCAAAAATCTTTTCCAAATAACAAAATAATCATCAGCCTGTTTGTTGACGATATTGATAACGTAGTAAAAAAAATAGAATAGATGAAAAAAATAAAAGAACTCATCAATCTGCTATTAGCCGATTTTGACATAGAAAACGAAAACGAAATTTGGGAGAACTTGCAACTGGCTGTCGATAATCCGGAACAATATCTCATAGAAAACGAGGCTGAATGGCTT
The DNA here is from genome assembly GCF_001423985.1 of Flavobacterium sp. Leaf359. Lineage (NCBI taxonomy): Bacteria > Pseudomonadati > Bacteroidota > Flavobacteriia > Flavobacteriales > Flavobacteriaceae > Flavobacterium > Flavobacterium sp. Leaf359. Next base: position 297,145 of record NZ_LMPW01000012.1, on the reverse strand, counting down.
CTGGAAGCCGACCCTGACGGTGTCATACAGTTTGCCGTTTCAAACGAAATTGGCGAATTTATGATTGTGGGTGATAAAATTGATGAAATCCATGAATTGATTGTTGACGAACTCGATGGTGCACTTCCTCCCTATCCGTATGAAAAAAAACTGAACGCGGCAGATTATATCGAATGGGTTTCTTCAGAACTTCAGAAAGAATTTCCGGAACTGGAACTTATTGAAATTGGCGACAGCTATGCCGATACTATACAGCTAATGCTTGTTTACGGAGAGGACGTGCCACGTATCAAGGAATTGTGTGAAGAATTGAACATTCGTTGCAAAAAGGCAGACGAGATATTAAAATTATAGTTTTACAAAATATACATAAAAGCAAAATGCCACTCTCAAACTATACCCTGGACAATGTAAGCGAACCGGAATATGGAAAAATACTCTCCGTTTGGGAATCGTCTGTAAAAGCCACACATGACTTTCTTATAGAGGAAGATTTTGAATTTTATAAAAACCTCATCCCACAATATCTGGGCGCAGTAACATTAAAAAGCCTGAAAGATGAAAACGGGCAGATTCTTGGATTTATGGGCACAGCAGACGGTAATCTGGAAATGCTCTTCGTTCATGCCGAAGCTCGTGGCCTGGGTGTTGGAAAAATACTTCTTACCCATGCTTTAGAAAATGAAAATATTACCAAAGTAGACGTCAATCGTGACAATACACAGGCCATAGGTTTTTATGAAAAGTTCGGGTTTCATACTGTGGCTTCGTCTGAAGTGGACGGCTGTGGAAAGCCCTATCCTATTTTACATATGATGCTGGCAAAAGATAAAAGATAAAAACCTTTTCTTTAAAATTTATAGCTCTTTTAGCAAATATTTTCATACATTCATCGTTGTAGAGTTAATGCTTTAACCCTAAACTTAAAACGTATGAAAAACACCTGGAAATTTTTAGGAGCAGCCGTGCTCGTTTCTATCTTGTCGTTTACGACACCTGAAAGCAAAAAAAGAATCGTTATTGATGCCGGACATGGAGGGCAAGACATAGGCGCTACTCATGGATTTTATTCTGAAAAACAGATTGTTTCCAATATCGCCAAACAGATAGCTTCTCAAAACAGGAATACTGAAATAGAGATTATTCTAACCCGGGACAATGACGAATTTAGCTCATTGCAGGAAAGAACTGAAAAAATCAACAAACTGCAACCTGATTTGGTAATTTCTTTACACGTAAATAAAAACACCAACGAGGAAGCTAATGGAATAGAAGCCTACGTAAGCGAGCAAAACGAACGGTTTGAAGCTTCAAAAGCACATGCAGAAGAACTGATTTCTGTACTTTCGGACACTAAACTAAGAAGCAGAGGCGTAAAAACCGCACCAATGTATCTGCTAAAAAACACTAAAAGTCCTGCCGTTTTATTGGAATTAGGCTTTCTGTCAAATGCGAATGACAGAAGCTACTTAAGTAGCGATGGCGGACAAAAAGAAATCGCCAAAAAAATATTGGACTATCTGGCACAGTAAAAATGATAAATAAAACCTAAAATCCTCTCACTGCTTACAGTCAGAGGATTTTTAATTTATATTTGAAATAAAAAAAATGAAAAAAATAGTCTGTCTGGCTCTGTTTTTATTGATTTCTGTCAAGAGTTTTTCTCAGAATATGGCTTCATTAAAAGCCAATGCTCAGAAATTCTATAATTATACCGTCAGCCACCAATACGAACAGATGACGGATATGATCTATCCGAAATTATATGATATAGCTCCAAAAGAAGCCCTGCTTGAATCTCTAAAAAAACCTTTTGAGGCCAATCAAGGATTTAAAATCAAGATGGTAGATGCACCTGCTAATTTTACTTTTGGAGACATCAAAAAGATTGGTGACCAGTTTTTTTCTGTAATCAACCATGACAACACCATGCAGATTATTTGGGATGAGGCAATACCCAATTTGGAAATTCAGGAATATATTGATATGTTCAAAAAAGCAATGAAGACTGAAAATGTATCTTATGATCCGGCAATCAAGACCATGAACATTAAGACCGGGGCCAAAATAATTGCCATATCAGACAATCTCACCAAAAAAGAATGGAAATACCTGATTTATAACGAGCAGATTTTTACCCAACTATTTGACGAAAAAATAAAAACCGAACTGGGATTATAAGATAATTTCCTCTTTTGTCCGGTTCAAATGATAGTAATTAAAACTGTACAACTATGGCAAAGAGTCACGACGTTAAGAAAAATGTAAAAAAAGAGCCTGCAAAAACTGCTAAAGAAAAAAAGGCTGAAAAAAGAGACA
>NZ_LMPW01000012.1:265653-294787 GCF_001423985.1 Flavobacterium sp. Leaf359 | reverse complement strand
TTTTTTTTTTTGCCAAAATTTTGTCAAAAAACTGCAATGAGCCCCTGTTTTTGCTCTCGTTTTTTATATTTGTAAAAATGCCAAAATCAACTTATGGAATTATACTACTCCTTTTCAGTCCTAATCGTACTCGCATCATTTTTTGCCTATCTTAACATCCGTTTCCTAAAGCTGCCTGCCACCATCGGAATCATGATCATTGCCATGATAAGTTCCATCATTCTGGTAGTAACCGGTAATATTTTTCCGGAAACATTTACAAACTTTTCAAAACTGTTTTCAGAATTTGATTTTACGGAAGTATTGATGGGTGCCATGCTAAACTTCCTTTTGTTTGCGGGTGCTATTCATGTCAATCTTAAAGATTTGCGTGAACAGCGCGGTCCTGTCATGGTTTTTTCAACGATTAGCGTATTAATATCGGCACTGGCCATCGGACTTATTCTGGACTTTGTTACAGACCTGCTCCATATAGACCTTCCGTTTATTTACTGTTTGCTTTTTGGAGCCCTGATTTCGCCTACAGATCCTATTGCCGTACTCAGCATACTGAAAGATGCCAAAGTTCCAAAATCACTGGAAACAAAAATTGCGGGAGAATCTCTGTTTAATGACGGTGTCGCGGTTGTGGTTTTTGCCGTAATCTTAAAATTGGCACAAGACCCGGCAAGCGATTTCTCATTACCTCACGTTTCATGGCTGCTCATCAGGGAAGCTTTGGGTGGATTTATTCTTGGAACGATTTTGGGTATACAGTCCAGCAAAGCCATGCGAAAAGTAGACGATTATAAAGTGTCCGTATTGATTACCTTATCGGTTGTTATGGGCGGTTATCTGATTGCTCAGGCCATGCATATTTCCGGACCATTGACCATGGTTGCAGCAGGAATCATTATTGGAAATTACGGAAAAAAGACAGCTATGTCTGCCACTACCAAAGACTACCTGAATAAATTTTGGGAATTGATTGATGAGATTCTCAACGCTATTCTTTTCCTTTTTATCGGTTTTGAGTTATTGTTAATCCCAAATATCCTAAGCTTCTGGTCTATTGGATTGATTTGTATCTTCATTGTACTACTCTGTCGACTTATATCAATTTGGATTCCAACGAAAATCATTCCTTTTAAAAAGAAATTTGAATCTTCAACCATAAAAATAATGGTATGGGGCGGACTCCGTGGCGGTGTTTCCATCGCTCTGGCACTATCCATTGCAGAAGGCCCTCATAAAAAAATCATTGTGGCGATTACTTATTTTGTAGTTGTATTTTCTATAATTGTACAAGGCCTTACTATTGGAAAACTGGCTAACCGATTACTGCCGAAAGCAAAATCGGCTAACATATAAAAAAAGGAGCTTCAAATGAAGCTCCTTTTTTTATATAGAATCCGGTAATACTTTGCCAGGGTTTAGGATATTATTCGGGTCAAAACAATTTTTAATGTTCTTCATCAATAACAATTGCGCTGGTGAAAAAGCAATATCCATGTAGTTTTTCTGCACATAGCCAATACCATGTTCGCCAGACAAGGTTCCTTTGAGCGAAACCGTCAGTTCAAAAATCTCACGGATTCCTTTCGGAATTTCAGTCTTCCAGTCTTCATCAGACATATCACCCTTGACTATATTCACATGGAGGTTGCCATCGCCTGCATGTCCATAACAAACCGACTTAAAGCCATATTTATTTCCGATAGATTTTATACCTTCCAAAAGCCTTGGAAGTTCATATCGTGGCACAACCGTATCTTCTTCCTTATAAACCGAATTCGATTTTACGGCTTCTGCCACCGCTCTTCTCAATTTCCATAATGCATTTTTCTGGTCTTCGGAATCTGCAAAAAGAATTTCATCAATGGCAAATTGTTCCAGAACCTCTGTAATTTTTTCGGCTTCAGAAAACAGCACGTCCTGATAATTTCCATCGACTTCAATCAACAAATGCGCCTCAACCTCATCTTTAATGTTCAGACTGACACCATCAATAAAACGCAATGTCCAGTCAATAGCGTCACGCTCCATAAATTCCAGAGCGCTTGGTGTTATTCCGGCCTTAAAAATCTGAGCCACTGCTTCACAAGCCTGGCTGGAATTAAAAAACGGAACAAGCATTAGCACATTATGCGTATTTTTAGGCAACAGCTTCATCACAATTTTGGTAATAACACCTAATGTGCCTTCACTACCGACCATTAATTGCGTCAGATTATAGCCTGTTGAATTTTTTAGCGTATTCGCTCCTGTCCACACAATCTCTCCTGTTGGCAATACCACTTCAAGGTTCAAAACATAATCTTTGGTTACGCCATACTTTACAGCTCTTGCTCCACCGGCATTTTCGGCAACGTTTCCGCCAATAAAACAGCTACCGCGACTGCTCGGGTCGGGCGGATAAAACAATCCTTTTTCCAGAACGGCTTCCTGCAGCGTCTGCGTTACCACGCCCGGCTCAACCATAACCTGAAGATTCTGCTCGTCAATATGAAGGATTTTATTGAAACGTTCCATCGAAAGTCCAATACCCTGATGAATACTCAAAGCACCACCACTCAATCCTGTTTTACCTCCAATTGGAGTTACGGGAATTTTATAGTCATTAGCCAGCTTTAGGATAGCCGAAATTTCTTCGGCAGAAGCAGGTTTCAGCACTACACCCGGAGGAAAGACATAATCTTCGGTTTCGTCACGCCCATAATTATTTCGGGTTTCTTCATCTAAAAAAAGAAAAGACGGGCCAACAATTTGCTGTAGCCTGCTGATTACTTCTTTGGAAAGCAGTTCGGTTTTCATGATAGCAATTTCAAAATCATTAAGAATTCAAAAATACTATTTATTTGATTGCTTTATAATGCCCAAAAAGGTTTTGTCTCAAATAAAATTAAGGTTTTTCGGGTCTGGTTCTTTTATAAATAAAATGATCTACGGAGTACTTTCCGCTTCCTGTTATCAGTAAAAGGACATAAATCAGAAGATACAATCCGCCCAGTTCCTGTTTTTCAAAACCGTGTGATCCGTGGATTACGAAAACCGCAAAATACATCGTGATAATCAGCGGAATCGTTACCAGGCGTGTTGCAAATCCGACCAATAGCAATCCCGAACACAAAACTTCGGCAAATACCGCCAATGATAGCGATGTTGCCGGGCCTACTCCCAAAGGATCTGGAAATTCAAATGGCCCACCTGCATAAAGCGTATCAAATTTTTCCACACCATGCACCAGCATAAAGCTGCTCACCGTAGCCCTCACAACAAAAAGCATGATATTGGAAAGATTCTTGTTTTGGGCCGTGCTAAAAATTTTCATCATAATAGCTGTAATTTATGGGTTTCACGTCCTATAAATTTACAAAAAATTAACAAGATAAAAATGGCAGGCAGCTTACTTTTTCTTCTTGAGGTTTGGAAGGAATAAGGCAATAATTCCAATCAGTGGCAAATAAGCACAAATTTTATATACGGCTTCAATTCCAATATGGTCTGCCGTGTAGCCTAACAATGCCGACCCAAGGCCGCCCATTCCGAAAGCAAAACCATAAAAAAGGCCGGAAACCATGCCCAGTTTTTTAGGCAATAGTTCTTGTGCGTATACCAGAATTGCGGGAAAAGCAGAAGAAATGATGATTCCTATAACCACAGACAAAATACCGGTCCAAAACAAATCGGCATAAGGCAGGAATAACGCAAACGGAGCCGCTCCCAGAACCGAAAACCAGATCACATATTTTCGACCAAACTTATCGCCTAACGGTCCTCCTAACAATGTTCCTAAAGCACAGGAAGCCAAAAACAGGAAAAGGTGGAATTGGGCATCCTGAACAGAGACATTAAATTTTTCAATCAGATAGAACGTAAAATAGCTGGACATGCTGGCCATGTAGAAAAACTTCGAAAAGATTAATACCAGCAAAATGATGACAGTAAGGACAATCCTTTTTTTTGACAAATCCGGCAAAACGACTTCTATTTTTTTCTTAGCCCTTAAAGTAAGATGATTGTCATACCAGCGTGCAATCCTGCCCAGAACTAACAATGCAAGAGTGGCAATTATCACGAAAAACAAAATATAGCGCTGTGAATTTGGCACTACCAGCAACGCCACCAATAAAGGCCCTATAGCCGTACCGGCATTTCCTCCTAATTGAAAAACCGACTGTGCCAGTCCGCGTTTACCTCCTGAAGCCAGAAATGAAATTCGGGAAGCTTCCGGATGGAAAATGGAGGAACCTATCCCTACCAGAATTACCGAAAGTATGATAACATAAAAATTCGAGGCATAAGACAGCAGGATAATTCCTGATAAGGTAAAAAGCATTCCGTAAATCTGCGAATAAGGCTGTGGCTTTTTGTCTGTATAAAACCCTACAAACGGCTGCAGGATTGAAGCTGCCATCTGATAGGCAAAAGTAATCAGTCCTATCTGCGTAAATGACAGCTTATAGCTTTCTTTTAATATGGGATAAACGGATGGAATAACTGCCTGAAGCAAATCATTCAGCATATGTGCAAAAGCTATGGAGAAAAGAATGGAATAGACCGTTTTTTGCGCTACTTCCTTATTATCCTGAGCTTGAAAATTCAAATCTGTTGCTTTCATATTTTTTAAAAAGTAATTAGGACCCAATACCAAAAGGCCAATGTTATAAACGAAAGCGGAATACCAATGCCAATCATCATACTGCTCAGCTTAGGCTTGAGCCCATAATTTGAAGCAATGATTGATGCTGTAATCATGGGTGCCATAGCCGACTCCAATATTGCAACATCTGTTTCGATTCCGTTTCCGTTAAAAATTATTTTATATAAGACATAAAAAAATGCCGGAGTAATCATCAGTTTGAAAAACAATCCCAAAACCAAAAAATTCCAATGCCTGCTTTTTTCCTGTATTTTTATCTGTAAACCTACCGCTACAAGCGCTATTGGTGTTACCGTACTTCCTAATCGCTGAAAAACCAATTGTAGGTTTTCATTAAAATCGGCATCCAAGACATTCATCAGCAAAGCTGCAAAAAAGGCCAGAAAAGGAGGAAAAAGCAAAATTTTTGAAACAATTTCTTTGGGATTTGGAGTACCTCTTGAATAGAGCGATGCTACAATAATCCCTAAAGTTGCCATGACTACGAACGTACCGGGCTGGTCTACAATTATAGCCGTTTCCATTCCTTCTTTGCCATATAAAGCCTCTATTACGGGAAAACCAACAAAAGCCGTATTTCCTAAACCACCCATCAGAATAAGGCAACCCACTAATTTTCTCGACCATTTGAAATAACTTCCCAATACCGAAAAAAACAGAAAAGAAAATAAAAATCCCAGCCAGGCTATTCCCAATGGAAATAAAAGTTTGGAACTTATTTCAATCTTAGGAATATAGAATAATGCCAGAGCCGGCAATGAGATATAAATCACGAACTGGTTCAATACCTGATGCGAATTCGCCGGAAAATTTTTAGCTCTTTGCAGTACAAATCCTACCAGCAGGCACAAAAACAACAAGATAATACTATCCATTTTTATATTCAAATTACGGAGGTTTGAGACCTATCCCGTCTTTTGTTTTTTTTGATTGATGAAAACAGTGCAAATTTACGGCATTACCTACAATTTATCAGTCATCCCGGAATCATAAAAAAAAGCCAAAATATTTGTTAAGAAATAAAATCGTTATAAATTTGTAACATATTTTATTACAGTATGATTTCCGGCAAGTTTGCAATAACGCTTCATATCCTGACCCTTCTGTCTAAGTTTCCTGACGAATATCTTTCCTCAGAATTCCTGGCAGGGAGCATGAACCTGCATCCGGTACTGATTCGAAAAGAAATTGCCAACCTCAAAAAACACAATATTGTAGAAAGCAAAGAAGGAAAAAATGGCGGAACAAAATTATTAAAACCTCCTGCGAAGATTAACCTTGATGACATTTTCAAAATAACTTTTGAAAAAGTGACTTTGGGCTATTCTAAAAATGACCCAAATCCGGATTGTCCGGTTGGAAAAAACATCAATAAAAAATTGGACGAACTATATGAAGACATTAACGATAAAATAATCAAGCAATTAGGTACGATTTCACTGACTGAATTCTCAGATAAGTTCTAGCTATTTTTTTAAACTAAACTGTAACTTTTTTTATTACTTTTAAAACATATACTATTATGAAAATCGCAATTATTGGAGCCACTGGATTTGTAGGCTCAAAAATTACCGCCGAACTGGCCAACCGTCATCATGAAATAACAGCAATTTCAAGAAACGGGAAAAAATCCGACATCCAAAATGTAAAATATGTTGCAGCAGACATATTCAATATTCAGGAATTGGCGCAAATCTTAAAAGGACATGATGCCGTTGTAAGTGCCTATAATTCCGGATGGACCAACCCGAATATCTATGATGATTTTATAGCAGGCTCTAAAGCGATACAGGAAGCTGTAAAGCTTTCTGGTGTAAAAAGATTTATTACTATTGGAGGAGCCGGAAGCCTTTTTGTAGCTCCCGGGTTACAGGCTGTAGATACTCCCGATTTTCCAAAAGAATATCACGCCGGAGCAAGTGCTGCCCGAGATTACCTCAACATTCTTAAAGAAGAAAAAGAGCTGGACTGGGCCTTTTTTAGCCCGGCTTTTGAAATGCACCAGGGAATCACAACCGGAAGAACCGGTAACTACCGTCTTGGTTTGGATAATCCTGTTTTTGATGAAAACCAGAGAAGCATCTTATCTGCTGAAGATTTGGCTGTTGTCATTGCTGACGAAATTGAAAACCCAAAACATCATCAGGTTCGATTCACGGCTGCCTATTAACACTCCGCAATTCAATACCCAAAAACAGTTTCTTTAAGCTTCGTCTTTTTGAAACTGTTTTTGTTTTCATTACTTTTACCTTTCAAAATTGCTATAGTGTCTAAATCCGGTCCACATAAATCTGCGCTAAAAGAAAAAGAAGGAATCAGCCAACCCGAAAGCGTTGGCAAAAATTCAGTTGCCCAAATCATACAATTCCGAAAGAAGCAACCTTCAGCACAAGAATTAATTGACGGGATTTTAAAAGGCGATAAAATTTCGTTGAGCCGTGCTATAACTTTGGTGGAAAGTACACAGCCCAAACATCTTGAAAAAGCCAATGAAATCATCCAGGACTGTCTTCCGCATGCCAATAATTCGGTCAGAATCGGGATTACGGGAGTTCCTGGTGTCGGTAAGAGTACTTTTATTGAAGCCTTTGGCCGTTATCTAACCGCAACCGGTAAAAAAGTGGCCGTATTGGCAGTCGATCCCAGCAGTACCATTTCACACGGAAGTATCTTAGGCGACAAAACCCGTATGGAAGAACTGGTCAAGGACGAAAATGCCTACATCAGGCCTTCGGCTTCCGGAGAAACGCTTGGTGGTGTGGCCAGGAAAACGCGTGAAACCATTATTTTATGCGAAGCCTGCGGATTTGACACCATCATTATTGAAACTGTAGGCGTAGGACAAAGCGAAACTGCCGTTCACAGCATGGTGGATTTCTTCCTGCTTTTGAAAATTGCAGGCGCCGGTGACGAACTTCAGGGAATCAAAAGAGGCATTATGGAAATGGCAGATGCCATAGTCATCAACAAAGCAGATGGTGACAACATCAAAAAAGCCAAAATGGCCAAGACCGAATTTAATAGAGCATTGCATCTGTTTCCGGCAAAAAGCTCAGGTTGGCAGCCTAAAGTCACCACTTGCAGCGCTATTACACATGACGGCATTGCCGAAATCTGGAAAATGATTTCAGAATATCTGACTCTTACAAAAGGTAACGATTATTTTAATGAAAGAAGAAAAGACCAGAATCAGCATTGGCTAATGGAAACAATTAATGAACAACTGAAAACCCATTTCTTTGAGCATCCGGAAATAAAGAGCCTGCTTGAAGAAAATAAAAAAGCGGTGCATGACAATGAAATTTCACCGTTTGCCGCCGCTTCTGTTTTGTTGGAAAAGTATTTTCGTTAGTTTAATTTGGGATTTTAGATTTTTGATTTCAGATTTTTGATTTCGGATGCTATCATAAATATATTTGACTAAACATATTTATTTATCAAACTCACAAAACTATCCACTTTCAACTTTCAACTATCCACTCTCAACTATTCCTCATATCTCCCCACTTCCCTGTCATAAAACTCATTTGCTTCTGTAATCAGGCCTTCCATTACCTGATTTAATTCCCCTTCGTCAAGGTCTTCTGCTTCTTCCAGAAACTCAACTTCATCGTCTTTTAGATTAATAATAAACCTTGGATAGTCCATATGGATAACAAAGATATCATCCGGGAAATCAGTATTGTCGCCTAATAAAAATTTTGGTAGTTCCATATTGTTTGGATTTATGATTTTAGATTTATGATTTTAGATTTATGATTTTAGATTTATGATTTTAGATTGCTGTTTCGACGGCAGCCTCTTTTATCATTTTTTTTGTGAGATAATTAAAGCGAATATACAAAAATACCGCTGCAACAGTCAAACCTGCCAGAAGACCTATCCAGATTCCTGTTGCCTTAAGGTCTGTATGTTTTCCTAAATAGTACGAAACCGGAAACCCTACTACCCAATAGGCGGCAAATGTAATATACATTGGTACTTTTACATCCTGCAGTCCTCTTAATGCTCCTAATACTACTACCTGTATTCCGTCTGAAATCTGGAACACGGCAGCCACCAGTAATAGTTTGGCAGCAATAGCTATTACTTCTTCATTGTCAATAAGCAAGGCGCTGTTTTCCATATTGAGGAACAAATGCGGTAAGAATTGATGGAAAAGTACAAATCCTATTGCAAATACGACCTCAATGATAATTGCCAGAAGAAAAATCGAACGGGCAACTACCAGCAGTTTTTTATAGTCTTTCAATCCTTTCTGGTTGCTCACACGAATCATGGCGGTTACGCTCAATCCCATCGCAAACATAAAAGTTGCCGAAGCCAAACTTAAAGCAATCTGGTTGGCGGCCTGGCTGATTTTACCCAAAGACCCCGAAAGCCAGATAGCAGCTGTGAAAAGTGCTACCTCAAAAAACATCTGCATAGCCGAAGGCAATCCAAGACCGATGATTTTTTTAAGCATGGATTTTTTAAGTTCCTGAAAACTGAAATTTTGGAAATAGGCTGTCAGCTTTTCATTTTTAGATAAAATGATGTGCATAAACACCACCATCATAATTCTGGAAATAACTGTTCCCAGTGCCGCACCAATAATGCCCATACGCGGAAAAAACCATATTCCATATATGAGCAGGTAGTTCAACACCACGTGCACAACATTAGCCATAATAATGGCATACATCGAATATTTTGTCATTGAAAGCCCGTCTGCAAATTGTTTGTATCCCTGGTAAATAACCATCGGGATTAAAGAAAAAGCGACCCAATCAATATACGGCTTTGCCAAAGCAATAACCTCATCTGGTTGCCCCATATAATACATTAGCGGCTTTGCCAATACGATAACGCCAAACAATGTGAGTCCTAAGATGCCACACAAAAATAAACCGTGGTGAAAAGCCGACCTTATCTTTATATTATCCTTTTCTGCATCAGCCTGCGCAATGATAGGCGTAATAGCTGTCGAGAAACCAATACCTAAGGAAATTGCAATAAAAATAAAGCTGTTTCCAAGTGAAACGGCAGCTAATTCGGCAGCACCCAATTTGCCTACCATTATATTATCGACTATTCCTATTAGTGTATGGCCAAGCATACCCAAAATAATAGGGTAAGCTAATTTCAGGTTATATGAAAATTCTTTGGTGTATTGTTGTAAGTTCACGATTGTGTAGAAAATTGTGTGGCAAAGATAGCACCATATCCTACAATTCCACACTTTTAAAAATATTTAATTTTTTTAGGAAAAATTTCACAAATATTACAATTCACTTGCAATCAAAGCCTTATCCGGATATTAACCTTTTAACAATACTTTAAAAATTAACATTTGGAGGAGTGGCGTTATTATTGTTAAATTTATAGTAATAACTTTTAAAACCTGATCTATGAAAATTTTGAAATCAATTACCGGCTTATTTTTACTTTGCTCTACGGTTCTAACGACAGCTACTATGTCGGCCCAGGAAACCACTTCTGCAATTGGCGCTACTGAAAATTATGACCAAGGGTTTCGTTTAGGGTTTGGAATTAACGGAGGTTTTATTTTTGATGACCCTTATGATTTTTCATTAGGAGCCGATGCCAGAATTCAGTATGACCTGAATCAAAGGTATTCGATTACGTTTACTACCGGATTTACCAATTTGTTTATAGGAGATGATATTCCTGATTTGGGTTTCATTCCTGCCAAAGCCGGTTTTAAAGCTTTTGTTTGGGAAAATCGTTTTTATGTGCTTGGCGAACTTGGAGCCGCCATTCCTGTAACTAATGATTATGATAAGACCAGCTTATTACTATCACCTGGAATTGGTTATGCCAATAAATACTTTGATGCCAGCATTCGTTATGAATACTATAATGATTTTCCAAGAGAAAATGGCGAAGGAGTCGGCCAATTGGCATTACGTCTGGCCTACGGATTTAGACTTTAATTTTTTTATATAAAAAAAGCCTTGAATTATCAAGGCTTTTTTATTTTTAGTGTTCATTGGTCAGTTCGTTTTTATAAAACGACATATTGTCTTTGACCTTGTCTTCCAATTCAGGATATTTTATGTCTTTGTGCTGTGACAAAACGTCCCATATTACTTTTGCCAAAAGCAAACGACAGGCATCCTTATCGTCTGCCGGTATTACATACCAAGGTGCTTTTTCTTTAGATGTTTCATTAATGGCTTCTTCATAATAGCGTTGATAATCATCCCAGAAACCTCTTTCTTTTAAATCGTCGGGCGAAAATTTCCAGTTGTGCTTTTCTTTTTCAAGTCGCCTTAAAAGACGCTGTCTTTGTTCTTCCTTGCTCAAATGCAGGAAAAACTTCAAAACAATCGTTCCATTTTCAGCTATATGATTCTCGAAATGGGCGATTTGCTTCATTCGCTTTTTCCAAAAATCTTTCGGAATATCTTCAACAGCTTCAATTCCAGGCAGATTTTCGTTTAGGATATATTCCGGATGGACCCGCGTGACCAGAACATTTTCATAATGTGTCCTGTTAAACACAGCAAACTTTCCTTTTTCAGGCAAAGCAATATAATGCCTCCATAAATAGTCGTGTTCCAGTTCGGCAGAAGTAGGCGTTTTAAAACTATGCACCACTACTCCCCTTGCATTAAATTCCCTAAAAACTTCCCGAATCAGGCTGTCCTTGCCGGAAGTGTCCATTCCCTGAAGACAAACCAGAACACTGTAACGGTTATGGGCGTACATTTTATCCTGCAAATCACTTAAGGCTTCACGCGTCTCATCAAGAGCATCCTTTATTTTGTCTTTTGTAGCTTTGAGGTCTATAAACGTAGGCAGCTGGGACAGTTTTATTGGGCCGGTAATTTTGAAATCGTCTGTATTTATCGTTCTCATAGGATATTATTTTACATAAATGTATATATTTATCCTAAGAATCCGCGTTCTAACTGTAAATTTATTTCCAAACCACATTTTCAATACTTCTTCAAAGAAAAACAGACCATGCAAAAATTTAAGCTTGAATTATTATTTCAGATTATCGGAATAGGTTCCGCCTCAGGATTAGTTTTTAGAGACAATTCGCTTTTCATAATTTCCGATAACAGCAGTGTGCTCTATGAATACAATATGGATAGTAAAAGTCTGGAATCGCACAAAATCATAGAAATGCCAACGGGCACACCTGCTGAAAATATCCCTAAAGCCCAAAAGCCCGATTTTGAATCTATTGCCGGCTTTGGAGAAGATTGCTATATTTTTGGTTCCGGTTCTACCGAAAACCGAAACAGGATGATACATTTTGATGTAGACAAAAAGGAAAAAATTAAAGAAACCGATTTGACAGACCTCTATCTGGTGATGCAAAGTTTTGGAAATACAAAACCGGAAGATTTTAATATTGAAGGTGCTGTTTACAATGGTGAAAACTGGTTTCTTTTTAACAGAGGCAACGGTGCTTCCGGTAAAAACGGAATTTTTACTATTGGCGGAAATAACCTGACAGATGATTTTTCAGTTTTATATAATTCTTATAAACTGCCCAAAATAAAGGGTATACAAAGTTCTTTTACAGATGCCGTCCGCGTTGATGGAAAAATTTACTTTTTAGCGACTGTCGAAAATACCAAGTCAACTTATGACGATGGTGCCGTTCTGGGAACATTTATTGGCAGACTGGACATTGAAAAAATGAAAATAGATTTTACCCAAAAGATAACCGACACCCACAAATTTGAAGGACTGACGGTTTACAAAGAAAACGATAAGACCATTGAATTTTTGCTTTGTGAGGATAAAGACAATGAAGACTTGAAGTCGGATATATATAAGCTTACTTTGGATAAGTGACATTAGGTTTTAGATTTTAGATTTCAGATTTTAGATTTTAGGTAGGCATAAATCATAAACCTTATATCATAAATCTTATATCATAAATCTTACATCATAAATCTTATATCATAAATCTTATATCATAAATCTTACATCATAAATCTTACATCATAAATCTTACATCATAAATCAAAAATTTTCCCACCTCATTCCAACCTTTTTATCTTTTTCTCTCTCTATACAGGAAAGACATTTATTGTGATAGACGAAAAACTAATTACAGCCTGCAGAAAAATGCAACGGGACGCACAGCGTCAGGTGTATGAGCTTTTGGCTCCTAAGCTGTACCGGACTTGCAAGCGGTACCTGAAAAAAGAGGAAGAAATAGAAGAAGCGTTGGCCGATGCTTTTTACACTATTTTCACGAAAATCGATCAATTGAAGGAAGTCCGGGCTTTTGAAGCCTGGGCCAGAAAAATTGCGGTCAATCAATGCTTACTGTCGCTTAAGAAAAACATCAACTTCAACATGTATCTTGACGACGTGAAAATCATTTCACAGCCGATTACAAATCACATGACCGATCTGGAGGAAGAAGATCTGCTTAACCTATTGAATTTTATTCCCGAAGGATGCCGAACCATTTTCAACCTTTTTGCCATTGAGGGCTATTCTCACAAAGAGATTGCCAAAACGCTTGATATTTCAGAAGGAACGTCTAAATCACAACTGAATGTCGCGAAGACCAAACTAAAAGAACTGGTCAATAACCTTTATTATCAAAAAGCAAAATAGTGATGGAAAATCAAGATAAAATATTCGAACAATTCAAAGATGCCTCAAAAAAGGCAGAGACGAAAGACTTTCCGGCTATGGAAAAAGTCTGGAACCGTGTTGAAGAAAAGCTGGATAAGAAAGACGATAAAAAAACAATAGCGCTTTGGAAAAAAATCGGGATTGCTGCTTCGCTTCTTCTGTTCTTTTCTTTAGGCTATCAATTTCTAAAAACAGACGAAACTACAATCGACACTCCAAAAAATCCGATTGTAACCCAGGAAAAAGAAAACACGATTTCTAATTCTGAAAAAGAAGCCGTTGTTGACAATTCTGATATTACTGTAAAACCTGAAAAGACAGAAACTAAAACTTCTAAAATTATTAAAAGTAAGGCTGTCAGTATAAAAACAGATGATGCTGTGGCAGTTGCTGAAGACACCAAAGAAACAGAGGAAGTCTATAGTAAAGCTACAGAAATAGCCGGGGTAGAAATAACACAGGCCGAGCCAAAAGCAGAAATACTTAAAGAGGCAAAAATTATTGTTGCCGAAACTAAAACCGATCCGGTTACAAATGAAAAAACTGTAATAGGAACCGTAGTTGACGGTCAAAATTTGCCTTTGCCTGGCGTTAATGTAGTTGTTAAAGGAACAACCCGCGGCACCCAGACTGATTTTGACGGAAAATATAGCATTGCGGTTAATCCTAACGAACAACTGGCTTTCTCTTTTGTGGGCTATAAATCAACAACTGTTTCCGTTAAAGATCAATCCAGATTGGATATTGCGCTATCAGAAAGCTCCGGAATGCTTAGCGAAGTAATTGTAACCGGATATACTTCTACAAAAAGAACAAAATCATCAGCCGCAGTAAAATTAAATGAATCAAGACGCAGGTCTAAAAAAGAAGCTGCATTGGCTCCAACAGATTCTTTTGCAAACGGATATATAGCTCAAAATAATTCAACGGATAACAAACTTTATAGAGATGGAGACAAAAACAGTAATCCTACCATCCAATCGTTACAAGGGGCAGTTACCGGTTTGAACATAGGTACCGGAAGCGGACAACCCGGCGGAGACACCTCTATTGTTATTAGAGGTATTGGATCTGTTAATGACAATAATGAGCCATTGTATATTGTAGATGGCATGCCTGTGGATGAAGAAGGTTTGAGAAAGCTCACTCAAAACAATATTGAAGAAATCACTGTTTTAAAAGATGCTTCGGCAACAGCTATTTATGGCAATAGGGGTATTAATGGAGTAATCGTAATTAAGACTAAAAATGGTACTAATCAAAAACTTTCTAAAAGAGAATTAAGAAAAAAACTTCGGGAATTAAAACAAAAGAAAAATACCGAAGTTTATAAAACGGATGAACATACAGAAGACTATAATCCGTTTGTTGAAAATCCGTTTGAAAATCCTAAGAGCGAACCGCTTTCTACTTTTTCTATTGACGTGGATAATGCCTCTTATACCAACATCCGCCGATTTATCAATAATGGCCAGGAAGTACCCAAAAATGCAGTGCGTGTTGAAGAAATGGTCAACTTCTTTA
Source organism: Flavobacterium sp. Leaf359 (assembly GCF_001423985.1). Taxonomy (NCBI): domain Bacteria; kingdom Pseudomonadati; phylum Bacteroidota; class Flavobacteriia; order Flavobacteriales; family Flavobacteriaceae; genus Flavobacterium; species Flavobacterium sp. Leaf359. The sequence goes on along the minus strand of NZ_LMPW01000012.1, from coordinate 280,005 downwards.
AATACAGCTATGAACAGCCAAAAGGAGAAGACCCGTTTTCTATACAAACAGAATACAGCGATGCACCATGGAATCCGAAACACAAATTATTGAAAATAGGATTGCAGGGAAAAATTATCCCAACTGAAAAGCTACCGGCTTCCAATTTAGTGTTTTTGATTGATGTTTCCGGCTCTATGGATGAAGAGAACAAGTTGCCATTGCTAAAACAGTCACTAAAAATTCTGGTTAATGAACTGAGAAAAGAGGATAAGGTTTCTATTGTAGTGTATGCCGGAGCTGCCGGAATGGTTTTACCTCCTACTTCCGTAGACGACAAAAAGACCATTATTGATGCTTTGGAGAAACTAAATGCTGGCGGCAGTACGGCAGGTGGCGAAGGAATTGAGTTGGCGTATAAAACAGCACAGGAAAATTTTATCAAAAACGGAAACAACAGGGTTATTCTGGCAACAGACGGTGATTTTAATGTTGGAAAATCATCCAATGCCGACATGGAAACGCTTATCGAAGAAAAAAGGAAATCAGGTGTTTTCCTTACCTGCCTGGGTTATGGCATGGGAAATTATAAAGACAGTAAAATGCAGACCCTGGCCAATAAAGGAAACGGGAACCATGCGTATATCGACAATATTCAGGAAGCCAACCGCTTTTTGGGAAAAGAATTCAAGGGTACGCTTTTCGCCATTGCCAAAGACGTAAAAATCCAAATTGAGTTTAATCCAAAACACGTTCAGTCTTATCGCCTGATTGGTTATGAAAAACGAAAATTAAAAACCGAAGATTTTACCAATGATGCTATTGATGCCGGCGAATTAGGAAGTGGCCACACCGTTACGGCTTTATATGAAATTATTCCTGTTGGAGTAAACAGTGAGTTTGCCGGTAAAACACCTGACTTAAAATACACAAACGCCCAGGAAAACAATACATCCTACAATGATGAACTGGCAACCATAAAATTCCGGTATAAAAAACCTGATGGTGAAAAAAGTATTGAATTGACAAATGTTATCGGGAATAAATCTATCCCATTGAATGCCGCTTCCAAAGATTTTAAATTTTCTGCCGCAGTCGCATGGTTTGGATTAAAATTAAGAGATTCAAAACTGATTCCGAATAAATCTTTAAACGACATCAAAAAATTGGCAAAAGGGGGATTATCTAATGACGAAGAAGGCTATAAATCTGAATTTATCCGATTGGTGGAAAACGTAAAATAAATTGGAAAAAAGAACTAAAAACCAATGCTTTTGGTATACAGGAGCAATAAAAAACCGATAGCCCTGCTATCGGTTTTTTTATTATTTCTCAATTTCTCTAAGGCTTTCCATCTTTTTATGAGCCAGGAATCCGGTAATATCCTCAAAATGTTCCTTCACTCTTTTGTTTCCAAATTCAAATACTTTTGTGGCCAGTCCGTCAAGAAAATCACGGTCGTGGGATACCAGAATCAAGGTTCCGTCAAAATCGCGAAGCGCATCCTTGATAATATCTTTTGTTTTCATATCAAGGTGGTTGGATGGCTCATCCAGAATCAAAAGGTTTACCGGTTCCAGCAATAGTTTAATCATCGCCAGACGTGTTTTTTCACCTCCCGAAAGCACTTTTACTTTTTTAGTCGTATCATCACCGCTAAACATAAAAGCGCCCAGAATATTTTTAATCTGTGTACGGATTTCACCAACGGCTATGCTGTCAATAGTTTCAAAAATAGTAGCGTTTTCGTCTAATAAAGAAGCCTGGTTTTGGGCGAAATAGCCAATTTGTGCATTGTGCCCTATTTCAACCGCACCGCTGTCTATGCCAATTTCCTTCATGATTGCCTTAATCATGGTTGATTTTCCTTCCCCGTTTTTTCCCACAAAGGCTACCTTCTCTCCTCTTTCGATTACGATATTGGCATCTTTAAACACCACATGGTCGCCATATGATTTCGACAAATCCTTAACGACTACAGGATATTGTCCGGAACGTACGGATGGAGGGAATTTCAATCGCAAAGCAGAATTATCAACCTCATCAACTTCAACAGGCACTAATTTTTCAAGCATTTTCACACGCGACTGTACCTGTAATGTTTTGGAATAGGTTCCTTTAAAACGCTCAATGAATTCCATATTTTCTGCAATCATCTTCTGTTGCTCTTCATAGGCTTTTAATTGATGCGCTCTTCTGTCTTTTCTCAATTCCAGATATTGGGAATACTTGGCTTTATAGTCATAAATCCTTCCCATTGTTACTTCAATCGTACGGTTGGTGATGTTATCGACAAAAGCCCTGTCGTGCGAAATGACCACTACCGCTTTTGCAGAATTGATAAGAAAATCTTCCAACCATTGGATAGATTCGATATCCATGTGGTTCGTAGGCTCATCCAGCAATATCAAATCCGGTTTTTGCAATAAAATTTTAGCCAGTTCGATACGCATTCTCCAACCTCCTGAAAATTCAGAAGTCAGGCGTGTGAAATCTTCTCTTACGAAGCCTAATCCCATCAGGATTTTCTCTACTTCCGCTTCATAATTGATTTCTTCAATGGCATAATATTTCTCGCTCAAATCAGAAACCCTTTCAATGAGTTTCATATAATCGTCAGACTCGTAATCGGTACGGATTGTCAGTTGTTCGTTCAGTTCGTCGATTTCAGCCTTCATCTTAAAGATTCCGCTAAACGCTTTTGAAGCTTCCTCCATAACCGTTGTTTCATCTTTAGTGAGTAAATGTTGCGGAAGATAGGCAATCACAGCATCTTTTGGTGCAGAGATATTTCCTCCGGACGGTTTGTTTTGACCCGCTATTATTTTTAGAAGCGTTGATTTTCCTGCTCCATTTTTACCCATAAGGGCTATTTTGTCATTTTCATTTATGGAAAAAGTAACATCGCTGAAAAGCGTAGTGCCTCCAAACTGTACTGAAATATCGTTTACTGTAATCATCTGATATGCTATGAAATTGATTGTAAAATCCGCCTCCCGGATTTTTGAAGGTGCAAAGATAACGCAATTAAGGAATTAGGCAATCTGAAAAAACTGGTAATACTGATAGAGAATTCAAAATTAATTGACTTATATTTATAGTAAAGATTTTACTAATGTCTAAAACTACACCTTTTTATACGCGGCTTGCCCATGTCCTAGTTTCCATCATCTGCCTGTTCTATCTGGCTATTATTGGAGAGACACTACTGGCACCGCTTATTTTTGCTTTTTTATTTTCCTTATTACTACTCCCTTTTGCTAACTTTTTAGAAAAACGCTGGAAGTTTCCCCGTTCGTTATCATCGGCTACCGTATTGCTTGCTTTGGTACTTGCCATCACATCCATAGCCTATCTGCTTTTGAATCAATTGAGCGACCTGACCAATGACCTTCCGGCCTTTAAAGAACAGCTTTTGGCCACATCTACTACTTTGCAGGATTGGATTTCAGACACTTTTAATATTGACAATCACGAACAAATCAGCTATATCAATTCTGCCACGACAGAGGCTTTAAGCAAAGGAACCTCTATATTGGGACAGACCTTATTGTCTGTTTCGTCGGTTATGCTTTTTTTGGTATTTATTTTTTTATATACCTTTTTTATATTACTCCACCGCCGGTTATTACTCACTTTTTTGGTTTCGTTATTCAAGGAAAAGCACTCTGCCGTTGTGTATGATGTTGTTTTCAACATACAATATATTGTCAAGAAATATATAGTCGGACTCTTTCTCCAAATGCTGATTGTTTCTGTATTGGCATGTACCGCTTTTGAAATTATCGGAATAAAATATGCTTTCTTATTAGGACTGATTACAGGAATTTTTAATGTCATTCCCTATATTGGCATACTGACTTCGCTGATACTTACCGTCCTGCTGACATTTTCAACGATGAATTCTACGTCTGTACTGCTGGTTATTTTCAGTGTCTTTCTGATTCATTTGATTGACAGCAATTATGTCATGCCAAAGATTGTAGGTTCCAAAGTAAAGATAAATACACTTACTGCGTTACTCGGTTTGGTTTTGGGAGAATTAATCTGGGGTATTAAAGGAATGTTTTTATCCATCCCGATTATCGCTATTTTTAAGGTCATTTTTGACCGGGTCGACGGACTGAAACCCTGGGGCTATGTTTTGGGAGAAGATGACAGCGCTCCGAAAATTTCCGTTACGGAAACTGAACAAGTCCTCATTGAAAAAATGGAAGAACCCGAATAGTTAGCTATTCGGGTTCTTTATTTCATACCAGGCTTGCGAAATGCCATCCTCATCAAAGAAATTTACAAAGTATAATCCTGCTTTTTCGAGTACTTTTCGGGAAGCGAAATTATCAAAATCAGCGTAGGCATTGATTTTTTCCAGCTTCATTTCATTAAAGCCAAAATCAACAAAAGCTTTTGCCGTTTCACAGGCGTAGCCTTTGCCCCAATGCTTTTCTATAAAACGGTAGCCTAAATCATAATAGGTATCATGTCCGTTGACATTCTTATTCAATTTCAATCCGGACCAGCCAATAAATTCACCTGTTTCTTTTAAAATTACGGCCCAACGCCCAATTCCGTTTTCCAGATATTGCTGACGGATATTTGCAATTGCCTCACGAACCTGCTCAATATCTGTAACCGGATTTTTTCCAAGATAGGTATGAACTGCCGGATTGGAATCCAGTTCAAACATACCCACATCGTCTGAAGGCTGCAGCTCCCTCATGAGCAATCTTTCGGTTTCTATAGAAGTCCTCATATCCTATTATTAAAGGTTCATTTTGAAATCCGTAATTATCGGGTCGGCTTTTCCATATTTTGATTCATCAATAAAAATCTCAACAGCAATACTGCCTCCTGTTCCCAGAACAATTGCAGACTGGTTGTTATTTCGCATTAATGTTTCAATACCTGCTTCTTCCAATTTTGTTTTTAAAGCTATTGCCAAAATCTCATCTCCTGAGAATACTTTCATTAGTCCCATTTCTAATTTTTTTTTTAGTTGTGTTATTCTGTTTCTTCTTCCTCTTCCCAATCATCCATCTCAAAAAACAGAGGCTCGACCATTGTCCGGTCTGCAAAGCTATCCACTCTTTCTGTGATATTTTCTGAAAAATAAATTCTTTGTGTTTTGCCCATTGACTCTGAAATCCTTGCCAGTTTGGTATCAAAACGCAACCGCAGCAAATCATCAGTATCTTCAATAATGAACATTTTCAAGCGGTTGACATCAAATCCTGCTGATGAAAACATATCACTCAATCGGTTTGGCGTTCCAATCAAAACATCGATTCCCAGAGAAATCTGGTTTTTATCAAAATCAATATCGCCTTTGTCATGAACACCATATACCCTAAGGTCTGTATAATTTCCTAATTTTTCGAAAAGCTGTTTCATTTCCAGCATTTTCTCTTTGCTTTCAACAACAATCAGGGCTCTGGGAGATTCCTCAAATGCTTTTTCAAGTCGTTGGATTACATTGATGACCAATGTCGTGGTTTTTCCTGATTTTTCAGGCGCAATAATGACGCAATCGGCACCACTTTTTATGGTTGAAAAAGTTTCCTGCTGCATTTCATTGGCCTCAACAAGTCCATTTTCAACCAAAGCTCTTTGAAGCTTTTCGTTTATTTTTTTTAATTTCATCTTATATTGTATAACGTCCTGAATGCCTTCCCAGGGAAGCTGTTATTTGCTGGCAAAAAGCTTTACATCTGTTTCGGAAATTTCGTTTCCGCCAAGAATAATCAAGCGTTCCACAACGTTTCTTAATTCCCTGATGTTTCCTGTCCAATCATATTCTTTCAAAAGTGCTATGGCTTCATCAGAAAACTGTTTAGGTGCATTTCCCTGTTCAGCTGCTATTTTTTCAGTGAAATGGTGTATTAATAAAGGTATGTCATCGCGCCTGTCATTTAACGCGGGTACTTTAATCAGAATAACGGCCAATCTGTGGTATAAATCTTCACGGAAACGGCCTTCCTCGATTTCTTTTTTCAAATCTTTATTGGTAGCGGCAACCACTCTCACATCTACCTTAATATCTTTATCGGCACCTACTCTCGTAATCATATTTTCCTGTAAGGCACGCAATACTTTGGCCTGGGCAGAAAGGCTCATATCTCCTATTTCATCAAGAAAGATGGTTCCTTTATCTGCTGCTTCAAATTTCCCTGCCCTGTCTTTTACGGCAGAAGTAAAGGCTCCTTTAACATGCCCGAACAATTCGCTTTCAATTAATTCCGAAGGAATCGCAGCGCAGTTTACTTCAATTAAAGGTGCTGCAGAACGTTCGCTTCTTTCATGAAGCTGGTGTGCTACCAGCTCTTTTCCGGTTCCGTTTGGCCCAGTAATCAGAACCCTTGCATCGGTCTGGGCTACTTTTTCAATAATCTGCTTGATATGGTTGATGGCTTCGCTGTCGCCAATCATCTCATAATTCTTGCTTACTTTTTTCTTCAATATTTTGTTTTCAACAACAAGCTTCTTTTTGTCAAGCGCATTGCGAACGGTATTCAAAAGCCTGTTCAAATCCGGTGGTTTTGAAATATAATCAAAAGCCCCGAGACGCATCGTATTGATGGCCGTTTCCAAATCGCCATGTCCGGAAATCATCACCATTGGAATTTCAGGCTTGATTTTCTTTACGGCTTCGAGAACTTCGACACCGTCCATTTTAGGCATTTTGATATCACAAAGCACCAGGTCATAATCATCATTCTTGATTTTTTCAAGTCCTTGCTGGCCGTCTTCGGCTTCCTCAACAACATACGAATCATTTTCTTCAGAAAGAATCTTCACGAGTACTCTCCTGATTGCTGCTTCGTCTTCTATAATCAATATTTTGGGCATATCTTACTCTTTTACTTTGCGTTTAATATTTAAGCCATTTGTAAAGTTCTTTCCAGGTAGGTTTTTTGCCATACATCAGAATACCAATTCTGTAAATCTTTGAAGCAAACCACACCACCAAAAAGAACGTTCCGAACAGCAATACCAGAGAAACCACTATTTGCCACCACGGCACGCCAAAAGGAATTCGCATCAGCATGACAATTGGCGAGGTAAGCGGAATGAATGAGAATACGGTGGCTACGGTTCCATGAGGGTCGTTCAGTACGCTAAAGAAACCTACATAAACACCAAGCATTAATGGAAGGATGATTGGCAAAAGGAATTGTTGCGAATCAGTTTCATTGTCAACCGCCGCACCAATTGCTGCATAAATGGAGCTGTATAAAAAGTAACCTCCAATAAAATAAACGATAAAGGAAACCAGCAATGTTACTATTGGTAGATTTCTAAATTCATTGACATAAAGCTGCATGTTGCCAGAAATCCCCTCATTAGCCGTCGCCATCATTTCAGGAGACATAGATGGAGAAGTCCCTATATTGATCCCTAAAAATACCGAAGCCACAAACAGCAATATTCCTCCAAGCAATGCCCAGATTACAAATTGCAGTACACCCGCCAAAGAAGTTCCAATAATTTTACCCAACATTAGCTGGAACGGCTTTACAGATGAAATAATAATTTCAATAATGCGGTTGGTTTTTTCTTCGATAACGCTTCTCATGACCATATTTCCGTAAATAATGATGAACATCATAATAAGGTAACCAAAAGCGGCTCCTATAAAAATTTTGATTTCGTTGAGTCCTTTTACTGTTTCCTCACCCGATGCTTTTGCAAGGCTAATGTCCACCTGTGCTTCGGCATTACGAATGGCCAACGTATCCAGATTGGCCTTTTCAAAATTAGATTTTGTGAGTTTTTGGGCAATGATGCTTTCCAAATCGTCTATATAGGAAAGACTTGGACTGTCATTAGAAATATACTGTATTTTTTTGGACAGTTCTTTATTGTCATCCACTTTCGGAATATACAAAACAGCCTCATATTTTTCGGCCATAATACTGTCTTTCAACACTTTTAAATCGACATTGGAACGGTCAAGATAATGGTATTCGTCTGAATTCTTGAATTCCTTGACAAAAAGATTGGATTCATCATGGATTGCAATTTCCTTGACATCTGACTTCATCGTACTCAGATAGGCTACAAATGCCACAAGACCAACCATGAGCAACGGACTCAGGAAAGTCATGACGATAAATGATTTGTTACGAACCTTTGCAACAAATTCTCTTTTTATGATTAGTGATAATACGCTCATTTTAGATTTTAGATTTCCGATTATATGATTTAGTGATTTTTGGCATGATATAATGCTTTAAACCGCAACTATTTATCGCTTACTGTTTGGATAAAAATATCGTTAACGCTTGGTATTTTTTCCACGAAATGTGTCACCTGACCCATCTGCGTCAGGATATTCAGCAATTCATTAGGTGAAGAATCTCCAATCTGTACTTCCAGTTTTAAATCGTCGTTGAGCGTCTTGAAGCTGGTCTGCCCAACAGTAAATTTCTGAGTGAGCTGATACATCAATCCTTCTACATTTGAAGTCATAATCCCTACCTGGAAACTATTGGTTCTGTATTCTTTCTTGACGTCATGCAGTTTTCCCTCAATCAGTTTATTGGATCGGTGAATCAAGGCAATATCATCACAAAGCTCTTCCACGCTTTCCATTCTGTGAGTAGAAAAGATAATTGTAGAACCCTGTTTTTTCAGTTCCAGAATTTCATCCTTTATCAGATTGGCATTCACAGGATCGAAACCACTAAAAGGTTCATCAAAAATCAAAAGTTTGGGTTTGTGCAGAACGGTTACTACAAATTGAATTTTTTGAGCCATTCCTTTTGAGAGTTCCTGGATTTTTTTATTCCACCAACCCTGAATTTCAAGTCGGTCAAACCAATAATCCAGCTGCTTTTTGGCTTCCGCTTTTGAAAGTCCTTTCAACTGGGCAAGATAAAGTGCCTGTTCGCCAACCTTCATGGTTTTGTACAAACCTCTTTCCTCCGGCATGTATCCAATATGCTGAACGTGTTCCGGCTTTAATTGTTCCCCATTCAAAAAAACAGTGCCGCTATCCGGCATTGTTATTTGATTGATAATTCGGATTAGCGAGGTTTTTCCAGCGCCATTAGGACCAAGAAGTCCGTATATGCTCCCTTTAGGAACCTGTAGCGAAACATTGTTTAAGGCAGTATAATCGCCATATTGCTTGACTACATTTTTAACTTCAAGTATGTTACTCATTATGTTTTTTTGGATTTATTTCTTCAATCGGGCCTAAAGGTCCATGAGTCTGTAAAAATAAGGAATTTGAAGGCAAAATTTATGCGAATTTCAAAAAAAAACCCACCCCTATTTGCACAAGGATGGGAAAAATTGCTATGAAAAAGAAAATTACTAGTTGCCTAGTAATTTCCAAATATAAAAATTTTTGAATTATTATGAAAACATATCCTTAACTTTTTCAAAAAAAGATTTTTCACTCTTCTCCGGTTTTGGGATAAAATTTTCTTCTGTAATTGATTTTTCGAAAAATTGTTTTTGTTCTTTATTCAGGTTTTTTGGTGTCCAAACGTTTACATGCACCAGTAAATCACCATTTCCATAACCGTTGATGCTTGGAATTCCTTTGCCTTTCAGGCGAAGAATCTTACCTGACTGTATACCTTCTTCCAATTTGATTCTTACTTTTCCGTTTACTGCTTCGATATCTCTTGTGACTCCCAAAACAGCTTCCGGGAAACTTATATACAGATCCAGATGCAGGTTTTCGCCTTCACGTTTTAAAAATTCGTGTTCGACTTCTTCAATTGCAACAATCAAATCGCCCGGTATACTGTTGCTTCCCGGCGCATCATTTCCTTTATTGGAAACTTTTAACTGCATTCCGTCTACTACACCGGCCGGAATTTTGATAGAAACGGTTTCATCAACCATAATCATTCCCTGAGCATCCGCATCTTTAGGTTTGCTTTCAAGCACCTGACCCGAACCACCGCAAGTATGACAGGTTGTTGCCGACTGCATTCTTCCTAAAATTGTATTGGTAACTCTCATTACCTGACCTTGACCGTTACAGGTAGGGCAGGTTTTATAATGGGCATCTTTAGCCTGTACTTTTCTTTTGACCTTTACCTTTTTCTCAACACCATTGGCAATTTCCTCTAAAGTCAGTTTGACCTTGATTCTCAAATTGCTTCCTTTCACTCTTCGCGGACCCGAGTTTCCACCTCCGAAACCACCAAAACCGGCTCCAAAAGCGCTGCCGAAAATATCTCCGAACTGGCTGAAAATATCATCCATATTCATACCTCCGCCACCAAAACCTCCGGCTCCGTCAAATGCCTGGTGTCCGTACTGGTCGTATTTTGCCTTCTTTTGAGGGTCGCTCAAAACTTCATAAGCTTCTGCCGCTTTCTTAAAATTTTCTTCTGCTTCCTTATTTCCCGGATTCTTATCAGGGTGGAATTCTATTGCTTTCTTTCGGTATGCCTTTTTGATTGCAGCAGCATCTGCAGATTTTGAAATTCCTAATATTTCGTAAAAATCTTGTTTCATTTTTTCATTTTTAGCATTGAAATGCTGTAGGGTTTTCTACAGCATGACGAGTCATTACTGTCCGATTACCACTTTAGGGAAACGGATAATTTTGTCGCCCAATTTATATCCTTTCTCTACAACATCAACAATCTTGCCTTTCAAATCGGCCGAAGGTGCAGGGATTTGTGTAATTGCCTCTGCAAAATCAGGGTCAAATGAATCACCTGCTTTTACTTCAACTCCTTCAAGACCCTTTGATGCCAAAGTTGTTCTTAGTTTCTCGTGAATCAATTCAACACCTTTTAAAAGGTTTTCGTCACCGGATTTCGAAATTTCAACCTGAGCCCTGTCAAAATCATCCAAAACAGGCAATAATGCCAGAAGAACTTCCTGATTGGCCGTTTTGAATAAATCAATTCGTTCTTTTGCAGTTCTTCTTTTATAATTTTCGAATTCTGCAAAAAGACGGATAAACTTGTCTTTTTCGGCTGCCAAATCTTGGGTCAGTTGCTCTTCAACGCTTAGTTCTTCAACAATTAACTGCTCTCCATTTGCGTTAGCTTCTAAAGTTGCGTCATCGATTTCCTGCTCTTTGTCTTGATTTTCAGCATTCATAGTATTTTTACTTTTAAATATATTCTTAATTTTCATTTTCTGCTTTTCAAGGGATTGCAAAAGTACTGCCAATTGTTTTAAAATGTCAAATTGTCACGCTTTTTTTCTCCTATATTAGAACCCAAAACCCTCAAAACATTTTGATTTTAATATAATTTTAAGATATTTTTGGCCTGAATTTGATATGTTTGCTAAGCTAAAAAATTAAATCTTATGAAGAATCGTATCGCATCTCTATTAATTTTATCTGCATTAACCCTGACAGTTTCCTGCAAAAATGACAAAGCAGCTGAAGCCGAAACCACTGAAGCGGGTGCTGTAAAAGAAGCATCTGGTGAAGCTGTATCCTACACAGTAGACAAAGGGAGTTCAAAAATTGACTGGACCGGTTCTAAACCGACAGGAAAACATACCGGAACAATTAATCTTAGTGACGGAACGGTTTCTATAAAAGACAATGTATTGGATAGCGGTAAATTTACTATAGATATGAATACGATCACCGTAACCGACCTGAAAGCCGGTGACGGAAAAGAAGATTTGGAAGGCCACTTAAAAGGAACTGGCGGTAAAGAAGAAGACTTTGACCATTTCTTCAACGTAAAAAAATATCCTCAGTCTACTTTTGAAATTACAAAAGCCGTGACTGAAAACGGAAAAACAGCTGTAGAAGGCAACCTGACCATGAAAGGTATTACAAAAAACGTAAAGTTTCCTGCTACTGTAACTGTTGACGGAAATACGGTGACACTTGTCAGCGACCCTTTTACTATCAACAGAACGCTTTGGAATGTGAACTACGGGTCAAAATCTGTATTTGACAATCTGGGAGACAAATTTATCAATGACGACATCGAACTTAAGGTTAGCATTACTGCTAAGAAATAATTGTTAATTCACCCCAAAAAGAGCTCCATTTCAACAAATGGAGCTCTTTTTATTTTTAAGAAACTCTATATCCTGATAAGTTATATCTTTTTGTGGCTCTGCGCCTTTGCGAGTAACTATTTCACGCAAAGCCGCAGCGCCGCAAAGTTTATTAAAGAGTGATTGCTGATTTATTTTATCAGCCCAAAAGATTTTCCAGAGCCTTATCTAAAGTCCTGTATTTAAATACAAAACCGTTGTCCTGAGCTTTTTGCGAACTAACATTCTGGCTTGAAACCAGCAATATATACATTTCGCCCAAAAGCAGTTTGAGAAGAAATTCCGGGACATTAGGCATAAAAAAAGGCTTTTCAAGAATAGCAGCCGTTTTTTTGACCAACTCATGATTATCGACCGGATTTGGAGCAGTAGCATTGTAGACACCTTCCCATTCGTGCTGGATAGCAAAATGATACAAATGCACCAAATCATGAATATGTATCCAGGACTGCCATTGCTTTCCTGATCCGTAAGCAGAACCCATTCCAACTTTTATTGGCTTGAGCAATTCTTTCAGCATACCCCCTTTTTCGGAAAGCACAAGGCCGGTTCTTATTTTACAAACCTTAATATTTAATCTTTTAAAGTTATCGACAGCTTCCTCCCATTTCACTACTACCTGCCCAAGGAATGAATTGTCAACCGATTTATTGTCTTCTGTATAAAAAGCAGTAAGGCTGTCCGGATAAATTCCGATGGCTGATGCCGAAACAAAATGCCTTACCTGATGCGGATGCGATTTCAATATCCTGTAAAGCAAGTTCGTGGTTAAAGTACGGCTCTCAATAATTTCCTGTTTATTTTTTGAAGTCCAGCGCATAGAAATAGACGCTCCGGCCAAATGTACAATGGTATCTACCCCTACAATTGCCTTTTCATCAATAACACCTTGTTGCGGATTCCAATAAAAGCCCTGATAATTAGGCTCGTTTTTTATTTCTTTTTTAGAAGTGGTCAGATAATGGATTGTGATTCCGTTTTGCAATAACAGGGAAACTAACTCTGTTCCTATCAGACCCGTTGCTCCTGTAATCAAAATTTTCATAGCGTATAAATTTTCTGTATGTCAAATTTACGAGTGCATCAGCGTAATAAAATGTTAATTAAGGTAGGTTTAACGGCAAAGTACTGTCAGGGAATTACTTCACTCTTATACTCCATTCAAAATCCATTTCGGAAACCTGCTCCCCTTTTTCATTAATACCAATAGATTTCATCCAGAAGGTTTGCCCTTCGCCGGTTTGTATTGTACGCTTTACGGCATCTTCAATCAGATGTCCATCCTGGCAGGTAAAAACAATTCTTCCCGTTGCTTTTTTTGTAAAATTCCCTTTGTTGTTGGCAACCAGCATGGATATTTTCCTGTTACTTCTCTTTATATGGTACATCACCAAAGCTCCGGTAGATAATTCAGCTGCCATGGCTTGAACAGCAAAATACATCGAATTAAAAGGATTCTGATTAATCCATCGATGTTTCACGGTAACGACACAACGCTCCAAATCGATTTTCTGTACTCTTACACCGCACAAAAAAGCAGAAGGCAGTTTAAAAAAAAGAAATTTATTGAGTTTTCCGGCTGTAAATTCCATCACTTTATTTTTTTGAAATATACTAAATATTAATTGATTTGCGGGAAAAAGATAAAAAAGATGATAGATAAATAGACGGCAGACAAAAGACAAAAAACGCATTACATACTAAATATCAGGTACTTAAATTATTTTTAAAGGTTTTGTATTTGTTAATTTTTTGTTAAATATAGGTACTATGTAAAACAAGATACTGTTTTTTAGCCATATATTTGCATAGGATATTATTATATACTTTTACATCATGGAAACATCATCAAATCAAAAAACGACCAGCGCCTTTGTACACTTAAGTACATTGACACAATATTTTATTCCTTTTGGGAATTATATTTTTCCTATAATTATTTGGGGAGCCAGTAAAAAAGATTCGGACTATATTGACCATCATGGAAGACAAACCATCAACTTTCAACTTAGTCTTCTATTGTATTCTTTACTATTATCCCTGATTGCTATTCCGATTTTCATTGTTACTATTTTCAAAAACATACCTATCAACGCCATTGTCTACAACGATGACTTTATAATCGATAATTTTCATCTGGAGCATATTACCGGAATTGTGATTATAGGCATAACCGCAGCAGTTCTCTTCTTTACATTAAAAGTTGCCGAATTCTTCTTAATAATTTATGCATCTATCAAAGCCGCGAACGGAGAATTATACAAATATCCGCTGACCATCAACTTTCTTAAGACAGAGAAAAAAGAGGAAAACAAAACTGAAATTTCAGAAGAAAACGAAACATCAATCAATCATCAATCAGAAAGCGAA
>NZ_LMPW01000012.1:265468-265603 GCF_001423985.1 Flavobacterium sp. Leaf359 | reverse complement strand
ACAGTTTAACTATCCAAAGCCATGAAGAAAATATAATATCAGGACTAATCATCCAAAAATCATCATCAATCAATCATCATCAATCATCAATCAAAAAACGAACAGTTATGTTAAAATTCATCATCACAACAGCAA
>NZ_LMPW01000012.1:249376-265441 GCF_001423985.1 Flavobacterium sp. Leaf359 | reverse complement strand
TGGCAATGGCAGCTTTGACAGGCTATGCCCAGGTATCAGAAAACAGAAAAGTCAATGATTTTTCAAAAATAGAAGTAGAATCAGGAATTGAATTATTTTATATGGAAAGTGACGAAAATTCAATACGAGTAGAAGGAGACAGCAAAGATGGACTTGATTCCGTTATTACTGAGACAGATGGAAAAACCTTAAGAATTTATCATTTAAAAAGAAATAAAAAACAAAAAGGAGAAGGCGTTTCAAAAGTTTTTATAGCCGGTAAAAATGTCAATTCGTTCAAAGCTTCATCAAAATCAAAACTATATTTTGACAGACCGGTAGCTGCAGACGATATTAGAATCGAAATTTTATCCGGTTCCTATTTTAGGGGTACAGTTAAGCCTAATTCAAAAGTTACCGTGAAAGTGAGTTCAGGTTCCCTTTTTAGTGGAGGATTTGAAACAGAATCCTTTACCGGAATTTTCAAAAGCGGTGCAACGGTTAGCCTTACAGGGAAAGCAAAAAAAGCAACCATCAATACAAGTTCAGGCGCTTATTGTAATGCTAAAAATTTCTTTGTCGACAAGATGACGGCAACGGCAGACACAAAATCATCTGCCCTGCTCAATGCCAAAGAGAAGATTGCCAAAGCCACAGATGCTTCTTCGATAACCTTTTTTGGAAATCCGGAGAATTTAAAAACAGGCTATGACTCTTTTGCCATTGTCAACAAATCCGGAGCCATTACATGGAATACTCCTGAATAAAGTAAAAAACACAATTAATTAAAAATTTAAAAGCACATATATGAACATTGAAAACACTAAAGCCCAGATGCGCAAAGGAGTGTTAGAGTTCTGTATCTTATCCGTCTTAAAAGAGAAGGATGCTTATACTTCAGAAATACTTGACACTCTAAAAAATGCCAAACTGCTTGTTGTAGAAGGAACGGTTTATCCGTTGCTGACAAGATTGAAAAACGACGGTCTTCTAAACTATCGTTGGGAAGAATCGACATCAGGGCCGCCAAGAAAATATTACGGCCTGACCGAATTAGGAAAACAATTTTTAAAAGAATTAAATGGCACGTGGACGGAATTGTCTGATGCCGTAAACATTATAACCAGCCAAAAATAATCATCATGAACAAAACAGTAAATATTAACTTAGGAGGTATGTTCTTTCATATTGATGAAGATGCATATCAAAAATTAAATCGCTATTTCGAAGCTGTTAAGCGTTCCTTGTCAAACTCAACCGGAAAAGACGAGATTATGAAGGATATCGAAATGCGAATTGCTGAATTGCTTACCGAAAAAAACCGTGGCGAAAAACAAGTCGTAGGTCTGAAGGATGTAGAAGAGATTATTACGGTAATGGGACAGCCGGAAGACTACCGAATTGATGATGAGGAAGCGGCAGAACCTGCCTATAACTCTTCAAGAAGAAGAACTAAAAAGTTATACCGCGACAAAGACAATTCAATGGTGGGTGGTGTATTGGCTGGGTTTGGACATTACCTCGGAATCGACCCATTATGGTTACGTATTATCATGGTAATCCTTCTTTTGGGCTTTGGTACAGGATTTTTAATCTACATTATCTTATGGATTTTAATGCCGGCAGCCATAACAACAACCGAAAAGCTGGAAATGACCGGTGAACCGGTAACAATTTCAAATATTGAGAAGAAAGTCCGTCAGGAATTCGACACTATTTCTGAAAAATTCAAAAATGTAGATTACGACAAATTTGGCAACCAGGCCAGAAATGCCGGTGAAAGAATCGGGAGCAGTCTAAGCGACGTTTTGCTTAAAATCTTCTCTATTTTTGGAAAATTAATTGGTGCTTTTCTTGTTGTTGTTGCTTCTGCAACGTTGGCATCGCTTGTAATCGGATTTATCACTGCCGGTTCATTTTCAATGGTAGATTTTCCATGGCAAAGCTATATCGACAATTTTACAGACGTGCCACTTTGGATTGTTGGAATGTTAATTCTGATAGCTATTGGAATTCCTTTCTTCTTCCTTTTGATATTGGGATTGAAACTATTGATTACCAATATGAAGTCTATCGGAAATCCTGCCAAATATACTTTACTCGCACTTTGGATAATCTCTATTGGAACCTTAGTCGCTTTAGGATTACAGCAAGCCACAGAAGTAGCATTTGATGCCAAAGTAGTGCAAAAGCAAAAAATCGACCTGAATCCAAAAGATACTTTACAAATCAAATTTACATACAATGACTATTTTGCAAAAAGCATCTATGACAGGGAAGATTTCCTGTTCGCACAAGATTCTGCAAAAACAATGGTTATCTATTCCAACAATGTGACCCTGCGTATTTTGAAAACCGATGAAAAAACGCCATACATCCAGATAGAGAAAAAAGCAGAAGGCAAATCGTTTGCTGCCGCCAGAGAAAGAGCTGAAAAAATCAATTACGGCTACAAGTTCAAAGGAAATCAGTTACTACTGGACAATTACCTGCTAACTGACAGCAAAAACAAATACCGCCATCAAAAAGTAGAAATCTTCCTGTATCTTCCGGAAGGAACCTACTTCAAACCGGATATGACCGTACAAAATTACGACCATACAGACAATGGTTTCTTTGATTTGTGGTTTGATTCTGACATTTATATCTATCAAATGCAATCTTCTCAGGTAAAATGCTTAAATTGTGCAGATGTACATGGAGAGGGAGAAGGAGAAGTCTGGGTTGATGAAGAACAAATAGCCAGAGAAGCGGAACAAGAGGCCCGACTTGAGGTAGAGCGTGAAATGCAACGCCAAAACATACAGAATGGCCAAAATTCTTCAACAACTGTAACAATTAATGACAAAGGCGTACAAATAAAAAAAGAAGGAACAGAAGGACCACAAGGTAATAAGCCAAAGGGTTTAAAAATGGATAAAAACGGAGTAATCATTAAAAACAACTAATTATGATTCGAATTATAATTTATTTCATGAAATTAATTATAGCCCTGCTATTTGCACTGTTCTTTTCTTCATGCCGTTACACAAATGAAAGAACAATAACCGGCAGTGGAAATGTTAGGGTAGAGACTCGAAATGTAACCGGTTTTAAAGGAATCAACGTAAGCAATGCCCTTGAAGTAGAAGTAGAACAGGGCGATGCCTATCAGGTAGTTGTTGAAGCTGATGAAAATCTGCTTTCGCATATTATAACGAGAGTTGAAAACGGAATACTCCATATTGAAGCAGATTCCAATACCTTCAGAAATATTGATTCCAGAAAAATCAAAGTAAAGCTGCCTGTAATTGTTAGCCTCGAAGCGTCCAGTGCCTCAAAAATTACCAGCATAGGTACGCTGATAACCGAAAAACTTTTAGTTGATGCAAGCAGTGCCGCCGGAATTGATATTGCCGTTGAAGCCGACGAACTTACCTGCAACAGCAGTAGTGCCAGTTCTGTAGATTTAAAAGGCAAAGCCCTAAAATTTAAAGCAGATTCTTCCAGCGCCAGCGAAATCGATGCTGATCAATTGTTAGCAAACGACGTTATTGCTGTTGCTTCCAGTGCGGCTACCATTAGTGCCCACCCTATTCTGACACTGGATGCCGAAGCCAGCAGTGGCGGAAATATAAGCTACAACAATACCCCAAGGAACTCATTAAAACAAAATGCTGATTCCGGAGGCGGTATCAGCAAAAATGAATAATTAAAAATCCCGATAGTTTTTATCGGGATTTTTTTTGCTTATAACTTCTGTTATTTCCTCCATAAAAAGACAAGTTCCTAAAAATTCATCCTTCCACAAAACGTTAGCAATCTTTATTTATATTTGTGAAAACAATCCTTACATTATAATGAGAAGACTTATTCTATTTGCCGTCATTTTGACAACAGCCGTTTCCTTTGCACAAAGCAAGGAAAGAATTAAAGGTACCAAAGTCGTTACCATAGCAACCCGCGAAATCCAAAGTTTTGAAAACCTGGAAGTAGAAGACAATATCGAAATCTTCCTTGTCAAGGGTGATAACAATGCACTGGAAATTGAGGCAGATGAAAATCTTCATGAAATAATCGAATCCAGCCTGAACGGAGGTACTTTGCGCCTTACAACCACAAAAAATGTAACCAGCTATAAGAAACTAAGTGTCAAGGTGACGTATACCGATGACTTTAAAATGGTAACGGCAAAAAATGAAGCAACAATTAATGCGCTTTCTGACATTGAACTGGACAACATTACCTTTAAGACATTCGACTATACAAAACTATTCTTAAATGTCAAGTCGCGTTGGTTTACCATTTTTGCCAACGACAAATCCAAAATAGAACTGAATGTAAAAGCAGAAACTGCGGCAGTCGAACTGAGTAAAAGTGCCAATATGAAAGCCCTGATTTCTTCCGAATCTCTAAAATTTGATATGTACCAAAAATCGACGGCTGTTATTGAAGGCGATATCGTGGATTTAAAATTACGTCTGGACAACAATGCTAATTTTACAGGAAAAAACCTGAATGCCAAAAATGCTGAAATCATTACCGAAGCTTATGCTAACGGAAGCATACAGGTGAGTGTAAAAGCCATCATAGAAGCAGGAGGCAAATCAGAACTACAGTTGTATGGTGACCAGAAAATTGAAATCAAAAATTTTACCGACAGCGCGGTACTTATGAAAAAGCCAATCAAATAGTCTCACAAACAACAATCATAAATAAAAAATCCGGGCAATGCCCGGATTTTTTTATCGTATACATTTGTAGATTAATGTAATGTTGCCAGATAACGTTCTGCATCCAAAGCTGCCATACAGCCTGAACCAGCCGCAGTAATTGCCTGACGGTATTCTTTATCCTGAACATCGCCCGAAGCAAAAACTCCCGGAAGGTTTGTTTTGGTTGTTTTTCCGGACGTAATCAAATAGCCCGTTTCATCCATATCCAACTGTCCTTTAAAGATGTCTGTATTTGGCTTGTGCCCTATCGCGATAAATAATCCGGTAATAGCAATTTCCGATTTTTCACCTGTTGCGTTGTTAATCATTTTTAGACCTTCTACTACCTGGTCACCCACAACTTCTTCTACTTCTGTATTAAAAAGTACTTTCAGGTTAGGTGTGTTTTCAACACGGTGCTGCATCGCTTTAGAAGCTCGCATCACATCTTTTCGAACCAGCATAGTTACGCTTTTGCAAATATTGGCAAGATAGGTGGCTTCCTCGGCAGCGGTATCTCCTGCTCCAACAATGGCAACATCCTGGTTTCTGTAGAAAAATCCGTCGCAAACGGCACAGGCAGAAACTCCGCCACCGCGTAATTTTTGTTCACTTGGCAATCCAAGATATTTTGCTGTAGCTCCTGTAGAAATAATTACCGTTTGGGCAAGGACTTCCTTACTTCCATCAACCGTAATTTTATGCCAACCCCCTTTTTCTTTTGAAAATTCAACAGCAGTAACCATTCCTATTCTAACTTCTGTTCCAAAACGTTCCGCCTGTTGCTGTAGTTGTATCATCATGGTTGGTCCGTCAATACCTTCCGGATAGCCAGGAAAGTTATCAACTTCTGTCGTGGTGGTTAATTGTCCTCCAGGTTCCATACCGGTATACATAACAGGTTTCATATCCGCACGGGCTGCATAAATTGCAGCAGTATATCCAGCAGGCCCGGAGCCTATAATCAAACATTTTATTTTTTCAATAGTATCAGACATAATAGTATAGTGAATTATTTTTTTCCAACGCAAAAGTACATTTTTATCGAAAGATTAAACGCATAAACGGATTAGTTTTAACTATCTAAAAATAATATTCTCTTATTTCTTTTTTTCTGTTGCAGAATAAAAATATAGTCTTATATTTGCACTCACCTTTTCGGGGTGTAGCGTAGCCCGGTTATCGCGCCTGCTTTGGGAGCAGGAGGCCGCAGGTTCGAATCCTGCCACCCCGACAAAGTAATAAAAGCTCTGACGAAAGTCAGGGCTTTTTTGTTTTTGGACACAGGCTAAAGAAAAATTGATTTTGGAGGAACTCAAATGAATTGCAATTTTTTGTTTTAAGCCACAGATTATAATAATTACGCTGATTGAAGAAGGCAAAATCAGACAGTCAAAATCCAATACTCCTATTATTTATAAACTTTGCGACTCTGCGCCTTTGCGCGAAATAGTTCCTCGCAAAGACGCGGAGCCGCTAAGCAAGGAACGAACTGAGTGAAGCTAAATTTTTTGTATATTTAGATTCGTAAAAAATTAACTTATGAGTTCACCTCTTCTTACCGAACAAAAAATATTGGAAATTGAAAATCAACTTCGCGAAGCGATGAAGAAAAGCGATGTCGAAATTCTGGAGCAATTGCTTCACGACGATTTGCTTTTTGTTCTTCCAAGCGGTGAGGTAATTTCCAAGAAAACCGATTTGGAAACCCACCAATCCGGAAATCTGGTTTTAGAAGAAATCACCTCATCCATCGATTCTATAAAACAAATCGATGAAAACGTTGTGGTTACATTATCATCAAAGCTTAAAGGAAAAATGCTGGAACAAAACTTTGAAGGTAACTTTCGTTATCTGCGGGTTTGGAAAATGTTTGACGGTCAATTAAAAGTTATCGCTGGAAGTTGTGTGGCGGTATAGAGGTACCTAGAAATAAAGCTCTGACTTTCCTTGGGGCTTTTTATTTGGACAATCCCTAACAAATCAACAACAATCTACATTCACCCCTTTCCACAGGAGCCCGATGCACACAAGGCAAAACTTGTTGATCCGGATGGTCTACCGCCAATCTCCAAAGATGCCCCAATCCTAAATTAACAGGTTGGGCATTTGGTCTAGCCTGATAATGCAGATTAAAATAATTTTCCTTTAAAAAATCTTCAAATTCTGATTCTGGTCCGTCGTGTAATTCTCTAAGCTTTTCACGAACTTCCGGAATCAGGATTTTTTGTAGGACCTCATCGTTTGGTATAATATCACTTGCAGCTCCATAGTAAGTGCATAAAAAAGTATCGGTACTTACAGGCGAACGGTCCACATGCCAGGAATAGACATCGGTTGAAATAAAATCGAACTCATCGTCCCGTTCATAGCATTTCAGCAAATTAAGGGAAGGCGATGCTCCGAAATCGGTTAATAATTGCAGGTCATTGAGTATAATATCTCTGGCAACACTCCCCTTTTCTGATAATTGCAATGCTAAAAGATCTTCAATGGAAACTTCGGTAATATTTTCTTGTAATTGCAACTTAGATACAATTTCTTTAAAATCTCCGTCTAAATTTCTGTGCCAGCATAGTGCATTGGTATTTCCCTGAAAATCGGTATTCATCAATTCAGCAAATGTAGAAACTACTCCAACCTGATTGTTAACGGAAAATCTGTTACTCATATTTTAATAAAGCCTGTTTACATTTTTTCATACATCCGTTTTGGCAAAATTTTTAAGAGTAAAGCAATCAAACCCCATCTTTTTGTTATGTAGGCTGTTCGTTTTTTATTACGAATTGCAGCATAAATTTGCTTTGCCGCTTTTTCGGGAGTTGCTACCCAAAACTGCCCATCACCCTTAGCCATATCGGTAGCAACAAAACCCGGACGAATATCGGTTATGGTTATGTCATGTTTTGCTTTTCCTGCCTTTTGCCGTAATCCTTCCAGGTAATTAATCTGATAGGATTTGCTGGCATTATAAGAGGGTGCAATACGATTCCCCCGTATGCCTGCAAGCGATGTAATACCTGCTAAATGTCCGGATTGCTTTTTTTCAAAGTATTGATAAGCCCAGTCTGCAACAAAGGTAAATCCGGTAACGTTAGTATCAATAGTCTTTTTTTCTATATCGAAGTCAAGTATCGGATTAAGGTCTCCTGTTCCTGAACTGATAACCAGCAAATCCATACCTCCTAATTTATAAACCAATTCATCGAGTTTATTTGAAAGCGTGTCGATTTCTGTAATGTCTGACTGTAAGATTTCAAAAGCTTGTGGATTTCCAATCTGGATATCTTCAAGTAGTTGCTTTCTCCTACCCGTTAGGCCTACCTTATATCCGTTGTTTGAAAGAATTTTTGCCAGTTCTTTTCCAATTCCGGATGTGGCACCAATGATTATTGCTTTTTTCATAAAAATGGCAAAGAGTTATTTTGCTTTTATGCCAAATATACGTAAAAGGATAAACAGGAATAAAAATCAAGATACAGTCCATATCAATTTGCAGATTCAAAAATCTCGTTTTGACAGGTATTCTTTTTATGTGATTCAGCAACGTTTAACTTCTTTTCAAAAGAAATAGTTTTGGATATAAAACAACAAAATCATGAACAATTGCAATACCATAAGATTGAAAAACAACTTGTTTTATTATATTATAAACATTAACGTT
Source organism: Flavobacterium sp. Leaf359 (assembly GCF_001423985.1). Classification (NCBI taxonomy): domain Bacteria; kingdom Pseudomonadati; phylum Bacteroidota; class Flavobacteriia; order Flavobacteriales; family Flavobacteriaceae; genus Flavobacterium; species Flavobacterium sp. Leaf359. The sequence goes on along the minus strand of NZ_LMPW01000012.1, from coordinate 257,104 downwards.
TATACCTTAAAATACCTACTTTTAAAGTTAATTATTTTAAAAATACCGGTTAACTTACTGTTAAAAAGATTAAACCGCTAGGTCATGTAATTAAATTCTCTATATATTTACACCCTGAAAATAAGCACATATGAAAACACTTACAGGCCAAAATGATTTAGATTTTATCAAAGTCTTCCTCACAACAGGGATGTCCGGAATCCAAAAATTGGAAACAAATAAACGGCGCCTTATTACCTTTTATCAGTTATAGATAAGAATTACTCCCATTCTTGCAAGCAAACTGTTTTGACGGATTACATCCGTTCAAAAGCATACATATGATTTCATCCTACATCCAATCGAAATAGGTTTCGAAATTCAATAGTCTTGCCTTATCTGAAATTTTAAGCGTGTAACCCTAAACCGGAAACCCAGTCCTGCGGTTCCGCGGTAGCGTATTTTTTATTTACTCATCTTTAATAGCATTTGACTGATTATGCAGTATTCGGAAACAATTCCGCATCTGTCTATGAGTCAGTTTTGTAGCAATTCTACAGCAATCACTCTGTTAAGGAATAGCTTCTAATTTAATGATTCCTATAAAGAATCGGGATTGAGAACAAATTAAATTGATTTAAAGATGAGAAAATTACATTCTACTTATTTATTGGCCTTTTTGCTTTTTGGCTATACCCATAGCTTTGCGAAAAAACATTTATCATCAAACAATCATGTGGCAACCGTATTGGCTACAAAATCTGTATTGTACAGCTTTATTGACAATATGCCGGATGATAGTAGTGTATTCTATAAAAAAGACGCACACAATACAACCAGTAATAGTAGTACCTATAAAACTCCTGCAGGTAAAAATTACCTTCAGAACACCAATGCAGCTACCGGCGTTACAGAAACAGTTTCAATATCGGAAGCCAATGCAGCCGCACCGGAAAACTTTATTACCGTTTGGGACATGAGCAAGCCACATGGCCCGTTAGGCACTTCCACTACTTTGCGTTTTGGCATTACAACCTTGCCAAACACACCGGTCAACTATAGCTGGACCGCATCAGGAGGTAACAGCGGTAGTGGTACTATACCTGCAAACAGTACTCAGGCAACAATTATAGGTTTACCTGCGAACCAAATGGTAACATTAAGCATGGCGCCGGATTTCACAGCTTTCTCTCAAGTAGAACCAAGGCGACTTATGAATGTTACACAATGGGGTAATGCGGCCTGGAGTACGATGGAAAACACTTTCTTAGGCTGTCTTTACCTAAATATAACCGCTACAGATATTCCAAATCTTACAGGAGTAAGCAGCATGAAAGGAATGTTTTATGGTTGCCTGGAACTTCAAACCGTTCCCAACATAGAAAGTTGGAATACTGAAAACATAACCGATATGTCCGCTTTGTTTAAGCAGGCTTTCGTTTTTAATGGCAATATAGGCAGTTGGAATACAGCGAATGTGACTACTATGGAAGGTCTTTTTCAAGACGCAAAGGCATTTAATCAGAATATTGGCAACTGGGATACTAAAAAAGTAACCAACATGCGTGCTATGTTTTATCAGGCAGAAACTTTCAATCAGGACATCAGCCGTTGGAATACCGGTTCAGTAAAAAATATGGACTTTATGTTTGGTTATACTTATGCCTTCAATCAAAACATTGGCAACTGGAATACGGCAAATGTAACCAATATGGGGTATATGTTCCAGAATGCCAAAGCTTTTAATCAAAACTTGAGCAACTGGAATACAGCTTCTGTAACAGATATGAGAGAGATGTTTTTCAGAGCAACTAAGTTCAACCAAAACATTGGTAGCTGGCAGCTTAATGCTTATGCAAATATGGGCAATATGTTGGATGAATCCGGATTGGACTGTGCGAACTACTCGGCAACACTGTATGGCTGGGCCAACAACTCAAACACGCCTCCCGGACGTAGACTCGGGGCATTAGGCATACAATACGGAAACAATATTACAGCATCCAGAACTTTGCTGACCAACAACAAAGGCTGGGTTATTATAGGAGACAGCCCGAGCGGACAAAATTGCGGACGTTCACAAGCCATTACAGCAACCGAAATGGTCAAAACTTACGGTGACTTACCTTTTGTACCAACAGCAACAGCAAGTTCAGGACTGGAAGTAAGCTATTTAACTTCAGATAACAGTATAGCCGAACCCTTTCAGGACAGTGCGGACGGTAACAAATGGAAACTAAAAATAAAAAAGGCAGGACAGGTAAGAGTCACGGCAAAACAGGCCGGAAACGAAATTTTTGTTCAAGCCCCCGATGTTTTCTTTAACCTGACAATACTAAAAGCGCCCTTAACCATAACAGCCGATGCCAAATCAAAAGAATCAGGCACGGCAGATCCTGTACTGACCTTTACCACCAGCGGATTGGTAAATGGCGACACCCCCAATACCATATTTTTGGGGACTTTGCAAAGAACCATTGGTGAAGCCGCAGGCACCTATCCCATTACACAGGGAACCCTGGCAGCGGCTAACTATACCATCAGCTATACCGGAGCAGATTTTACCATCACCAATGCGCCCGGAGATTTTATTACCGTATGGGACATGACCAAAGTAAGTACAGGTACAAATATAAGTATCAATATTACCACGTTGCCATCGCCAAATAATAAGGTGAGATACTTCTGGACAGCACCCGATGGCAGTTACAACAGTGGCACCGTAACTACATCGGGCAACCACGTGATTACCACCATACCGGCTAACAAGCCAAGGATCACACTCCACATAAAACCAGAGAATCTGGCATCAGTTGTCATTTATAATGACCCTCGTATTATCGATGTCGCCCAATGGGGAACCGCTGAATGGCGCACCATGCAAAGTGCCTTCTTAGTGTGTCCCAACCTCAATATTACGGCTACAGACATACCGGACCTGAGTAGGGTAACCAATATGAGAGCCATGTTTGCTGACTGTTCCTCCCTCACTGGTCCGGCCAACATAGGAAGCTGGAATACATCAAATGTCACCAATATGATCCAGGTATTTAGCAGGGCAACCCGTTTCAATCAGGACATCAGCAACTGGGACACACAAAATGTAACCACCATGGCGTATATGTTCAGAGAAGCACGTGCCTTTAATCAGAATATTGGCAACTGGGATACGTCTAATGTGACCGATATGGAAGCCATGTTTGAGAATGCTTCTGCATTTAATCAGGACATCAGCAACTGGAACACAGCAAACGTGACCAATATGTCAAAAATGTTTTCATCTGCTCTGGTTTTCAATCAGAATATTGGCAACTGGAATACGTCAAAGGTAACCAACATGGAAGGTATGTTTCAATATACCAGGGCTTTTAATGGCGATATCAGCAGTTGGAATACCGCAAATGTAACCAATATGGGGGGAATGTTTTATTCCACAGGAGCTTTCAATCAGAACATAGGTAACTGGGATACTTCAAACGTAACCTTTATGGGAGGAATGTTTTGGAATGCCCAGGCATTTAATCAGGACATCAGCAGCTGGAATACATCTAAAGTAACCAGTATGGCCTATATGTTTGCAGATAATAGTGTATTTAATAAAGACATTGGCAACTGGAATACAGCAAACGTAACCAATATGGCATATATGTTTCGAGCTAATCAGGCATTTAATAAAGACATTGGCAATTGGAATACGTCAAATGTAACCAATATGGCATATATGTTTTACAGTTCGTCATTATTCAACCAAAACATAGGTGGCTGGCAGCTTAATCCTGCCGTAAACATGACCAATATGTTGTCTTACTCAAGCCTGGATTGTGCCAATTACTCGGCAACGCTCAGAGGTTGGGCAGACAACCCCAATACACCTTCAGGGCGTACACTTGGAGCCATAGACAGACAATACGGAACCAGTGCTTTATCAGCACGCACATCGCTAATCGCTACCAAAGGCTGGAACATCACAGGCGACAGCCCAAGCGGCAATATCTGCGGAAGACCGTTTGTTACCGTATGGGATATGGGCATACCTGACGGAAACCAAAGCACACCAACCAGCCTGCGTTTTGGCATTACCACTTTGCCTAATAAACCAGTAAGCTATACCTGGACATCATCAGGAGGCAGCAGTGGCAGCGGTACGCTGACAACAAATACTTCCGCCCAGATAACAGGCCTGCCCGCTGGCGAAATCATCACATTAAGCATCGCTTCCGAAATAAAAGCCATTAATATCGCAGCCAACAGTAGCAATAATAATCGACGTCTTATCGACATTATCCAATGGGGTGATGCAGCCTGGAGCACAATGGAAAATGCCTTTAGTGATTGTGTCAATCTCAACGTTACTGCAACTGATATTCCTGATTTGAGTGCAGTACGTTCTATGCGAAACATGTTTAACAACTGCCAATCGATGACAGGTCCGGCTAACATTGGTAGCTGGAATACGGCAACAGTCAACAATATGGAAGGTTTGTTTGGAGCTAACCTTGTTTTTAATCAGGATATTAGCAGCTGGAATACTGCAAACGTGACCAATATGGGTTATCTGTTAAGTGGTGCCAGAACATTCAATCAGGATTTAAGCAATTGGAATACGTCAAATGTAACCAATATGGAAGGAATGTTCCAGGGAACGACAGCATCCAACCTGAACATAAGCAACTGGAACACGCAAAATGTAACAAACATGCAGGGAATGTTTGCCTATACACCGGTATTCAATGAAGATATCAGCAACTGGAATACATCAAATGTAACCAATATGAGCAATATGTTTGGTGCCTCCCAGGCCTTTAACCAAAACATCAGCAGTTGGAATACTGCTGCAGTAACCAATATGAGTCAGATGTTTGCAAATGCTACTTCCTTTAACCAGCCGATTGGCAACTGGAATACTGCTTCGGTAACCAATATGTATATTATGTTTGCCGGTGCCAAAAATTTCAACCAGGATATTGGCAATTGGAATACATCAAATGTAACCAATATGAGCGGTATGTTTGATTCGGCAACTGCATTCAATAAACCCATAGGTAGCTGGAATATTACTGCAGTAACCGATATGCATGGTATGTTTAATTATGCAAGCTCCTTCAATCAGGATTTAAGCCAATGGGACATTTCTTCAGTACTCCGTATGGGATACATGTTTGTAAATGCTACTGCCTTTAATCAGAATATTGGTAACTGGCAACTCAATCCAAATGCAAATATGACCAATATGCTGGATCTATCAGGAATGGACTGCCAGAACTACTCGCTTACGCTGAATGGCTGGGCAAACAATCCCAACATCCCTTCCGGACGCAATTTTGGAGCTTCATATAAACAATACGGAACTAATGCTGAAACGGCAAGAGATTTTTTAATCAACACCAAAGGCTGGACCATTGCAGGCGACAGCCCTAGCGGGCAAAACTGTGGGCTTGATCAAACCATTACAGCTACTGATATGGTCAAAATCTACGGCGATGCGCCTTTTGTACCAACGGCAACGGCAAGTTCAGGTCTGGAAGTAAGTTATATATCTGCGGATAACAGTATAGCAGAAGCCTTTCAGGACATGGCAGACGGTAATAAATGGAAGCTGAAAATTAAAAAAGCAGGAACAACCTCCATCAGGGCTCAACAAGTCGGTAATGAAACTTATAATGCAGCAACAGATGCCATCTTTAGATTGACCATAAACAAGGCACCTTTAACAATAACAGCCAATGCCCTATCCAAAGAATATGGCACTGCGGACCCGACACTCACCTATACCGTAACAGGACTGGCAAACGCTGACGACCATACGGTTATCACTGGAGCATTAACCAGAATAGCAGGTGAAGCGGTAGGAACATATGCTATTACACAAGGAACATTAGACACTGAAAACTATACTATTACTTATACTGCAGCAGACTTTACCATTACAGCAGCAATGGGAGACTTTGTCACAGTATGGGATATGAGTAAGCATAATGACTATTGGAATCCCGGCAATGATATTATGTTTAATAGTACCATTACGCCTGGCAAATCTGTGGATTATTTCTGGAGTGCATCAGGTGGCAGTACCGGCAGAGGAACAATTACTGAAGGGAGTGAAGTGAGAATCAGTGTGCCGGCAAACGAAATCATTACTCTAAACCTGAAGCCTAGCTATCTCAAAGGTTTTTCAGTCCACTTGTACAACTCCGAACGTATAATCGATGTTTCTCAATGGGGTATTGCTGAATGGAATGAAATAAGACAAGCATTTAATAAGTGCATAAATATGAATGTCACAGCTACTGACATCCCTGACTTAAGCATGGTAAGAGATATGAGTTGGATGTTTTCTGATTGTAAATCACTTATCGGCACTCCTTCTATCAACAGCTGGAATACGGAAAAAATAACGAATATGAGCAGTATGTTTTACAATGCTGAAGCCTTTAACCAGAATATTGGCAATTGGAATACTGAAAATGTAACGGATATGGGAAATATGTTTGCCGGTGCAAAAATATTTAACCAAAACATAAGCAACTGGAATACGGAAAAAGTAACGGATATGAATAGTATGTTTTACAATGCTGAAGCCTTTAACCAGGATATTGGCAGTTGGAATACAGAAAAGGTAACGAATATGAATAGTATGTTTTACAATGCTAAAGCCTTTAACCAGCATATTGGTAACTGGAATACACAAAATGTAACCGACATGTATGGTATGTTTGCCGGTGCCGAAGTCTTTAACCAGGATATTGGTAACTGGAATACTGAAAATGTAATATATATGAACTACATGTTTTGGCAAGCTGGCATGTTTAATCAGGATATTAGCAACTGGAATACAATAAACGTAACCGGCATGAGTGGTATGTTTATGGATGCCACAACATTTAACCAAAACATAGGTAATTGGAATACACAAAATGTAACTGAAATGTCTAGTATGTTTAGGAATGCTACATCATTTAACCAAAACTTAGACAACTTGCAACTCAATCCAAATATTAATATGGCTTATATGCTCAACAATTCAGGAATGGATTGTCAGAACTATTCGTTCACATTACAAGGCTGGGCAAATAATCCAAACACACCAACAGGACGTAATCTGGGGGCACAAGGAATACAATACGGCACCAATACTCTATCGGCAAGAACAACATTGACCACTGACAAGGGCTGGACTATTACAGGCGACAGCACAAGCGGACAAAGCTGCGGGTTAGACCAAACCATTACGGCTAATGACATGGTTAAAGCCTATGGTGATGTGCCTTTTGTGCCAACGGCTACTGCAAGTTCAGGTCTCGAAGTGAGCTACACATCTGCTGACAACAGCATAGCCGAAGCTTTTCAAGACACAGCAGACGGCAACAAATGGAAAATCAAAATCAAAAAGGCGGGAGAAGTAAACATTACGGCACAACAGCCCGGTAACGCAACCTATAATCCGGCAGCAGATGTCATTTTTAAACTGACCATCAATAAAGCTGCTCTGACCATAACCGCCGATGCCTTATCAAAAGAATATGGTACTGCAGACCCTATGCTTACCTATACCGCTATCGGTTTTGTAAATAGCGATGACCAGACAGCACTGACAGGAGCATTGAGCAGAGCTGCCGGCGAAGCCGTAGGAACCTACGCTGTATCTCAGGGCACATTAGATGCTGAAAACTACAGTATTAACTACACCGGTGCCGATTTCAACATCACAAAGGCGACATTGAACATTGTTGCAGATGCAAAATCGAAAAT
>NZ_LMPW01000012.1:249120-249352 GCF_001423985.1 Flavobacterium sp. Leaf359 | reverse complement strand
ACGGAACAACAGATCCTGAATTGACCTATACAATTACCGGACTTGCCAACGGCGATGACCAGATGGTTGTAACAGGAACTTTAACCAGAACGGCAGGCGAAGACATCGGAACCTATGACATCGAACAGGGAACACTGGCCGTAAGCGGAAATTACGACATCGCCTACACCGGAGCCGATTTCAATATCACGAAGGCAACCCTGAACATCATTGCAGATGCAAAATCGAAAAC
>NZ_LMPW01000012.1:239204-249098 GCF_001423985.1 Flavobacterium sp. Leaf359 | reverse complement strand
ACGGAACAACAGATCCTGAATTGACCTATACAATTACCGGACTTGCCAACGGCGATGACCAGACGGTTATAACAGGAACTTTAACCAGAACGGCAGGCGAAGACATCGGAACCTATGACATCAACCAGGGAACTCTGGCAGTAAGCGGAAACTACGACATCGCCTACACCGGTGCCGATTTCAATATCACGAAGGCAACCCTGAACATTGTTGCAGATGCCAAGTCGAAAACCTACGGAACGGCTGACCCTGTATTGACCTATACCGTAACGGGATTGGCAAACGGAGATAATGAAAGTATTATCACGGGAGCCTTAACCAGAACAACAGGAGAAGACATCGGAACCTATGACATTGAACAGGGGACACTCGCCGTAAGCGGAAACTACGACATTGCCTACACCGGTGCCGATTTCAATATCACCAAGGCAACACTGAACATCGTTGCAGATGCCAAAACTAAAGTTTACGGAACGGCTGACCCGGCATTGACATATACCGTTACGGGATTTGCAAACGGTGACGACCAGGGCATTATCAGCGGAGCACTCACCAGAGTAGCAGGTGAAAACATCGGAACCTATGACATCAACCAGGGAACACTGGCGGTAAGCGGAAATTACGACATCGCCTACACCGGTGCCGATTTCAACATCACGAAAGCGACCTTGAACATCATTGCAGATGCCAAGTCGAAAACCTATGGAACGTCAGACCCGGCACTGACCTATACCGTAACAGGATTTGCAAACGGTGACGACCATACGGTTATCACGGGAGCCCTGACAAGAACGGCAGGCGAAAACATCGGAACCTATGACATCGAACAGGGGACACTGGCAGTAAGCGGAAATTACGACATCGCCTACACAGGTGCCGATTTCAACATCACGAAAGCAACCCTGAACATCGTTGCAGATGCGAAATCAAAAACCTATGGAACGGCTGACCCGGCATTGACCTACACCGTTACAGGTTTAGTCAATGGAGATAATGAAAGTATTGTTACGGGAGCTTTGTCAAGAACGGCAGGTGAAAACATCGGTACCTATGCCATCAACCAGGGAACACTGGCCGTAAGCGGAAACTACGACATCGCCTATACCGGAGCCGATTTTAACATCACCAAGGCAACACTGAACATCGTTGCTGATGCCAAGTCGAAAACCTATGGAACGGCTGACCCGGCGTTAACCTATACCGTTACGGGATTAGTCAATGGAGATACACAGGCGGTACTTACCGGATCATTGGTAAGAACGGCAGGCGAAACTGCCGGAACCTATCCTATTACACAGGGTACCTTGAGCGCAGGAAACAATTATGATATTGCCTTTACGGGAGCCGATTTCACCATCATAGAAACATTGGCCATAGCAGATTCCTCCCAGACAAACGTAACATGTTACGGAAGTTCTGACGGTTCGGCTACAGTCAGCATATCCGGAGGAACGGCACCATACACCTATTCTTGGTCGCCAAACGGAGGAACGGCACCAACCGCAGCAGGACTGGCAGCAGGAACCTATACCGTTACGGTAACCGATGCCAACGGTTCCGTAATCACAAAGGTATTTACCATCACCCAGCCGCAGGAAGTAGTACCGCCTGTTGCGGAAGAAATACAGGAATTCTGTAGTACCGCCAATCCTACCATAAGCAACCTTGCAATACAGGGAACACAGGTGAGATGGTATGCTTCTGCCAATGCAACGCAGGAACTTCCTGCCAGTACGCTTCTGGTGGACGGAACTACCTATTATGCAACGCAGACGGTCAACGGATGCGAAAGCCCGGAAAGGACACTGGTCATCGTTATCCTGAACGACAGGCTGCCGGTTCCGCAAGGAGAACCATCGCAAGAGTTCGAAGAAGGGACTACCATAGCAGACCTTGTGGTAACACCTGCAAATGCAATCTGGTACGCCAGCCACGATGACGCGGTAAACAATACCAACCCGTTGTCTCCAACTACCCCACTGGTTGACGGGGCAACCTATTATGCCGTGGCCGTGGCCGACGGATATTGCCCGAGCCTGCCTCTTGCCGTTACGGTAAATGCGGCACTCGGTGTTGGAAAACCGCAAAAGCTGACCTTTAAGTACTATCCGAATCCGGTAGAAGATTACCTGAACATACAGTGTTCAGCAACCATAGATTCGATTGAAGTATACAGCCTGTTGGGGCAACTGGTCAAAAAACAGGACGGCCATGCCATGGAAGTAAAGCTATTCCTTGGCGACCTGCCGGACGGAACCTATGCCGTATCCGTCATGTCAAATGGCAAAAAATCCACCGTAAAAGTGGTCAAAAAATAAAAATAGTAATAACCTAAAATAAAAGCACGCCCGAAATACGGGCGTGTTTTTTTTTATTCAATACGAACTTTAAATCTGCATAAAGATTTTAATTGATTATAGGAAACCTTACCAAAAACAATTTCCAATAAGCTCCTTTTTTCCAGCTTTGCGGCGCTGCGCCTTTGCGAGCAACTATTTCACGCAAAGGCGCAGAGCCGCAGAACTTATTGTAATCGAAATGTTGGGCATTACCTATTTTGGATAAACTTACTTCTTATGTAGCTGCGTAATCATTCTAATCTGTGGCAAACAAAAACTGACACAAACCACTCTTCTTCCTTTTATTCTTCTCTCCGAAATTCAAAGGCTCCTTTTCTCAGGTTGATGCCATATTCAAGATAGGCTTTAAGACAGGCTAGAAAATTTGCCCAGCCTTCAGTATTCCCCATAAGCCAGCTAATTCCTTCCTCGTTATTTTCCATTCCTTTCTCAGTAACCGTTACAACAGTATCTTTTCCAAAAGGTGCCAAGGTAATTTCTACCAGATTTTTCTTTTCATTCACATCCCAATAATAGGATACATACTTGTCCTTTTCGATTTTGCCAACCGTAATCGGGAATTGCATATCAAATTCAGGAAATTTCCATTCAATTTCTTTCCCTTTCTCCATCCTACCCGAACCTTTCCCAATAAAATAATTTGCCATTTTTTCAGGATCAACAATCGCTTCAAACACTTCCGATACAGGTTTGAGTATTTGGATTGCTACCTTAATGGTCAGTTCCTTTTTTCCATAATTTTTTATTTTAATCTGCTATTTATCAGTCTTATTAAAATTAATAAAATTCTGCTGCTTGTGCATTAATTTTTTCTCAATTAATCAGAACTCCAATTCTCCGCTGAAACATTTCCCTAAAAAACAAAAACCACTCTCAATATAATTTCTATTTTTGCCAAAAGAAAAATATAACACAACCTTATGCTCATTATCGGAATTGCCGGCGGAACCGGAAGCGGAAAAACAACTGTTGTCCAACAAATTATGAACGAATTACCTCAGACTGAAGTTGGAATAATCTCTCAGGACTCCTATTACAGAGAAAACCACAATCTCAGTTTTGACGAAAGGGCACTCATCAATTTTGACCATCCAAGGGCTATCGATTTTGAATTGTTAGTCGCTCATTTAAAGGATTTAAAAGCCGGAAAAAATGTAGAACAGCCGGTATATTCTTTTGTAACGCACAACCGTACCGAAGACACTATCAACACGCATCCAAGAAAAGTTATGATTGTTGAGGGCATCCTGATTCTTGCCAATCCGGAGCTTCGCGACATGTTCGATATAAAAATCTTTGTCCATGCCGATCCTGACGAACGTCTGATTCGCCGTCTCAAACGTGATATTGCCGAAAGAGGCCGCGACATGGAAGAAGTATTGAACCGATACCAGACCACATTAAAACCAATGCACGAGCAATTTATTGAACCGACTAAAGCTTTTGCAGATATCATTATTCCAAACGACAAATACAATACCGTGGCCATTGATGTTGTCCGGGCCGTAATCAATCAGCGTATTTTATAATTTTTATTCCTAATTTTATAAAGTAAAAATTCAGGGATGAAAAATCCGTTCAAAAATATAATCAGCCGTTATCCTTTTCTGAGATTTCTCGGAAACAGATATGTATTGGTATTGGCGCTTTTTATTGCCTGGATGGTTTTTCTGGACAATTATTCCCTGCTCGACCATAGAATTCTTAACAAGGAAATAAAAGAACTGGAAGACAATAAAAAATATTATCAGGACGAGATCAAACTCGACGAAGAAAAAATAAAACTGCTCAAGAATCCTGATCAGATTGAAAAATATGCCCGTGAAAAATACTATATGAAACGCGACAGCGAAGACATATATATTATCGAATTTGAAGAAGATCTGCCAGAAGAAGAGCAAAGCAAATCATTATAATATTATCTCTGCGAAGATTAACAGTTTTAGCAGAACAACATAACCTAAAAATGGCCGACCATCTATTTGACGACTTCAATCCCGTAACTTCCAAACAATGGAAGCAGCAGATTCAGTACGAACTCAAAGGAGCAGATTATAACGAAACGCTAATCTGGGAAAGTCCGGAGGGCATCAAAGTAAAGCCCTTCTACCATATTGACGAATTTGAAAACCCGCTTTCTTTTTCTGAGAAAGAAACCGCTTTCAAAATAGTCCAGAATATTTTCGTACATGATTTGGATAAATCTGTAAATCGTGCCTTGGAAACCCTGTCCAGAGGAGCAGAAAGTATCCGGTTTACTATAGAAGATGAAAATCTGGATATAGCCAAACTATTGGAAAAACTTCCGTTAGAAACGATAACCGTTTACTTCCATTTAGCATTCCTTTCAATCGATTTCGTCAAAAAAATCGACACCATTGCCAAAAACAGGAACGCCAACTTTTTTATACAAATTGACCCGATTGGAAAACTGGCAAAAGAGGGCAACTGGCACACGAATCTTGATTCCGACTTTAACCTTCTGAATACAATTTCCATCTCTTGCCAAAATGCGAATTTCCTTAGCATTGACGGAAGCCTTTATCAAAATGCCGGAGCCAATATTGTCCAGCAACTGGCTTATATGCTAGCCCATGCCAATGAATACTTTAACCGCATGGCAACCGTTTCAAAACCTATCACATTTCAGGTAGCTGTGGGAACAAATTATTTTTTCGAGATTGCAAAACTGCGTGCCCTACGCCTGCTTTTTGACCTTTTAGCTAAAGAATACGACCATAATTCAGGCTGCCACATACTTGTTATCCCTACCAAAAGAAACAAAACGCTTTACGACTATAACGTAAACATGCTTCGCACCACCACAGAATGCATGAGTGCGATTTTAGGCGGTGCCGATGCCGTTTCGAATCTGGCATACGATTCCTTATACCATAAAGACAACGAATTTGGGGATCGCATTTCAAGAAACCAACTTCTGGTACTAAAACACGAAAGCTATTTTGACAAAGTCAATAATCCGGCAGACGGAAGCTATTATATAGAAACACTGACAGAGCAATTAGCCGAAAAAGCTTTGGCCCTGTTCAAAGACATCGAAGCAAACGGTGGTTTAATTACACAATTGATTGAAGGTACTATTCAAAGAAAAATTCAGGAGAGTGCCGCAAAAGAACAGGATTTGTTTGATTCCGGAAAAGAAATCCTGTTGGGTACCAATAAATATCCTAACAAAAATGACAGGATGAGCCACGACCTGGAACTATTTCCTTTTGTGAAATCAAAACCTAGAAAAACGCTGGTAACACCAATCATAGAAAAACGATTGGCAGAAAAAATGGAACAGGAACGTTTGGAAAGCGAGAAAGAAAAATAAGCCATGAAAAGAAAAGACATCCAACATATAAAATTAGATTCTCAAGCCGATGGCAAAAAAGCCAAGTCAGAAAACGTTGAAAACTTCCTGACGGCCGAAGGTATCGAACTGAAAAACACCTATTCCGAAGAAGACATCCAAAATCTGGAGCATCTTAATTTTGGAGCAGGATTCGCACCAAATCTTCGTGGTCCGTACGCCACTATGTACGTTCGCCGTCCCTGGACTATTCGTCAATATGCCGGATTTTCAACAGCAGAAGAAAGTAATGCCTTTTACAGAAGAAACCTGGCTGCCGGGCAAAAAGGACTTTCCATCGCATTTGACCTTCCAACGCACAGAGGCTATGACAGCGACCACGAAAGAGTGGTTGGCGATGTTGGGAAAGCAGGTGTGGCTATCGACTCTGTAGAAGACATGAAAGTACTGTTCGACCAGATTCCGCTTGATGAAATGTCGGTTTCCATGACCATGAACGGTGCCGTATTGCCAATCATGGCATTTTATATCGTAGCTGCTGAAGAACAGGGCGTAAAACCGGAACTGCTTTCAGGAACCATCCAGAATGACATCCTGAAAGAATTCATGGTTCGAAATACCTACATCTATCCGCCTACTCCGTCAATGAAAATCATCGCCGATATTTTCGACTTTACGAGTAAAAAAATGCCTAAGTTCAATTCTATCTCGATTTCCGGATACCACATGCAGGAAGCCGGAGCTACGGCAGATATTGAACTGGCCTATACTTTAGCCGACGGACTTGAATACATCCGTACCGGACTAGCTGCAGGAATGAAAATCGACGAGTTTGCTCCACGACTTTCGTTCTTTTGGGCCATTGGGATGAACCATTTCATGGAAATTGCAAAAATGCGTGCCGGAAGAATGCTGTGGGCTAAACTGCTCAAACAGTTCAATCCTCAGGACGAGAAATCGCTTGCCTTAAGAACCCATTGCCAGACTTCGGGCTGGAGTCTTACAGAACAGGACCCGTTTAATAACGTAGCCCGTACTTGTATCGAAGCTGCCGCTGCTGCTTTTGGAGGTACGCAATCATTACATACCAACGCCTTAGACGAAGCCATAGCCTTGCCTACCGATTTCTCGGCAAGAATTGCACGAAATACACAGATTTTCCTTCAGGAAGAAACCAAAATCACCAAAACGGTCGATCCCTGGGCGGGAAGCTATTACGTAGAGAAACTTACTGATGAAATTGTCCACAAAGCATGGCAGCTCATTCAGGAAGTAGAAGAATTAGGCGGTATGACCAAAGCCATCGAAGCGGGAATACCAAAATTACGAATTGAAGAAGCCGCAGCCAGAAAGCAGGCAAGAATCGATTCCAGCCAGGATATCATTGTAGGCGTAAACAAATACAGACTTGAAAAAGAAGATCCGTTACACATTCTTGATGTTGACAACCAGATGGTGCGCAGACAGCAAATCGAAAGACTGGAAAAAATAAAAGCTACAAGAAATACAGAAAAAGTAAAAGAGACCTTGCATAAATTGACCGAAGCTGCCAAATCAGGCCAGGGCAATTTATTGGAAATTGCAGTAGATGCCGCCAGAAACAGAGCCACTTTAGGCGAAATCAGCGATGCATTAGAAACTGTTTTTGGAAGATATAAAGCACAAATCAAATCGTTTAGCGGCGTGTATAGCAAAGAAATTAAAAATGACGAGAGCTTTGAAAAAGCAAAGCAGAAAGCCGACGAATTTGCAAAATCCGAAGGCCGTCGACCAAGAATAATGATTGCCAAAATGGGACAGGATGGACATGATCGTGGTGCCAAAGTTGTCGCAACAGGTTATGCCGATGTAGGTTTTGATGTTGATATTGGACCTCTGTTCCAAACACCCGCAGAAGCAGCCAAACAGGCCGTAGAAAACGACGTACATATTTTGGGTGTTTCTTCTCTTGCTGCCGGACACAAAACATTGGTGCCTCAGGTAATCGAAGAATTAAAGAAATACGGACGTGAAGATATTATGGTAATCGTTGGCGGCGTAATCCCTGCCCAGGACTACCAATATCTTTTTGATTCCGGAGCCGTAGCCGTTTTTGGTCCCGGAACCAAAATCAGCGAAGCTGCCATTACAATCTTAGACATCTTAATGCAGGAATAATCATTTCAAAAAGCGGGAAATCATATTCCCGCTTTTTTATTGTCAAAACCCTACTCAAGGGATAAAACAACCAATCATGAAAAAAATACTACTTATACTGATGCTTGTCAGTTGCTTCAAAGCAAATTCTCAAACCGAAAACCCTGACTATGACAGCAAACTTGCCGAGTCTTTGGGTGCTGACGATTACGGAATGAAAATGTATGTCCTGGCTATCTTAAAAACCGGAAGCAATAAAATAGACGACAAAGAAAAATTAAACGAGCTTTTCAAAGGCCATATGGACAACATCAACCGCCTGGCTAAAGACGGCAAGCTGATTGTTGCCGGTCCTTTAAAGAAAAACGATAAAAATTATCGCGGCATCTTTATCCTGAATGCAAAAACAATTGAAGAAGCAAACGAATTATTACTTACCGACCCTGCCATAAAAGAAAAACTTTTTGAGGTAGAAGCATTTGAATGGTATGGTTCGGCTGCTTTGCCTGAATACCTGAAAATACACGATAAAATAGAAAAGACGAAACACTGATTTAAAAAGTCTCTTCCAGATTTCCATTATTATGAATTTAGCGTTCTTGTGCCTTTGCTAGCAATATTTTCAGGCAAAGACACAGGGCCGTAAAGTTTTGAAAATTTAATTAATATTTTCTTCTGCCTGACAGGAACTCTTCAAATCTGCACAATCATCTAATCTGTAGCTGAACAGAAATTTATAAATCACACGCCCTAACCCTAAGTTAAACTGTCAAACGTTTATTAAGCATTAATTCCATCTCAATAACTACTTGAGCATTTATTTTGAATAGGAAAAATATCTTTTGTAATAATTCCGTATTTTAGTAAAAAAGAAAAACGACACACATGGATTTTACAAAAAAAATGCTTCGCGATAATGCCCTCGAAGGAAAAACAATTGTTGTTACAGGTGGTGGCAGCGGACTTGGAAAAGCAATGACAAAATATTTTCTGGAATTAGGCGCCAAAGTTGCCATAACTTCCCGCGATCTTGAAAAACTAAGAACTACCGCAGAAGAACTTGAAAAAGAAACCGGCGGTGAATGCCTTCCTTTAGCCTGCGATGTCCGCAATTATGAGCAGGTTGAAACCATGCTCGCCTCTGTTCTGGAAAAATTTGGTAAAGTAGATGTATTACTGAACAATGCGGCCGGAAATTTTATTTCTCCTACAGAAAGGCTATCGGCCAACGCCTTTGATACCATTATTGACATTGTGCTAAAAGGCTCCAAAAACTGCACCCTGGCTTTTGGAAAACATTGGATTGACACCAAACAGCAAAACACAACCATCTTGAATATTGTCACAACCTATGCCTGGACGGGCTCTGCTTATGTAGTTCCGTCAGCCACAGCAAAAGCCGGCGTTTTGGCCATGACCCGAAGCCTTGCGGTTGAATGGGCCAAATACGGAATCCGTTCCAATGCCATAGCACCGGGACCATTTCCTACCAAAGGTGCCTGGGACAGATTATTACCGGGCGACCTGAAAGACAAATTCGACCTGGCAAAAAAAGTACCACTAAAAAGAGTAGGCGACCATCAGGAATTAGCCAACCTTGCCGCCTATCTCGTGTCTGACTTTTCAGCCTATGTCAACGGTGAAGTCATTACCATCGATGGTGGCGAATGGCTTAAAGGTGCCGGACAATTCAATCTTCTGGAAGCCGTTCCTGAAGAAATGTGGGACATGTTGGAGGCTATGATTAAGGCCAAGAAAAATAATTAGGAGAGGGACTAAGCTGCTAAGGTGCTGAGAGGCTAAGGTTGTGCGTTATATATAAATGAATACGTTAGGAAAACAACTTTCATCTATTCTTTCATTTGGCAAGCTTCAAAATCTGTGTAATCATACTAATCTGTGGCTAAAACAGTTAATAAAGCTGCTAAGTCGCTAAGGTTCTGAGAGGCTAAGGTTTTGTATTTTATGTATATAAAAAAGGATCTTTCGAAAAGAACTTTCATCTATTCTTTTATTTGGCAAGCTTCAAAATCTGTGTAATCATATCAATCTGTGGCTAAAAAGCCGCTAAGCTGCTAAGGC
>NZ_LMPW01000012.1:27793-239111 GCF_001423985.1 Flavobacterium sp. Leaf359 | reverse complement strand
TCTTTCATTTTGCATAAGCTTCAAAATCTGTGTAATCATACCAATCTGTGGCTAAAAAGCCGCTAAGCTGCTAAGGCTCTGAGAGGCTAAGGTTGTGCGTTTTATCGACAAAGCAGGAAGTTACCC
Source organism: Flavobacterium sp. Leaf359 (assembly GCF_001423985.1). Lineage (NCBI taxonomy): Bacteria > Pseudomonadati > Bacteroidota > Flavobacteriia > Flavobacteriales > Flavobacteriaceae > Flavobacterium > Flavobacterium sp. Leaf359. The sequence goes on along the minus strand of NZ_LMPW01000012.1, from coordinate 238,985 downwards.
AAAACTGATTTTGAAATAACAAAGCATACTGCCAAAAACAAAAACAGCACCATAAGCCGGAGGAATACTTCCGGCTTTTTTATTCGCTATCTCTTTTTATATTGTTAACAAAATAGATTTTCAAAACCCATAAATAATTGTATTTTTACGGTTCAAAATTTTAGAAATTAAATGGGCAAAATCATTGCTATTGCAAATCAAAAAGGCGGCGTTGGCAAAACAACGACGTCTGTTAATTTAGCAGCTTCCTTGGGAGTTTTAGAGAAAAAAGTATTACTGATTGACGCTGATCCTCAAGCGAATGCAAGTTCGGGTTTAGGAATCGACGTAGAGTCGGTAGAAATTGGAACTTACCAGATTCTGGAACACAGTAATACGCCGGAGGAAGCAACAATCGAATGTTCATCTCCAAACGTATCCGTGATTCCTGCCCATATTGATTTGGTGGCTATCGAAATCGAATTGGTCGACAAGGAAAACCGGGAATATATGCTAAAAACAGCATTGGAAAGCGTAAAGGACAAATACGATTACATTCTAATCGACTGTGCTCCATCATTGGGATTACTGACATTGAATGCATTGACAGCAGCAGATTCAGTAGTGATTCCAATCCAATGTGAGTATTTTGCTCTGGAAGGATTAGGAAAACTATTGAATACGATAAAAAGTGTCCAAAAAATCCATAATCCGGATCTGGATATAGAAGGCTTATTGCTGACTATGTATGATTCCCGCCTTCGCCTATCCAATCAGGTAGTTGAAGAAGTACAGAAACATTTCCACGATATGGTTTTTGAAACAGTCATCCAGCGTAATGTAAAATTGAGTGAGGCCCCAAGTTTTGGAGAAAGCATTATCAACTATGATGCAACCAGTAAAGGAGCAACCAATTACATCAACCTGGCAGAAGAAATCATTAAGAAAAATACGAAATAGAAACAGTTTATGACAAAGGCGATAAAGAAACAAGCATTAGGAAGAGGTTTATCAGCATTGCTAAAAGATCCGGAAAACGACATCAAATCGGCAGAGGATAAAAATGCAGATAAGGTAGTTGGCAATATTATTGAGCTTGAAATTGATGCTATTGAAATAAACCCGTTTCAGCCAAGAACCAATTTTAATGAAGAATCTCTTCAGGAATTGGCTACTTCTATCAGGGAATTGGGTGTTATCCAACCTATTACCGTACGAAAATTAGATTTTAATAAATTCCAGCTTATTTCCGGGGAAAGAAGACTTCGTGCTTCAAAATTAGCCGGATTGACAGTTGTACCTGCCTATATCAGGCTTGCCAACGACAATGAATCGCTGGTAATGGCTTTGGTAGAAAACATACAGCGCCATGACCTTGACCCTATCGAAATCGCCCTGTCCTACCAACGTTTAATCGACGAGATTCAATTAACACAGGAACAGATGAGTGACCGCGTAGGTAAAAAGCGTTCCACGATTGCCAATTACCTGCGATTATTAAAGCTTGACCCGATTATCCAGACCGGAATCCGCGATGGTTTTATTTCTATGGGACACGGTCGTGCTATCATTAACATTGAAGACCATGACATACAGGCTGATATTTACCAAAAAATCGTCAGCCAAAATCTTTCTGTAAGAGAAACGGAAGCCTTGGTTAAAAATTACCAAGACAGCCTGAAACCGGCTCCGCCAAAAGCGGCAAAAGGTAATGCATTTACTATTGATGAATCAGAAAAGAAAGCCATAGGAAACTATTTTGGCACAAAAGTAGATGTCAAAGTAGCCGGAAATGGTAAAGGAAAAATCACGATCCCATTCCATTCTGAAGAGGATTTCAACCGAATTATCAAATTAATCAAAGGTTAGTGAATAAGTTAGTTTCCATATTTTTTCTCTTTTTTCTGATTGGAACTACTTCCGTCAGTGCACAGGAAGAATTGAATATTGTCGTACGTGACAGCATCAAAGGAGAAGAAATCAATCCATTGGCTCCTTCTAAAGCTGCCTTTTATTCGGCCATACTTCCGGGTATGGGACAGGCCTACAATAAAAAATACTGGAAAATTCCCATCGTATATGCAGCATTAGGAACCGGAATAGGAATCTATGCCTACAATAACAAGAATTACCACAAATACAGAGACGAATACAAAAGGCGTTTAAACGGAACAGAAGACCCAAACGGAAAACTTTCCAACCTGACAGACAATCAGCTGATTTCTGCACAAAGGCAGTTCCAGAAAAACCGCGACCTTTCTTTGATTGTCACGGTAGGTATCTACATCCTGAATATTGTTGAGGCTAATGTGGACGCGCATCTCCTGCAATTCAATGTAAGCGATAAGCTCACGCTCAAGCCGGATATTTACCAAAACGACCTGAATTACAAAAAAAATGTCGGACTGACATTAAATTACAATTTTTAATAGCACAGCATGAAAATAGCACTTTTGGGATATGGCAAAATGGGTAAAGTGATTGAAAAAATCGCTTTGGAAAGAGGCCATGAAATCGTTTTGAGAAAATCTGCAGAAGTTTCTTTTGAAGGATTGGAACAGGCAGATGTCGCAATTGATTTTAGTATTCCTGACGCTGCGGTTAGCAATATCTCAACCTGCTTAGACAACAATATTCCAATCATTTCCGGAACTACCGGTTGGCTTGACAGCTATGACAAAATGGTTGCTCTTTGCCAGGAAAAAAACGGGGCATTTATCTACGGTTCCAATTTCAGTTTAGGCGTAAACATATTTTTCCAACTGAATGACTATCTCGCTAAAATGATGTCAAACATCAGGGAATATAAAGTTTCCATGGAAGAAATACACCATACACAAAAATTAGATGCACCAAGTGGCACCGCCATTACCTTAGCCAAAGGAATCATAGAAAATTCGGACTATTCAAGCTGGGCATTGGAAAATGCAAAAGAGGACGAAATCTTAATTGACGCCAAAAGAATCGAAAATGTTCCGGGCACACATAGCGTTTTCTACAACTCAAATGTTGACACTATTGAAATCAAGCATATTGCCCACAGCCGTGAAGGCTTTGCTTTGGGTGCCGTTGTAGCCGCAGAATGGATTTTAGGCAGAAAAGGTGTTTATACCATGAAAGACGTGCTTAACTTAACGTAACAAATCATACTTCCAACAGACATATACATATAAAAAATACATACAGATGACAGCTACACAATGGTTTCTATTTTTCCTTATCCTTCAGGTAGTACACTTTTTAGGAACATGGAAATTGTATAAAAAAGCAGGAAGACAAGCCTGGGAAGCGGCAATTCCAATCTACAACGCTATTATCCTTATGAAAATCATCAACCGACCGAAATGGTGGGTTATTTTGCTTTTTATACCTATTGTAAATCTTATCATGTTTCCTGTTGTTTGGGTGGAAACTTTGAGAAGTTTTGGAAAAAACACAACTTTGGATACGGCTCTGGGAGTGCTTACCTTAGGACTTTATATCTATTACATTAACTATACTCAGGATGTAAAATATATTGAAAACAGAAGCCTGCATCCAAAAGACAAGGCAGCAGACACAGTCAGTTCATTATTATTTGCAGTGGTAGTTGCTACTATCGTCCATACCTATGTAATGCAGCCTTTCACAATCCCGACAGGCTCATTGGAAAAAACACTTTTAGTAGGCGATTTTCTTTTTGTGAGCAAAAATCATTATGGTGCCAGAACACCTATGACCACTGTTGCTATGCCAATGGTTCACGACACAATTCCGGGACTTAAAACTAAATCTTACCTAAACAGGCCTCAGCTTCCGTATTTCAGATTTCCGGGCTTTGAATCCATAGAAAAAAACGATATTGTAGTATTCAACTGGCCAATAGATACTATCCCGCATGCCACAGAAGCCAATTTCAAACCTATCGACAAAAAGACAAATTATGTTAAGCGTTGTGTAGGAACTCCTGGCGACAATCTTTCTTTTGTTGATGGCGATGCCTATATTAATGGCAAAAAACTAATTTTATCAGACAGAGCCAGAGTTCAATATTCTTACAGAGTAACTACTGTAAATGGCAGCATGCTTGACCCAAATTACCTGACAAAAGAGTTAAGAATATATCCGGATGATATTGGCTTCAATCAGAATGACAACAGCTATTTCTTTATTTCTTTAACCGATGAAAATGCGGCTATCCTGAAAAAGAATCCTACTGTAGAAAGCGTTACAAAACTGATTGCCAAAGCAGAAGAGCATCCTGACCCGAGAATCTTTCCATACACTAAAAAATGGAATCAGGACAATTTCGGCCCTATCTATATTCCTCAGGCCGGAAAAACAGTAAAACTGGACAAAGAATCACTTCCTTTTTACAGAACGATTATCAAAGAATACGAAAAGAACGACCTAAAAGTTGAGGGAGACAAAATCATCATCAACGGTCAGGTGGCTGATTCTTATACATTCAAACAGGATTATTACTACATGGTTGGAGACAACCGCCACAACTCATTAGACAGCCGTTATTGGGGCTTTGTACCCGCAGACCACATCATAGGAAAGCCGGTATTTATCTGGATGAGTTTGGACCCAACCATTCCGTGGTCAAAAGCTATTGACAAGATTCGTTGGGAAAGACTATTCACAACTGTTGGCGGAAGCGGTGAACCGGTATCCTATTTCGGTATTTTTGTCCTATTAATGGCAGGATATTTTATTGCAAACTTCTTTATCAGAAGAAAAAAGAAAAAATTAGACAGGTATTAAGATGAATATCCTTTTGCTTCCTACCTATTTCCCGTCCATCAGCCAATTTGCTGCCATGGTTCAGGCCAATTCGATTACCTTTGAAATGGAAGACAACTTCCAAAAACAGACCAACAGGAACCGAATGTATATTTACAGCCCGAACGGCATACAGATGCTTAACATTCCTGTAAAGCATTCCAAAGGCGACAGGCACCAGAAAACAAAAGACGTCCGTATTGAAGATGCCTTTGGGTGGCAGAAACAGCATTTCAAATCGCTTGAAGCAGCCTACAGGACATCACCTTTCTTTGAATATTTTGAAGACGACCTGGCTCATATCTTTCAAAAGAAGCACGACTTTTTGATGGACTTGAATTTTGAAGCGATGGAAATCGTTTCAGACTGCCTTGGCTTTGAATTTAGCTATAAGAAAACGGAAGAATATTTTCATGAAGCACCTCAATTCACAGATTTCCGACCTTTAGCAAACGGGAAAAAAGATACTTTGGAATTTGAGCCTTACACTCAGGTTTTTGTGGAAAAACACGGCTATCTGAACAATTTGAGCATCCTGGACCTTTTGTTCAACGAAGGAAGACATGCCTTAGATTATCTAAAAAATCAATCGCTTTAAACCCGATTTAATTTTCGAACGCCAGCCTTGCCATAACCGGAAAGTGGTCTGAATTGATAAAATCAGGATAATTTTCAAAGTTTTTGACCTGCATCTTCTTATCCACAAAAATATAATCGATTCGGGCAGGATAGTATTTGAAATTATATGACTTCCCAAAACCGCTGCCGGCTTCTTCAAAGGCATCATTCAGATTTCCTCTGATACTTCTGTACACGAACGAGAAAGCACTGTTATTCATGTCACCGCATATAATCTCAGGGAGCTTACTGTTTTTCTTGTGATTCATTATGATTTCTGCCTGCTCCTGCTGCTCTTTAAAAGCCTCGCTCATCCTCTTGATAATCTTCTTTGACTTTTGCTCGTTAATACCGTTTATATCTTCATTGATTTCATGAACATCGGGCGTAATTCTGATGGATTGCAAATGCATATTATAAACCCTGATCGTATCCTTCCCTTTTTTGATATCGGCATAAATAGCGTTATTATTAGAATTTGGAAATACGATATCACCTCTGCCTACAATTGGAAATTTAGAAAATATGGCATGTCCCGTCTTTGTCTTATTTCCTTTCATCAGGATATATTTGTGCTTATAAGCCCTCAAATTAATTTTCCCTTCAGAATATTCCTGAATGCATAGAATGTCCGGATTCTTATCATTAATGAAATTGGTTATCAGTTCCGGCACATCGTCCCTTTCAATCCATTTGTAAAGATTAAAAAGACGCACATTATAACTCATCACCGTAAAATCATTATCAGAGGGCGGAAGGTCTGTAGTCGAAAATTTATAGAACTTATTAATAAAAGTAATACCCATTAACAGCACCACCGAAGAAAGCAAAATCTGCCTTTTCATCTGTATTCCCCAATAAATAAAAAAGAGGAGATTTAAAATCAACATGAAAGGCAATATCAGGGTCAGTACAGATAGAATGGGAAATAATTTAGGAGCCAAAAACGGTAAGATATAAGCAACAAAAGTCAATACAGTCAATACTATATTGAAAAAAAACATTGCTTTATTGAACCATGAAAGGTTTTTCATTTTTTGGCAAAAATTTTTTGAGTTCTGGCAAAGATTATAAAACTTTCTTTACTTTCCTGCTTTGAAAAGAAATTCTTTTTCTTCTTTTGTCAGGCTATCATAACCGGACTGGCTTATCTTGTCAAGAATTTCATCAATCTGCTGTTGTGTTTTATCCTTCACAATAATCCGACTGGCAGGAGCCGTTTTCGGTTTCGGCTGACTAACATTTCGATGTACCTTTTTAAAAGGCGTTCCCTTTTTAGGCTTAAACAGATTGGCGAAGAAGTCCAGGATTCGGGTAACAATCAGGCTCAAATCGGTTCCGTTCTGCAAAAGCTTAATATAAATAAAACCAAATACGGCACCACCCAAATGGGCAATATGTCCTCCCATATTATTCGTTGGTATCTGTATCAGGTCCAATATCAGGAAAACAATAGCAATATGCCATAATTTGACAGTTCCTATCAGCAAGAGCCTTATCTGATATAATGGCGCATAAGTCGCTGAACCTATAAGCACCGCCATAATTGCTCCGGAAGCTCCAATAATAGGTGCTTTATAGCCAAAAAGAAAAAATGTACCCAGAAAAACCAATCCGGCAAAAGCTGCACCCAATAAATACAATCCCAAAAACTGCTTTTGTGTAAAAAAAGTAAGGAAAAGTCTTCCTGAAAAATTAAGCATAATCATATTGAACAGCAGATGCAGTACATCCACATGCAGAAAACTATACGTAAGCAGTGTCCAGGGCTTTACAATAAACTCTGAAGGATCAGAAGTAAGCTGTATCCACGACATCAAAGACAGGAATCCGTCATTTGAAAAGGCCTGCAGCAAAAACAAAGGTATAGCAATACCAATATTCCAGAAGATCAACTGTAACGTAATTCCTCCGGTTTTGTATTGCATCTTTAGATCATCAATGATTCCCATAAAACCCAAAGATTAATTCCAACGATTGTTATGAAACTGGTTCTTTTTCCAGTACCACATCATCAAAAATCCAATTATGGCACCTCCAATGTGGGCAAAATGGGCCACTCCACCAGGACCATCTCCAAATAATGACTTTCCTGAAGTTCCTAAAAACAAATCCAGCGCCAATAATCCCGGCACGAAATATTTTGCCTTGATTGGAATCGGAATAAAAAACATCATCAATTCAGCATTAGGAAACATAAAAGCAAAGGCTACCAATAATCCGTAAATAGCACCGGAAGCTCCAACCATTGGAGTTTGGTTTAACATGGCAGCATCAAACAAGCTTTTAAAACCTGCATCGGTAAGATTTGTTTTCCCTGCTTCTTCTAAAATTGGCTTGATTCCATTATAAAACATATCTCCGCGATAAGCATTACCATCAGAAAAAGTCACATTCAGTATCTGATGCAAAGTATTATCTGACAAGCCCAAATACTTAACCGGTTCCAAAAGATGCTGCATTTCAAGATAATTCACCCCAATCTGCATCAAAGCCGCGCCCAAACCACAAGAAATATAGAAAAACAGGAATTTTTTCGCTCCCCAAAAATGCTCCAAAGCACTACCAAAAGAAAACAGGGCAAACATATTGAAGAAAATATGCATTGGATTTCCATGCATAAACATATGTGTTAGAGGCTGCCAAAATTTAAAATGGTCATTTTCAGGATAAAAAAGGGCAAAAAGATATTCGGCATATTGCCCAACAACCTGCGTCCCAATAAAAAATATAATGTTTATAATCAATAATTGCTTGACCGTTGGCGTGATATTCATCATACTGCAAATTTTTTATCTAAATCCTCTACACTCATCGTGATAAAGGTTGGTTTATGAAAAGGCGAAACATTAGGCTCCTTACAGGCAAAGAGTCCGTTAACGAGATTCTCCTGCTCTCTTTCTGTCAGATACGTCCCAGTCTTTACAGCAAGGCTTTTTGCCATCGATTTTGCAATCGTATCGTTCTGGCTGAAACTACTTTCCGGAATTTCGTCTTGTAGGTCACTCAATAACTGTTCCAACAGGATGGAGACCTCGCTCTCTGTCACATTGACCGGAATACCCGAAATTACAACGCTGTCTTCTTTAATTTCTTCAAAAACAAACCCGGTATTGACCAGAGAAAGCTCCAATTCAGAAATCAATACTATTTCCTGGGATGAAAAATAAAGATTCAGCGGAAACAACAACTGCTGGCTTGATGCCTGATGCACTGTCATATTCGCCAGAAACTGCTCATACAAAACACGTTGGTGTGCCCTTTGCTGGTCAATAATCACCATTCCTGATTTGATAGGACTGACAATATATTTTTTATGAATCTGATAGGTCTTATAAATCGCTTCTTCAATTTCCTTATCATTAAACAGAGAACCAGTTACTTCTTCAGATTCAAATTGGATATCCTGAATATCAGTTATCGTTTCCGTATCCTGTTTTAATCCCACATACAGGCTTTCCCAGTTAGACGATTCAGGCTTTCTGTAAGAACCACCCGAACCACTATAACTGCTGCTATTGCTTCCGCTACTGTATGATTTTGCCGGTATCGGATCCGGATCGCCAAATGGATTAAAATTAGCATCCACCTGAATTAAAGGCATAGACGCTTCTTTCTTCTCATATTCATAGGGCGTATCCAGATTAGAATCCCTGTCGAAATCCAAAACCGGAGCCACATTAAACTGTCCCAAACTGTGTTTTATGGCAGAACGTAAAATAGCGTAAAGCGCATGCTCATCGTCAAATTTTATTTCCGTTTTTGTCGGATGTATATTGATATCAATTGTATTGGGCGGAACGTCCAGATAGATAAAATAACTAGGCTGGCAACCATCTTTCAGCAATCCTTCATAGGCAGCCATAATAGCATGGTGCAGGTAACCGCTTTTGATAAAACGGTCATTGACAAAGAAAAATTGTTCTCCACGGTTCTTCTTTGCAAATTCAGGCTTGCTCACAAACCCCTGTATTCCTACGATTTCTGTACTTTCCTGAATCGGAACCAGTTTTTCATTGGTTTTTCCTGAAAAAATATTCACGATACGCTGACGCAGGTTTGATGCCGGAAGGTTAAACATTTCACTTCCGTTATGATACATCGTAAAATGAATATTGGGATGGGCCAAAGCAACTCTTTGGAATTCATCAACAATATGGCGGTGTTCCACCGTATCCGATTTCAGGAAATTCCTTCTTGCCGGTATATTAAAAAAAAGATTCTTTACCGCAAAAGATGTCCCTTTTGGCAGAACGGCCACATCCTGCGACACAAACTTGCCTCCTTCAATGGCGAGATGTGTTCCCAATTCATCCTGCTCCTGCTTTGTTTTCATCTCTACATGTGCAATTGCGGCAATAGAAGCCAATGCCTCGCCACGGAAACCTTTGGTATGCAATGAAAACAAATCTTCTGCTGCTCTGATTTTTGAAGTAGCATGACGCTCAAAACACAAACGCGCATCAGTAACACTCATACCAACACCATTATCAATCACCTGTACAAGCGATTTTCCGGCGTCTTTAATAATAAGTTTGATATCGTTGGCCTTAGCATCAACTGCGTTTTCAAGAAGTTCTTTCACCACAGATGCAGGCCTTTGGACTACTTCTCCAGCGGCTATCTGGTTGGCAACATGATCGGGAAGCAATTGAATTATACTCGACATTCTATAAATTTGTTGACTTCCAAAGTTACATAATTAATATAACAATTGAAAAATTAGAAAATAGGAAAACCGGAAAGTTTTTCACACAAAAAAGCCTATTTCGTGTAAAGGAAATAGGCTCTATAAAAAGTTTATCGGGACTTTATTATTTCGAAGACTGCTGTCTTAAATAAGCCATCTTTATTGCCGCAATCGCCGCTTCGGTTCCTTTATTTCCATGAACCCCGCCGCTTCTGTCAATAGATTGCTGCTCATTATTATCAGTCAGCACACAAAAGATAACCGGAACGTCTGTCTGAACATTCAAATCCTTGATGCCTTGCGTAACGCCTTCACATACAAAATCAAAATGTTTGGTTTCTCCCTGAATCACACAACCGATTACGATAACCGTATCCACCTGCTGTGTATCGATCATACGCTTAGCCCCATAAACAAGCTCAAAGCTTCCCGGAACATTCCATCGGATGATATTATCCGGCGTGGCATCACAGTCCAGTAATGCTTTTTCAGCCCCGGAAAAAAGGCCTTCCGTTATTTTGTCATTCCATTCAGAAACAACAATCCCAAACCGAAAATCTTTCGCGCTTGGGATTGTGTTTTTATCGTATTCTGATAAATTTTTATTAGCTGTAGCCATTGTAATAAGATTGCAATCTCAAATCAAGACTTCAGAAATCTGAAATCTAAAATTCAAAATCTAAATTATTGTGCCAATCCAATCATTGCATCAATATTCATCGCTTCAGGAGCCGTATCGTATTTCTCCTTGATTTCGTTGAAATATTTCAATGCTGTTTCTTTTTGCTTCAATACCAAAGCCGTTTGCCCTGCTTTCAGCAAGAAACGTGGCGTAGTCATGTCATTCTGATTCATCTCTGCAGCCTTAACATAATACTCTAAAGCTTCTTTTGGCTGGTTCAATTGAGAGAAGGCATCACCAATTGCTCCTTTTGCAATTACTGAAAGCATCAAATCATCTGAACTGAATTTTTCAAGATATTCGATTGCCTCTTTGTATTTTTTAGTATTCAGATAAGCGATACCCGCATAGTAATTTGCCAGGTTAGCCGCATTGGTACCAGAATAATTTTCTATAATTCCTGTGAAACCCAGCTTCCCTTCTCCACCTTTTAGAGACAGGTTGTAAAGTGAATCGCTTGCTGTTCCTTCAGTTGCCTGCTGGAAGTATTTCTGAGCCTGGAACATTTCGTTCGCAGCTTCATCTTCTTTAGGCTCTACAATAAATTTCTTATATAAAAGGTAACCTGCCGCTATAAGGGCAACAGCACCAATAACGATAAAAATACCTTTTTGGTTTTTAGCAACCCATTCTTCGGTTCTAGAAGCACCCTCATCTAAAGAATTGAATACTCCTGCAGTTGTGCTATCTTTTTCTGAAATTGCATCAAGTGGGTCCGGTTCGAATTCGTTTTCTTCCTTTGGTTTAGGAGCCTTATAGCCTCTTTTGTTATATGTTGCCATTCATGTTTAATTAAGTGAGGTGCAAAAATAAAATTTTTATTCAAATGTAAAAGATGTTTTTTCGTTATTTTTCAATAATTTGCACCCTCTTAAAAAAATTGTGTCAAAAACCACAAGGTTCTCACTATCAGCTGGCGTTTGCAGATGTATCTAAAAAAAATAGCATTATTCAATTATAAAAACTTTTCGGAAGCCAATTTCGAGTTTGACAGCAAGATAAATTGCTTTGTAGGAAAAAACGGTATCGGCAAGACCAATGTACTTGATGCCATTTATCATTTATCCTACGGCAAAAGCTATTTCAATCCTTTAGCCGTACAGAACATCAAACATAACGAAGAATTTTTTGTGATTGACGGGGAATTTGAGAAAGACGACCGAAACGAACAAATTGTTTGCAGCTTAAAAAAAGGACAAAAGAAAATCCTGAAAAGAAACGGAAAACAGTATGAGAAATTTTCTGACCATATCGGGTTCATTCCTTTGGTTATTATTTCTCCGGCCGACCGCGACCTGATTATCGAAGGAAGCGAGACAAGAAGAAAATTCATTGATTCTGTCATTTCCCAATTGGATTCCCATTATCTCCAACAGCTCATACAATACCAGAAAGTCATTAGCCAGCGAAATGCATTATTAAAATATTTTGCCATCAACCATGTTTTTGAAAATACAACACTGCTCATCTACAATGAGCAGCTCCACAGCCTGGGTCATGCTATTTTTGAAAAGAGAAAACAATTCCTTGAAGACTTTGTACCCATCTTCAACAGGCACCATCAGGCAATAACGGGAAATGCAGAAACGGTACAACTGGTTTATGAAAGCCAGCTTCATGAAAAAGAGCTGATGGCATTGCTGGAAGAAAGTCTGGCAAAAGACCGTATCATGCATTATACCACTACCGGAATCCACAAAGACGACCTCTCTTTTGAGATTGACCACCATCCTATAAAAAAATTCGGTTCGCAAGGACAACAGAAATCTTTTCTGATTGCCCTGAAACTGGCACAGTTTGAATTTGTAAAAAAACAAAGCCGCCAGAATCCGATACTGCTTTTTGATGATATTTTTGACAAACTTGATGAAACCCGCGTCGGGAAAATTATAGAAATGGTTAATAATGATGACTTTGGGCAACTGTTTATCTCCGATACGCATCCGGAACGCACAGAATCTGTGATAAAATCAATGCATCAGAGTTATAAAATATTCAACCTGTAGCCTGTAAGGTATTTTTTGCCAAAATCTATTTGTAAATTACAAAAAATCAGCCGTACATTTGCATCAAATTATTTAAACTTTTCCTACCGCACTATCTTAAGTTTTCTTAATTTTAAGCATCTATATTTAATAGGCAAACTTCCCCGGTTTGTTTGAACAAAAAAGTTCATTGCTTCTTAACTTAAACCTGCTCCCATGTTAGCGTCTTTAAAACACAGGAAAACAATCCATAGCGGACTTTTCATTTTTGTCATTTTACTGCAAGTGCTGATTTTTTCTTTATGGTATAACCAGAATACCAACGAAAACGAACTTGCCGATTCTTTCCGGAAAGCCAGCAGGCAAAGCCTGATTATGAGCTATTCGGGCGAAGTAACCAAAAATTATTTTGATGCGGAAGATTCTTTTATGGAATACCTGTATAGTTATGACAGGAGTGCGTTGCACAAATACCGCAACTCACTTTCGCTGATGACCTCCTATCTCGACAGTCTGAACCGCCTACTGAATAAAGACGAAAAAACACTGCCTAATATCCAAAGTAAAAAAGAAAAAGAAAAAAAAATCATTATTCTTAGAAAAGAATTGGATTCTTTAATCAGATACCGAGTAGATCCTGTTTCTGAATCCAATCCGGAATTATTTACTCTGAAGCCTTACAACCACAAAAAGGTCATGAAGTCGATTTCATACGACACGATACGGTCTTCTGAAGGTGTGGAGAAAAAAGGATTTTTCAAAAGAATAGGCAATGCTATTGCCGGAAAATATGACGTCGAAAAAGAAGAATTCCGTTATTATATGACCATGACTTTTGGGTCTGTCGAAAAAACCGGAACTCCTGAGGAACAGATGGCAAATATCTTCAATAGCACACGTCAGTATTATGAAAAGGAGTTTGGACGCCTTAGAAACACCTATTCCAACCTAAGGGAAATAGACAGGGAACTAATGGCCATCAACAAAAAAATATTAAAAAACAGCCAGGACATTATTCTTCTCTATGACAAATCTGTTCAGGAATCCAACAAACAGCAATTTGAAAAAGCACTGGAAAATCTAAAAAACAAAAGAAGCCTGATTGCAACCCTAATGATTGTTATGTCAATATGTACCGGGCTGCTCCTGCTCTATTCCGTCTTTGCCTACTACTTTGAGAAAAAATTGGCTGCAGCCAAAATAGAAGCCGAGAAAAATCTGGAATTCAAAAACCGTATTATCGGAATGTTGAGTCATGAAATGCGTTCGCCTTTGAGCATTATTTCAAATCTTACCAATAAGCTGATTTCAACCAAAATGGATGGCGCACAAAACGATATGGCCAAATCGTTAAACTTCACATCAAACTCACTGCACATTACCGTGAACCAGATATTGGATTTCTTCAAAAATGAAAACGGAAAGCTGCAATTGTATAATTCCAAAACGGTACTGAAAAACGAGATTACATCCATTGTAGAATCCTTAAAATCTTTAGCCGATGCTAAAAAAATAGAACTTGTCTCACATATAGACGATTCCTTGCAAAATGAAGTCTGGGCTGATAGCGGAAAAATACACCAGTTGTTCTACAACATGATAGGAAATGCCATAAAATTCACTTCAAAAGGAAACATTACCGTTGATTGCAGATTTACCGAAGTCAACGATAAATTCAAATTGGATGTAAAAATCAAAGACACAGGAGCCGGCATCCCTAAAGAAGACCTCGATAAAATATTTGACAAATACTATCAAAGCAAATTCCACAAAGACCAGGCAAGCTTTGGCGCTGGATTAGGACTTAGCCTTTGCAAAGAAATTATAGAATTGTATGACGGAGAAATACGTGTTGAAAGCGAACCTGGCACAGGAACCGAAATTTCATTCCATCTGTTCCTTGAAAAATCAGACAGTTCACAGGAAACCAATCAGGCAAAATTAATCCGCAGTTACGGAAATTCGGGAATCAGGGTTGCGGTAATAGACGATGACAGGATAATCACCACATTATTGAAAAAACTGCTGTCTGATATCAACTTCGACATGATAGGCTTCAATTCAGACATTGCCGCCAAAGAATACCTGCAAAAAGAAAACGTCAACATTATCCTGACCGACTTGCAGATTGCCAATGCCTCAGGAATTGACCTCATCAAAGACATCAAAAGCATACCGAATCACAATGCAACCGTTCCTATTATTGCAATAACCGGCGACACCTACATGAATTCGATTGAACTATCCAGCATACAGGCTGACGAACTGCTAATCAAGCCAATCAACAAAGAAGAATTGTATTCAAAACTACTGAAAGTGCTATCTAAATAAACCAAACGCATTCCTGCTTAGCGGCTTAGCGTCTTTGCGTGTATTATCTCGCAAAGACGCAGAGCCGCAAAGCTTATAAAATCTGTGCAATCATTCTAATCTGCGGCTAAAAGCAAGCTCTTCTTTCATTTCACAGAAACTTACCTATATGCATTTAAAATTGACTTTGGCCCCCATAAATCGAATAAAATTTCTTAATATTGTTAGGCTGTTTTCAGCCTAACTTAAATATTTTCCAATCCGTATGCTTTCACCAAAAACACTTCAATTCCTAGAGGACTTAAAAGAAAACAACAACCGTGATTGGTTTCAGGCCAACAAACCTTATTACGAAGAATATAAAAAAGAATATCACCGGCTGATTGCCGAATTTTTAGAAGAAATGGCACCGCATGACGAATCGTTACGAACGCTGGAACCCAAAAAATGCGCTTTCAGAATCAACCGAGACATTCGCTTTTCCAAAGACAAGTCACCTTACAAAACCCATATGGGAATCTGGATGACTACCGACCAAAACTGTGGTAACGCTCCCGGATATTATGTCCATATCGAAAAAGGCGGAAGTTTTATTGCTGCCGGAATTCATGTGCCGGAAGCTCCGGACCTGAAAAAAATCCGAAAAGAAATTGCTTATTTTTATGAAGACCTGGAAGAAATCTTCGCCGACAAGGATTTCAAAAAAATCTATCCTGATTTTGACAGGAACGAATCCAATTCGCTAAAAACAGCTCCGAAAGATTATGAAAAAGACCATCCTGCTATTGAGTTTCTAAAACTAAAAAGCTTTACGGTGACCCAAAAACTAGATGACAAATCATTACTGGAAAAAGATTTTGTCAAAAAAACAGCAAAAAAACTGATTGTTGCAAAACCATTGAACGATTTTCTAACCCGCGGCCTAAATACCGAATAGTTCATTATGAATTATTAATCGTTTAAAGTACTTTTGCCTTTTATTTTTATTCCTATTCATAATGGAAATTATCGATAATTTTTCCCTTAAAAACTACAATACTTTTGGTATTGAAGCCAAAGCAAAACAATTCGTTTCGGTACACTCGGTTGAAGAACTTCAGACCGTACTCAAAGAAAACCCTGCCCAGAAAAAATTTATTCTTGGCGGCGGAAGCAATATGCTGCTGACAAAAGATATTGAAGCACTGACCATCCATGTAGATATCAAAGGCAAAACAATTATCGACCAGACAGAAGATGCCGTTTGGGTAGAAGCCAAAGCCGGTGAAAATTGGCATGAATTTGTTCTATGGACGATTGACCAGGATTTTGGCGGATTGGAAAACATGTCTTTAATTCCCGGAAATGTAGGAACTACGCCCATACAAAACATTGGCGCCTACGGTACCGAAATCAAAAACACCTTTGTGTATTGCGATGCCGTAAACATCCAAACTTTAGAAATCAGACGATTCAATAAAGAAGAATGCAAATTTGGCTATCGTGAGAGTATTTTTAAAAATGAGGTAAAAGACCAGTACATCATCGTTTCTGTAGTTTTCAAATTAACCAGACAAAACCACAAAATCAATATTTCATACGGAGATATTGCTGCCGAACTCGCCAAAAAAGACATTTCGGCTCCTACATTAAAAGAAGTCAGCAACGCCATCATAACCATAAGACAAAGCAAACTTCCGGACCCTAAAGAGCTGGGCAATAGCGGAAGCTTTTTTAAAAACCCGATTATTCCAAGAAGCGATTTCGAAAGAATTCACCTGTTGCACCCCGAAATGCCTAGCTATACTGTTTCTGAAACCGAGGTAAAAGTTCCGGCCGGATGGCTCATTGAAAAAGCCGGATTTAAAGGAAAACGTTTTGGCGATGCCGGAATCCATAAAAATCAGGCGCTGGTTCTGGTTAATTACGGCAATGCAACCGGACAGGAAATCCTGAATGTTTCTAAAGAAATCCAAAAAACGGTTAAAGAGCTTTTTGATATTGAAATTGAAGCTGAAGTTAATGTGATTTAACGTTTTTTTCAGGTAACAGAAAGCTAAAATAATTGCAATATTTTTTGTTTCTGGCTATTCAAAAAATATAAAAACTGTAATGGATAATTTTCTTAATTTTAATTGCGATTCACAATTGAAATTCCGCTTATCAATTGTACCTTTGCACACATTTTTTAAAGACACCAAGCTTATATGTTGACTATTACTTTTTATGCGTTTATCGGAGTTGTGGCTTTACAGTTATTCTATTACATTGTTGTTTTCGGGAAATTTTCTTTTGCAAAGCCACAAAAAAGCACCCCAAAAAGAATTCCTATTTCTGTAATCGTATGTGCCAAGAATGAAGAAGAAAATGTAAAAAAGTTTGTTCCGCTTTTGGCAGAGCAAAATTATCCGGATTATGAAATTATCCTGATCGACGATGCCTCGAGCGATAATACTTTGGATGTTTTTGAAGAATTTGAAAAACAATATTCCAACATCCGTTTGGTAAAAGTTCAAAATAACGAAGCTTTTTGGGGCAATAAAAAATTCGCGCTCACTCTGGGAATAAAAGCCGCTAAAAACGAATACCTTCTTTTTACCGATGCCGACTGCTATCCTTCTTCCAAAGAATGGATTAAAGAAATGAGTTCGCAATTTACAATGAGCAAAACTATCGTATTGGGTTATGGAGCCTATGAAAAAATTGCCGGTTCGTTCTTAAATAAAATCATCCGTTTCGAAACCATGCTTACTGCCGTACAGTATTTTTCCTGGGCAAAAATGAAGCATCCTTATATGGGCGTCGGAAGAAACCTGGCCTACAAAAAAGAAGAGTTTTTTAACGTAAATGGCTTTATTGACCATATGAAAATCAGGTCTGGCGATGACGACCTTTTTATCAACCAGGCTTCCACTAAAAAAAATACGACCATTTGTTTTACTCCGGAAAGCTTTACCTTTTCAGAACCTAAAAAAACGTTTAAAGATTGGTTTGACCAAAAAAGAAGACATGTTTCAACCGCGTCTTTCTACAAAGCTTTTGACAGAATGCAGCTGGCAGTTTTCTTTCTGTCACAGTTTTTATTTATTGTTTTGGCTGTAGTACTGCTTGCTTTCCAGTTTAACTGGATGATTATCGTGCCAATTGTAGCGGGAAGATACCTTTTCTCCTGGATTTCCTTAGGCTATTCTGCCGGCAAGCTAAAAGAAAAAGATGTTATTTATTGGTATCCTGTCATTGAAATAATGCTTATATTCACACAATTGAATATCTTTATAACAAACCTCTTTTCAAAGCCTGTCCATTGGAAATAAAAAAGCAAATAGAGAAAGCTAAAGTCGGAGACCAGGTTGCCTTCACTACTCTATTGGATTATTACTGGAATGAAGTCTACGGATTTATGCTCCAGAGAACGCAAAACGAAACCGATGCGGAAGATATCACTATAGAAACTTTTGCCAAAGCATTCGACAAAATTGCCACCTACAATCCCGATTTCCAATTCAATACCTGGCTGATTTCCATTGCTAAGAATGTTCATATCGACATGCTCCGCAAAAAAAAATCTACTCTTTTTATTGATATAACCGATGAAGAAGACAGTCAGGCCTATAACATTGCCGACAGCTCTCCTTCTGCGGAAGACAAACTGATTACCGAACAAAACCTGTCAAGACTCCTCCAATGCATTAAGGAGTTAAAACCACACTATCAGGAAGTCATACAGCTTCGTTATTTTCAGGAGTTAAGCTATCAGGAAATTTCGGAAGAGCTTGAAGAGCCTTTAAGCAACGTAAAAATAAAATTGCTCCGTGCCAAAAAGCTTCTGGCCGAAATCATCAAAAACAAACGATAGGCGGCTTTCATTTTCAAGTAGTATTTTTTTTAACAGGGCGCTTTTGTAAAAAAGCGTAATTTTATATTGTTAACCAATCATATACTTAAAATGAAACAAAAACTATTTTTCATGTTAGCCGTCTTCCTTTCGATGACGGCGGCAAAAGCCCAATACACCACGCCTAACACGGGTGTAACCTGGAGCCTCGACGACCTGGTAGCGAATTCCTCAGGTGCTTTAACCTTATCAGCAGGAATTTATACCCTATCCCAAAACCTTACAATTGCAGCCAATGATGCTATTGTAATCAATACAGATGCTACCCTGAAAATTAATGCCGATATCGGAATTCTTGTCAATGGCGATTTTACTTCCGATGCTGATGCAATTACCATTACGGCAACGAATACTGCAACTCCATACAATGCCATAACTTTTGAAACAGGGTCTAGCGGTTATTTCAGGAACACAACCATCAGCTATGGAAAAGGAATACGTGTAGCTACTCCTGATTTTGAAATGCAGTCCTGTGTTATGTCATATCACATGAATGGCTCAACGACGAGTTCGGCCATAAATTTCTCAACTGGTGGAAACGCATTAATCAACAATTCCAGATTTTTATTCAATTATTATCCTGCTTTTAGCTCAGGAGCCAACCAGTCTGTTGCCCCAACACTGACCAATAATTATTTGGAAGGAAACAACCAATCCAACGGAAACCGCCCGCAAATTAACATGGGGCCTAGTGGTGCCGATACGTTGAGAATAGTAGGTAACACTATTAAAGGCGACCGGACAAAAATCAGGACCGGAGGTATTGGAGCTTCAAATTTACTGGGAGGAGGTCAACTTAAAGTCATAATCGACAATAATATTGTTACTGACAACCGTTATGGCATCACTGTTGTTGGAGCCGCTTCATCAGGATATATCAGAGGTAATATAATTGAAGATAATAACTCCCAGAACATTCCTGCAGAAGGAGGAAGTGGTATTTCGTTAAGTGCTTCCGGGGCATCAACAATGAACATTATTGCAAGCCGTAACCAAATCCGAAGAAACCTTTGGGGTATTACGGTAATCGGGACTGCAAGAATCAATTTGGGCGACACCAATGAAGCTACTTTTAATGAAGGCGGTAACATATTCTCAGAAAATGGAAATACTGGAACAGCCTATGCTTTGTACAACAATACCGCATTCCCTATAATGGCCAAGAACAACTGTTGGATTGAAGGCCAGACTCCTACAGAGGCACAGGTAGAAGCCGTAATCAGCCACCAGGTTGACGATAATACTTTGGGACTGGTTACCTTTACTCCTTTTGGTTGTGATGCCTTATCAAATCCTGATTTTACAGTTGTAAAACCTATCATTTATCCTAATCCGAGTAAAGGAAATATTGCCATAGATACACCCGAAAACGGAACATTAAAAATATTTTCCATCAACGGGATGTTTATCAGCAGTTTTGACTTGAATGCCGGAACAAATACTATCAAACTGGATTTACCTGCGGGAATTTATGTCACAAAAACAGAAACAAAAGACAAAAATTTCAGCAATAAGTTAGTTATTCAATAAGCAAGCTATTCCATAATTATTTAAGGCAGGCCCGACTGGGCTTGCCTTTTTTTATTAAGTTAAAAGAGGATTAACTTTAATTGGCAATTTATAAACATAAAATTGCTTTTTTATTTAAAAAATAAGCAATAAAAAAGTTAACATTAACGTTATGTAATTAAACACTTCCAGCTTATGGGAAACATCTACGCTAACTTAAAATTATGCAATCATGTCAAACCTCAACATTTTTAGCCAAAGCTGGAACGAAAACGTTTTTGAAGGAAGAAACAAAGAATATGGCGCTTACCAGCTACGCCAGGAAAATCCAAAAACTACCCTGAAAGCATTATTTTTTGGAACTTTAGCCTGTGCTTCTTTAGTGAGCATACCTATTATTTCTAATTTGCTGACAAATAAAGGGCAGGGGGAAATTATTTGTACAATACCCGCTGAACTGCCTCCTGTAACTTATGTAAATTTGGGTATCAAACCTGAAATAAAACTGGAGAATACAGTTGCTGCTAAACCTGAAAAATCATCAGCGAAGCAAACCAAATATGTGACCCCAATAATAACTGACAATCAGACCACCCCGCAAGATGTAGCAACAATTGACCCTGCTAAAAATATCAAAACGGGCGATTCTGATAATCCCGGCGATAACATGGGGGCTGTAGCTCTTGGAAACAGCTCAATTGACGGGACAGGAACCGAACCTGCATTTGGAAATACCGGAACCGCTACAGACCCCGGAGATGGTATCTTTACAAACATAGGACTTCAGGCCAGCCCTGAATTTCCGGGCGGTATCAAAAACTTCCTGGCTTTGGTCGGAAAAAATTTCAGACTGCCAGAGATAGGAGAAAAAGCAACAATGAAAGTGTTTGTTTATTTTGTAGTCGAAAAAGATGGAACGCTGACGAATATAAAAGTGGTAAGAGACCCCGGTTACGGATTAGGAGCTGAAGCCATTCGCGTTTTAAAATCTATCAAAACAAAATGGAAACCCGGCATCCAGAACGACAAACCCGTGAGAACGGCCTACAACCTTCCTATCACCGTTGAGATAAAAAATTAAATTTAGTAGTTAGTTAACTATTTATTTCAAAAAGCCCTGCATACTGTGCGTGCAGGGTTTTTTATTGGTTTTAGCTACATCTTCAATAGCTATTCCTTCTTTCACTCAACACCAAATTTCACTAACATCACATTAACGTAATAAATAAAAACATTCGTTATCTTTGTGCTTTCAATTTAGAGTTATGGACACTGTTTTAGATAATGCTATTTTACCTACAGGAAAGCCAAAATGGCTCAAGGTAAAATTACCTATAGGCCAAAAATATACAGAACTTAGAGGATTAGTCGACAAGTACAAACTGAATACTATCTGTACGTCAGGAAGCTGTCCGAATATGGGAGAATGCTGGGGTGAAGGAACGGCAACATTTATGATTCTCGGAAACGTCTGTACGCGTTCGTGTGGTTTTTGCGGCGTAAAAACAGGCCGGCCGGAAACTGTAGATTGGGATGAACCGGAAAAAGTAGCCCGTTCTATCAAAATAATGAATATCAAGCATGCGGTTGTCACCAGTGTTGACCGCGACGATTTGAAAGACGGCGGTTCAATTATCTGGATGGAAACCGTAAAGGCCATCCGAAGAATGAATCCAAACACTACACTTGAAACTTTAATTCCAGATTTCCAGGGAATCGAAAGAAACATAGACCGAATCGTGGAAGCCAATCCGGAAGTAGTTTCACATAACATGGAAACCGTACGAAGACTAACCCGCGAAGTACGAATTCAGGCAAAATACGACCGTAGCCTTGCCGTGCTTAAATATTTAAAAGAAAAAGGGATCAACAGGACAAAATCAGGCATTATGCTTGGTTTGGGCGAAACAGAAGAAGAAGTCATCCAGACCTTACACGACCTTCGCGAAGCCAATGTAGATGTTGTAACGATTGGCCAATACCTGCAGCCAAGTAAAAAACACCTGCCGGTAAAAGAGTTTATCACACCAGACCAATTTGCCAAATATGAAAAGATAGGATTGGAATTAGGTTTCCGCCACGTAGAAAGCGGTGCTTTGGTAAGGTCATCTTACAAGGCCCAAAAACACATTCTTTAAATTGTAAGTTTACAGTTTGACTTTTTGAAACTGACCATACCAATGACTAAAACCAGGATTGCCATTAATGGATTTGGCAGAATCGGAAGAAATCTATTCCGCTTACTGCTTAACCACCCAACCATTGAAGTTGCGGCCATCAACGACATTGCAGACAACCGAACAATGTCACATCTCATTAAATACGATAGCATTCACGGCGTATTGCCATTCGAATGTTCTTTTGACCAGGACAATATCATTATTGACGGAAAACCCTATCCGTTTTTTCATGAAAGAAGTATTTCAAATCTGGATTGGAAATCGCTGGATATTGATGTTGTCATAGAAGCTACAGGAAAATATAAAACTTTTGAAGACATCAATCTCCATATCCTGGTTGGTGCCAAAAAAGTAATCCTGTCTGCTCCTTCAGAAACCGATAAAATCAAGACCGTAGTTTTAGGTGTTAACGAACACATACTGGACGGCACCGAAAAAATCATCTCGAATGCAAGCTGCACAACAAACAATGCAGCTCCTATGATAAAGGTCATTAATGACTTATGTGGTATTGAGCAGGCCTATATCACTACCGTACACTCTTACACAACAGACCAAAGCCTGCACGACCAGCCTCATAAAGACCTTAGAAGAGCGCGTGGCGCGGCCCAATCCATTGTTCCTACAACAACCGGAGCCGCCAAAGCACTGACAAAAATATTTCCTGAACTGGATGGTAAAATTGGAGGAAGCGGTATTCGCGTTCCTGTTCCGGATGGCTCACTAACAGACATTACCTGTTATGTGAAGCGTGAAGTCACCATCGAAGAAATCAACAAAGCGTTCCAACAGGCCTGTCAAAACCAGTTCAACGGAATCATGGCCTATACAGAAGACCCAATCGTTTCTGTAGACATTTTAGGTAACAGAAATTCCTGTTTATTTGATTCGCAACTCACCTCGGTAATTGACAAAATGGTAAAGGTTGTAGGGTGGTATGATAACGAAATCGGATATTCTTCGCGCCTTGTCGATTTAATTTTATTAACAAATAAGAAATAGCTACTTTTATCCTTTATCAAGGATTTTAGAATGAAGCATTTACCACTTTTCTTTATTCTTCTTTTTTCAACGCTGTTACCCGCACAGCATGACAAACTTATGTCTGAAAAAATCGATAGTGTTGACTATTATATTCAGCTGGCCAACTTTAACCTAAAGATAAATAATTACCAGAATGCGTTGGAAAGCTCTCAAAATGCCATTGAAGTCTCACAAAAAAAAGGGAACAAAGAACAGGAAGCAAATGCCTACACTTTTTTAGGAAGTATTTATTTCGAACTTAAAAAGTATGATGACGCTATCGAAACCTATGTGCGCAGCATCTCACTCTATAACGACCTCGAACCCTCTACAGAACAGGCCTATTGCTATTACAATCTCGGGTTATGTTATATGGAAAAAGGAAAATATGGTGTAGCCGAAATTTATTTTGATAAGGCAAATGTCATTTATGAAACCATTGACATTCCGGATGCAAAAGAATTACTGAACCTTCAGAAAGGAATCCTGTACAAAGCCAAGGGCAAAACCCAGTTGGCAGCCACTATCTTTAATTCCATTATTGCAAAACCCGATAATAATGACAGTTTCAAGACCAAAGCCGAAGCCTTATATCAGATGGGCGCTATTGAATTTGAAGCCGGCCGAAATAATCTGGCCTTGAATTATCTAAGACGGGCACTGGATTTAAATGCCAAAAGCGACAACTTCGAACAGAAGTCAAAAATCCTGAAACTGATTAGCGAAACCTATGAGAAAATGATGGATATTGACAATTCGTTTATCTATCTGAAAAAACACCTGGCACTAAAAGATTCTATACTAAGGCTCAACAGTCAAAAAATTGGCGCAGAAGCTTTCGAAAAATTTAAGGAAAGCGAGCAGATGAAAACCATCAAGCAGAAAGATAAAGAAAACCGGGAGCAGAAAAAATTAATTAAGGTGTCCAAACTCACCAGCGTGTTGAGCATTGCCCTCATAACGATTCTTTCGCTTTTGAGTTTGTCACTCTACAAAAACAACATTATCCGAAACAGGACGAACAAACAGCTGCAGGAAAAAAATACGGAGCTTGAAATCGCCAAAGACAAGGCCGAAAAAGCATCACAGGCCAGAGCCGAATTCTTATCTACCGTAAGCCATGAGCTCAGAACGCCATTAAACGCCATTAACGGCATTACGCATTTGCTGATTGAAGAAAATCCGAAAAAATCCCAAATCGAATATCTGAAATCGCTTAAATTTTCAGGAAACTATCTACTGACATTCATCAATGAAATCCTGGAAATCAACAGGATTGAATCCAACAATATAGAAATTGAAAACATCTGTTTCAATCTAAGGCAGCTTTTGACAGACATCCAAAACTCATTAAAAGAGATTGCCAGCCAGAACAATATTGATTTCGGATTGGAAATTGACCCGGAAATCAACACTTCGTTTTCGGGCGACCCTACAAAGCTTTCCCAGATTTTTATGAATCTGATTAACAATGCCCTGAAATTTACGGAAAACGGAACCGTTATTGTCCGTGCCAAACTTTTGGGAGAGACAGAAACCAGACAAAATATTTATTTTGAAATTGTAGATACGGGTATCGGAATACCAGCTGAAAAACAAGAGGTTATTTTCGAAAGCTTTTCGCAAGGTTCCGTTGAAATCAACAGAAAATATGGAGGAACCGGTCTTGGGCTGGCCATTGTAAAACGATTGGTTTCTTTATTGGGCGGTACCATCAAATTAGAAAGCACCATTTCCAAAGGTTCTAATTTCAATTTCAGCCTCGAACTGGAAAAGGGAATCGAAAACAAAGAATCCCTAAAACTTTTCACAAACGATTCTGATTTTGTCGATAAAAAAGTACTGCTGGTTGAAGACAATAAAATCAACCAGATGGTTACCCGGAAAATGCTGGAAAAGAAGCAAATTCAATGCGAAATCGTTGACAACGGAGAAGATGCCATAGAGGCTGTCAGAGAAAACAAATACGACCTTGTGTTAATGGACGTGCATCTTCCCGGCATAAACGGAACCATTGCCACTCAAAGTATCCGAAAATTTGACAAAAAGACGCCAATCATAGCCCTCACGGCTATTTCACTGAATGAAAACAGGGAAATGCTTCTTTCATTTGGCATGACCGATGTAATCACCAAACCTTTTAATCCGGACGTTTTTTACAGGGTTATTGCTGAGTCAATGAGCTAGACTAAATGACTATCGGGAAGTGTATACAGATAAAGTAAAATTGACTTTGATACTGTCGGTTCACAGCGATTTTATTTTAATCGCTGATTTAAGAAATTCATGCTATAATTAGGTAACGTTCAATTTCTATTATTAAGAACTTTGCGGCTCTGCGCCTTTGCGAGCAATTATTTCACGCAAAGGCGCAGAGCCGCAAAGTATAAAGTCTTATCAAAGAAAAGGTTATGAAAGTAAGCCTTTTTCGGGTTTTCTTTTATTTTATATGAATTCTTTAAATCTGTCTAATCATTTTGATCTGTGGCTAAATCCACTATTCTTTGATTTCGTATAAAATAACCGATAGTCATTTAAGATTAATTTCTTGAAATCAATTCCCTGATAAGCGTTCTCACTTTTGGCTCCGCCTTTTTGGCTGCTTCAAGCACTTCGCTATGGGAAACAGAGTCGATATTATGTTCATCACCCATATCTGTAATGACAGAAATTCCAAAGCATTCCATATCCATATGACGTGCTACTATAACTTCCGGTACGGTCGACATCCCAACACAATCAGCACCTAAGATTTTTACCATTCTGTATTCTGAAAGCGTTTCAAACGTTGGCCCCTGAAGTCCGTAATAAATTCCGTCTTTTACTTCAATATTCAGCTCAATAGCAATTGCCTTGGCCTTATTGATTAAGTCTCTTGAATAAGGCTCACTCATGTTCACAAATCTTGGTCCAAATCTTTCATCGTTATGGCCCCTTAACGGATGTTCAGGCATCATGTTGATATGGTCGTAAATTACTACAATATCACCAACCTTATAAAAAGGATTCACGCCCCCGGAAGCATTGGAAACAACCAATCGCTGAACGCCCAGGTATTTCATCACTCGCACCGGAAAAGTCACTTCTTTCATATCGTAACCCTCATAAAAGTGGAAACGCCCCTGCATGGCAACTACTTTTTTACTGCCAATGGTTCCAAAAACCAAAGCTCCTTTATGGCCCTGAACGGTTGAAACAGGAAAATTAGGAATTTCACTGTAAGGCAATGTAAACTCAATCTGGATATCTTCTGTAAAACCGCCAAGTCCGGAGCCTAGTATAACCCCATATTCCGGTGAAAAATTGGTTTTTGACTTTATATAATTAACGGTTTCTTGAACTTTTTCCCACATAATTTAAAATTGTTTTATCAAAATCATCACCTCCTGATATGAAATCGCTCTTTATTGGAAGATAGAAAAGCTGGCTGTCCGGTAGTTTTCCTTTTAATCGGACAAAATCTTTTTCGGTTGTAATGATTTTTTTGTCTTGTGCTTTATTTTTTATTTCTGCAATATCTTTTTCCGTAAAATGATGATGGTCCGGAAAAGTCATGACTACATCGTTATCGCTTTGCAAATATGCGAAAAACGGTTCGGGTTTGGCTATTCCTGCCAAAAGTAATTTATCAACATCCTTTATTTCGGAAACGGCAAGCTGGTTTTCTTCGGAAAAAACAAATGTATCATAGGCTATGGTCGTAAAGCATAATTTTTGGTCCAAATCTATTTTTAATTTCCGTTTAATATCATATTGCTCCTTTGCCGAAAGATTGGGCGGACATTTTGTAACCACAATGATTCCCGCCCGTTCTGCCCCACTTCTACCTTCACGCAGGTTTCCTGCCGGCAATATGAAATCATTCACATACAAATCACCATAAGCTGTGAGCAAAATATAAAATCCCGCCCTGACTTTCCGGTGCTGATAGGCATCATCCAGTAAAATGATTTCCGGTTGTACGATTTCCAAAAGCTGCTCGATTCCATTTTTTCTATCAGCATCAACAGCCACATTAATATTGGGGAATTTTTTATAAAACTGGAAAGGCTCATCTCCTAAAAGGGCAGCATCAGAATTTTCATCCGCTAAAACAAATCCTTCTGATTTTCGCTTATAGCCCCGGCTCAAGGTTGCCACTTGATATTCCGGAGAAAGCAAACGAATTAAATATTCAATCAGAGGTGTTTTACCCGTTCCGCCCACACTAAGATTGCCTACAGCAATCACAGGAAGGTCAAAGGAGTAGGATTTAAGTATTCCCTTGTCAAAAAGAAAATTCCTAATGCTTGTTATTAATCCGTATAAAACAGAAAAAGGAAGAAGTATTTTTCGTAGTAACATCATAGTACGAAAATATAATATTTTATCTTTGAAACATAAAGCAAATCCGAATTTAAAAGGCTTTTTACAGCCAAAGCCTTAAAACAAATCACCTCAGATTGATAAAATTTCATTTAAAGTTATGAAAATAAAAGAAGTAATTTCCGTTATAGAAACCATGGCACCGCTGGCCTATGCAGAAGATTTTGACAATGTTGGCCTACTCACAGGAAATCCGGAAGACGAAACCACAGGAATACTGGTCTGCCATGATGCCTTAGAAAATGTGATTGACGAAGCCATTTCAAAAAAGTGCAATATGGTTGTTTGCTTCCATCCTATTTTATTTTCAGGGCTAAAGAAAATTACGGGCAAAAATTATGTTGAACGCGCCGTATTGAAAGCCATCAAAAATGATATTGCAATTTATGCCGTACACACTGCTTTAGACAACCATCAAAACGGGGTAAACAAAATTTTTTGTGATGCTTTAGGGCTGCAGAACACCAAAACTCTGGTTCCAAAGGAAAACTTCATCCAAAAATTAGTTACTTATACGATTCCTGAAAACCATCAAAAATTGCGAAATTCCTTATTCGATGCCGGAGCCGGAAACATTGGAAATTATGAAAACTGCAGTTTCAATACGCAGGGAATTGGCAGCTACCAGGGCAACGAAAACAGCAACCCTGAAATTGGAGAACGTGGTGAATTTGTGGAAAATACCGAAATAAAAATAGAAGTCACTTTTGAAAAACACCTGCAAAGTAAAATTCTGAAAGCCTTGTTTTCCAACCATGTCTATGAAGAGGTTGCCTATGAAATCTACGACCTGAAAAACAGCCACCAAAACATAGGCCTGGGAATGATTGGCGAATTGGAAACTGAAATGCCGGAAAAAGATTTCCTGCTGTTCGTAAAAAACAAAATGAAAGCGGACGGAATCCGACATTCGGAATATTTGGGAAAACCAATTAAAAAAGTGGCAGTACTTGGTGGTTCGGGAAGTTTCGCCATTAAAAAGGCCATACAGGCCGGTGCCGATGCATTTTTGACTGCCGATTTGAAATACCACCAGTTCTATGAAGCTGAAAACCAACTACTTTTAGCCGACATCGGGCATTATGAAAGCGAACGCTATACAAAAAATTATATAGTTGATTATCTTACGAAAAAAATTCCTAATTTTGCAATCATTTTATCAGAAGAAAATACAAATCCAGTTAAGTACTTATAAAATATGGCGACTACAAAAGAATTGAGTGTTGAAGACAAGTTAAGAGCGATTTATGACCTACAGCTAATCGACTCAAGAATTGACGAAATCAGAAATGTTAGAGGTGAATTGCCTTTAGAAGTAGAAGATTTAGAAGATGAAGTGGCTGGCTTGAGCACACGTCTTGACAAATTGAAAAATGACCTGGAAGTTATCGAAGAGCAGATAAAAGGAAAAAAGAATGCTATCGACGAGCATAAGGAAGCCATCAAAAAATACACAAAACAACAAGAAACCGTTCGCAATAACAGAGAATTCAACTCTTTGACTAAAGAGGTAGAATTCCAGGAGCTTGAAATCCAATTGGCTGAAAAGCAAATTAAGGAAATGAAAGCTTCTATTGAGCACAAAAAGCAGGTAATTGCTGATTCTAAAGAAAAATTAGAAGCAAAATCGGCTCACCTAAAACACAAAAAATCAGAATTGGAAGCTATCATGTCTGAAACAGAAAAAGAAGAAATCTTCCTTACTGAAAAATCAGCTGAATATGAAGCTTTAATCGAAGAAAGATTACTGCAGGCTTACAAGAGAATCAGAGGAAGCGTTCGCAACGGATTGGCAGTAGTTTCAATCGAAAGAGGTGCTTCTGCAGGTTCTTTCTTCACGATTCCACCACAAACTCAAATGGAAATTGCTTCCCGTAAAAAAGTAATTACAGATGAGCATTCAGGAAGAATCTTGGTTGATGCAGCCTTAGCTGATGAAGAAAAAGAGAAAATGGAGAAATTATTTTCACAATTCTAGATATATTTAGTCCCGATAATCATCGGGACTTTTTTTTATGAAAAAGATAAGCAATTTTCTTCTCGCCAAATCTGTAGGATTGTATATCAACCTGCTCAGTTACGTATTTCCAAAGAAAGCGTCACAACTGGCCTATAAGTTTTTTAGCGAGCCAAGAACAGGAAAGCTTTTCTCAAATCAGATGCCGGATGTACTGAAAAATGCCAAAACAGAAATCCTAAACCTTCACGAACACCAATTCCCGGTATATATTTGGGAAGGTAATGACACCTATGTATTACTTGTGCACGGATGGGAGAGCAATGCTTCGCGTTGGGAAAACTTTCTCCCTTATTTGAAAGAAAGCGGCAGCACAATTATTGCCCTGGATGCGCCGGCTCACGGCTTGTCATCAGGAAGAGAATTTAATGTGCCCCGATATGCCGAGTTTGTAAACGTAGTGGTTGAAAAATACAAACCGCAATTTTTAGTAGGACATTCCATGGGTGGGGCCACTTCCCTATATTACCAACACCTTTATCAGAATAAGGCCGTAGAAAAATTAGTTTTATTGGGCGCTCCTTCTGATTTACAGACTTTGGTTTTAAATTATGCAAAATTGCTGAGCCTGAATCTAAAAGCCATCAGCATGATTGAGAACCATTTTATGGAACATTTCAAAATCAAAATTGAAGAATTTTCCGGAAAGGTATTTGGCTCGAAAATTAAAATAAAAGGGCTCATAGCCCATGATATTGATGATGATGTGGTTTCCTTTGAAGAAGCTAAAAAAATAGTAAGTTCCTGGAAAGAAGCCGTCTTTATAGAAACCAAAGGCCTGGGACATAGCATGCATGATGACATGCTGTATCAGAAGATATGCTCTTTTCTGTTTGAAAAAGACAATTATAGGGATAAAAAAAGAGCATCTTAATGATGCTCTTTTTTTATTTCTTCACTATTTTTTTAGTCTGCGTTTTGTTTCCATCAGTAACTTTCACAAAATACAGTCCCTGTGAAAATGAACTCAGGTCAATTGTATTTTCCTCTGCTATCGCTCCTTTATAAATAAACTGTCCCAAAGAATTGCTGATTTCAACTTTTGCATTTGCTGACAGGTCTTTTGTTTTGATGGTCAATCTGTCCTGAACCGGGTTAGGATAGGCTATAAATTCCAGTTCGCTCCATTTTTCCCTGCTTAAAAACTCATCCTGAATATAAAGGATGGCTGCCTCCATATCCGGAAACTGGCCAATGTTTCCTGTAGTTGCTGTTCCTTGTGGCAAACCCGTATTTTTAAGGAGATTCCTCATCTGCACAGAAGTCATATAATTTCCGGTAAGACTATGATAATAGGATTGCAAGACAATGGCACAAGAAGCCACAATAGGCGTTGCCGAACTCGTTCCTGAAAAATTGGTATAATATTGATTGAAATCACCTCCTATTTGCTGTGCATCACCATAACCCGATGAAAAAACACCCGTTCCCCAGCCTTGTACATCTACCCTGTCACCATAAGTACTGAAAGAAAGCTTATTGTGGTTTATTGTATTATCTCCGGCTCCAACAATAATGGCTCCGCTATTGCCTCTGTTTCTATAGCTTTGATAAACCGCATCATCCAGATTTTCTGCACCATTGCCTGCAGCGGCTACGATTACCATTCCGGCATCGGTTGCTGCTTTGGTCAAATCCCAAATTGTACCAGCATATTCTGCCGGTCCAAAATTTCCCTGGGCTCCTGTTGCCTGCATCTCATAAATCAAAACATCGCCTGCTGTAGAATTTGCTATGGCCTGTGTAACGGCATTAACACGATTATATCCGGATTGCTGCCATTCAGGAGCGAGCATCATTTCTGCAGCTCCATAAGCCATTCCTGAAATGCCATAAGTGCCTTTATCTCCATATACGATACCAAAAACTGCCGTTCCGTGTTCCGTGAAACTTACACTGGCACTAGCAGAAATTGTCATTCCCGGTGCTATTGAAACATTTCTTTCATTTAAATCTTCATGGCTGGCATTAAAACCATATTCTACATCACGTACTCTTATTCCTGCTCCCGTAAGATTCAATCCCCAGGCATAGGTCATGTTTACACCGGGATTGGGTCTGATATAGTTTTGGTTTACCTCAAAATTTGGCGTTGTCGGGGCAATATCATAAGGTGGTTGTACAGGCTCTAAAGAATTTAATGAGCAATATTCCACTTCCTGAAGTCCTTCCATTTTTTTTGCCAGTTCCAATAGCCTTTCGTTGGTAGGATTGTCAATTCTTACTTTAAGTATGTTGCGTAATTTTGCTACAGAATTTCCCTTTCCGGTAAGTTCAATTGCCTTCTGCTCCATTTCTTCAAGCTTTTCGTCAGAAATCAATATTCCTTTTTCCAAAACAATATTATATTCTTCCTGCAATACCTTAAAGTTTGGTATTCTTTCAAGGACTACAGCCTGATATGCCTCTCCTTCAAAATGCAATGTTGGTTGAAAAGAAACATACAATTCGTGAGATGCACTTCCTTTTTCCAAAACAAAACTGCCTTTTCTGTCCTGCCCGAAGGAAACGGATAGCGAAAACAAGGCACAACTTATAACAAGAGTAATTTTTTTCAAAATAATTGGGCTTTAGTTATTATGCATAAAAATCTGATGCAAGATATATATTTTTCAGACACACTAACTTGGCACTTATTAATATTTATCTGTTTCAAAGCAACTTATATAAATAATCAGGATGTTTTCCTAAAAAGTAAATTAACCCTACCTTTGCATTATGGAAGAAAATATCAAGCGTCTCAATAAATTTATTGGCGAAACAGGCTATTGTTCACGCCGTGAGGCAGACAAACTTATCGAAGAAGGCCG
Organism: Flavobacterium sp. Leaf359; assembly: GCF_001423985.1. Lineage (NCBI taxonomy): Bacteria > Pseudomonadati > Bacteroidota > Flavobacteriia > Flavobacteriales > Flavobacteriaceae > Flavobacterium > Flavobacterium sp. Leaf359. Next base: position 206,176 of record NZ_LMPW01000012.1, on the reverse strand, counting down.
TGTGACCGTTAATGGCTCTGTAGCCGAAATGGGCACAAAAGTTTCCCAAAATGATGAAGTGCGTATTGACGGAAGGCTGATTGTTGAAAAAAAGGAAAAGCCAATTTATCTTGCTTTCAACAAACCGGTGGGAATTGAGTGTACAACCAATCAGGAAGTCAGGAATAATATAGTTGACTATATCAATTATCCTACTCGTATTTTCCCTATCGGACGTTTGGACAAAGCCAGTGAAGGTTTGATTTTTATGACAAACGATGGCGATATTGTCAATAAAATCCTCCGGGCACGTAATAATCACGAGAAAGAATATATTGTAACCGTTAACAGACCGATTACAGACCGGTTCATTGAAAGAATGAGCAATGGAGTTCCTATTTTAGATACTGTAACCCGGAAATGTAAAGTGGAGCAGGTTAGCAAATATATTTTCAAGATAATCCTTACCCAGGGACTGAACCGCCAGATTCGCAGAATGTGTGAGTATCTGGGTTATGAAGTTACTGCACTGAAGCGTATCCGTATTATCAATATTTCGCTTGACGTTCCGGTTGGCCGATACAGGGAACTGACAGACAAGGAAATAAAAGATATGAACCAACTGATTGAACCTTCAAGCAAAACAGAAGAAGCAAGCCTTCCAAAACCGGAACCGAGGCAACCTCAGCAAAGAGTTATCCGAAAAATTCCACCAAGAAATAAGGACAATAGAAATTTCAGAAAAGACAGATAAAATAAAAACCCAAGACGGAAAGCCTTGGGTTTTTATTTTTCTTATTAATCTCTCAAAAGTTTCTGTTCTCTTGCCAGAAGCGTATTTTTAAGCAACATGGCAATAGTCATTGGACCAACTCCACCGGGAACAGGCGTAATAAAAGATGCCTTTTTGCTTACAAATTCAAAATCCACATCTCCGGTAATTCGGTATCCTTTTTCACTATCATCGTTAACACGTGTAATTCCCACATCAATTACCACAGCATCATCCTTCACCATTTCTGCTTTCAGGTAGTTTGGCACTCCCAAAGCGGTAATGATAATATCTGCCTGAGTAGTGATTTGGGCAATATTTTTAGTGTAGCTATGGGTTAAAGTAACCGTGGAATTTCCGGGAAAACCTTTGCGTCCCATCAAAATACTCATTGGTCTGCCAACGATATGGCTTCTTCCAATAACTACGGTGTGTTTCCCTTTCGTTTCTACACCATATCTTTCCAACAATTCCAAAATTCCAAATGGCGTAGCAGGAATAAAAGTACTCATATCCAAAGCCATTTTCCCGAAGTTTTCCGGGTGAAATCCGTCAACATCTTTTTTAGGGTCAATCGCCATCAATACTTTTTGCGTATCAATCTGGTCTGGCAAAGGCAATTGTACAATGAAGCCATCGATATTGTCATCTTCATTCAATTGCTGGATTTTTTTTAGAAGTTCTGTTTCAGAAGTAGTACTTGGCATTTTCACCAGGGTCGATTCAAAACCTACTCTTTCGCAGGCTTTTACTTTACTTCCCACATAAGTAAGACTGGCACCGTCATTACCCACAATTACGGCAGCAAGATGGGGCACTTTTTCGCCCTTTTCTTTCATTTTCTGCACTTCGGCAGTAATTTCATTCTTGATGTCATCCGAAACTTTTTTTCCGTCTAGTAGTTGCATTCTCTTTTAGTTAGTGTTGTTTATAAAAATTTTTAGGGCTTAAAATTTCAGCCCGAAACTTTAAGCCCTAATGTATGTTTTAGTTATCTCATTCCTTTCATTCCCCCCATCATTCTCATGAGGTTTTTGCCGCCACCGCCTTGCATCATTTTCATCATTTTGCTCATCTGGTCAAACTGTTTCATCAACTGGTTGACTTGCTGGATATCCGTTCCGGAACCTTTTGCTATACGGTTTTTTCTTTTCAGGTCGATAATTGCCGGTTTGCTTCTTTCGCCCGGTGTCATGGAATGAATGATCGCTTCAATATGTTTGAAGGCATCGTCTTCAATTTCCACATCTTTCAATGCTTTACCGGCACCCGGAATCATTCCAACAAGGTCTTTCATGTTACCCATTTTTTTGACCTGTTGTATCTGAGTCAGGAAATCATCAAAACCAAATTCGTTTTTGGCAATTTTCTTTTGCAGTTTTCTTGCTTCTTCTTCATCAAACTGTTCCTGAGCTCTTTCTACCAAAGACACAACATCTCCCATTCCCAGGATTCTCTCTGCCATACGGTTAGGATAGAAAACATCAATAGCATCCATCTTTTCACCCGTACCAATAAACTTGATTGGCTTGTTGACAACAGATTTGATAGAAATTGCAGCTCCACCACGCGTATCACCGTCCAGTTTCGTCAGGATAACCCCGTCAAAATTCAACCTGTCATTAAATGCTTTTGCTGTATTCACTGCATCCTGTCCGGTCATCGAATCCACAACAAACAGAGTTTCCTGTGGTTGGATTGCCTTATGAACGTTAGCAATCTCGGTCATCATTTCTTCATCAACCGCCAAACGACCAGCTGTATCGACAATAACTACATTAAAGCCATTTGATTTCGCATGTTTGATAGCATTTTGTGCAATTTCAACAGGATTTTTATTTTCCGGCTCAGAATATACTTCTACACCAATCTGCTCACCTACTACGTGCAACTGGTTTATCGCCGCAGGACGGTAAATATCACAGGCAACCAATAGCGGTTTTTTATTCTTTTTCGTTTTAAGATAATTCGCCAGTTTTCCGGAGAAAGTTGTTTTTCCGGAACCTTGAAGTCCTGACATTAAAATCACCGTTGGATTGCCTGAAAGATTAACTCCCGCTGCATCGCCTCCCATCAATTCAGTCAATTCATCCTTAACCAACTTTACTAAAAGTTGTCCCGGCTGCAAGGTTGTCAAAACGTCCTGACCGATTGCTTTTTCTTTTACTTTGGTTGTAAATTCTTTTGCAATCTTAAAGTTGACATCGGCATCAAGCAAAGCACGGCGCACTTCTTTAAGAGTGTCTGCCACGTTAACTTCCGTGATTTTTCCATGCCCTTTTAATATATGGAACGCTTTATCTAACTTATCGCTTAAATTATCAAACATAATGATTTTCTTTATTGAAGGTGCAAAGATAAGAGAAAGACGGTAAGTATCAAAGAGACAGCAAAGCAATCGTAAATAAAAAAACCAGACATTGCTGTCTGGTTTCCCTTCTTAACTAAACTACTAATTATCTAAACAATTATTATTATCGCCTTCTAATTGGAAAAGCGTTGTGACCTGTTGTGGCGTCAATGCTTTTCTGTAAACTCTCAAATCATCCACAAAACCTTGAAAATCTTTTCCTATATAATAATCAAAAGCCTGTGTATTCAGGAACAGGTCTGAACCTTGCCCGGAATTTCTTAAAACACCGTCTCTGTATATTTTTACATTACTTATATTTCCTGCGGCTGCATGTTCCAATGTTATCACTATATGGTGCCAGCTTGTAGTATCCGTTGGCAGGTTTGGGTCCCTATTCCATTCATTATCCCAAAGACTGTAATTATTACCATAATACAACGGAGTATTCAAATCGTATACTGCCAGTCCAAATCGTGGCTGAAGATGATTCGAACTGCCATCTGATTTTTCAAATATTCGTTCCAAATCGCCCATCACGGTATTTTGCATCTTAATCCATACACTTATCGTTAATGGATTTTCAACCTGTATATTACGGGCTGATGTGACATTTAGCCTAAGGAAGTTGTTACGGGTAAATGAAATAGCGCTATTCGCATTGCCACTTCTGTCTGTTACAAATGTTGTGGCAGCAGCAGGAACAGCATAATCTCCACTAATCAAATCACGAACCTCATTAGCAAAAGGCATATAAATTATCAGGTCATTGGTTAATATATTCGGATTCGGGCATTGGTTATTGACACAGTCCTGAATAGCACCAGTCATTTCTATATTGTTTCGGATGGTAACCTGATTGCCTTCCCTGTTTGTTATGGTAATTGGATAATCAACTGCATAAAATTCAGTAGCATTCAAATTGAATAACAGTAGAAAAAACTCCATATCATTATGAATGGTATAAGTATGTGCCAATTGGTAATTGCTATTGTACCCAAAAACACGTATTGGGTAATGAATGGAAACACATGAAATATTCCTCTGTTCCGGTTCAGGCTCCTGGCATGCGTCTTTTAATGCATTGAATTGTGTCTGATTTTGAACCACTACTTCGCTATAATCCGGATAAACAATTGTAATCGGGAATACAAAATCCACATAATCCTGGTCCGTATCTGTCACTTCAAAAATATCGTTTACCAAATGGTAATCATTTTCTGTATTGATAGTAACCGACTGGCTGTTCACAATCAAATTGACCGGCAATTTTACGCTAAAACAGCTTGTACTGTCAATGACATTATCATCTGCCGTTGCATTCATCGACACTCTTTTCATCAGACCTGTCAATGGTGCTGTCTTACTTAAAGTCTCTTCATTCTGGCGTGTTTCGTTCTCTTCATCCTGACAGGAAATGGCAAAAACGGCAATACAGCTCAACACTAAAATCGATTGTAAAACTTTTTTCATATTCATAATTATTTGGTTTATGGTTTTGCTATAAAACAAGCAATACCAAAAATACCCTACCCGGGCAAACCACTTTTTTTAATTAAAGCCTATATTTGGAAAACTTAAAAAAATAATGAGATATAAAGGTAGGGTTTTTATCATCTTAACTGTTATACGTCAGGAACTGTCTTTAACTGTATGGAAGAAATAAAAAAAATTGGGAGCATCTGCGAAGAAATTGTCTTTTCGGATTTCTTTCGTTCCCATGCAAAAACCTTACGGAATTATCTGTTGTATAAGTTTGGCAATGAAGAACAGGCTAATGATATGTGCCAGGAGGCTTTTGTAAAACTTTGGGAAAACTGCGCCAACGTGCCTGTAGGCAAAGCAAGATCATTTCTGTATACGGTTGCCAATAATGCAACCTTAAACCAGATTGCACATCAAAAGGTAGTCTTGAATTATGTAAAAAAAGAAAGTTCTTCACAGCATACTAACGAAAGTCCCGAATTTATTTTAGAAGAAGAACAGTTCAAAAAGAAATTAGAACGTGCCATCCAAAACCTAAGTGAAAGCCAAAGAACGGCTTTTCTTTTGAATAGGATTGATGGCAAAAAATACAGTGAAATTGCAATTCTGCTCGACATTAGTGTCAAGGCTGTGGAAAAAAGAATACATGGAGCCCTGGTTTCTTTGCGACAGGAAATTGAAAATATAAAGTAGGGTTTTCCCGCAGTTGTCTGTTTTTTAATAAAAAAAGCAATGGAAAATAATGTTGATTTAGCAAAGTGGCTGGCCGGAGAAATGACAGGAAGTGAATTGGAGGCTTTTGAAAAATCGCCTGAATTTGCTATCTATCAAAAAATTAAAAACTATTCGGGTAGTATGGAAGCTCCTGCTTTTGATACTGAAAAATCGTATCAAAACGTTATAAAACAAGTAAAAAAGGAACCGGTACGAAAGCAAAACTACTGGTTTATAAAACTAGTCGCTGCTACTCTTGTAATCAGCCTGGGAACAGTGTTCTATTCAAAAAACAAGACCACTACCCAATATGCAGAAGCCGGGCAGAAAACAACTTTTTCTCTTCCTGACCAATCAGAAATCGTACTGAATTCTGATTCAAAAATCCAATATAAAAAATGGAAATGGAAAACCAACAGAAGTTTGAAGCTTGAAGGTGAAGCTTTTTTTAAAGTTGCCAAAGGCGAAACGTTTGACGTGAATACCAGCCTTGGAAAAGTAACGGTTGTAGGCACACAATTCAATGTCAAATCCCGAAACCGGAATTTTGAAGTGGAATGTTATGAAGGAAAAGTAAAAGTTGCCTTTGGAAATAAGAACTTTCTGTTAGAAAAAGGAAGCAGCATTACGGTACGAAATGGAAACATAACCGCTACAGTGCCGCTGAATACAGAAAAACCAAGCTGGCTTTTGAACGAAATAAAATTCAGCCAAAACAACTTAAAAGAAGTCATGGACGAAATTCAACGCCAGTACGGTATTGAAATTGAATATCCTCAAATTAATTCGGGTCAGTATTTTACCGGGACAGTTCCGGCAGACAATATTGATACGGCCATGAAAATTATAGGCAAGGTGTATCATTTGAATTATATAAAAGCATCTGACAAAAAGATTATTTTGAAGAAAGAATGAGGAAAATAATCTCGCGATTATTGTTGTTTTTGGTGTTATTTTTCGCGGGCCAATCCATCCGGGCTCAGGAAAAAGGCATTGCCATGCCCTTAAAAGAAATTCTTACCGGTTTATCCAAACAGTATAAAATCCAGTTTAATTTTCTTGAAGAAGAAGTAAAATATATTTCGGTCATACCGCCTTCACCAGAATTGAGCTTGTCTGAAAAACTGCACTATTTAAGCAACCGGACGGCATTGACTTTTGAAAACATAAACAATCGCTATATTGTTATTACTTCACAAAAGCAGTCAATTACTATAATTGACTCTGTTAAAGGTGTTCCTATTCCCCTTGAAGAAACGGTTATTGAAAAATACCTGACCAAAGGCATTGCCAAAACCGCAGAAGGAAATCTGGTCATAAAACCTAAAAAATTCGGGATACTTCCAGGGCTGACGGAAGCAGATGTATTGCAGACCATGCAACAGGTTCCGGGAATTTACAGCGCTGACGAAACGGTTTCCAACATCAATGTGAGGAGTGGCACCCACGACCAGAACCTGTTTTTATGGAATGGAATCCGGATGTTCCAGACCGGACATTTTTTTGGATTGATTTCTGCCTTTAATCCGTCACTTCCACAAAAAATAACCATTTCAAAGAATGGCACTTCTGCCTTTTATGGAGAAAGTGTTTCCAGCACTATTGCTATATCTTCTTTTCCTGAACCTATTGAAAATACGGCTTCCAGCATCAGCACCAACCTCATTGCGGCACAGTTCAATTCTAATATAAAAATTTCCGACAATTCCAGCTTTCAAATTTCCGGCAGGCGTTCCTTTACGGATTGGGTCAATTCTCCAACCTATCAGAACTTTTACAATCGCGTTTTCCAAAATACTATCGTAACCAATATTGAAAACAATGAAATCTCTGATTATCACACAGACGAGAAATTTTACTTTTATGATTTTACCGCCCAATACCAGCAAAAAATAGGCTCCAAGTCTGAAGCCACGGCCGCATTTATAGGAATCAACAATTCACTGGACCTTAACCAGAACATGATTTCCGAAGGAATCCAAAAATCCCGGAACAGTGATTTGAGTCAGCAAAATTTTGGAGGTATGTTAGCACTAAAAACAGTCTGGAATGATAATATTTCCAGTAAAATTAGCGGCTATCTTTCCTATTACAATCTCAATTCAAAGAATGAAGCCGTAGAAAATAACCAAACGCTGGTTCAGCAAAATACGGTTATCGATATGGGATTCCGATTGGAAAACAGACACATCCTGAATCCAAACATGGTTTTAAATACAGGCTACCAATACAACGAAACCGGAATCAGGAATTTCGAAAACATTGATAATCCCGGATTTTCCAAAAGTATTAAAGAAGTCTTACGTTCCCATTCTTTAATTTCTGAAGCCGAAATGCATTATCTCGACGGACATCTTTTTATAAAGCCGGGCTTCCGATTTAATTATATTGAAGAATTAGAAAAATATATTTTTGAACCGCGCCTGCAATTCAATTACAGACTCACACAGGAAATAAGCATAGAAGTTCTGGGCGAACTGAAAAGTCAGACCGCCTCTCAGGTTATTGACCAGCAGCAAGACTTTCTTGGTATTGAAAAAAAACGTTGGGTTTTGGCTGACGACCGTTCTATCCCGATACAAAAAAGCAGGCAGGCTTCTGTCGGGTTTACCTACAACACATCAGATTGGTTGATTTCTTTAGATAATTTCTACAAAAAAGTGACCGGAATTACAACACCAAGCCAGGCATTCCAGAATCAATTGGAATTTACAAAACTCAATGGCGATTATACGGTATGGGGTTCCGAATTTCTGATACAGAAAAACTTTGACCGATTTTATTCCTGGATTAGCTATAACCTGAGCAGCAGTGAATACAATTTCGGGACACTCCTACCTTCTCAATTCAGCAACAATTTCCAGATAATCCACAATATCAATTGGGCAGTGATTTATGATTGGAACAATCTTAAAGTAGCTTTAGGTACTAAATGGCATTCCGGAAGACCGGAAACCACTCCGGCAACAAATCTCCTGGATTTGAGTAATCCGGCAAAACCTGAAATCTATTATAACTTCCCGAACAATAAAAACTTAAGCGATTATTTTCAGGTAAATTTTTCTGCAGCCTATTGCTGGAAGTGGAATTCAAAAAACCAACTGGAATTGGGCATATCAGCCCTTAACCTATTGAACAAAAAAAATACGATTAGCCGTTATTATAGAGTGAATGATAATAATGCTATAGAAAGCGTCAATACCTATTCATTGGAAAGAACACCTAATATTGCTTTGAAATTTAATTTTTAAAGTCAAAAAAAGCCGGTCTTTTCAGACCGGCTTTTTGTTATTCTACATTTTTTTCAAAAGTCAGGTAATCCGTTCCACTACCACCGCCACTCACGTCAACAAGCCTGATTTTTGTTGGGGTTGTTTCCAGAATATCCCAATCATCGCTTAAATCTGCAAAAGTAGCCGGTGCAGTAAAGGAAATATTAAAGTCGATGTCATTTGCTGAATCATCGTCACGTGTTACACTCCATACACCCTGATAATTATTGGTACCATTGTTAGCTATGAGAATATCACCAGCTCCAAAAGTAAAATTATAGTTTGTAAAATTATCGGTTTTAATAGTCCCGCTATCTATATAACTGGTAATTCTCCAGCTACCTGAACGGGCAATATTGGTAACCTGTTGAATTGTTGCATTTGTCGACGATGAATTACTGTCATCATCCGAGCTACAGGCTGTTGTAAAAAACAGTGCCATAGCAAATACTCCAAAAATTAGTTTCTTTTTCATAGTTGGTCGCTTTTATCGTTAAAATAATATTCTATTAACAATAATAACGAATTTATCCGTTTATTTATTACAAATAAATCTTAAAATAATATAAAAAAATACTAAAACTGGAAATAGATAAAAGGCTGCGGGCCTGCTGTTGCAGTAGCATAGACTATCCAATAGACGAAGCCTAATATCAAGGCTTTACCAACCAGCGGAGTTTTGTCAAAAGCCAGCTTCATGTTTCTGGTAATGCCTTCCGGAAGGAAATGCCAGACATAACCTATCAGCATCAAAAGAAATACATTTTTATAGCCCTGAATGATAATCTGCCATTGTTTTGGGTCAAAAGTAAGCTGCCCAATATTATTGATTACCTGTAAGGCCGTGTCAAAGTCTTTCGCTCTGAAAAACAGCCAACAGAAAACCACAAAATGAAACGTTAGCAAAACAGAGAAAAATCTCCAGATATAGCTGAAAGCATTCTTTTCACCATCTTTTTTGGATGGGAAGAATTCCAAAAAGATTTTGTGTACTGCCAAAGCAATTCCGTGCAAGGCGCCCCAAATAATAAAACGCAAACTGGCCCCGTGCCACAATCCTCCAAGAAGCATGGTCGTTAGCAGGTTGACATTGGTAAACATAGTTCTTTCCCTGTCTTTTGAAAGGATAAAGGTAAGGCTGAAAAGCACCAGGGATGAAACGGCAATAATCAGCGGAATGTGACTAACTGTAGAATAGCTGATACCCCAAACTATCAATCCGAAGAAAAACAGTGCCGGAAAAAGGAATCCTGCAAAAGAACCATTACGGTTTCCACCAATCGATATGTATAGAAAATCTTTTAGCCAGGTAGAAAGCGAAATATGCCATCTTCTCCAGAATTCAGTTATAGAAGCTGATTTATACGGAGTCCTGAAGTTGGTTGGTAATTTAAATCCAAGTAACAATGCTACTCCAATCGCCATATCTGAATATCCGGAAAAATCACAGTAAATCTGAATCGCATAGCCATAGGAAGCCATCAGGTTTTCAAACGCCGTATAGCTGGTTGGTGCGTCAAAAACACGGTCGACAAAATTGACGGAGATATAATCCGAAATGACCGTTTTTTTAATAAGCCCTCCAATCAAAAGAAATAAGGCCGCATTGACATCTTCTTTGGTAAGATTCAGTTTTTGGTAAATCTGCGGTAAGAAATCTTTGGCTCGTACAATTGGACCCGCGACCAATTGCGGGAAAAACGACACAAAGAACAGGTATTCAACATAATTATTGGTAGGAACAATTTCCTTTCTGTAAATCTCAATAATATAACTTATCGATTGGAAAGTATAGAATGAAATACCAACAGGCAACAGTATGTCATGGAATGCGAAATGGCCATTAAACATATCATTATAAGTGCCTATCAGGAAATTGGTATATTTAAAATAACCTAAAAGTCCTAAGTTCAGGATGACGCTGAGCCAGATATAGAATTTACGCCAGCCTTCCCTGTTCTCCCGATAAATGACGCCGCTGAGATTATAATCGACAACGGAGGACAGAATCAGCAAAAGAAAATAAATCCCGCTTGACTTGTAATAAAAGAAAAGCGAAAACAGAATGACATATACCAATCTTAAATAAAAGGTCTTACGCAGAAAGGCATAAACCAGATAAAAAATCAGGAACATTCCTAAAAACAATCCTGTATTAAAAAGCAAAGGCTCTTTCGGATTGTATATAAACCAGCCTTTCACCTGCTCTAAAGTGATTGCTCCAAAGGTTTGAATAAACCAGTCATTTATGCTGTTGATCGTCATTAATTCTCTGTACCTGATTTAAAATTATTGTATGCTTTTAGAAATGCTTCCGACAAAAGATTTCCTTGTTTTTCATAACCTGCTTTGGAATAGTGAACTCTGTCTCCCGACATGAGTCCTCTTGCCGCATTACGCTCCACTCCATACAAGCCCCCAAACTGGGAATACAAATCCCAAACGGCAAAGCCTTTTTCTTCTGCCGATTTCAGTATATTTTCTGAATAATCGGCTGCAAATGTATTTGGAAATTTCCTTTTAAACAAGGAAGGCGGTGGTGTCGACACCAATACGGAAGCGTTTATATTTTGAGCCTTTAAATTCTCCAGAAACAGGTTGAGCTGTACCATATATTCTGAAGAAACGGTCTTGTCGAAAGTTTCATTTGTTCCTAAGGAAAGGACAATCATGTCCGGCTGCAATGCTTTCAGTTGTTCGAAAAACAGCGGATATTTGTTATAATCTGAGAATTTTGCTCCGTTAACTCCAATACTGCTATAAATAACACCCGGATTATTATTTTCCAACACCAGTCCGTTCAATGCAAATTCTGAAGCCTGAGGTTCAGGAATAAGATAAATCCTGCTTAAAGGAGTGTCACTTGTATAATAATGCGTTAACTGATCGGACTGTATATCCAAAGGAATAAATTCCGACCTTGAAATGGATTTTTGCTGCATTTCATTGGTAGGAATCCTGAGCGTCTTTCCGGCGCGGATATTATTCGACTTTAGATTATTTGCTTTTTTTAATTGGGCAACCGAAATACCATATTTTTCAGCAATAATAGAAACAGCTTCCCCTTTTTTAATCTTATGCGTAATCTTTTTAGGAATGCTCGATTCCATTACGATTGTTTTTGATGCCGTAGCAACATCAAACATATCTTTATTTTTAGGAGTAATTATCTTAATCGTATTGAAACCGTAGGAACTGTCCTTTACATTGATTTCAATGGCAAAATCCTTTGCCTTTGTCCAAAGTCCGATTCCGCTCAGACCAACAGGATGTCCTATTGCGGGATAAATATTCCGATAGCTTTCCCATGTTCTGTTTGATGAAAATCTTTCGTTATAAGACCCGTTTGTTTTGGCCAGACTGTACGGAAAAATAAATCCTCTCCCGCCGTTTCCAAATTCGCCCTGCAGTTTTTTCCGGATAACATTCGTCATCAAATCGGCCTGTATATGGGAATCACCGATATGAACAATATTGATTTTTCCTGTTTTTTGCTGCTGATTAAGGATTAGCTTTTCAAAAAATGGCTTCAATGCCTTGGTATTGTGAAAATGATTGTCGGGAATAATGATAGTTTCTGTCGTATCAATTGCTGCAACAGTATCGATTTCTACAAATATAGAATCTGTTACCTGCGCACGCATACCAACCACAGCCAATAAAAACCACAGGCTTAAAAATAATTTTAGCTTATGCATTGACGCTGTCCTTTTTAATTCCTGTTGAATCCGGAGATTTTTTTGCAGCCGGCTTTCTCTTTTGTCTTAAAGCCTTGTACTTTTCATATCCCTGATTCAGCTGTTCGTACAACAATCCTGCAATCTTTTTAGCTCCCCTGTGATTGAAGTGGGTATAATCCTTATTGGCCTTTACCGGTTCTTCTTCTACCCATTTTACCATAGAACCGTCACCACCCATTAAGGTATACAGGTTCACAAATCCGGATTGGGTTTTCAAAGCATATCTCTTTTGGGCAACAGTCAACGGAACCACAGCTGAATCGGTTTTCATTTCCAGGTCGTATTTTGTTCCTTTATCTGCTGTCGAAACAATCAGTATGGCAACTCCCGGAAAGCATTCTTTCAGGTGGTTCACGGTTTTGGTCATGCTTCTGTCATACCAGGTATAATCTTTCGTTCCGTAGTTCAATACGTTTGTTCCGTAGTGCAATACAATCAGGTCATAACCCAACTTGTTGTTAAATGCCTGCATTACCACCGGATTAAATGTTGAAATAGGCAATCCGGAATTACCTCTCTGCGAGAAGTTATCGACATGCACACCTTTTCCATCATCAAAATTGAAACCGAAGATTGGAATAGAATCGGCCTTTATAAAATCGGCCTTAAATCCTTTTATGCTGTTGGAAGAAACCTTTAGGGTATTCACCAGATTATTTGGCGTCAGGCTTTTTACAATGGTATCTTTTCCAATAATTACGTTGACTTTTCCGTTAAGATTAGACGACTTGCCATAGAAAAGCGTTGGATTGTCAAGCATGGTTGCAAATCTTGTCGTATTAGCCTTGAAGCGTACCCATTCAATATGAGCGGTGTCGTTGGCAAAAAACACATGACCGTTCACTCCAAACGGACTTCTCGGTTTTTTGACATTCAAATAGGACTGGGTTTTCCAGTTTCCTGAATATTGGTGCGTGATGGAACCTCTTGAAGCTGCCGATTCAGAAGTTATGGAAACAAAACCAACGCCCTGTCCTCCAAATTTTGCCTGATAGTCGGCTCTCAAATCCTGAACAATCATATCGCCATCTGTCATGGAATCACCAAAATAGGCAATCCTTACATTTTCAGACTCCGGATTTGTTTCCAGCTGATAAAGCTTTTCATAAAAAGAAATCAGGTATTGGTAACCTTTATATTCTTCAAATTTTTCTGCAGGAAAAGTAACTCCAAAGGTCGGGTCAAAGACAATCTTTTTATTCACCAATGTATCCTTTGTTGTTGCCTTGACATCTTTTGCCACCGCATCCAGAAGCATACTGTCAATCAGGACGTTCTTTGAATCAGGAGCACTTTCAGAAAAAATTTTCTTAGGCAGAAACTGTTTAAACCCAATAAATGCGACAGTTGCCAGAAGCACAATTGCAAATGATTGAAAGAAATAAGATTTCGTTTTCACTTAATTGATTATGATTTATGCGTTACATTCTTTCAGGAACATCAATTCCCAAAAGGCTAAATGCCGAAGCAATAATATCGGCTACTTTTTTTGACAACTGGACGCGGAAAATCTTCTCTGTTTTATTTTCAGAGCCCAAAATAGGCACGGCCTGATAGAACGAGTTGTATTCACGAACCAGCTCATACGTATAATTTGCAATTAATGCCGGGCTGTAATTTTGAGCCGCATTCTGAATTACTTCAGGAAAAGCTTCCATTTGCTTCAGCAATTCTTTTTCTTTTTCGTGCAGTACGACCGAAACGTTTTCTGAATAGTCAAAATCTGCTTTTCTGATGATGGACTGGATTCTTGCATAGGTATACTGAATAAACGGGCCTGTGTTCCCTGCGAAATCGACAGATTCTTCAGGATTGAACAGTATACGTTTTTTCGGGTCAACTTTTAATATATAGTATTTCAAGGCACCCAATCCGATAGTCTTGTACAATTTCGCCTTTTCTTCTTCAGAGTAATGGTCGAGTTTGCCCAATTCTTCCGAAATCGTTTTGGCCGTTTCAGCCATATCCTCCATCAAATCATCTGCATCAACAACAGTTCCTTCACGGCTTTTCATTTTTCCCGAAGGCAAATCTACCATCCCGTAAGACAAATGGAAAAGATGCTGAGCCCAGTCGTATCCCAGTTTTTTCAAAATCAGGAACAACACCTTGAAGTGATAGTCCTGTTCGTTTCCTACCGTATATACCATTCCTCCTACATCCGGAAAATCTTTGGAACGCTGAACGGCAGTTCCGATATCCTGTGTCATATAAACTGAAGTTCCGTCAGAACGAAGCACTAATTTTTCATCCAGACCGTCTTCAGTCAAATCAATCCAAACCGAACCGTCTGGCTTTTTATAAAAAACACCTTTTTCGAGTCCGTGTTCAATAATATCTTTTCCTAATAAATAGGTATTGCTTTCGTAATAATAAGAATCAAAATCGACACCCAGGTTAGTATAGGTTTCGGCAAAGCCGGTGTAAACCCATTGGTTCATCATTCTCCAAAGATTCATTACCTGTTCATCGCCTGCCTCCCATTTTTGAAGCATTTCCTGGGCTTCCAAAATAATAGGTGCCTGTTTTTTTGCTTCTTCTTCTGATTTACCTTGCTGTATCAATGCGTTAATCTGGTCCTTATAGGCCTTGTCAAACTCCACATAATATTTCCCAACCAGTTTATCGCCTTTCATGCCTGATGTTTCCGGAGTTTCATTGTTCCCGAATTTCTCCCAGGCCAGCATTGATTTGCAGATGTGAATACCCCTGTCGTTGATAATCTGTGTTTTGTACACTTTTTTACCCGAAGCCTTAATGATTTCGGCTACAGAATAGCCTAAAAGATTGTTACGAACATGTCCCAAATGCAAAGGCTTGTTTGTATTTGGAGACGAGTATTCCACCAAAATGGCTTTTTCGTTTTCTTTTGGGGTTACAAAACCAAAGTTCTTTTCGGTTCTGGTTTTTGCAAAAAAATCAAGATAATAGCTATCCGAAATCACAATATTCAAAAATCCGGAAACCACATTGAATTTTTCAACCTCAGCAACATTTTCAACCAGATAGGTTCCTATTTTATTTCCAAGTTCAACCGGATTGCTTTTCACCAGCTTGAGCAACGGAAAAATCACCATAGTGATATCACCTTCGAATTCTCTCCGTGTTGCCTGAAATTCTATTTTGTCAATAGTAACTCCAAACAAAGCCGAAATGGCTTTTTCAATTTGCGGTGTAAGAATTTGAGATAATGTCATTTTAAGTGTTTTTTAAGCGTGCAAAGATATTAATTCTGACTGAATTTAGGAAGGCAAAATTTTAATTCCGAAAAGATGTTTTTTCCTGTTTTAAACAAATCTGTAAGATTATTAATATACAATGTCATAAATATTAACATTTAATCGGAATTATTTGTATTTCGTTGACGCGAATCCCTATCTTTGCTATGAACTTTCAAATAAAAGCCCCAATTTTTATTAAGTGAGTATCAAAAAATTTGCCCAGATTTTGATATGAAAAATAACCTATTGATTTTATTGGCATTATTGCCAATAGTTGGCTATTCCCAGGCCATAACTGTCGATACGTCTACCCGTACAGTTCCTGAACTTGTCACCAATGTTCTGGTAAACTCCCCTTGTACAGAAGTAACGAATATTTCATGGCGGACCGGAACCAATTTTGGCTCCAGCAACGGTATTGGCTATTTCCAGAACACCAATCCCAATTTCCCCATACCAAGCGGTGTCCTATTGACCACAGGCGATGCAAACCGTGCTCCCGGACCAAACAATTCAACACTCAATGACGGAGATAATCCGGCATGGATAGGCGATACCGATTTGGAAAATGTGCTGGCAGCAGCAGGAATCACCATGAATTCTGTAAATGCTACCGTACTTGAGTTTGATTTCGTACCTATTTCTTCAAATTTCAGTATGGATTTTCTGTTTGCTTCTGAAGAATATGGTAATTCGCAGTGTAACTTTTCTGATGCCTTTGCCTTTCTTCTCACCAACCTGAATACGGGAGTCACTCAAAACCTGGCCGTAATTCCAAATACGAACATCCCGATTTCTGTCTTGACGATTCGCGATTTTCTTTACAACTCTTCTTGTCCTTCAGCCAATCCGGAATATTTCGGACGATTTAACGGAGGTTCGGAGGCATTGGGTTCTGCTATTAACTTCAACGGACAGACAGTACTTTTTCAGGCTACATCGGTCCTGATTCCCAATACGCCTTACCATATCAAACTGGTTATTGCCGACCGTTCGGACTACAAATCAGATTCTGCCATTTTTCTTTCGTCAGATAGTTTTAATATCGGTCAGGATGTTTTGGGTCCTGATTTGACCATTGCCAGCCAAACGGCTATTTGTCAGGGCGCAACACATACGCTTACCACCGGATTGGACCCAGCCACTTATTCTTTCTCCTGGCTAAAAGATGGAAATCCAATTGGCGGAGATGTTGACGAACTTGTCATCAATGAACCGGGAACCTACTCTGTCACTTACAACAATACACTATTTCCTTGTGAGGCTCCGGTTACTGATACTATAGTAGTGGAATATTATCCGGAACTGATTACACCGGAACCACATACATTATATAAATGCAATACGGGGCAAGCCTCTTATAATTATGACCTGTCCTACAACACGCCTATTATTTTGTCTGGTATTGACCCCGGCGTTACACTTTCTTATCACGCCAGCAGAGCAGATGCAGAAAGCGGCGCCAACATTCTCCCTACTATTCGTCCAAGCGCGGGAAATGAAACCATCTACGTACGGATTCGCAACACAAACGGTTGTATCACAATCAAATCATTCGACCTGCTTTTGATTGCACCACCAACCGCAACACAGCCTAATGATATGACAGAATGTGCCGTAGCTTTGGACGCTACAGATGCCGACTTTAGTTTTGCGGTACAGGATTCCTCAGTCCTGAACGGACTTTCTACAGATATTTATACTATTTCATATTATACGTCGCTTCCAAATGCGCAGGCCGGAAGCAACCCGCTTCCATCAACAGGTTACACAACGGGAGGCAATCAGACGATTTATGTCAGGATAGAAAACAAAACTGATACGGACTGTTATGACACAACCAGCTTTCAGATTTTCGTAAAGAACCTCCCTCCTGTAGACAGACTGGAAAATGTAATCGTGTGCGACCAGCACGAATTGACTCCTTTAACAAACGGAAATTATTTTTCCGGACCTAACGGAACAGGAACACCACTCCTTCCGGGCGATGTTATTACAGAAACGCAAACCGTTTATGTGTTTAACCAAACGGGAGGCTCACCCAACTGTACAAACCAAAGCAGTTTCAGAGTAACCATTATTGACCCGGAGTCATTAATTCCGCCTGACGGAAGGTATTGCACCAGCTATACTTTGCCAACCTTGCCTTTTGGAAATTATTACACCCAATCTGGCGGAAACGGTACACAGATTGCTGCCGGAACCGTAATCAGAAACACCCAAACTATTTTTGTGTATTATCAGTTTCCTGAAGAGCCTTTCTGTATTATTGATGGTAGTTTTGATGTTGAAATCATACCATTTGAGAATCTTCCTGAAATTTCTTCCGTATTTGACTGCGACTCTTATGTATTGCCTGCCCTGCCTTTTGGAAATTATTATACGCTGCCGGGAGGAACGGGAGCCATAGTGCCGGCGGGTACGACAATTACTGCTACACAAACGCTTTATGCCTACGTACAGAACGATATCTGCGAGGACGAGAAAGAATTTACAGTGTTTATCAGAATCGACACTCCACCTAATGCTGAGAATTGTTCAAGCTATACGCTTCCCTCACTGCCTATCGGAAATTATTACACAGGACCGGCCGGTTCAGGAACGCAGATTCCGGCAGGAACAATAATCACTACTTCGCAGACAATTTATATATATGTTGCCACAACCGAAAATCCAAACTGTACAGACAATGTCCATTTTGATGTTATCATATCCGACCCGTTTGATTCCATACCGGAAGATATTGCAGTTTGCGGCAGCTATACACTACCTCCTATTACGGTTGGAAATTATTATACCGGTTCTAACGGAACCGGCACGATGATGCTTGCCGGACAAACAATATACAGTACACAGCGGATTTATATTTACAAACCCGTACTTCCGGGACAAAACTGTACTAATGAAATCAGTTATCTGGTGACCATTAACCCTATTCCGCAAATCAGTTCGAGGTCTGACATTGGACCAACCTGCCAGCCTTATACTTTAACCCCTTTGGCTGTGGGTAATTATTATACCGAACCTAACGGACAAGGAAGAATACTGAATGCCGGGGACGTTATTTCCCAAACGCAAACTATTTATATCTATGCTATCAGCACAACAGAACCTCCGTGTAGTGCCCAAAACAGCTTTACAATAACAATTGTAGGCATTGAAGCCGATTCACCTGACCCTGCTATTAGCTGTGACAGCTACGTGCTTCCACCGCTGACGGTTGGAAATTATTATACGCAAAGTGGCGGACAGGGAACTCTAAGGCATGCGGGCGAAGTTATTACCGCCAGCGAAACGCTTTATATTTATGCTGAAATAGACAACCGTGGCGAAATCTGTTCTGACGATAATATATTCCCAATCACTATTGTCACAACTCCAACGGTAAATCCTATTCCCGAAGATTTGAAAATAACTTGCGATAACGACGACGTTAATGATGGGTTTACCTCATTTGACCTGACTCCGTTTACGGACTTTGCACTGGGCAGCCAATTACCGGCAGATTATCTTGTGGAATATTTTGAATCTGAAAACGACGCCCTAAGAAGAACGAATCCGGTAACATCTTCTACCATGCAGACCATTTACGTACGGGTTTCGAGCAGGATTTCAGACAGCTGTTATGATATTATGCCTATCCGACTAACGGTACGCCGCTTACCGGAACCGCGTCCAAGAGGAGGAACTGTTTGTATTAACAGTGAAACCAACCAGTTAGTCAGTTCTCATACGATGCAAACAGGACTTAGCAGTTCAACCCATACGTTTGAATGGTTTGATGACAATGGGCCGATTGCAGGAGCAACAGGCAGTTCCTATACGGCAACAGCTCCGGGAACGTATTCCGTAATTGCGACCAATAACACGACAGGCTGTCCTTCAAAACTTACGAGCGTTGAAGTTGTACGTTCCGAAAAAGCAACCGTCACCTATGTCGTAACCAATACATTTGGCGACAACCAAAGCATTATAGTCACAGCGACCGGCATTGGAGGCAATTATGTCTACCAACTCGACAACGGACCCTTTCAATCCAGTAATGTTTTTGAAAATGTTTCTTCCGGTGAGCATACCATAACGGTAGACGATTTGAACGGATGTGAAAAAACAACAATTACTGCTTTTGTGATTAATTATCCAAGATATTTCACTCCAAACGGAGATGGTTATAATGACTATTGGAACATTTGGGATTTAGCGCACCAACCGGAAGCCGTTATCTACATTTTTGACCGTTATGGTAAATTACTAAAACAAATAAAACCATCGCAACCCGGTGGCTGGGACGGATTTTATAATAACGCTCCTATGCCTTCCACAGATTATTGGTTCAAAGTCATCTATACAGAAAACGGCGTTACAAAAGAATTCAGGGCCCATTTCGCTATGAAACGATAAATCCGAAAACGCTAACATACACCTAATCAGAAAGCTTCCCTAAACAGGAAGCTTTTTATTGTTTGGAATGAATTTAAATATAAAAAATAGTGTAACATATTTTAATTTTTGTAGTCTATATAGGCAACTAAAATCTTGTTCAATTTTAAAAAGATGTTAATTTTTGTATAAACTAGTACTATGTATTACATATTAATAAAAAAATAAATACATTTGCAACATCAATCATCAATCAAAAATAACCCAATGAGACTAAAATTATTTTTTCTAAGCCTTATTATGCCTTTGCTTTCTATGCAGGCACAAAACAATTTAACGATTACCGGAAAAGTGGTCGACAAATCAGGGCAGCCAATTTCTTATGCTACGGTAACGATTAAGGAAGGCACAGCAGTAATTACAGGAAGTATCACAGACGACAATGGTGATTTCGAAGTAAAAGGACTTGCTCCTAAAAATTACGATATCGAAATACAGTTTATCGGATACAAGCCTTATAACGGAAAAGCAGATTTGGCTTCCGGTCAAAAAAGCCTGTCTTTGAACAGAATTACGCTTGCAGACGAAGCAACACAACTGGAAGGCGTTGAAGTTATTGCAGAGCGTTCAACGATAGAGCAGAAAATCGACCGGAAAGTAATCAACGTAGGGCGTGACCTTACTACGGCAGGAGCTACGGCTTCGGAAATCATGAACAACATTCCAACGGTGAATGTTGACCAGGATGGAAAAATCTCTTTGAGAGGAAACCAAAATGTCAGAGTATTGGTAGATGGAAGACCAACCAACATAGACCCCGCTCAATTGCTAAAGCAAATCCCTTCTACTTCAATCAAGAAAATCGAATTGATTACAAACCCGAGCGCGAAATACAATCCGGAAGGAATGTCGGGTATCATCAATATTGTCTTGCACAAAAACTCCAACAATGGTTTTAACGGAAGCTTGAATTCCGGAATTACTTTTGCGAAAGATGCCAAATTCAACAACTCTCTGGATATGAACTACAGAACCGGAAAAGTAAACTTCTTCGGGAATGCAGGTAGCAATTTCGGAAAATATTACAATGATGGTTTCATCCAAAGATTTGACAACAATTCACAGCAAGTACTTGATATTGTAAACGACAACGAATCTTATTTGTATAAGATTGGTATGGACTACTACATCGATGATAACAATACTATTTCATTCTATACGAACCAAAACTCTATGAATGGTAAAGGAAATGTAGATACCGATATCCGCTATTTGAATGGCGACCTGCCAAATGTGCTTCAACTAGGAAGATATAAAACAGACAATAATAGCGGAGCCTACAACCTGGCCTATAAGCATAAGTTTGCAAAAGAAGGGCATACTTTGGATTTTGAAGGAAACTATAACGACTATGAGCAGACTCAAAATGCGAACTTCAATACAACGACATTTAATACTCCGGCAGAACAGGTTGTTTATGGTGATAAAATCAAGGATGAAAGAAAAACGACAACTTTAAACCTGGATTACGTAAATCCTTTGTCTGAAAAGTCAACTCTTGAATTGGGTGCTGAGGCAAGAATTACAAGAACAACCAATGATTATACAACCGGAAACTTATTGGTTCCGATTGAAAACAGAAGTTCAAACTATACCTACGATATAGATATTTATTCTGCTTATGCTACTTTCGGGCAAAAGTTTGAAAAATTCAGCTACCAGCTTGGAGCACGTTTTGAAAGCTACAAAGTAAAAGCCAACCTGAATGTAAACAATAGCAACGTAGCTTTTGATGACGATTATTTTACTGTTTATCCTTCGGCTTACCTTACGTATAACCTGACTGAGAAAAACATGTTCCAGTTAAGTTACAGCCGTCGTGTTGACAGACCAAGTTTGGAGCAGACAAAACCAATCAGGGAGTTTGCAACGCCTTTGGTTACCGGTTTGGGTAATCAGGAATTGGAGCCACAGTTTACTAACTCTGTAGAATTGAACTACACCAGAATACTTTCAAAAGGTTCAATTACCGGAGGTATTTACTACAGATTAATTAATGACGAAATCAACAGGGTTTTATATTCTGACGAAACAACAGACAATCCAAATGACCTGATTATGAGTTGGGCTAACTTTGACAACAACTCTGCTTACGGATTTGAAGTGTCTGCCAACTACAAAATCACAAAATGGTGGGATGTACAACCTTCTGTAGACTTCTCAAACATTACCCAAAAAGGTCTGGTTTCTGTATTGAGACCCGGAACAACAGACCAATTTGATTTTGTAAGAAAAGAAATTGATGCAGCCGCATTTAATGCAAGACTGAACAGTAACTTCAAAGCGACAAAAAATTTAAGTTTCCTTCTGTTCGGATTCTTTAGAAGTGGTGTTGACGGAATCCAAAACGACAGCAAGGACATGTATAAGATTGATATGGGAGGCCGTTATTCATTGCTAAACAACAAACTGAATTTCAGCGTTCGTTTCAATGACGTCTTCAATATGATGGAATACGGTTTCGACAGCAAACACCCTTATCCAAGCACAGGAACTTTCAGATGGGAAAGCCAGAGTCTTTACTTCGGAATCAACTATATGTTTGGTGGAGGTAAAAACAGGGCACTTCAAAGAAAGTACCGTGAAGACAATACCAAACAAGGTGGTGGTATGTTCTAAGAATCAATTTTTAGGTTTTTTTATATATTGGGTTAAAAATGAAAAACTCGGAAGTGATGCCTCCGAGTTTTTCTGTTTTATACAACTGCCATTTAAGGAAATATTTCAATTTCTGTGCCTACTTTTACCGATTGATACAATTCGTCAATTTCATAATCGGTTACGGCAATACAACCGGCCGTCCAATCTTTCCATCGGTGGAACTTTGACCGATAGCCCCTCCCGTTCCGAAGTCCGTGAATTTTTATATCACCTCCTGCTGATTTCCCTAAAGCTGCGGCATGTTCCAAATCTTTTTCATTAGGATATGAAACTCCCAGGTTTTTATGGAAAGCGCTTTTCGGATTCTTTCCGTCAATCGTATAAGCTCCTTCGGGCGTTTTGCAGTCGCCTTCAATTTCTTTATGTCCTACCGGATTTTTTCCCAAAGCTATCTTATAGGTTTTTAAAAGAATCCCACCAGAATAGACATTCATTTTCCTTTTTGACTTATAAACTTCTATCCTGTCGATAATCTTATCTTTCGGCAATTTTTTCCCACGATAAAAATAGTAGAGAAGGATTGATACGGGTATAATTAGAAGGAGCATGTGATAAGAGTTTCTATGTGGCTAAGCTACTGAGTGGCTAAGTGACTTAGCAGCTTAACAACTTTTTTTACCATCTAATAACCACACTTCCCCAGGTAAAACCACTTCCGAAAGCAGCCAATACCACAAGGTCGCCTGATTTTATTTTTCCTTGTTCCCAGGCTTCTGTCAGGGCAATTGGAATAGAAGCTGCGGTAGTATTTCCGTATTTCTGAATATTATTATAAACCTGGTCGTCTGCCAGTTTGAATTTTTGCTGGATGAATTGGGAAATCCTCAAATTCGCCTGATGCGGAATCAGCATATTGATGTCAGAAACATCCAAATTGCTGGCTTTTAATCCTTCCATAATTACTTCACTGAAACGAACTACTGCGTTTTTAAATACAAACTGTCCGTTCATGTATGGAAAATAGCTTTCATCATTCGGGTCATTATCAGCAATAATATCTGTCACCCATCGTCCGCCCATTCCCGGAGCTTTTACGATAAGTTCTTCCGCATATTGTCCTTCAGAATGCAAATGCGTCGACAAAATTCCTTTGTTTGTATCTTCTTCTCTTGAAATGATTGCCGCTCCTGCACCATCTCCAAAAATTACAGAAACGCCACGTCCGCGTGTTGTCATGTCTAATCCTGTCGAATGTACTTCAGAGCCGATAATCAGGATATTTTTATACATTCCGGTCTTGATATACTGGTCTGCAATTGACAAGGCATATACAAATCCTGAACATTGGTTTCGGATATCCAACGCTCCAACGGTATTCAGTCCTAAATCTCTCTGTACTAAAACTCCAGGACCTGGAAAATAGTAGTCAGGACTTAGGGTAGCAAAAATGATAAAATCGATGTCCTCTTTTGCTACACCGGAACGTTCAATTGCAATTTTTGCCGCTTTCACACCCATTGACGTCGTAGTATTCCCGTCGCCTTTTACAATATGGCGTCTTTCCTGAATTCCTGTACGCTCCTGAATCCACTCATCATTAGTGTCTATTATTTTAGACAAATCATCATTAGTAACAATATTTTCAGGAACATAATATCCTAAACCTGCAATTTTTGAATGATACATATTTTATTATTTCGTTAAAAATCAGACCGCAAATTTACGCATCCGCAAATTATCTATCGCACAAGTTAGCAAATATTTCAATATCAGCAATTGAGTGTGCGTTTTTGAAAGTACTTTTCTATAACTCCTTTTTATTTATTAACTAAATATTTTAGCACATGTAACAAGCTTGACTTATTTTAGACAAATATTTCATCAACCCTAATATAAATAATATGAAATTAAAGTTATCTATGCTTTTCCTGCTTGTCGGATTGACAGGATTTTCGCAGGAAGAACTTACTTACCAAAAGCCCTCCAAAGAAATTTTGGACCTGGCCGACTATGAAAGAGCTCCTTCGGTTTCGATGGACACCAAAAAAGAATACATGCTTCTTTCGTACCGAAATACCTACAAAACTCTTGATGAATTAAATCAGGAAGAAATGAGATTAGGCGGTTTGAGAATTAACCCAATTACGAATATCTCAAGTACCGTTACCTATATTAACAACCTGAAAGTCCGCAAAATCAAGGACAAGAATGAAACTCAGGTAACCGGCTTGCCACAAAATCCAAAAATCAGCAATATTTCCTGGTCACCGGACGAAAAGAAACTTGCTTTTACACACACTACAGCTACAGGAGTGGAATTGTGGGTTTTGGACATCGCTTCAGCAAAAGCAACCCGATTAACAGAGGCAACTGTAAATGCCAACATGGGTAGCCCGTACAGCTGGTACAGAGACAATCAGAACCTATTGGTTAGGATGCTTCCTAAAAACCGTCCTGCCTTGATTGATTCCAAAAAAGACCTTCCAAAAGGACCTACGGTTTCTACCAGTGACGGTTCAAAATCACAAAACAGAACCTATCAGGATTTATTAAAAAACAAAACTGACGAGACTAATTTTGAAACCTTAGTAAGTTCTGAGCTTTATAAAATTGACCTTAGCGGAAAAGCGTCGCTGTATAAAAGCGCCGATTTATATGCCGGTGAAGGTTTTTCTCCTGACGGAAACTACATCATGATTACTACGATACAAAAGCCATTTTCTTATATTGTTCCTTTGAGCCGTTTCCCAATGAAGTCTGTAGTATATGACCTGACAGGAAAAGAAATTAAGGTGGTTAACGAAGTGCCTCTTTCTGAAATCATGCCAAAAGGTTTTATGGCTACCCGAAAAGGAAAAAGAAGCATGGGCTGGAGAAGCGATGCTCCGGCAACTCTTTATTTTGTTGAAGCTTTAGATGGCGGAGACCCTGCCAATAAAGTAGATTTCAGGGACGAAGTTTTCTTATGGCAGGCTCCATTTACTTCCAATCCTACATCTTTGGTTAAAACAGTACAACGTTACGGAGGAATTGTTTGGGGTAATAACACTACCGCTATTTTATACGACCAGTGGTATGACACCCGAAATGAAAAGACCTACTTATTCAATCCGTCAAATCCGGGACAGGCTCCAAAAGTAATCTTTGACAGAAATTCTCAGGACATTTATTCTGACCCGGGAAGTTTCGAAACAATCAAAAACCAATACGGAAGACAAGTATTGGCTCTTGAAAACGACAATGCCTTCCTAGTTGGTGAAGGTCATACTAAAAATGGTCAGTTTCCATTTATTGACGAGTTCAACATCAAGACTTTCAAGACAAAACGTTTGTACCAATCGGCTTACAAAGACAAAAAAGAAAGCATCTTCTCTATTGAAGACTTCAAAAAAGGCGATGTATTAGTTCAGATTCAGTCAAAAAGCGAATACCCGAACTATTACTTCAGAAATATCAAAAAGAAGAATGAGCTAACGCAGATTACCAATTTCAAAAATCCGTTTGAAAGTATCAAAAACGTACACAAAGAAGTAATCAAATACAAAAGAAAAGACGGTGTAGAACTTTCAGGAACATTATATCTTCCTGTTGGTTATGACATGAAGAAAAAAGAGAAATTACCTCTTTTAATCTGGGCGTATCCTGAAGAATACAAAGATAAGAACAGTGCGGGACAAAGTTCTCAAAACCCGAACGAATTTACATTTCCTAACTACGGTTCTTTCGTGTATTGGGTAGCCAAAGGTTATGTAGTTTTGGATGATGCATCTTTCCCAATCATTGGAGAAGGCTCAACAGAACCAAACGACACGTTTATCACGCAGTTGGTAGACAATGCTGCTGCTGCAATTGACGCAGTTGACAAGCTAGGTTACATTAACCGTAAAAAAGTGGCCGTTGGAGGACACTCTTACGGTGCTTTTATGACAGCTAACCTATTGACACATTCTGACCTGTTTGCTTGTGGTATTGCAAGAAGCGGTGCTTACAACAGAACGCTTACACCATTCGGATTCCAAAGCGAGCAAAGAAACTACTGGGAAGTTCCTGAAGTTTACAATACAATGTCGCCATTTATGACTGCTGATAAAATGAAAACACCACTTTTGCTTGTACATGGTGACGCTGATAACAATCCGGGAACTTTCACATTGCAGTCAGAAAGATATTTCCAAGCGTTAAAAGGACTTGGTGCTCCGGTAAGATTGCTTTTATTGCCAAAAGAAAGCCACGGCTATGCTGCTAAAGAAAACATCCTTCACCTGCTTTGGGAACAGGACCAATTCTTAGAAAAGCACCTGAAAAACTAATTGGGAATCATTTCCAAAAACAAAAATCCCGGAATCAAAAATTCCGGGATTTTTATTTTAAGATATTTTATTATTCAGTTCCAGAAAAACAAAAGTTTCATTTTCAAGTGCACCATTGTGCTCAAAGAAAATAACCTGTTTTTCAAGTACCGCCTTAACCAGATACCGGTTTCCTTTAAAATAAGATTGTTTTACCAACACCTGTATAAAACCTGTCTGTGCCACTTTTAATTGATGCGGATACAAAAGCAGGTTGATCATTGTCCCGTTTTCGTCTTCTACCGTAATTTCATTAATCTCACCAAAAAGCGAAGCTACATATTTGTTAACCGGATTAAAATACAACTCTTTTGACGGTGCTTTTTCAAGCATTCTACCCTTTTGCATCACAATGGTCTCATCAGCAAAAGAAAGCGCATCTGCGCTGTCGTGTGTAGCCACTATACAGGTAATTCCTTTTTTCTTCAGGTAAGCAAACAGGTTTCTGCGAAGGGCATTCTTTCTAAAGTTATCAATATGGCTAAAAGGTTCGTCCAATAGCAAAACTTCAGGCTCTAAAGCCAGAACTCTTGCCAAAGCTACTCTTTGCTGTTGACCGCCACTTAAATACTTCGCTTTGGTTTTGGCATAATCAGACATTTCAACCATAGCCAGCAAATCGGCTACACGTTGCGCTTTTTCTTCTTTATAAACATTGGAAAGATATTTACCCACATTTTCCTCTACCGTTGTATAAGGCATCAGGTCAAAATCCTGTGCCAGGTATTTGATATAATCTTCTCCGGGAATCAGATTGTATTTTGGTCCTAAAATAGGCGTATCGCCATAAAAAATCTGTCCTTCATCCAAATCGTAAAGTCCATAAATTAGTTTTAAAAGCGTGCTTTTTCCGCAGCCGCTTTCACCAATTATGGCAATATTCTGGCCTTTTTGAATGGTAAAACTGATGTTCTCTATTACTTGTTTTTCGGTATAACCGAAAGAAATATTCTGGACTGATAACATGAATGTGGATTGAAGATTGCAAAGTTAGCGAAACGGGAGTTAATCTTAAAAGAAAAAGGCCTCCCAAATGGGAAGCCTTTTTGATATATTCTAATGTTATTCTTAGAATTTGTAAACCAATCCTAATCTGATATCTCTCATATCAAGACCGAAATTGAAACCATTTGTGCTGTCAACTCCATCCTCATCTGGGTTAAGAGTTTCGTAGCTCAAGATTCCGAAAGTAGCCTCAATTGCAAAGTTTTTAGCAAGGAAGTAGCTAACACCTGGAGCTACAGCAACACCAAAACCATTACCTTTTGAATCAGCAAGTGTTCCTGCTTCTAGGTTAAACTCATCATCGTAGCTCATGTAGTTTACACCCAACTGACCGAAGATAGAGAATTTAGAAGCTGGTGTAAAGTAGTATCTACCAAAAGCACCTACTGACAATGTACTGTTTTTAGCATCTGCAACACCATTATCAATTTTTGATGATCCGTATCCGAATGCAACACCAAGGGCAATGTTTTCAGTTACAAAGTAACCAACACTTGGAGCGATTTCAAAATCACTAGTTTTGAAATCTCCAGTTTTAGTTGAACCAAAACCTACAGCACCAGAAATGAATACATCACCTTTCTTGAAACCTTCTGAAGTCTCTTCC
This sequence comes from Flavobacterium sp. Leaf359, assembly GCF_001423985.1. Lineage (NCBI taxonomy): Bacteria > Pseudomonadati > Bacteroidota > Flavobacteriia > Flavobacteriales > Flavobacteriaceae > Flavobacterium > Flavobacterium sp. Leaf359. The sequence continues at coordinate 177,641 of NZ_LMPW01000012.1, read as the reverse complement.
TGAGCATTAGCAAATCCGAAAGCGAATACTGCTGCTACTGTTAAAACAATTTTTTTCATGTTTGTTTAGTTTTAAAATTATGCGGCAAAAGTATAAAAAAAATAACACGAAACAACTGACATGTTATTTTTCATTTATCATTAAATTCATACAAAAACCACATAGTTCTGAAAATCAGAAAATTATCACAAAAAAGAGATAGAAACAGTCCATTTGAAAAATAAAAAAACCTCCCGTTCAGGAGGCTTTTTTTGTGTAATCTAAATTTTATTTCTTAGAAATGCAGCGCAAAACCAATTCTTACCTGAAAAACGTCATCATAAAAATCATCGTTTAAGCTTTTATTGAATCTTAAACCTGGTTCAATAGATACGTTTTGTCCTAAGAAGATGGCATAACCACCCTGGATTCCTAAATAGGAAGGATTTTCATCAGCATCTTTAATAGAAGCGCCGGAATAGTCTAACTGAACAGGAATTTGGCTGATGATATAGTACTTCGCACCTATTTTATATGTGAATGAAGAAACATCGTCCCCCATATCTACATAACCCAAACCGGCTTTGATAGCCAAATCATCCATGACAAAATACCCCCCTTCAGCACCAATAGACCATGTCGTTTCACCATCTTCAGATCTCAATCCAAAAGAAGTGTCAGCGGAATGAGCAGCACCAAACCCGGTATTTGCCTCAATTAACCATTTCCCCTTTGCAGTTTGTCCTGCATTGGCTGTACTTTTTGCATCCTGAGCATTCGCAAATCCGAAAGCGAATACTGCAGCTAGTGTTAAAACAATTCTTTTCATGTTTGTTTAGTTTTAAATTACTATCAAATTTATCAAATAATTAACATAAAAATTTGACATATTACTTTTGTTATTAACTATTAAATTAACAAAAATAAAATCTAAATCCCCCTATTTATCTGGCTTTAAGAACCAAATGAATATTTCAGAATAAAAAAGCCTTCCATAAAATGGAAAGCTTTTAAGTATAGTGAAATGGAATTAAAATCTGTAACCTGCATCAATTTGAAAACCAGTAGTATTGATATCAAAAACCGGTACGGTATCATTACTATTTGTCAACCCGGCATTATATGTTAATCAAAGAACATACCGATTGGCAATTTATAATCTCTGCCAAAATTGGTAAATTCAAACCCACTAACATCAAATTTAATTCCTTCGGGAGCATTAGCAAACCTAAAAGAACCTATCACAATTACTGATAAAAACATCATGTTCGTTAAGTTTTAAAACACAAATCAAAAACAGTAAGAAAAACACATGAAATACCTGGCTTTCATGACTTTGTTTAACTTAATTTTAAGAAAAAAAATATTAATAATTTCATAATTTTAAAATTAACTCAAAAAAACATAGCTACATTTGTTTAGCTAAAAAGCTTTAAAACTTTTAAACCACCTTAAAAAATTTATTATGAAAAAATTTATCGTAGCTGCAATTTTAATCATTGCAGGAGCAACAAATGCTGATGCACAACTTTTAAAATTTGGTATCAAAGGAGGTGTTAACTTCGCCAACTTTAACGGAGGTGCCGATGGTATCGACTACAGCAGCAGAACCGGTTTTCATGCAGGTGCGGTTGCCGAAGTAAAACTTTTTCAAAACTTTTCATTACAACCAGAATTGCTTTATACTTCGCAAGGTGCTGATGTAAAAGGGATTGGTGATTTCAACCTGGACTATGTTTCTGTTCCGGTTTTGGCTAAATTTTACTTAATCTCTGAAAAATTGAGCCTGGAAGTAGGCCCGCAGTTCTCCTTTTTAGTTGATGAAGCAAAAGAGTCTTTCGACAACAAAAGCTTTGATTTCGCGGCTGCCGGAGGTTTAGGACTTAACATTACCGATAACTTTTTCGCTCAGGCAAGATATACTATCGGACTTTCTGAAGTTTCAAAAGAGGCAGAAGTCAAAAATGCCGTTTTCCAATTATCGCTTGGATACTTTTTCTAAAAAATATATTTCTTAAAAGAGAACCGTTTTGTCAAACAAAACGGTTTTTTTATGCCTTAACATTTTATAAAGAACGGAAATTCCTATTTTTACACAAATCATCTTTCATGAAAATCATTATTATTAACGGACCTAATTTAAACCTGCTTGGAAAACGGGAACCTGAAATCTATGGCAGCCAAACTTTCGAAGAGTATTTTGTTTCGCTTCAGGCTGAATTTCCAAACGTCGAGCTTGTATACTTCCAAAGCAATATTGAAGGAGAAATCATCAGTAAACTTCAGGAAACTGGTTTTACCTTTGATGGAATTATCCTGAACGCCGCTGCCTACACCCATACTTCTGTAGGAATTGGCGATGCCGTTAAATCGATTACTACCCCGGTTATTGAAGTCCATATTTCCAATACTTTTTCCAGGGAATCTTTCAGGCATCAATCCTATATCTCGCCTAACGCAAAAGGAATCATAATCGGTTTCGGACTTGGGAGCTATAAACTTGCCATAAAAGCTTTTCTATAATTTTTTTCACCCCATACAACCATTTCATAAATAGAAACGTCTATTTATAATGTGACCGTATTACTAATTTTAAACTTCACTTAACTCTCTGCATGAAACAAATAATTACCCTCATTTTATTTGCCTTTTCTATTGTTGCTTCAGCACAAATTAAGGGAAAAATTACCGACCAGTCCGGAACTACCTTACCAGCCGTAAACGTATACATCGAAAACACCTATAATGGCACCTCTTCCAATGAAGTGGGACAATACGAACTCAATGTAAAATCATCAGGAAAATACACCGTCGTATTTCAGTATTTGGGCTATAAAACTCAAAAAATTGCCATTAATGCGGATAGGCTTCCTTATGTTTTGGATGTAACACTATTGGAAGAAAACATTGCCATTCCGGAAATTGTCATTGATTCAAAAGAAAATCCGGCCAATGCCATCATCCGTAGTGCTATTGCTGCCAGAAAACAAAATTCAGAAATGACTGCCAAATTTACAGCCGACTTCTATTCCAGAGGAATTTTCAGGGTAAAAGACATGCCTAAGAAAATTCTGGGTCAGACGATGGATGAAAAAGGTATCCTGGATTCTACCGGAACGGGAATTATGTACCTATCCGAAACGGTATCCCATATTACTTACCAAAAACCGGACAAACTAAAAGAAAGGATTATCGCATCTAAAATAAGCGGAAACGACAACGGATTCAGCTATAATACTGCCAGAAATACCGATTATGATTTCTATCAAAACTATATTGAATTCAACATCAATATGGTTTCTCCTATTGCCAGTAATGCTTTTGGCTATTACAAATTTAAAATGGAAGGTACGTTTATAGACGAAAACAACAATACCATAAACAAAATCAAAGTAACCCCTAAAAGAGACAGCGACCCGGTTTTTGAAGGTTACATCTATATTGTTGAAGATAGCTGGGCCATTTATGCCGTAGACCTTGACATCAAAGGTTACAGAATGCAGGAGCCAATTCTTGAAGTAATGAACCTTACGCAAAACTTCAGCTATAATTCCAATTCTAAAATCTGGGCCAAAAGCCTTCAGACTTTAGATTTCAGCGCAGGACTTTTCGGCATTAAGTTTACCGGAAAATTTACGCATGCCTTTAGCAATTACGAATTCAAAGAGGAATTTGAAAAGAAAACTTTTACCAAAGAAATTGTATCAATAGATAAGGAAGCCAACAAAAAAGACGACAACTTTTGGGATGCTGCCCGTCCTGTTCCTTTGACTGACGAGGAATCAAAAGACTACATCAAAAAAGACAGTATCCAGACAATCCGTAAATCCCAGACCTATCTTGACTCCGTAGACAGAAAGAAAAACCGTTTTAAACCGTTTGACCTAATTGAAGGCTATACCTTTAGAAATTCCTATAAAAACTGGAGTGTAAAATATGACGGATTAATACAAGTACCTGCTTTTAACACAGTACAAGGATGGAATTTAAATAGCGGATTTTCATTTATAAAAAGAAATCCAGATGAAAACACCTATACCAATTTTGGCGTAAGAATGAATTATGGGCTTGCAGAAGACAGGCTTAGAGCTTTTGGTTATTTCTCAACAAGATTGAACAACCAGACCAATTCTTATTTTTATGCAGCTGCCGGTAATCAAATCGTACAATTTAACAGCGCGGCTATTTCTGATGTTGTCAATTCAGTCAGCACGTTGTTTTTCAAGGACAACTACATGAAACTATACGACAAGACTTTTGGTAGAATTAGCTACCAGCAGGAAGTTGTAAACGGACTGACCTTAACCGGAAACGCCGAATATTCCAGAAGAAAATCGCTTTTCAATAATACAGACTATGTATTGATTAAAAACGATAAGGAATATACTTCAAACAATCCTTTCGCTCCTACAGCCAATTCGTTGCCAATTTTTGAAACACACCGTTTGGCAAAAGCTTCGATTTCTGCCAGAGTGAATTTCGGACAGGAATATATTTCAAGACCGGACGGAAAAATGAATATCAGAAACGAAAAATACCCGGTTCTTTTTGCAACCTATGAAAAAGCATTCGCAGGTAGCGAAAAAGAATATGAATATGATGCCATCCACGCCCGTATGACGTATGATGTTACTTTAGGAAATAAAGGAGAACTTGGAGTAAACCTAAAAGCCGGAAAGTTTTTTAATGCAGACAATATCTCTTTTGCCGATTACAAGCACTTTAACGGCAACCAGACACATATTGGCCAAACTGAAAGATACCTTAACGTATTCAATTTGCTACCGTATTATTCACACAGCACCAATGATGCCTATATTGAATTTCATGCCGAGCATAATTTCAAAGGTTACATCATGAACAGAATTCCTTTGTTGAATAAGCTAAAATCAAATCTTATGGTTGGATATCATGCAATAGCAGTACCGGATGTAAAACCTTATTCCGAGTTTTCTATAGGGTTAGACAATCTTGGTTTTGGCAAGTTCCGAATGCTGCGTGTAGATTATGTACGTTCCTACCAAAACGGATTCCAGGGCGACGGTGTCATCTTTGGATTAAAATTCCTGAACATTTTAGAATAAGCAAACAAAAAGGCGTTTCAGTTGAAACGCCTTTTTTATATCATGATTTGCCAATTATTACTCAGCAGTAATTTTAGCTCCTAATGCTTTTAATCTTTCCTCGATATTTTCATATCCTCTGTGGATTTGTTCGATGTTTTGGATTTTACTCACCCCTTTTGCAGAAAGAGCAGCAATCAACAGGGAAATTCCGGCACGTATATCAGGAGATGACATGGTTGTAGCTTTCAATTGCGATTTGAAATCGTGACCTATAACTACTGCCCTATGCGGGTCGCAAAGGATAATTTTCGCTCCCATATCTATCAGCTTATCGACAAAGAACAAACGGCTTTCAAACATTTTTTGGTGAACAAGAATACTTCCTCTTGCCTGCGTTGCCACAACCAAAACAATACTCAAAAGGTCTGGTGTAAATCCAGGCCACGGCGCATCTGAAATAGTCAGGATAGAACCGTCAATATAGTTCTGGATTTCATAACCGTCTGTATGAGCCGGGATATAAATATCATCGCCTCTTTTTTCTAATGTAATTCCAAGCTTTCTGAAAGTTCCCGGAATTACTCCAAGGTTTTCCCAGCTTACATTCTTGATTGTAATTTCGCTTCGCGTCATTGCTGCCAATCCAATCCAGGAACCGATTTCAATCATGTCCGGAAGAATCGTGTGCGTGCATCCGCCCAAAGACGAAACACCTTCAATTTCCAACAAGTTAGAACCTACTCCTGTTATCTTCGCTCCCATGGAATTCAGCATCTTGCAAAGCTGTTGCAAATACGGTTCGCAGGCAGCATTGTAAATGGATGTTTTTCCTTCAGCCAAAACAGCCGCCATTACAATATTAGCCGTTCCGGTTACAGATGCCTCATCAAGAAGCATTGTAGTTCCTGTTAATTTAGTCGCTTCAACACCATAAAAATGGTCTTCTCTATTGTAACGGAATGAAGCTCCAAGATTGATAAAGCCTTCAAAATGCGTATCCAGTCTTCTTCTGCCAATTTTATCTCCTCCCGGTTTTGGGATATATCCTTTTCCAAAACGAGCCAAAAGTGGTCCTACAATCATGATGGAACCACGTAAAGAGCTTCCTTCTTTTTTGAAAGCTTCAGATTCCAGATAAGCCATATTCACCTCATCTGAAATGAAAGTATAAGAACCTTTGCCTATTTTTTCAACTTTAACTCCAAGATTTTTCAATAAGGTAATCAGCTTATTGACATCGATAATATCCGGAATATTATTGATAGTTACTTTTTCCGGAGTAAGCAAAACCGCACATAAAATTTGCAATGCCTCATTTTTTGCCCCTTGTGGCGTAATTTCTCCTTTTAAAGGAACGCCTCCTTCAATCTTGAAAGTTTCCATTTTATTAAATTATGAGTTTATAGGTCAGAAGCTATTGGCCAACGCCAAATGCCTGCCTAACCTTGTGGTTTTCTATTGTTTTTGTTTTGATTATTCTGCTTTCCGCCATTTTTAGATTTTGTCTTTTGCGGAGTCGATTGATTTTTATTGGACATCTTTTTGTTTGTACGCATCAAATCTGTAGAATTCAGCAATTCCTCAGAACTCGTCTTAAGATTGATTTTTCCGTTTGACAATTCATACAAATGTTCAAAAATCACTTCATCCTTTACCGTATCCTTATTCCAGCTCAGGTAGGATTTTTTCATGTGATTGGCAATCACTTTTATCAACGCACTTTTCAATTCGCCTTCCTCCCATTTATTGGCCACATCTATCATATATTTGATATTGTTTCCATAAAATCGGTATTTAGGAAAGTTTTGCGGATATTTCAGGCGTTCCGGCTTTTGCTGCAGCATTTCTCTTGACGGCACCGGATAGGGAGAATCTACATCCAGCTTAAAATCAGACATAATAAAAATCTGGTCCCAAAGCTTATGTTGGAAATCAGGCACATCACGCAAATGCGGATTCAGGCTACCCATAACCGCTATAATATATTTCGCTGCCTTGTTGCGCTCATTTCTGTCTTCGATTACAGTTGCCTGATCGATTAGTTTCTGCAAATGACGTCCGTATTCCGGAATAATCAAATGCGGTCTTTCAGCATTATATTCCAGATGATGAACAATGTCGTGTGGGTTTTCTTTTATATACATAAAATCGTCGTGAAGCTTTAAAGCGATATGATTCCTTCGACTGTGGAAACTTCAATATATTTATCAATAATACTCTGTGAACTTTCCATTCTTACATTTACAGAAACACTGGTAAATTTTCCCGTTTTTGATTGCGTCGTATGAATAACAGCTCCCATGCCGTTAAAAGCATTCTCAACTGTGTCAATCTTTTGCTTGTCCGTCGGGACTATGAACTTAAAAAGGTATTCTGCCGGCCAGACATTTGCCTCGTCCAATTCTGTTTTCAGCCTTTCATAAAATTCCTGAGTCTTCTTATCCATCTTCAAAATTAAAATAAAGGCAAATATACGGTATTGATTTTAGATTTAAGACTTATGATATTAATTTAAATGTCTGTCGGGAAGTTTATACCAGATAAAGAAAAGCTGATTATGGTCGGGTCCGTTTGAATTGCATTTTTTTATTTTAGTCACAGGTTATCACGGATTAAAACAAACATCCTAAGCCTAAAAAACAATTCCTGACCTTTTTACCTTTGCTTATTTTCCCAATTCAGAGTGGTTTTCTAAAAAACAAAATTCACTTTAGTATTTAAAAATCTTTAAGTAAATTTGCCCCTTATTTTCAAAAAAGTGCAAAAAGATATTGTTGTTATCATCGGCGGTCCCGGAACTGGGAAAACAACCATCATTGATGGACTGCTTGAACGCGGACACTGCTGTTACCCTGAAATTTCACGGGAAGTAACAATGGAAGCAAAAAAACAGGGAATTGAACAATTGTTTCTTGAAAATCCGCTGCTTTTCAGCGAATTGCTTCTGGAAGGAAGAAAAAAACAATACCATGATGCCCTGAAAGAGGAAAGTCCGGTAGTTTTTATTGACCGCGGAATTCCTGACGTTTTAGCCTATATGCACTACATAGGCGATGCTTATCCGGCTTTCTTTGACGAAGCCTGCCGCGAACACAAATACACTAAAATCTTCATATTGCCACCCTGGGAAGACATTTACGAATGTGATGAAGCGCGCTATGAAAATTACGAACAGGCAACCCTAATCTACAAGCACCTTAAAGAAACTTACGAAAGTTACGGCTATTCGTTGATTGAAGTTCCAAAAGACACGGTTGATAACAGAATTCTTTTTATATTAGGGCATCTTTCGAACTAGAAACATGCAAGAAGCGTTATCGATTCTCCAAAAATACTGGAAATACGATTCATTCCGAACTCCGCAAGCTGAGATTATAGCCTCTGTCTTAGACGGACAGGATACTTTTGCCCTGATGCCAACAGGCGGCGGAAAATCTATCTGTTTTCAGATTCCTGCTCTAATGCAAAACGGCATCTGCCTCGTAGTTTCACCTCTGATTGCATTGATGAAAGACCAGACTGCCAATCTTCAGAAAAGAGGCATTAAGGCGATTGCACTCACAGGAGGCATTTCTACCGATGAAATCAGCGACCTCTTGGACAATTGCCAATTTGGCAATTATAAATTTTTATACCTGTCGCCGGAAAGATTACAAGCCGACTGGATTGTCGAACGTCTCAAAAACCTTCCCATAAATCTCATTGCTATTGATGAAGCACATTGCGTTTCACAATGGGGACACGATTTCCGTCCGGCTTATTTAAAAATCGCTTCCCTTAAAACCCATTTCCCCAAAATTCCTTTCCTGGCATTAACCGCCACTGCTACCGAGCACGTAAAAAAAGATGTCATTGCCCAGCTTGGCATGGAAAATCCGGCTGTTTTTCAAAAATCATTCGTAAGGGAAAACCTTGCCTATATGGTTTTTGAGGCCGAAGACAAACTTTACCGGATAGAGCAAATCGTAAAAAAACATCCACAACCATCCATTATTTACGTCCGAAACAGAAAAGGCTGCCTTGATACGGCTTCACAACTGGAATCCTTAGGCATAAAAGCAACTTATTATCACGGCGGACTCCATATCACCGAAAAAGAAAAAAACATGAAACTGTGGATGGAAGAAAAGGTTCAGGTCATTGTAGCGACCAATGCTTTTGGTATGGGAATAGACAAGGCAAACGTAAAAACAGTCATCCATATACAATTACCGGAAAATCTGGAAAACTATTATCAGGAAGCCGGACGTGCCGGACGAAATGGAGAAAAGGCTTTTGCCGTTTTACTGAACAGCCCTTCTGACATTCAATATTCCGAAAACCAAATACTGAACAGCCTTCCCGACAAAAAGTTCTTAAAAGAAATGTATGTCAAACTCTGTAATTTTTTCCAGATTGCATACGGAGAAGGAATCTATGAACAGTTTTCTTTCAATATCAACCAGTTTTGTGTCCAATATGGCTTTCCTGCATTAAAGACATTTAACAGCCTTCAGTTTTTAGACCGACAGGGAATCATTTCCCTTTCGCAGGAATTTTCAGAAAAAGTAACCGTACGGTTTGTTATCGAATCTAAAGAAGTAATCAGGTACATGAGCCTTAACCCGCAGGATGAAGAAATAATCCTGACCTTGTTACGCACCTATCCCGGCATTTATGAAATTGTCACCGCCATCAATATTCCGTTGGTTGCAAAAAAATCAGGTGCTAAAGAAACGCAGGTAATGGCCGTGCTGCTAAAGCTGCAGGAAAGGCAAATTATAGAATATCATGCAAAAAATAACGATTCTACTGTTACCTTTAATGAAATACGTGAAGATGACCGGACCATCAACCGGGTCTCAAAATACCTGGAAGAACAAAACAGCCTGAAAAAAGAGCAATTTGAAGCGGTTTTGGAATATGCCACCAACAATACAACCTGCAAAAGCAGACAACTCCTGAGTTATTTTGGAGAAAAAGACAGTAAAGATTGCGGTATCTGCTCCTATTGTATTCAAAAAAACAAAGTTGCAATTCCGGTGACTGCCGGCGAAAAAATACTGCATTTATTAAAAACGGCCCCAATGAGTTCGAGAGAAATTCAGTTTCGTTCCAAATTTCCGGATGAGGCACTTATCTTTGCCTTGAGACAGCTTTTAGAAACAAACAAAATAGAATTGTTGCCCAACAACAAATATACTTTAAAATAGAATGGAAAAGTTACGCATCGTTTTTATGGGAACTCCGGAATTTGCCGTAGGCATACTGGACACCATTTTGAATACTAATTTTGAAGTCGTTGGAGTAATTACTGCTCCAGACAAGCCGGCGGGTCGCGGCCAGAAAATCAAATACTCTGCCGTAAAAGAATATGCCTTAGAAAAAAACCTGAAATTACTGCAACCAACCAATCTTAAAGAGGAAGCTTTTTTAACAGAGCTAAAAGATTTAAATGCCAATCTTCAGGTAGTAGTAGCTTTCCGTATGTTGCCAAAAGTGGTTTGGGACATGCCTAAGTTTGGCACGTTTAATCTCCACGCTTCCTTACTTCCAAATTATCGGGGTGCCGCTCCTATCAACTGGGCCATTATAAACGGCGAAACCAAAACCGGCGTCACTACCTTTTTTATTGACGACAAAATAGATACCGGCGCGATGATATTGAGCAAAGAAGTAGGTATTACTCCCGATGAAAATGCAGGACAACTGCACGACACCTTAATGCATCTGGGAAGCCAGGCTGTTGCCGAAACCTTAGAACTAATCCAAAACGGAAAAGCAGAAACAACCTTACAGGTTGACTCTGCTGAAATAAAAACGGCATACAAGCTCAACAAAGACAACTGCAAGATTGACTGGAACCGTCCGGGAAAAGAAATCCACAACCAGATACGCGGACTATCTCCCTATCCGGCCGCCTGGAGTTTCTTTAGCGACAACGGTCAGGAATGGAACGTTAAGATATATGAAGCTAAATTTATAGCCCAAACGCATGCCGAAACCATTGGAAAAATAATTACCACAAAAAAGGAAATGAAAATTGCGGTCAGTGACGGCTATATAGAAATTATCCAATTACAGTTTCCGGGAAAGAAAAACCTAAAGACGTCCGAACTATTAAATGGTATCAGTTTCGGAACGAATGCCAAAGCGTTCTGACCCCGCATAAACACTGATTTCACAGCGATTTCGAGAAAAACAAGTCGGTTTTATTAACAAAAGCCCCAAGTTATCAACAAAACAGCGAAAAACACCCGAAATGTGTTGCCCAGTAAGGAAATCCTATTAAATTTGTTATAATTAACATAATGTTTAACCAACAATTAAAACTATTATTATGAACAAATCAGAATTAATTGATGCTATCGCTGCTGACGCAGGAATTTCTAAAGCAGCTGCAAAATTAGCTTTAGAGTCATTTTTAAATAACGTAGGTGGCACTTTGAAAAAAGGTGGCAGAGTATCTTTAGTAGGATTTGGATCTTGGTCAGTTTCTTCTAGAGCTGCAAGAGAAGGAAGAAATCCTCAAACTGGAAAAACTATCAAAATCGCTGCTAAAAATGTAGTGAAGTTCAAAGCTGGTGCTGAATTAGAAGGATCAGTTAACTCTAAATAGTTTTTTGTCCCGATATAAATTAAAGCCTTCCATTTGGGAGGCTTTTTTTATACTGTTCGTCGAATTAATTTGGAAAAAAAACTTTTTATTGTTAAATTTAATGAAAAATGCATCCAAATGATTTCAGAAAAACTCAAAAAAGGAATACTTCTGATCGCGGAACCATCCATAATCGGAGACCTATCATTCAATCGCTCAGTGATTTTGCTTGCAGATCATAACGAGGAAGGTTCTGTAGGATTTATCCTTAACAAACCTTTGGAATATACCATACAAGATCTGATTCCTGAAATCAATGCCAAGTTTAAGATTTATAATGGCGGACCTGTCGAACAGGACAACCTTTATTTTATCCACAATATTCCGGAAATGATTCCAAACAGTATTGAAATTTCAAACGGAATCTATTGGGGCGGCGATTTTGAATCGACTAAAGCACTTATTAACGAAGGAAAAATCAAAAAGAATAACATCCGCTTTTTCTTAGGCTATACCGGTTGGGATGCACAACAATTGGATAGGGAAATGCAGGCCAATTCATGGATTATTTCCAAGAATATCTATGAGAATAAGATTATCGGCAAATCCACCACTGATTTCTGGAAGCAGAAAATCCTCGAGTTAGGGGGCGATTATGTCATATGGTCGAATGCCCCCGAAAATCCGATACTGAATTAGCCCAAACGGATTTGCGCGTTTAATCGAAGCAGCAAGTCTTTAGCCAAGTCCATCCCATATTCTTTTTTACGATATTTTGTTATAGGCTGAATACCTCTGACTACATTCGTTATAAACAATTCATCCGCTTTTTGAAGGTCAAAAGGAGAAATTGGAGCTTCTTCCACTTCTATCGTTTCTATTTTTTTAGCAAGAGCCAAAATTTGCTTACGCATGACGCCATTCAGGCATCCTTCAGAAATTGGCGGCGTTACCAGTTTATTTCCCATAAGCATAAAAAGATTCCCGTTTAAGGCCTCAATAACATTCTTTTCATCATTAATCAAAAGACAGTTGTCATAGCCGTTCTCGTCTGCAAAAATACTTCCCGTGACATTTATCATCCTGTTGGACGATTTAATTGTAGAAAGCAAATGTTTGGTAACGATAAAATCTTTGTACAATTCGACTTCATATTGGTCTTTTTCAATTCGGTATATCGAATCTTCCAATGGCAATACCGTAATCAAAAAAGACACGTTATTGTCTTTAGGAAGGTAAAAACCTCCTTCTTTTCTGTAAACGGAAATACGGGCACGGCAGGAACCTGAAAAATTTTCCGAAGCAGCCGTAGACAAAATCTGCTCTTCGAAATATTCCATCGTAAAGTTCATCGGGATTTCCATACGAACAATCCGCATGGCAGACATCAACCTAAAATAATGATCTTCAAGAAAAAGCACTTTCCCATCTAAAATTTTTACTGTTTCAAAAACCGAATCTCCGTAAAGAAATGCTCTGTTACCAGCCAATATGTTTGCGTCGTCTGTAATAGTTCCGTTGAAATTAATCATAAAAAAAGCCCTGAAATTAAATCAGGGCAAATATAAGTCTTAAAAAGGGAATTCTGCTATACCGATCCGATTACATGTTTTAAATCGGAAATCTGGTTTTCCCATAACTGAGTCGATTCAGCCACCTCATCTTTTTCGGCAAAGTCAACCACCATTAAGGAAACATCTTTTGTGATTTCATCCACAAGGATTCGCAATTCAAAGAAATAGTCTCCGTCCTGCCCGTTTTCATCAATCCAGCGAAATTTTACTTTTTCACCTGTTTTTTTGGAAGCCAGTCTGGCTTTCTCTTCTGCGTCATCCCATATGAACGTAAAAAGCTCTCCGCGAGAATTGACATTATCAGCAAACCACTCCGATAAACCCGAAGGTGTTGATATATACTGATATAGCAATTGAGGTGAGGAATTTAAAGGAAATTCTAGTTCGTAACGTATTTTACTTTCCATAGTATGCTCTAATTTTTTTTGGAAATATATAGAATAAATTCAAGATAACTATAATTTAAAAATTATTTTTTTTGGTCATTTATATTTGCAAGCTTTAAATTTAGTTTTATATTTGCACCCGCATTCAAGGATGCATGTCTTCAGAAATGGCGAGGTAGCTCAGTTGGTTAGAGCGCAGGATTCATAACCCTGAGGTCACGGGTTCAACTCCCGTCCTCGCTACCAGGTTTAAAAAAGCCCTTACAAATTGTAAGGGCTTTTTTTATTTTTCAGGTATCGGAAGTATGCATTTTTGATTTCAAAAAAATTTAAACTGTTTTTTTATACCAATACTTAAGCCTCTTATCCTAGATGAATATTTTTGAATACGATGTGTCAAAAAAAGGCCACTCATGACAAAAATATACGATACCACAGACTATACCTCTAAAAGGTAGTTTTGAAGAAGAAAGTTGAAACAGAACACCGTATGCACCCAAAACTTTGCTGACATGCTTACCGAAAAGGCCAACCTAAAGGAAAGGATATCGACCTTTTCCGGAACCGTCGCGAAAAAACTGCGCAATGACAAATTGCACACCAACGCAATCGACGTATTCCTGATGTCCAACCCGTTCCGGCGGGGCCTGGAACAGTATGTAAAGACCGTAAGGATAAGGACCGACTTTCCGACCAATTCGACATTTGAGATAAACAGGCTTGCAATAATTGCAATGGAAATGATTTACAAGCCGGGAATAAGCTACAAGAAGGCGGGCGTTATCGTCCATTCCATTACTCCGGCCGACAGTTTCCAGATGAAAATTTTCGGAGGGGAGAATCCGAATCACCAGCACATACTGAAAGTGGTTGACAGGCTGAACAGGAAAATTGGAGACACTAAAATAAGGTTGGGAAGCCAGAGCCTGAAAAGGAAATGGAAAATGAGACGCGAGAGGCTTTCACCTTCCTATACGAGCCGTTGGAGCGACCTTATAACGGTTAACTGTGAAAACTGTTAGTTATATGGGGTATCTTCAGACAGATTTTCCCTATTCTTCCATAAAAACCCTCCCATAATACTCAGCTTAACCGTATTTTCATCTTCATTATCTGTCACAACAAGCTTGCGTTCTACCATCAAACTAATTGCATCAATATCTATTATATTGTCATTTGTAATTTCGTGTGCCGCTGTTAAAAAAGTTTGCCATAAGTTTTCAGTTCTAAGTTCTCTTATCTTTAATAATGCCAGTTGAACCAAAACTACTGGATCAACATTGGCATCAAGATTTCCGAAGAAAAATTCAAGGAAATTTTCATTTATAGATTTTAGCCTATCATTAATATCACTTAATGATTCGTTGCTAGCTCTTAAATCTTGTACAATTCTTTCTGAGCTTTCAGCATCCATTTTCCATTTATTGGAATTAGATTTCTCCAATGATAAAGAGTTATTCAATGTGGTTATCTGTGACTGGAGGTTATTAATTAAGGAGATTTTATTATTTGCATCGGAAGATAGTTCATCAAAATCTTTAGACATTATCCTGACAGCATTTCTTTGCTCTTCATACTTTTCACTATATTCATTTCTATCCTTAACGACTTCGTTATATTCCTCTCGCATAACCAAATTTTCGCTTGCAATAATTTTTGTTATTATAGGCATGATGCGATATTCAATCCACAACGAAAGAGATCTAGTTCCAACGACAATAAGATATCCAACAAACACAAAAAACAAAGTGCACAAAATATCATAAATTATAGCCTCAGATGTAAATTCTTTAGCGCCAAGTTTACTCAAATATTCTACTTTTTGTCTGAGATTTACACCCTTGTCAAAATTAAAAAGGGAATACCAAAATTGCGGATGGTGCAGGATAAGCACAATGATTAGCGTGCCAAAAAAGGGATTGGTCAGCTTATCTTTTATGTTCTGAAAGAATGAGGTGAAATATTCCAAGCTGTTGTTAAGTTAGGTTTATAACCCAAATAAAAATAAATAATCTTAAAACGCGAATTTATTTCGATGTAATGTAAAAAAAGTCGTCCGAAAAGCAATCTGATTAAAAAGGTTAAATGCACGTAAATTGCAAAAAAAATCCACCTGAAAGACGGATGCAGTTTTATTATGGTAAACTCTCAATTTTTTTTAGCAATTTTTGTCAATCAATTGCCTTCGCGGATAATACTATTGGCCTGAAGCCCTGCATAAACCGAAAAATTGCATAAACAGAAATTACATAGTTTATGCTTATTCCATAAGTAAGTGTTTAAAGCAATATACTTAAATCATATCAGCAAAAAAATAATTGTTCATTTATGGCTTATACTGATGCTTTTGTCGAAAAAAATGTCAAATCGCAACTATTTACATAAAATTGAGCGATATTTACAATTCCATTACTGAAATTGTTTGTTTGTTCATATTCGCAAATTCAGATGTGACTGAGCAGGCTGAAGCCATAACTCAATCCATACAATAAAATACTAAACTATTTGGACAAAATGAAAAGCAATTGTAAGTAAAATAGATAACAGCTTATATAGGAAGATTAAATAAAATAAGTAAATTAAATGTCACAAAAAAAAATATTTAGTAAATTAATCCAATCATTTACGGATGTTGAATTAGATACTGTCGCGCATATGTATTTAAAAGAAGTCGAAGGGAACTTCAAAACTATTAACTGTAATGGCCCTTATGATTCTGGTTTGGATTTTAGAAACATTAATATAGATGATATTGATTATCAAATACAAGCCACCACTATTGAAGAAAAAAACTTCGAAAAAAAACTATTTGGAGACTTAAAAAAAGCACAAGACAACGTTAATAACCATAATTTAACAAACAAAGTAAAGTACTTTTATTCCTATCCGATTACTAATCATACAATATTAAATTATAGAAAAAAAGCTAAAAATGAATTTGGCCTTAATCTTGAAATAATTGAAGCTAATACAATTGCTGAAGTAGCCACTATTTATGACAATGTAAAAGATACCATTTTTGAAGTATCTAATCTTGGCGAACTTCAAAAAAAAGAAAGCTCGTTTTTCAAGGATACTAAAGTTCGGGCTTTTTATGACTTAATGTCCATAGGTTCTGCAAACGACATAAAATATAATATTACTAAATCATACATAATAGTTTATCTTAAAAATAACGGTGAAAGCAATCAATTCGGTTTGTTTGAGAAGATAAACGAAGAGTTTAGTGCAGATATGTCAAATGACTATCTTGAAGGTATTCTGAGAAGAATGAACTCTGAAAAAAAAATAAAAAAAACAAAAGAATATTATATTGATCTAACCGATGCAGAACGAGAACGAATAACTTCTGTATTGGACGAATATAGCATTGAAGAAGTATTAATTAGAAAAAAGATAAACGAAGAACTTGAGCTCTTCGATCTTTCGTCAAAAACTGATGACGTTATTGTGCAATTGAGTAAATTGTACGAGAGTAATTATGCAGTAAACCTTAGTGAATTTACTTTTCGAAATTCGACGATTCACGATTTGGAAACTTCAACCATAAAATTTATTAATTATTTGGTTGAAAATGGACTTGAAAAACATGAAGCGGAAAAGCTTGCTTCTAGTTTATTTAAAATAGCTGATGACAATGTAATTCTTTCGCGTATTGCAGCAGGACAGGTTTTTTCAAAAATCAGTGATCCAGACAGATTAAATGATTATGTGTCCCAACATCACAGAAATAAGAATGTATTTATAGACACTAACGTATTAATTAATTTAATTCTTGCACATTATGATGATTCCGCACGTTACGAAGATTATCATTACAAAGTGGCATGTCAATTTCTTAAATTCGCCAAGAAAAATGATTTAAAACTTAAGACAATCAGATATTATGCTATCGAAGTTACTAATCTTTTCAAGCATGCGCTAGATCTTATCCCATTTACTAGATTGCCATACTTTGATTCTTTAGGCAAAACTGGAAACCTTCTTTATAATTTTTACCAAAATCTGAATGATTGGGGAAAGCTTGAAGAACATGTAAAAGGTTTTGAAGAGTTCCTCCGTGAATTTGAATTTGAATATAAAGGTACACAAACTACTTTTACTTATAAAAACCAAATGGAGTACTTATTGGCTTCGTTGGGAGTGGAGATTGAAGAAATGGATTGGCAATATGATATATCTATACCTAGAAAACAAATTGAAGAGGTGATTTTGAGAGATCATAAAAGTAAATCACCATTTGCAATCAAGAATGATGCAATTATGTTTATGCGATTAGGGGATCCAGATGTAGATATCAATCCAATAGAACCTATATTCTGTACTTGGGATATGATATTAAATGAGGCAAGAAAATTATATTTCAAAGAGTATCCTAATTGTACTAAATGGTTTACATATACACCTACAAGATTAATGGATCATTTTTCAATGATGGGAATGAAAGTCCAACAAGGGGCACTTTCAAATGAACTCCTCACAATTTTGGACGATAATTACAACTTTCAAGAGCAAACTCAGTCACTCCTTGACTCCCTGAAGATTATTATAAATCCTAATGACGAAACCGGACTAAAATACACAAAAAAGCTGGCAGAATTACGGAATAAGGAAATTATACAAATTCATCATGTTGATCAGGATGAACCTGAAATGGAAAAACAAATAAACCCTGTTGACATAGTTTTTAATAGCTTACTTTTAAATTATTCTTCAAATGAGGTAACTGCGAGTCGATTAGATTCATTAAAGATTTTGTTTACAAAGGAAGACAAATATGATGAAGTCATCCTAATTCTTAAGGAGCAAATTGAATATTATTCTAGGAACAGAAAGATTAGTGATAGTCTTTACACAAAAATCGACGAACTAATGTAGTAAAACGTTGAACACTACGATTCTGACAATGCATTTCATTGACACTTTATGAATGATGCCAGCTGAAATCCTTGATTTGGCTTCTAAAGTCTGTACAGTTATCGGTTGCAATTCAGAATCAAAACTCATAACCCTAAGGTCACGGGTTCAACTCCCGTCCTCGCTACTAGAAATGGCAAAGGCTGACAGAAAACTGTCAGCCTTTTTTTCTTTTCCCCAACAGCAGGTATAATCCTTTATACATTCTCCTAATCAAATTTATACTCTAACATTAGCGCAACCAGCACTCACATTCTCATTGACAATTTTTCATATCAGAAACTGAAAAAATGTCATTTTTTTCGCTTGGCACATTTTTGGATTTTTACATGAAGCACACATCAAATTAGTGCATTATTTAAAAAATATTGTCAAACAATTTAAAAGTTAAATGTTATGAATCTTATCAAAAGAAACGGAAATCACACACCAGGTTTCCACCGTTCGTTTTTTGATGACATTTTTGGCCGTGAGCTTTTCAATTGGGAAAACAACAATTTTTCTACCACAAGCACAACGTTGCCATCTGTAAACATCAAAGAAACCACAGACACTTATGAAGTTGAAGTCGCTGCTCCGGGACTGGAAAAAAACGACTTCAAAGTCACTCTTGACGGCAATTTGCTGACTATTTCTTCAGAAAAAGAAAATAAGCAGGTAAGCGAGCAACAAAATTTCACACGCAGGGAATTCAGCTACCAATCATTTCAACGTAGTTTTGAATTACCAAAAAATGTGGTCGATGAAGAAAATATCAGCGCCCGATATGAAAACGGGCTCTTGCTGTTATCTATTCCAAAAAAGGAAGAAGCTAAACAGAAGCCTCCAAGAATGATTGAAATCCAATAACACCAATCATTTACCATTTAAAAGCTGCCCTTCGGGGCAGTTTTGCATTATCTTTAAAAGCCATTGCTATGTCATCACAATTATTCTCAGGGATAGCTGTGCTGTCCTTTGTACTATTGTTGCTTATTCTCCTCCTGCGCAGATTGAAGCAACCTTATTTCATTGCTTATATTGCATCCGGTTTACTTCTTGGTCCAAAAGTTTTAAACATCATCCATTCGCCGGAAGTGGTGTCGGAATTGGGAGAAATTGGTATAGTGCTACTCATGTTTTCGATTGGAGCTCATATTGACCTTCGGAATCTCAGCAAAAATTTTTACAAACCATTATTAATAGCTTTTGTACAAGTTGCATTAAGTTTCTTCTTTATGTACTGTATAGGCAAACAGGCGGGATGGAATATCAATACGATTGTTTTAACCTCTTTTATTATAAGCCTGAGCAGTTCAGCCATTGTATTCCAATATCTGGCAAGGACAGGAGAAATTAAGAGTCAGCTTGGCATCATTACCTGTGGCGTATTGTTAATGCAGGATATTCTTGTTGTACCAATGATACTAACGCTAAATTTTATGTCGGGCAGTAACGCATCCATGCAGGACCTGGTAAAAGTTTGCGTAGGCGGCATACTGATACTTTTATTTTTAAGAGCCGCTATTACAAAGAAACTTTTCCGGATTCCAATGCGAAGAGAAATTATCGCCGACCATGATCTGCAGGTTTTTATTGGTTTTTGTATATGTTTCGGAATGGCATGGATTAGCTCCTGGTTTGGCCTGTCGCATGCTTTCGGTGCTTTTGCCGCGGGAATAATAATTGGCCGGGACAAAGCGACACGATGGCTTGAAAAATCATTTATTCCATTCAGGGTATTTTTTATGGCTTTCTTCTTTCTGGCAGTAGGATTGCAGCTCGACATCCGCTTTTTTGTTGAGAATATGGATACAATTATTATGGTTACGGTAAGTGTACTGCTAATAAACAGCCTAATTAACAGCCTGCTTTTTAAGCTCACCGGAAATAATTGGAGAGACAGTATATATGGTGGCGCACTTTTATCACAGATTGGAGAATTTAGCTTTATGCTTGCTACATTAGGAGCTTCCCTGGGATTGGTTACAAGTTATACGTATCAGATTACACTTGCCGTTATTACTTTCACCATGCTTCTAACGACAATATGGCTGACAATAATACAACAGTTGATCTATCGCTTACCAATTGCAAAGAACATGAGAATATAAAAGAACTTACAAAGATGTATCTGCCTGAAAGTTTCAGTCAGAATAGTTGTAATTACAATTAATTTAATAGTATTTGAAATGGACAATTTATTTTTCATCTCACTCAATATTAAAACAGCATCCGGTTTTGAAAACTATGCAACCTACAATCTCGGTTCGAACAAAGAGAAGGCAAAAGCAATTTTTGACCAGCTGTATGGTTCATTAGATATCTCAGACAAAACCGTTCTGACAATGGATTTTACCGAAATGAAAGATGGAATACCCCTACCCATAGCAATGCTGGACTGTACTTTTGACCAGATTATCTCTAACACAAGAATTATTACACGAGAAATATTTAAAAATTTAAATCTGGAAGAGGAATGAAACATGTTTGTCGGAAATCAGATTAGAATTTTAGATACGCGCCACAATAATCATATATGTAAAATTTACTTTTTACTTAATTTTAAATGAAATGCAAGAAAACTTTATTGTAATTTTAAATAATTAACGGAGGAATTTAAATCCATAATCATTTTGGAAATGATTATTAATTTTAAACAAACTATGGATAAAGTAAGAAATCAAACGCTTACAACTCTCTTGGATGTGTGCAGTATAGTATTTCTTATTTTATTCCCACATCTTGCCCCACTGCCATTCTACTTGTATGCTGTTATATGCTTAGTGGTAATTTGGTTTCTTCTGCGAAAAAAAGGAATGTCATTCCGTGACCTGGGCCTTTCTAAAAGCCGCTTTACTCTAAAAACCATTTTAGCAAGTATAATTTCCGGTTTGATATGGGTAGTTTTTATGCAGTTTATTTATATTCCTGTAATCAAAAGCCTATTTGTTGTACCGGATTATACAGAATACAATTTCATACAGGGCAGCCTCTCCAAGCTCATAATGACCATTAGCGCTGCATGGCTCATAGGCGGTTTTTATGAAGAAATTGTATTTCGTGGCTATATACAATCCTTATTTGAAAAATGGATTCCCAAAAGCTCAAGGATTCCATGGAGCATTATTATTACAAGCCTATTATTTGGCCTTTACCATTGGCAACAGGACACTTTTGGTATTATAGCGGCGACGCTGGGAGGACTATATTGGGGATTTCTATACCGAAAATACAATAACAATCTTTGGATTGTCATTCTTTCACATGCATTATTTGATACTATCACTCTACTACTTATTTATACCGGAGTATTCGGTAATTTAAATTAATTATTGCGGCTGATTTCCTAATCAAATATTGCTTTTTACAAAATTAAATAAGACATTTAAAAACTAAATTTTATAAAATTCAAAATGAAAAAAGGAATTCTTTTATTCGCATTAACATCAATGATATTCTCGTGCAACAAGAAATCTGAAGGCGACCAGAATACGGAAGCAGAAACAGAGCAAGTTTCTGAAAAAAACAACCAACCAGAGACAGAAAAAAAATTCAATATTGAAGACATCGCTTTTTCGAATGCCAGCATAGGCGATTTCCCATTTTTCACTCTACCACAAGGACTAACGCAGCAAAACAAACCATTGGAAAAAAAATTCGATGTTTGTTATTTCCCTGTTGACGGCATAATGACTCCATTTGAAGGCAGGCTCTACAAAGCCAATATAACTTCCAAGCCGGGCGAAGAATTTTCACAGCGGTATTTCGAAAAGAGTCTTGAAGATTATCTCACTTCAGTGGGAGCAGTAAAGGTTTTTGATGGAAAAATTTCTTCCGAAGAATATGACCGATACAACAAACAGGATCCAAATAAAGGCGATGAAGGTGATATTGGTTATGCAGACGAACAGATTAAATTTTACATTATCCGTACAAAAGATAAAGGAAATATTTATGTTCAGTTTTCTGCTAATAATGCTGCCGGAAAGCTTAATATTCTTCAGGAAGAAGCATTCAAACAAACCATAACAAAGGTTACAGCAGATGAAATAGCAAAAGATTTAGCAGAAAAAGGCAAATCAATCCTATACATTAATTTTGATGTAGATAAATCTACCATTTTACCTGACGGTAAGGAAATCGTAAAAGAAATAGCTGGAGCATTAAAAGAAAATTCTTCTTTAAAAATTGCCATAGAAGGACATACTGACAATTCAGGTAATGCCACTCACAATAAAAAATTGTCCGATGATCGTGCTAAAGCTGTATTGTCTGCCTTAACAGCACAGGGAATTGACCAATCAAGACTTTCAGCTAAAGGTTTTGGGGCAGAACGTCCATTAGTTCCAAACGATTCAGAGGATAATAAAGCCAAAAACCGAAGAGTAGAACTGGTTAAGATAAAGTAAAAAGAATAAAATGATATCCAAATCTGGGATTGGTTTTTCTGAATTGAAAATATTTAATCCGCCTCAATTTGGCTAAATAGATGTAAAAATGAATTGTTCGTTCAAATAATTACCGTTCCGATTCCCTATAAAAAAGGCTAACAGAAAACAGGTTAGCCTTTTTTTTAAAAAGACTCACTTTATATTATTCCACAAAAGCAACCCGCTTATTATTCTTTGCGGTTTCCCTTCCCCATTCAGAAATAGCCTGGAGTAACGGGATTAGTGTTGTTCCAAATTCTGTCAGCTCGTACTCTACTTTTAATGGTGGCTTGCTGGCATGAACGGTGCGCTTAATTAAACCGTCTTCTTCCAGTTCCTTTAATTGGAGACTGATGGTACGTTCCGTAACCATTGGCAGCTCTTTTCGCAATTCGCTATAGCGTAATTTCCGAATCAAATGAATAAGAATGACCGCTTTCCATTTCCCACCAATATATTTCATGGTAAGGCTGGTAGTGCAGGGATATTTTTTGTCGTCTATGCAATACATTTATACTATCTATTTTGACCGTTATTGCAAAGCTACCTAACTATACTTAATTTTGCAACTATAAAATATATAGTATAAAAAATCAGAACAGATATGAACTTCTTGGACCTTGCAAAAAGCAGATACACTACAAAAAGCTACAATCCGAATAAAAGGATTTCAGAAGAAACCATTACAGAACTAAAAGAGATTTTAAGCCTGAGCCCTTCTTCTATTAACAGCCAGCCCTGGAAATTTATTTTTATTTCCGATGAGAAACTAAAAAGCGAACTGGCCGGCGTTTCTTATTTTAACCAGCAAAAAATCAATGACGCAAGCCACCTGGTTGTTTTCAGCGTCATTGATGACATTCAGTTATTTGAAAATCAAATCAGGCAAAATTTACCTGAAGGTTCGGTAAATTATTACAACCAATTTCTAAAGCCAAAACCGGAATCTGAAATCAAATCGTGGCTGGAACATCAGGTTTATTTGTCGCTCGGGTTTTTCCTTTCGGCTTGTGCGAGTATGGATATTGACAGCTCACCTATGGAAGGCATAAAAAATGAAGAATACGACAAAATTTTGCAATTAGATGGCTATAAATCGTTATTTGCTGTTGCCATAGGTTACAGAAATCCGGAAGATTTCAACCAGCCTTCGGTTAAAGCCAAGTCGCGTTTATCGCTGGAACAGACAATACAATCTTTTTAACCTATTCACAGAATCCGGAGCGGAAAAATAAACAAAGCCATTATTACTTTTCAATCAAAAAGTCGGTACCGTAGTATCGGCTTTTTTTGTATTTCAAATTATGGAGTTGCACAGGGAAATAAGCCGTTGGAAAACGCAAAAGTTGACCCAAGAGTGGAATTACTTTCGATAACTTTTCGATTGGCAGACGCCGAAGAATTTAAAAGCACCTATTTTGAAAGCTACGTAGAGGATATAAATACCTATTTGTTACACCTAATTATAGGAATGAAAATGTAGATTATCAGCCCAATTATAAATATTTCAGCATACCGCAATAACCATTATAGCTCAGCCACCATGCCTATTTTATTGTATTTGTTTTTATATTCCAATGGCGACAAACCTGTAATTTTCCGAAACACCTCGCGAAAAGCCTTTACATCAGCATAACCAACCTCATACATTACTTCATTGATTGTTTTTCTGGAAGTTTCGAGTTCTTTTTTTGCCGATTCGATTTTTACTCTTTGCAGGTATTCAACCGGCGTATTGCCCGTTGCTTTTATAAATCTGCGGTCAAAATTTCTTCGACCAACAGTAAATTTCTTCGAGAGTTCTTCTATCGATATTTTCTCTGTGAAGTTCTTTTCAATATATTCCTGTGCTTTTACAACCACTTCATCACCATGTGTTTTCTGCCCGTTAAAAATCACAAAGTCGGATTGCGCCTGCCTGTCAATATCGATTTGAAAAACCTTGGAACAATAAATGGCTGTTTGCCTGTCATAATATTTTTCAACCAGATAGATAATAAGATTCAGGAATGAATAACCGCCGCCGTTGGTGTAAATGCCCTGTTCATCTGTAATGAGTTTTTCAGCTTTCAGGTTTACCTTCGGAAACAACTGTTTAAAATTCGCAGCGGCATTCCAATGAATGGAACAGCTTTTCTTGTCTAACAGACCTGTCGAAGCCAAAATATAGGCTCCAGTGCACATGCTCGCTACCTCAGCTCCTTTTTTGTACTGCTCCAATATCCAATCCACCAGAAGAACATTTCCTCCTTCTACTTTTTTAAAAGCAGCCAGTATTGCAGGAATAATAATCAGGTCTGTTTTGGGAATGGAATTTATTCCTTTTTGTGGCATAACGGTAAGCAAACCATTTACAAAATTGGATTGTTCTGAAACACCCGCCATTTCAATAGTAAATACCGGGTCTTTATGTTGCCGGATATAATAATTATTGGCCTCCGTAAAAATATGATAGGCACCAATAATACACGACAGCGTGTTGGGTCCGGCCTGTGTATCGGGCACTAATATGGTAAGGTGTTTCATAAGACAAGATTTAAAACCATTTCATTTTATAACTCCATAGTTACTACAAAGTTAAAAAAGCATTTTGTCCAAATCAACCTCTTATAAAGTCTATTTCACACCCTATACAGGTAGTTTCTTGTCAATACCTTTGATTAGAGAATAAAAACAACAATCAAAATAGCAAACAAATCATGAAACAAGAAGATTTTACAACCTCATTTACCGTGGACGCTACGCCGCGAAAAGTATTTGATGCCATCAACAATGTACGCGGATGGTGGTCCGAAAACATAGAAGGCCCAACAGACAAACTTAACGGCGAGTTTTCTTATCATTATATGGATGTGCACCGTTGCAGGATAAGAGTAACGGAAATGCAGCCCGATACTAAAATAGTCTGGCATGTACTTGACAACCATTTTAAGTTTACCAAAGACAAAAGCGAATGGAAAGATACTTATGTGATTTTTGAAATTACTGAAAAAAATGGCCGGACGGAGATGAAATTCACACATCAGGGGTTAGTTCCAACCTATGAATGTTATCAGGTATGCCAAGATGCATGGACCTACTACATACAGGAAAGCCTGAAAATGCTTGTCGAAACTGGCAAAGGTCAGCCAACACCAAAAGAAACGGAATCGGCAGCCGTAACCAAACAAAACAACAACCCATCCGATACAAAAAGCATCTACCACAAATTACTGATTAAATCGCCTTTGGAAAAAGTATATCAGGCGCTAACCACACAGGAAGGATTAGCCGGATGGTGGACACCGGACACTACTGCAAAACCCGAAGTGGGCAGTATTTTGAGATTTGGATTTGGTCCGGAGTATTTCAAACAAATGGAAGTTTTAGAGTTAAAACCGTACAGCTTTATAAAATGGAAGTGTATCAAAGCTTTTGAAGACTGGATTGGCACCACGCTCACTTTTGAATTGGAAGCCCATCAAAAAGGATGCACTCTATTGTTTCATCATGACGGTTGGGAAGCCTATACACCGGAAATGGCGTCGTGCAGTTTTGATTGGGCACTTTTCTTTAGAAGCCTGAAGTTTCTTTGCGAAACCGGCAAAGGATTTCCTTATCCCGATTTTGATAAATAATCTGACGGTTTTGCAACGGGTAATTCTTTTCACGCAAAGGCGCAGAGTCGCAAAGCAATTAGTATAAAAATAGGAACGGCGGAGTATTCACTTCCGCCGTTCCTATTTTTCCAAAAAGATATTTTTATAATTAAGCAGATGTTTTCTTACCGAATATTTTTTTTACTACAGTTACCAAAACAACTACTATAATTCCAACAACCAGACCAATACCAAATTCTTTAACTATTGAAGGTATGGAAGGAAATAATTCATGCAGGAAATGTATGTTATGCACAAAAATACCTCCGGCTACCAAAATTAGGGCTACAGTACCTACTACTGCCAATCCTTTTATAATCAAAGGCAATGATTTCACCAGCAATGTCCCTATTAAAAACAGAAACGATTTTTCTTTTGAACGCCTAATCAAATTGTAACCTGCATCGTCCATACGGACAATCAGTGTCACAATACCATAAACACCCACCGTGGCTATGAGTGCCACGGCTGAAACCGTAATTATCTGTACCGTCAAGGGTTCTGTTAATACGCTTCCCAAAGCAATGATTACGATTTCGACCGAAAGTATAAAATCTGTGGTGATAGCCGACCTGACTTTTGTTTTTTCCGCATCCCTATCATTTTGAACTTCTTCAACTGCAGGCGCATCATGACCGGCCGTTTTTCGGTGAAAAAGATATTCAACAATTTTCTCTACTCCTTCATAGGCCAGAAAAGCTCCACCAAACATCAGGATAATTATAATAGCCAGCGGAAGAAAGGCATTTAACAGCAAAGCTATAGGCACAATAATTACCTTATTAAGCAACGAACCTTTAGTAATTGCCCAAAGAACAGGGATTTCTCTGGAAGCCAAAAAACCGGTTGCCTTTTCTGCATTCACTGCCAAATCATCACCTAAAATTCCCGCGGTTTTCTTGGTTGCTAACTTTGTAGTCATCGCTACATCATCCATGAGTAGCGCAATATCATCTAAAACGGCAAAAATACCTGAAGCCATATTTTTTTTAATTATTCAGGTCGCAAATTAGACAATCGGCAGGTGTCCTACAATAGCCGCAACAATTTTAATTGAATAAAATTAAGTGGGAAAGTCGAAAGGTTAATAAGGTTGGAAAGTTGGAAGTCGAAAGATAAAAGACTATTCGGAATGTTTTTCAATATTCATTATTCATTATCCACTATTAACTATACACTATCAACTATTCACTATTCGGGCGAGTTCTTGAACAATACCAAATAGAAAACGAAGACAGTTAAAATGACACAACCGGCAATATAAATAATCAAGGTCAGGCCAAACGCAAAGAATAAATTGGCTACAGAAAAACCAGTTGCTAAAAAAACTTGCAAAACGGCAGTATTTTGGCTTAAAAGGAAATATTTTACAACAATTTAACATTATTTAAATCTTTTTTCCTACGTTTGTAATCCCAAATCTAATATTAATTATGAATAAAACTACCTTATTAGGAGTGTTATGCCTATTCGTTATGGGCATAACCCAAGGTCAGGTTGTGTCTGAGAACAAGTCCCCACTTGAAAAAGCACAGCACTATCTTAAAGAAAAAGGAGAAGTAGTCTTTACTTTCCAGGCTCAATCCAAAGAACAATTTAAAGAACTGGCGCGTTTCTTGTCAATCAGCCACAAGAGAGTCGACCAAAACGAATTGAAAGTGGAGGCATATGCCAATCCGGAGCAATTCGAAAAATTTCAGACGTATGGCATTCCATATGAAGTCAGCGTTTCCGAAAATGAATTTATTGCGGACGAATATCTTGCTTATGGCACTTCGGCCTGGGATGACACATGGAATGCATATCCAAAATATTCCGAGTATGTAGCCAAAATGCAATATTGGGCAAACACCTATCCCAATTTATGTAAACTTCAGAGCATTGGCACCACCCCAAACGGAAGGACACTCTATGTATTAAAAATTTCCGACAACGCACAAGTTGATGAAGCCGAACCGGAATTTCTATACACTTCTTCCATGCACGGAGATGAAATTACCGGATATCCAACCATGTTACGTCTTATTGATTATTTGCTGACAGGCTATACTACAAACAGCGAAATCAGCGATATTGTCAACAATACCGAAATCTTTATCTGTCCGTTGGCCAATCCTGACGGTTCTTATAAAACTGCCGGAAACGACACTATGAATTCAACGGGAAATACGGCAACACGTGCCAATTCTGCCGGAGTCGACCTCAATAGAAACTATCCTGACCCAATTGACGGGCTTCACCCTGACGGTTATGCTTACCAACCGGAAACGCTTGCTTTTATGGAGTTTGAGAAAACAAGAAATTTTGTACTGGCAGCCAATTATCACGGTGGTGCTGAAGTAGTGAACTTCCCATGGGATACATCAACTACGCCAAGCACTTCCAATTTCAGCATCCACCCGCACGACAATTATTTCAAGTTTGTTTCCAAAGAATATGCACAGCTTTGCCAAACCGCAGACGGAAATGCCAACTATATGGACGATGTTTACAACACAGGCCAATTTGCAGGAACCACAAACGGTGCTGCGTGGTATTCAGTTTATGGAGGAAGACAGGATTGGAACAATTTCTTTAACCATAACAAAGAAATGACCATTGAGATTTCGGCAACAAAATTCCCGTCTGCAGCCAACCTTCCATTCTATTGGCAAAGAAACAGACAGGCGCTTCTTAACTATATGAAACAAGCCAACTATGGCCTCAAAGGAACTGTTAAAAACAGTACTGGTGAAGCTATTGATGCCAAAGTATACATCAACGGCACTGACCTGATGGGTTCGTGGGTAAAAACAGGGCCGCTGGGAGATTATTACAAAGTAATGATTGAAGGAACATACAACGTAATTTTTGAAGCTCCGGGTTATATCAGCCAGACACAAAGTGTTACTGTTTCTAATAATGCAGCCACAGTATTAAACGTAACAATGGTGCCAAGCACAACCATTCCAACGGCAAACGACAAAACCATCTGCGAAGGACAGACTGCTGCATTAACGGCAACCGGAACAGGAACTATCAGATGGTATGCAGACAATACAACCAGCACAGTACTTGCTACGGGCACTTCATATACCACTCCGGCATTAAGCGCAAATAAATCATATTTTGTTGAACGTGAAACTCCTCAAACGGTAGGTCCTGCAACAGTTTCAGGAGGCAGTGCCGTAAACAATACAAATTCCAGAAACAAGTACATGATTTTCAGCGCTACGGCTCCATCAAAACTGAAAACAGTCACAATCAATACAAGTGCAGCCGGAGAAATTCTGGTAGAACTTCAAAATAGCACCGGAACAATGTTAGAATCCAAAATGGTAAAACTGACAGCCTCCGGAACTCAGGAAATCGACCTGAATTTCTTTGTGCCTGCCGAAAATAATATGAGATTGGTTTTAAGACAAATTTCCGGATTCAATATTTATGCTGCTAATTCCGGAATCACCTATCCTTATAGCAACGGAATAGTATCAATTACTGCCAACAGCGGAACCGGAACATTCCTGCCTTTCTTTAACTGGAAATTCCAAACCTTCAAGAGTGTCAGAGACGAAGTTATCGTAACTGTAAAACCAAATCCTGCCATTACTACGATTACTCCAAATACAAAAGTGAGAGGCGAAGCAGGCTTTACGCTAACCGTAAACGGAACCAATTTTGTTAACGGCGAATCTATAATTAACTGGAATGGTACAAACAAGACTACAACTTTTGTAAGTTCAACCCAACTGACTGCATCAATTTCTGCTTCAGACATTGCTACAAGCGGTACGGTAGAAGTCAAAGTATTCAATACATGCAATAACTTTTCCTCAACGGCAGCCAACTTTACGATTACGGCTCCAACGTCAACAACATGGAACGGAAGCAGCTGGTCAAACGGAGCTCCAACCGCAAGTCTTGACGCTATTATCAACGGAAATTACGCTTCGGGTACTAACGGTTCATTTACAACCAAGAGTCTTACCCTGAACTCCGGTTATACACTAACTGTAAATACAGGAAGCAGCATCACCATCAGCGACGCTATCGTAAATAATGCAGGAGCAGCAAATTTCATTGTAGAAAGCAACGCCAACCTGATACAGACAAACAATGCCGTAAATACCGGCCTGATTACAGTAAAAAGAAACAGCGCTCCGTTATACCGTTTTGACTATACTTTATGGTCTTCACCCGTGAGTGGTCAGAACCTTCGTAATTTCTCACCTGCTACATTAACAAATCGTTTTTACGTCTATAATCCTACATCAGGAAACAATGGGAACTATGAAGCCATTTTTCCTGCACAAAATGAAGGAACTTATACATTTGCACAGGCAAAAGGATACCTGATCAGGGTTCCGGACAATTATGTTTCTTATGTAAATTCATCCATTCCGGGAGTGTCTTATAATGGTGTTTTTGTAGGAGTTCCTTACAATGGCAGCTTTAGCTTTCCGCTTTCCAATGCCAACAACGGATTCAACCTTGTAGGAAATCCTTATCCTTCGGCTATCTCAATTTCAGGACTATTTTCTTCTAATTCCAATGCTATTGACGGAACTGTCTGGTTCTGGAGAAAAAGAAATGGCGTTGCCGGAAGTGGTTATGCTACAACAACAGGACTGGGCATCACCAGCGCACAGCCGGAAGTAGCAGGTATGAATCCAAACGGAATCATCAGCAGCGGACAAGGATTTTTCGTGAAAGTGAAAAACGGTGCTACTCAGTCATCTTTAAATTTCAACAACAGTATCCGTTCGGCCGGTACAAATGGTGTATTTTTCAGAAATGGCAATACCAATTCAGACGAACCTGAAAAGCACAGAATATGGTTAAACCTGTCTAACGAAACAGATATCATTGGCCAGACCTTGCTCGGATATATGGCCGGTGCTACAGAAAATGTTGATTATGGCATTGATGGAAAATATTTCAACGACAGCCCAATTGCCCTGACTTCTTATATTGACAATTCAGAATATGCAATTCAGGGAAGAAGCCTGCCATTTTCTACAAATGACGTGGTTCCTTTGAGCTTTAAAACCAACGTTTCGGGCAGCTACAGCATTTCTATCGACCATCTTGACGGACTTTTTGAAGCAAACCAGGATGTTTTCTTAAAAGACAATCAGACCGGACAAATCCATAACCTAAAAATAGCGGCTTATAATTTTGTAACAGAATCCGGAAATTTCACCAACCGATTCGAGATTGTGTACAGAGCTGCACTGGGTATGGAAACCCCAACAATCAACTCCAACAGCATTGTCGTTTACAAGAAAAACGAAATGCTTTACATTGATGCCGGAAATTATATGATGGAGAAAATTGAGATTTATGATGTAAGCGGAAGACTTATTTATTCGAGGTCAGAAGTTGATGATACGAAAACCGTAATCTCAAACCTTTCCGTTGCCAATCAGGTATTACTGGTAAAAATCGTCACATCAGAAAACGGAACTGCTACCAAAAAGATTGTTTACTAATTAATAAAAGAAAACATGAAAGATATAGCTCTGAAATTCTCTGTCCTGATTTTCTTCTTATTTAATTCGTTGTCGGTACTGGCTCAAAATCCAGAAGAAGTTCCTGAAGAAGTAGACGGTCCTAGTGCTCCTATTAGTGACCATCTTTGGCTTCTCGCGTTAATTGGATTGGTCTATATTTTCTTTAAATACAGTCCGAAAACGGTGAAAGCAAAATCATAATATCTTAAAAAGAGTCTGTCGTAATATCAAATTTGCGAAAATGAGACTTCTTAAAATGTAAAACCCTATTAATTAAAGGCTTGCAAGTTCCAGTATTTGCAAGCCTTTGTATTTTTTACACTATATTTTTGCTAATTTTTGTTAAAATTTAAAAAAACTTTTTTATATTTGAATACCCAAATCTAGTATTAATCTTTAAAATCTATAAAATAGCCAAGTTGCTAACCCCTGCAACTTTCATACATTAAGACCCCAGTCTATTTTATCGTAATTTATCATTATCTAAACCCCATAAGATCATGAAAAAAACCTACCTACTAGGCTGTAAGCTGACGCTTACACTATTCCTTGTATTGCTTACTTCCGTAAGCTATTCACAAAACCAGACTTATACAACTTCAGGAACTTTTACCGTTCCCGTTGGCGTTACCAGCATCACTGTTGAAGCATGGGGCGGCGGCGGAAAAGGAGGAACAAGAACCAGCAACGGCGGAGCCGGCGGAGGTGGTGGAGGCGCTTATGTCAGAAGCGTAATGACCGTGACTCCCGGAACTACTTATACTGTAACTGTAGGCGCCGGAAGTACTTCTACTGCTGCCGGAGGCGATTCGTGGTTTGGCTCAAATACAACCCTGCTTGCCAAAGGAGGCGAAAGCGTTGCAAACAATACAACAGGCGGAGGCAACGGAGGTGCTGCCGCTGCAAGTATAGGCGATTTTAAACGTTCCGGCGGTGATGGTGCCGATGGGTCTTCCTTAATAACCATATATGGCGGAGGTGGGGGTTCGTCTGCAGGAAATGCTCTTGCAGGAACCAACGGTACTACTTTTAACGGCGGGGCAGCTCCAGCCGGCGGTGGTAATGGAGGTAACGGAGTCAACTCAAGCACTAACAATGGAAATGGTGCTAACGGTACTGTTCCTGGCGGTGGTGGCGGTGGCGGAAAAAGGACCAGCGGTTCTACTACCCGAAATGGAGGTAACGGAGCTGGCGGACAGGTCGTGGTTAGCTATACGTTGCCAAACGGACCGGGAGGAATTACAGCCGCACTGCAATTATGGCTACGCGCTGACCTTGTAAACGGAACTAGCTCTGTAGCAGATAATACGAATGTTTCTTCCTGGCAAACACAAGCTATGGGAAGCAACGCTTCAGTATATACATCCGGACAAGAGCCAAAATTCAAAAACAACCCGACAGATAACGTCAATTTCAACGCTGTTGTTGACTTTAAAAATGTTTCTACAGAAGCTTCCAGCAGCTATAATTATGGGCTTGCGGGTCAGCAATATTTGGTAGGAAATTCAGGATATTATACGCAAGACCAGTTTATTGTTGTCATTCCAAACGTTACTGTAAACAGCTCTTTTGGAAGTATGGATATTCTCTGTTCCGATGCTGATACATCAACCCAGGAAAATGACGGAACCGGAATTGGTTTTGGAGCCTATTCACAGCGTTTTAACAACGAGGTTCTTTCCTATGCCTATGGCACTTCATCCGGTTTAGGAAACGGATACGGTGTTGCTGAAACAAGCACAACAAAAACTTATACAAACGTTGGGATAATCAATACCCGAAACAATGCAGGAGCTACTGCCCAGGAACTTTTCTATAATGGTGTAAGTGTTGTAAATACAACTTCCACCGGAACATTTACCAACCTATCCAACGGAAAATACTGGATTGGACGAAGTGAAGGATGGAAAGCCACTCTTGATGGAAGAGTTGCCGAAATAATTACCTTTAGCTCCCGTAAAAACGATGCCAGTGAAAGAATCCGGATTGAAAGTTATCTGGCTATCAAATACGGCATCACTATGGGCGTAAACGGTATGTCACAAAACTATACCAATTCTGATGGTACGGTGATCTGGAATGCGACTTCGAATGCAGGTTTCAACTGGAATATAGCCGGAATTGGACGTGATGACCTTTCAAAATTAAACCAAAAACAATCCAGAAGTGTTAACTTGGCTACAGACGTTGCCATTGGATTAGGAGAAATAGCAGCGACCAACACGCAAAACGCAACAACTTTTACAACAAACAAAGACTACCTGGTTTGGGGATGCAATAACGGTACTTTTGCATCATCAGGCACAACCACAAACGTAAATCTTGGGGGACTTACGACTTCTTTTACGGCCGGAAACAGAAAATGGAAAATTGTTGAAACCGGAACAGATGTGGGCCAGGTAGTAGTATCACTTCCAAAATCTTCGCTGACTTCTAATTTCACAAAAACGGCTACACAGGAATATGTACTGATTGTTTCCTCAACAAGCGCTTTCGGAAGCAATGATATAGTTGATATTATCCCGTTGACAGATACCGGCAGCAATTATGAGGTATGGTATGATTTCGACGGTACTAAATTTTTCAGCTTTGGAGTTTCCAACCAATTTGACAACAAATACAGACTTGACAACCAAACCGGAGATTTTGTACTGGGAGAAAAAAACATTAACCTCAACTCCGGTTTTACCGTATCAGGTTGGGTTAGACACACCAGCGGAGGCGGAACTGTTTTGGCAAAAAGCGGTGCCTACCAGTTCTATATCAACGGCTCCAATAAATTCGTAGGAAACTGGAATGGCGGAGATAGAATTACAAGTACAACTTCTGTCAATAACGGAAAATGGCATTATGTAGCCGTTGCTTTCAACAGTGGCACTGCCAGCCTTTATATTGACGGCGTGTTGGATGCTACCGCAACAGGTCAGCCAACTCCTGTGTCTAATACAGCTAATTTTTCTATTGGTGCAATGTGGTCCAACAAATCAGCAATCTCCAGTGTATTTTCAGGTGATATCGATGAAATCAGGATTTGGAACAGCGCTTTGACAGCTGCTCAGATTCGTTATATCATGAATCAGGAAATTGAAAAAAATGGTACGAATACGTATGGAAAAGCCATTCCTAACACCATTACCAAAAACGATATTGCAAGCATTCCGTGGAATAATCTTCAGGCTTATTATGACCTGAATACTTTTTACGGTACATCCATAAAAGACAAATCCGATAATAATCGTTGGGCAAGAATCAAATACCTTACAGTAGACAAGAATATTGTAGCTACACAAACGGCTCCACTTCCTTATGTTTCTGCAACAGACGGAGCATGGGCAACCACAACAACCTGGACGAACGGTAATGTACAGGAACTTCCTAATAATGTTTCCATAGTGAATGCCGGCATTCCGGTAGATTGGAATATTGTACAGACATCACACAATGTTACTTCCGTAGGCAATAAAACCTTATTGGGACTCAATGTTAGCAGCAATACATTAAGCGCCCAAAACGACACTAAGATAGAGGTATCTCATTACCTAAAAGTAAACGGAAAAATTGACCTTGTAGGAAAATCACAGCTGATACAGACATTAAACAGTGACCTTGACCCTACCAGTTCAGGAACTCTGGAAAGAGACCAACAAGGCACCAGCAATAAATACAATTACAATTACTGGTGTTCGCCGGTGAGTACTCAAAATGCGACGACAAATAATATCGGATATACCATAAATGGTGTATTGAGAGATGGTACAACAAGCACACCACAAACCATTATGTGGACCTCCGGTACTGACGGAGCTCCGGGTTCGCCTATCACTTTGAGCAGTAAATGGCTTTATAAATTCCAAAGCGCCTCAAACAATTATGCCAACTGGATTTATGTAGGCCATACCGGAGGATTACTGGCCGCACAGGGCTTCACAATGAAAGGAAGCGGAGCTGCTACTCCAACACAGAACTATACTTTTGTGGGCAAGCCTAACAATGGAAGAATCCAGTACAACATAGGTCCAAACTTACTGAACCTGACCGGAAATCCATATCCATCCGCGCTGGATGCCACTGCATTTATTAATGACAACCTGGCTACTACAACCGGAACACTCTATTTTTGGGACCATTTTGGCGGTGAAACCCATGTATTGTTATCCTATTTAGGAGGTTATGCGGCAAGAAATCTCATTGGCGGTGTTGTAGCGATGTCACAGCCGGAACTTCAGGATGTAGGTCCGGGTACCAAAATCCCGAACAGATATATACCTGTTGGACAAGGATTCTTTGTAACTTCAAGTAACATTGGTGGCGATATGGTGTTTAACAACAACCAAAGACAATTCGTTAAGGAAGATAATGCCAGTTCAAACCTGATGTTTAGAAACCAGGCGGGCACTATTCCAAATGCCAGTCATTTTGAAAAAAATTCGGAAGATTTGGAAGAAGAACAGGATGATTTCATCAAAATACGATTAGGATACAATTCCAGAAACAATTACCACAGACAGGTTCTTTTAGGTTTTATGAACGAACTTGCCAGCAGTGAAATTGAACCGGGCTATGATGCCATCCACATTGACAATCAGGTTAACGACATGTATTTTGTCCATAACGGCACTAAACTGGTCATTCAGGGTGACGGTTATTTTGATGTCAACAATATCTATCCTGTAGCAGTAAAAGCAGACGTGGCAGGAAATGTAAAATTCATGCTTGACAAAGTAGAAAATCTGGACGAAAACCAGGGTATTTATATTTTTGACAACATGACCGGAATCTATCACAACATCAGGAACAATGCCTTTGAAATCAATCTTGATGCGGGATTGCACGACCGAAGATTTTCGCTACGATTCTCACCACGTGAAAACTTAGGGATTGAAAACCCGACCCTGGAACAAGGAGTTGATATTGCCTTTACAAGCAACAACAATACGTTACACATCAAAAACAAATTATTGGATACTACGGTAACTTCAGTTACTGCATATACAATATTAGGTCAAAGCCTTACCACATGGAATGTGGAAAATCAAACACAGCAAAACATCCAGGTTCCGGTTTCAGGTTTAAGCGCCGGAGCTTATATTGTCAAAATAATCACTACAGATGGTGAGCTAAGCAAAAAAATCATCGTAAAATAATTATAATAATGGGGATTATAATTATTTAGGTTGGTTTAATAAAAAAGTCCCGGGTTTCCGGGACTTTTTTTATTGGTATTTTAATTATTGTAACATCTTTTTCAGGCCTTCAAAATCTAAAGTGTGTTTCTCACCCGTTATTAAATCTTTTACACTGTAGCTTCCGGTTGCAATTTCATTAGAACCTGCCATTACAGCAAAAGAAATCTGGCGTTTTTCGGCATATTTGAACTGCTTGTCTAATTTCGCCTTGTCAGGATACAATTCTACTTTTATGCCTTCATTTCTTAATCTTGTAATGGCCTGCATCGCATAAAAAGCTTCGGCCTCTCCATAGTTAAAAAAGATGGCTTTGGAAGTAGCCGTAACCGTTTGTGGAAAAAGCCCCAATTCTTCCAATACGAGATAGATTCTGTCAAGTCCGAAAGAAATCCCGACACCACTCACATTTTTCAATCCGAAGATTCCGGTCAGGTCATCATACCTGCCACCACCACCAATAGAACCCATGGCAACGGTTTTTGGAGCAGCTACTTCAAAAATAGCTCCTGTATAATAGTTCAATCCACGAGCGAGTGTAACATCCAAATCCAGATTTGATTTTTTCAAGCCTAACTTAGTCACCGTATCACAAATAAATTGCAACTCCGCTACTCCTTTTTTCCCTTCTTCAGACGACTGCAAAAGTTCTGAAAGCTTCTCAATCTTTTCTGCAATTGTTCCGGTAAACTGAAACAAAGGCTGGACCTTTTCGATAGCTTCGGGCGAAATTCCTTTTGCAAGCATTTCTTTTTTCACGCCCTCTTCGCCAATTTTATCCAGCTTATCCAAAGCCACGGTAAAATCAATAAGTTTATCGCTTGCACCAATAACTTCTGCAATACCGGACAAAACTTTTCTGTTGTTAATTTTTATGGTAACACCTTCCAGACCTAATTCGGTAAAAACTGCATCATACAACTGTACCAATTCCACTTCCTGCCATAAAGAAGTCGAACCAACCACATCGGCATCACATTGGTAAAATTCCCTGAAACGTCCTTTTTGCGGATTATCGGCTCTCCAAACAGGCTGAATCTGATACCTCTTAAACGGAAATTCTATCTCCGCCTGATGCTGTACAACATATCTGGCAAAAGGCACTGTCAGGTCATAACGCAATGCTTTTTCTGATAATGAATTGGAAAATTTGGCAAGATTATTTGCCTCCAAAGCTGCTAAATCCGCTTTTCTGACCTTATCGCCAGAATTTAAAATCTTAAAAATCAAACGGTCGCCTTCTTCTCCGTATTTTCCCATAAGGGTTTCAGAATTTTCAAAAGACGGCGTTTCAATAGGCTGATAGCCATATCGTTCAAAATTGGTTTTTATAATCTGGATAATATACTGTCGCTTCGAGACCTCGATTGGTGAAAAATCTCTGGTCCCTTTTGGAATTCCCGGTTTGGCCATTTTTTAGACTTCTTATATTGTAATTTAAACTTATGCAAATATCTTATTTTTATTTGGGATTTGGGAAAATAGAATCGGGTTTCAACTTCCCTCCCCGACTTTCGACTTTCAACCTTCCACTTTCAACCTTCGACTTTCGACTTTGGACTTACAACTTTCAACCTTCGACCAACAACTTTCGACTTTCAACTTGCAACTTTCGACTTAAAATTCATACTTTAGAGCCATAAAACGGAGACATGTTCAAACTGCTGAAAGAAAACGTGCATATCGCCATGGGTTCCATCCGAACCCAATTATTGCGTACCATCCTGACGGTACTTATTATAGCTATCGGAATCACGGCTTTGGTTGGAATCCTTACATTAGTATCTGCTTTGGAGAATACCATTAGCGGTAATTTTTCCTCTATGGGTTCCAATACGTTTTCCATGAGCCAATATGATTCATCGGCTCAAATCAACAGGAATAACAATACAGAAAAAGTCAACCCGATTATAAGTTATCCGCAGGCAAAAGCATTTCAGGAAAAATATTCCTATCCTTTTACTACAACCTCTTTGTCTTTTACGGCAACCTCAACTGCTGAAATCAAGTTTGAAAATAAAAAGACTGACCCGGATATTTCCGTTTTGGGTGTAGATGAAAATTTCCTGGTGAATTCAGGACTGGAGACACAAACCGGAAGAAATTTTACCGGTTTTGATATTCAAAACAACAATTATGTATGCATTGTGGGTTCCGATTTTTTAAAAGGAATTCTAAAAGACGTCAATCCAATTGATAAAGTACTTTCCATTCGGGGGGCTAAATTCAAGGTAATTGGAGTACTTAAAGAAAAAGGCTCCACCTTTGGAAACAGCCAGGATTTGCGCGTATTGATTCCAACCCAGATTGCACGTTCCCTGTTTACGGCACCCAACATCAATTATGACCTTAAAGTACTTGTAGGAAAAAAAGAATTATTGGATTCGGCTGTTGATGATGCCATTATTACCATGCGTAGAGTACGTAAACTGAATCCGGTTGAAGAGAATAATTTTGGAGTTACCAGAAGCGACGAACTTTTAGAAATGCTACGCTCCCAAACAGAAATTATGGGCTATGCCGCCTGGATTATTGGCATCATTACCATTTTTGGTTCCTCTATTGCCCTGATGAACATCATGATTGTTTCTGTGACTGAAAGAACGCGTGAAATTGGCGTTCGGAAAGCACTTGGAGCAAAACGTTCCACCATCGCCTTCCAGTTTTTCACAGAAAGTCTTGTTATTGGGCAAATTGGAGGTTTTGTTGGAATTTTTCTGGGAGTACTGATTGGCTATTTAATTTCTCTCGGTCTGAACTTTGAATTTGTTGCTCCGTGGATGGCAATCATCGCTGCTGTAATTATCAGCTTTATCGTCGCCTTATTCTCCGGACTCTACCCTGCCATTAAAGCAGCCTATCTGGACCCGATAGAAGCTTTAAGATACGAATAACAGTCTATTTTCTTCCGAAAATCATCCTGTCATTACCATAAATATCTTTTCTTAATTCGATTTCGTTAAAGTTTTTCGCTTCTAACAAATCAATCATTTCAGTCCCCAGGTATTGATTAATTTCAAAATACAGCGTTCCGTTTTCTTTTAGGTTGTTCTGTGCCAGTTCAGAAATCTTTCTGTAAAAAAGCAAGGCATCATCATCTTCCACAAACAAAGCCAGATGGGGTTCATACTCCAAAACATTTTTTTTGATTTCGTCCTTTTCAAGGTTTCTCACATAAGGCGGATTGGAAACAATAAGGTCAAAATTCTGTTCCAAATCTTCTGTTTTTAGTATATCCCTTTGCATAAAAACAACATTGACTTCATTAGTAAAGGCATTCTTTTTTGCCGTTTCTAAAGCTTTTTCAGAAACATCAATGGCAAAAACTTCAGCATCGGGAAGATTTTTCGCCAGTGAAATCGCTATACAG
This sequence comes from Flavobacterium sp. Leaf359, assembly GCF_001423985.1. Lineage (NCBI taxonomy): Bacteria > Pseudomonadati > Bacteroidota > Flavobacteriia > Flavobacteriales > Flavobacteriaceae > Flavobacterium > Flavobacterium sp. Leaf359. The sequence continues at coordinate 137,047 of NZ_LMPW01000012.1, read as the reverse complement.
CCACTACCTGTTCCTATATCCAGAATTTTGATTTTTCCTTTGAATTCGTTCTTTTTGACAATCCATTCCACCAATTCTTCGGTTTCCGGCCTTGGTATTAATGTATTTTCATTGACTTCAAATTCGAGTCCGTAGAAATGGGCCTTACCCAAAATATATTGTATCGGAATTTCTTTTTCGAGCTTTTCCAAAACCAGATCCCACCTGCTTACTTCCTGGTCTGTAAAAACAAAATCAGGTTGCAACGCCAGGTCAATACGTTTCATTTGGTAAAAATCTTCTAAGAGGATATAGAAAAAACTTTCTGCTTCAAGCACATCATACAGAGGTGCCAGCTTTTGTATAAAACGATTCCGGTAATCTTTGGCTAACATTTTTGATTGGTTTTTGCAGATTTAGCAATCGAACTGGATAGCAATTTCAGCAACTTTTTTGACATTGCTTCCGGGTTCGGCTTTGGAAGAAAGGAACAAAATTACTCTTTCCTCTTCATAATCCCTATTGGCACCAAAAATAAAATCCAATTTGCCATCGCGGTCAATATCGCCTGCAAAAAGTAATTCAACAAAAGTATCATTAAAAGAAGGTTCCTGTAAAAGTAGCTTTTCGGGAGTATTTTTCGTGGAAATATACAATTTGTAGTTTTTCACATTCTGAAAAAGCTCTTCTTTCCCGTCATCATTAATCACTTTTTCAGATGCCAGCACTTCTCCTTCTCCTCTCAAAACATATTCCGTGCCATTAAAAGTAAGTGTTATTTTTTTGTTTGGCCAAATCTTATTCCTGTCCATTTTCAATGATTTGATTTCCCCTGATTTTAATTCCGGCAAGTCAATAAAAAGAAGCGTTTTTGTAGCAGAGTTGATAATTCTGGTAGAATCGCCTGCACATTCGTCATAGCCGTTTTCTATCTTAAAATCAGCTTTTCCCAGATAAAACCTGCCATTCTTCTCATACAAATCTGCCCAGTTTTTAGTCAAGGAAGTGGCCGGATTTTCATTCTCCCAGGTGCGATAACTTGTAGCCCTTAAAATATCAAAATCGTTTTTGAAATCAGCTTCATCAGCAGGCATCTCCACCGGAGTTTCTTTTTCTACCACCGGAACATTAACCGTATCAACGGTTTTTTCCTGTTCTACCACTTCTGCTTTCTTACAGGAAAACAATATAAAAAAGACGAAAAAAGGGAATAGTATTCTTTTCATTTTTCAGATTCTGGATTTCAAGCCCTAAAAATTTTAGCTTATTTTTGTTCCGTGAAGATACACGAAAAATACATATTACGATGCATTGAGCTTGCCAAAAACGGACTTGGAACAACTTATCCGAATCCTTTGGTAGGGAGCGTTATCGTATATGACAATAAAATCATAGGCGAAGGCTGGCACAAAAAAGCCGGAGAACCCCATGCCGAAGTCAATGCGGTCAATTCTGTAAAAGACAAATCACTGCTCGAAAAAGCAACCATTTACGTCAGCCTGGAACCCTGTAGCCATTTTGGAAAAACGCCTCCTTGTTGCGACCTGATTATACAGCAAAAGATCCCTAATATTGTCATAGGAACAATTGACCCTTTTGCAAAAGTATCCGGAAACGGAATCAGGAAACTCGAAGAAGCCGGCAGGAACGTAACGATTGGCATTTTGGAAAAGGAATGCAACGAACTGAACAAGCGTTTCTTTACATTTCACCAAAAGAAAAGGCCCTATATTATTTTAAAATGGGCTGAAAGCGCTGACGGTTTTTTAAGTCCGGACACCCGGGACGAACAAAAACCGGTATGGATTACCAATACCTATTCCCGACAATTAGTCCATAAATGGCGAACCGAAGAACAGGCCATTTTAGCAGGAACACAAACTGTATTGGACGATAATCCGAAGTTAAATTCCCGCGATTGGAAAGGCAATAACCCTATCCGAATTGTATTGGACAGAACCGGAAAAATCCCAAATCACTATGCCGTCAAAGACAATACGTCCAAAACGGTTATCATTACAGAACAGGAAAAAACGACAAATTCTGAAAATATTATTTTTGAAAATACTATCTTTGATAGTAGCCTCCCCGATTCTATTTTGAAAATTTTGCACAAGAACGATATTCAGTCCGTGATTATCGAAGGCGGCAAAATGACATTGCAAACTTTTATAGATGCAGGACTTTGGGATGAAGCCAGAGTCTTTAAAGGAGCCATTTCATTGGTTTCAGGAACGGCGGCTCCAAAATTTAAAGGAGAATTGATAGACAGGAAAAACATCCTGAATGACGAACTTTTAATTTTCAAAAGCCATGATTAATACAATAATTTTCGATTTTGGAGATATTTTTATCAATCTGGATTTCGAAGCCATGCAAAAGGCGTTGAAATCATTGGGATTAAAAGAGTGGACAGAAGAACTGGACAAATTGAACTATAAATTCGAAAAGGGAAACATCAAAGAAGAAGCTTTCCTGAAAGGAATCCAAAGCCATATTCCTAATGCTTCGCTGGAAGAAATCAAAAATGCCTGGAGCAAAGTGCTTTTGGATTTTCCCTTATACCGATTGGAATTTCTCCAAAAGCTCTCGCACAATTACCGTTTATTTTTGCTAAGCAATACCGATTCCATCCATGTGGAGCAATTTGAACATATTGTTGGCGAATCGTTCAGCCGGGATTTTTACCAATGCTTCGAGAAAGTTTATTTTTCGTTTGAAATCGGACAGCGCAAACCGGAACCGGAAGCCTTTAACTATATTATCAACAAACACGAATTATCACCCAAACGCACTTTATTTGTTGACGACCGGAAAGACAATACAGATGTTGCCGAAAGCCTCGGGTTTCAGGTATGGAACTTAAAAGTTGGCGAAGAAGATGTTGTAGATATGTTCGACAAAAAAATTATTTCATTATAAATCTTGGAAGTAAAAGATACTTACAGAACGCTTGATTTTCCTTCGGAAGAAGTCTTATACAAAGAAAAAAACAGCAAATTTTTCGGTTATGCATTCCCGATTTCCTCTGAAGAGGAAGCCAAAGAAATCCTGGACAGCCTGCGCAAGCAGCATCACTCTGCCAGACATTGGTGTTATGCGTTCCAGATTGGAACAGAAAAAATACATTTCAGGGCTAACGATGACGGCGAACCCAGCAATAGTGCCGGCATGCCCATTTACGGACAAATTCAATCGTTTGAAATCACAAACGTACTGGTTGTGGTTGTTCGTTATTTTGGAGGAATCAAATTGGGCGTTGGCGGATTGATTGTTGCCTACAGGGCTGCGGCACAAATGGCGCTGGAAGCTTCAGAAATTGTAGAAAAAACGATTGACATTCATTACCTGATTTCTTTTGACTACAAAAACATGAATAAGGTAATGCGGGTCATCAAGGAAAAAAATCTGGATATCGTTTCACAAAAAATGGAAATGAGCTGCGAGATTGAAATAAAAACCCGAAAAAAAAATGCCGAAATGGTATTCGACATTTTTTCTAATTTATATGAAATCGGCATCAAATTGAAAGAATAAATACCGATTTGATATTATTCTTCCTCAAGCGCTAAAAGCTTCTCAACAATATAGTCCGGAGGAAGTGTTGGACGTCCGGTTTTCATGTCAACAAATACTAACACCGAATTACCGATTGTTAATAACTCATTCTTTTCATTATAAATTTCGTAGTCGAATTCTATCTTGACAGACGTCTGGCTTTTAAAGATCGTTTTTACCCGAATCAGGTCGTCATATCGAGCCGGTTTTTTATAGTTCATAGAAAGTGAAACTACGGGAAGCATAATTCCGTTTTCTTCCATCCATTTATAAGAAACCCCTAGATTTCTGAGCCATTCCACACGCCCCATCTCAAAATATTGGGCATAATTTCCATGATAAACAACCCCCATTTGGTCCGTTTCAGCATAACGAACTCTTACTTTAAACTCATATTCCCGCATACCTTTTTTTGTAATTTAAATTTAAGGTTAAGTCAATGTATTTTTACTGTGTACTTACAACAATATTTTTACAAAATCAACATGTAATTAATTTTTTTTTACAGATTTTTGTCACATATTTGTTCTCCCAAAGAAGTTACGAAAGAGGCTCTTTTTCTTTTGTAGGAATAACTTTAAAAACATAATAATTTATCAGGATAATATGAACAAAACTGCGCAATCGGTATGGGAAAACTGTCTCTCTTTTATAAAGGACAACATTCAAGATCAGGCATACAAAACTTGGTTTGAACCTATTAAATCGGTTGAGCTAACAGACAATGCTTTATACATCCAGGTTCCTAGTAAATTCTTCTATGAATGGTTGGAGGAACACTATGTTAAATTATTAAAAGTTGCGTTGACAAAAGAACTTGGAAAAAACGCAAAGTTACTCTATAAAATTAAAATGGAAAACACTTATGGCAATAAACAACCGTTTACGGAACAATTGCCTAGTGCGCACCGCCAACCTGTAAAAGCACAGGATGTTGATGTTCCGTTACAAAATAAAAATCCTGAACTGAAGAATCCTTTTGTTATTCCGGGAATCAGGAACGTCAAAATCGAATCCCAGCTGAATGCCAATTATAGTTTTGACAACTTTCTGGAAGGTGATTCCAACCGATTGGCCCGTTCAGCAGGTATGGCCGTTGCCAATAAACCAGGCGGTACTTCCTTTAATCCTTTGTTGATTTTTGGCGGCGTTGGTTTGGGTAAAACCCACCTGGCACACGCAATAGGTGTCGAAATAAAAGACAAATACCCTGAAAAAACCGTACTATATATTTCTGCCGAAATATTCACGCAGCAGTATATTGATTCCGTAAAGAAAAATACGCGTAACGATTTCATCCATTTTTACCAATTAATAGATGTACTTATTATTGACGACGTACAGTTCTTATCCGGAAAAACAGGAACACAGGATGTATTTTTCCATATATTCAATTACCTGCACCAAAACGGAAAACAGGTAATCCTTACTTCTGACAAGGCTCCTGTTGATATGCAGGATATTGAGCAAAGATTGCTTTCCCGTTTTAAATGGGGACTTTCTGCAGAATTGCATCAGCCGGATTACGAAACAAGAATTTCCATCTTAAAGAACATCCTTTATCGTGATGGAGTTGAAGTTCCGGAAGAAATCATAGAATATGTTGCCCGAAACATCAAGACAAACGTACGCGAACTCGAAGGAGCTATCATTTCATTGATTGCACAATCTTCTTTCAACAAAAAAGAAGTAACCCTGGATCTTGCCAAGCAGATTGTAGAAAAATTCGTGAAAAACGTAAAACGCGAAATCTCAATCGACTATATCCAAAAAGTCGTGTCGGATTATTTCCAGCTAGATTTGGATATGCTTCAATCAAAAACAAGAAAGCGACATGTGGTACAGGCAAGACAGCTGGCCATGTTCTTTGCTAAAAAATACACCAAAGCTTCTTTGGCCAATATTGGCTCACAAATTGGAGACCGTGACCACGCAACCGTGCTTCACGCGTGCAAAACTGTTGACAACCTGGTTTCAACAGACAAGCAGTTCAAAAAATTTGTAGACGATATCAACAAGAAATTATCTTTATAAGAATCCGGAAACTTCCCGAAGCCTGAATTCTGATAACTGACATCTTTTAAAATTATGCCCGTAAAAATATTGATGGTCTGTCTCGGAAACATCTGCCGTTCACCATTGGCAGAAGGAATCCTGCAGTCCAAACTTCCGCGTGACAGGTTTGTTGTAGATTCTGCAGGTACCGGTGACTGGCATATAGGCAGGCAACCCGATTCCCGATCGATAGCCATAGCCAAATCAAACGGACTCGATATTTCAAGACAAAGAGGAAGACTGTTTACCGCCACAGATTTTGAGACCAACGATTATATTTTTGTAATGGACAATTCCAATTATAAGGATGTGATGCGTTTGGCTCCGAATGCAGAAGCAAAATCAAAAGTCAGCCTGATTCTTAACGAACTTTTCCCGGGTGAAAATGTAGATGTTCCGGATCCTTATTTTGGATTGGAAGACGGATTTTCAAATGTTTATGGAATGTTGGACGAAGTTTGTGAAATCATAGCCGATAAACTCAAAGCAAAACACCAATGAAAGTCTTAGGAAAACTATACCTGATTCCGACCACGCTTGGCGAAAGCGACCCGATGGACGTATTGCCGCAAACCGTGAAAAGAGCCATTGATTTCATTGACTACTATATTGTCGAAAACGAAAAAACAGCCCGAAAATCCATAAAAGCTATACACCCTGAAAAAAAACAGCCGGATTTAAAAATAAGCCTGCTTAACAAACATACTGACAGTCGCGAATACGAACAGATGATTAAACCCTGCCTGCAAGGAATTAATGTAGGATTAATGTCTGAAGCCGGATGTCCCGGAGTTGCAGACCCGGGTGCTGTAATCGTCAAGATTGCACATGAAAGAGGAATTCAGGTTGTGCCGTTAGTAGGCCCTTCCTCCATCCTATTGGCTCTTATGGGTTCGGGAATGAACGGACAGAGCTTTGCCTTTAACGGCTATCTCCCTATTGACAAGTCAGAAAAAAAATCGGCTTTAAAAAGCCTGGAAAAACTGTCGTACGACAAAAACCAGTCACAGCTTTTTATAGAAACACCTTACAGAAATAACAAACTTCTGGAAGACCTGCTCCAGACATTGCAAGGCAACACCTTATTATGCATTGCGTGCGATATTACGTTACCTACTGAGTACATTAGGACCCTGAGGGTAGCCGACTGGAAAAAGACAAAAACAGACCTGCATAACAGACCTTGCATTTTTATCATCCACAAAATCAATTAGAAAATTATTAGCATAAAAAAAGGAAGACTTTCGTCTTCCTTTTTTATTTTCTGTAAGCTTTTAATTCAGCTTCACCTTTGCATTCATATTAGGAATGATATGCGAAGTGTCATAGCCACCAAACAGCTTAAAATAACTCTTCATTGAGGTACCAAAACCATCTTTAAATTTGCGTTTGCCATTGCTGTGCAGATAATTCTTTACAGAACCGGCCCCACCTAAATGTGCCGCTGCCAGAATTCCGGATTCGGTAATTTTCACACCATTGATAATCTTTCCTTCAAATTTTTCAATTTCAGCAGACAATTGTGCCTTGTTGATGGACAATAGCGCCTTGAAAGCTTTTTCCTGAAGTCTCGGATTGTTTAAGAATTCGCTTCGGCTTTTAATCCCGATAGAACGCAGAGCCGACATACCAAACTGGTATTTGCCCATGTATCCAAAAGGATTCACTAATTTGTATTGGCCTTGAGATTCTCGGATAGCTATGGCTTGTTTAAAGCCGGTGTACGATTTCCCGGTGTAAGGGAGTTCCAGGTTGACATATTGGCTTTCATCCAGTGTAGGAACGGTGCTAATGATTTCTTCATCATCCCCTACATAAAACCAAGAGTCTTTTTCAGATTCTTTAGAGGTAAACCCTAATGTAATGAACGCAACGGACAGTATCAGTCCGCCAAAAAAATAATACTTTCTTAACATAAATTTGATTTCTCAAGCGCTGTCACCATCTTGAAATTTCTACGCGGCAAATATACAACAAATAATATTAATCTGAAAATCAGCCTGTTAATGTTTTCTAAAAATAGATAAAGTGCCACTTTATACCGCCTAACTCCCTGAATTCTATAGTTGGTGCAGGAATTTTTACAGAATTAAAAACAGAGAAAAGCGTCTTTAAAAAATGTGAATTGGTATTAATTTTTGTCAAATCAACGTCAAGACTAAGATAAAATTGGCGCGTTCTTTCCTTTTCGGGTAGGAAAATCGTATTGACCAATTCGTCATTTGCCGTAATCATTCCTTCGCCTCCATAGCCAACAGCCACATTGAGCCATTTTGGGATTTTTGATTCCTTAAAAAAAGAATGGATATTGGCTGAAAGCCAGTAGGTCTGGCCGTTATAATCTTTTAGAATTTCTTCAGAAAAAGAAGCGCCCAACACTTCCGGTCTTGCCTTGGCATAAGGAGTCCTGTGAAAAGAAAACTTAGGAACAATTCGCTGTTCGTTCCAAAGCAGTTCCTGCGACACATATAACAAAGTTCCCGAGGCATTTGCCGCAGCATCACCCCAGGAAAATCCCCATTCAGAAGAATAGCCGTCAAGGACTTCCACGGCGGTCAGGAAAACAAAACCTGTGGTGGCTCCGTAAATTAGCTGGTCCTTTTTTGAAACCCCACTCCAGTTCAGAAGTTCTGCCCCAAAACGGCCAATATGATAAGAAGAATAGACATGCCCGGCTTTGTCCATCTGAAGCCAGGAAGCATTGTCATTTTTGAAATGGAAGCCGGATTTGTCGTAATCATTGTACCACAATTGGCTCAATCCGACTAAGGCTCCGGTTATGGCTACACCTTCCGAAATAACAACGGCATTTCTTCGCGGTATATTTAAACTATCAGATGGCCTGAGAAAATCCTGAAATTGATTTTGCGCCAGGCCATCTGTAAATAGCAGCAAGAATAAAAAATATAATGCGCTATGATATTTCAAAACTATCTTTTGATTCCTTGTTTGTTCACCCAGGCTACATATTTCTGACGGTTTACCTCATGCTGAGCAGGTGTCACTGCAAATTCATGATAACCAAAATTAGTAACGCTTGCACAGAAATAGATGTAATTGTGTTTTTCCGGATTCAATACGGCATCAATTGCTGACACGTCAGGCATAGCAATAGGTCCTGGAGGCAACCCAAAATTTCGGTAGGTATTGTATGGCGATACCGTTTCAAGGTCTTTATACAAAACTCTTTTTATGACACGGTTAAAATCATTGGCTTCTTTTTTCACGGCATAGATAACCGTAGGGTCCGCTTCCAGTTTTATTCCTGATTTTAATCGGTTTAGGTAAACACCCGCTACTCTTGGTCTTTCGTCTGTCTTTACCGTTTCCTTATGCACGATTGATGCCAAAGTAGAAACTTCCAATGGTGTAAGATTTTGGGCTTCAGCTTTTGCCTTTCTTTCATCATTCCAGAAAGCACGGTATTCTTTTGCCATCCTGTCACGGAATTTCTCTGCAGAAGTATTCCAGAAAAATTCATACGAATTAGGGATAAACATACTCAGTACATTTTCTTCCGTAAATCCGTTTTCATCCAAAAATGCCTTGTCTGTAAAAGCTTTCATCAGAGAAGTACTGTCCGCTTCAATCTGCGAACCGATTCTTCCCGCAAAATCCTCCAGTCTTTCCTGGTTATTGAATGCCAGTTTTACCGGAAGGCTTATACGTAACGAATTGATGATATCATTATTATTCATTCCTTTTTTCAAAAGAAATTTACCCGGTTTTACATTAGTAATGTATGATTTCTTTTCTGCAACCATCCTGAAGTTATCCAGATTTTCAACATAGGGTGCTACAATTTTTTCTGCAGTTTCATAATTTGCATCTGTCGGAATATAGACATACACCTCTTTTTCTGAGAAATTGGTATTGGCAGAAAAGATTTTTCTGTACAACATATAACCATAGACAGATAATGCCAGCACTAAAAGCACTGAAAATATGGCAACGATTTTTTTAATTTTCACGTAATACTTTTTTTTAAGATTGTTGATTGATTAGCTGAAACATCGCTTCGTCTTTATAAACGCCATCGATGAGATTCCATTGTTTTTTTATTCCAATTTTTTCAAAGCCAAAATTAGTAAAAAGAGCTATACTTGCTTCATTCTCCGGATTGATATTTGCGAAAAGCTGTTTTAAATTTAACTGGCGAAAAGAATATTGGATAAGCAGTTCCAATGCCTGCGAGCCTATGCCCTGATTCCGATTCCCTTCGTTTTTGATTACAACCCCTATTCCGGCACGATTGTTCCTTGGGTCGTATTCAAAAAGGTCAATCAGTCCGACAGCCTCGAATGTATCATTTTTGCAAATAGCCAAACGCAGTTGTTTGGCTTCATAAATATCCTGATGGGCATTTTCGAGATACTGACGGATAAGAAACCTACTATAAGGAGTCTGCGTATTGCTGAATTCCCATATCGATTCATCGTTCTCAACGGCGAAAACAAATTCAAGGTCTTCGGGTTCGAGAGCTCTCAGATAGATGGTTTTTCCTTGCAGCGTTATCATCAGGAGTTTTTATTAAATTGTAATATTTCCGCCAAAGACAAAAGTGGCAGGCCCTTTTAAGAAAACGTCTGTATATTTTCCGCCTTCTGGAACAAAGGAAACTTCAAGTTTACCGCCTTCAACATTTAGCTGGATTTTATCTGAATTTGTTTTGCCCAAAGCATGCATCGCAATGGCTACCGCAGTTGCACCGGTTCCGCAGGAAAGTGTCTCATCTTCTACTCCTCTTTCATAAGTGCGTACTGAAAAAGTGTCAGCTGATTCCTGATTTACAAAATTAACATTACTTCCCGCCTGTCCGTATAATGCTCCATATCGAATTGCAGCACCCTTCCCTTTAACGTCAAAATGTTTTAAATCTTCTACCAGCTCCACATGATGCGGTGAACCCGTATTTAGAAATACATAACCTTCTTCTATTTTCACCTCATCTACATCTTTCATCTGCAACGAAACTGTTCCATCTTCAAAGACAGTAGCATGGTGCAATCCGTCTGTGGCTACAAACGTAGTTTCATCGCCAATAACACCAAGTCGCTTTGCGAAAGCAACAAGACAACGCCCTCCGTTTCCGCACATAGAACTCTCATTGCCGTCTGAATTATAATAGACCATTCTGAAATCTGTCGAATTGTCATTTTCAAGCAAAATCAATCCATCGGCACCAATCCCGAAACGCCTGTCACACAGACTTTCCACCAATTTGGTATTGTTTTTGGAAAATAATCCCTGACGATTATCAATCATGATGAAATCGTTTCCGGTTCCTTGATATTTATAGAAGTTGAGTTGCATTTTTTGTTTGTTTATTAACCCTGGCAGGGTGTTGAAACACCCTGCCAGGGTAGAAAATTAATCAGAACAAAAATAGGAATATTTAATGAAAAGTTAATCATTGTTAATCGGGAGTTAAACTTAAAATCATGGCACAATTTTCAATATATATTTACGATTAAATAACTTAATTACAAATACTATGAAACGATTTTCCGGTTTATTCTTAGTGTCCCTATTAAGTGGCGCAACCACTTTGGGCGCTTACAAGCTGTTTATTGAAAATGACGGCTTATTTTCTGACAATCAAAAATCAGTTGTGACAACTGCCCCCGTTAACTATACGAAAAATGTAGGATTGGGCGCAGAAGCAGTTGATTTCACCGCGGCAGCGGATAATGCAGTACATACTGTAGTCCACGTTAAAAATCTTTCTTACAGAACCATCAGCAATCCGATGCTGGAATATTTTTACGGCTATAAAGGAGGCCAGCAACAGGCACAGGTAGGAACCGGTTCCGGGGTTATCATTTCTGAAGACGGCTATATTGTTACCAATAACCACGTAATACAGGATGCATCTGAATTGGAAGTGACCCTGAACAACAAAGAAACCTATAAAGCAAAATTGGTAGGAACCGATTCCAAAATGGACATTGCCCTACTTAAAATTGATACCGGTAAAAAACTTCCCTATGCCATTTTTGGAGATTCAGACAATGTGAAAGTGGGTGAATGGGTACTTGCAGTAGGAAACCCATACAATCTGACCTCAACAGTTACGGCAGGTATTATTTCTGCAAAAGCCAGAAATCTGGACCAAAGAGGCATTCAGTCTTTTATCCAGACTGACGCGGCTGTAAATCCTGGAAACAGCGGAGGAGCCTTAGTCAATACAAGAGGTGAACTGATTGGAATCAATACTATGATTTCTTCAATGACCGGTTCTTATGTAGGATATTCTTTTGCAGTTCCTTCTAACATTACGCGAAAAATCATCGAAGATATTATGGAATACGGAAATGTACAGCGTGGTGTCTTTGGTGTGGAAGGTTATGAATTGAACAGCACTATCACAAAAGATATGGGGCTTTCTACCTCTCAAGGTTACTATGTAAAGAAAGTGGTTAAAAATTCCGGTGCTGCCAAGGCAGGAATACAGGAAGGCGATATCCTTATTAAATTAGACAACACCAATATTTCAAGTTATGTTGACCTGTCCAGCTACGTAAATACCAAACGTCCAAATGATGTGGTAAAGGCAACATTTATCAGAAACGGAAAAGCAATGCAGGTGCCGGTAACCATAACCAAAAACGAATTTGTCAATGCAGAACTCAACGGAATTATTTTTGAAAACCTTGACGCTTCCGATAAAAAACGATTCAACATTGACTATGGAGTAAAGGTAAAAGACATTACTAATAAACATTTCATGCGTTACTATAATGCTTTGAAAGGAAACATTCTTATAGGTATTAACGATGCCAAGGCTGTCGATACCGAAACAGTCGCAAATATTCTCAACGAAAAACTCTCAAACGAATCAGTGGTCGAACTGACCATGATTAACAAGCAAGGCGTACTGGTGAAATTTTTTGTTGAAGTAAATTAAATTTTGACAATTTATTATCCCGAACATGCAAGTATGCCTTAAAATATTTGCCACAGAAAGCCAGTTATCACAACTGGCTTTTTTTATGTAAATTTTTTTAATAAAATACTTTACGAAAACGTTTGAAATCTATACTTTTGCGCCATCAAAATATGCACAACACACTAAACTACATTTTTTTACATTATGACAAAGACCGCATTATACGAAAAAGAGCTTTCTTTTCAGGCAGACAGAAGAAGAGCTGGCGTAGAATTCATTAAAATCATTAGTGATTTATGGTATGACAAGTCTATTGAATTGGTTCTTTTCAAAAATCAGCTAATCAACACGAATGTAAGCGACATTATCAATCTTCACGAATATGCCGGAGAATTTGTCGGAAAACCTATTAATGTTTTTGACTCTGTTGAAATTGCACGTGCCATCTTATCTTTAGACCTTCCTCCTGCGAAATTGGATATTGGTAAACTAACTTACGAATACCATCTGGAGGACAACAAATACAATGATGCGAAGGCTTTTGTTATTGACAAATTGAAAAACGCAAAAGATTTTCCAAACAACAAGCCGAAAGATGTTGTATTATACGGTTTTGGGCGTATTGGAAGACTACTCGCACGTGAATTGATGTCTAAGACAGGAAAAGGAACACAGTTGCGATTGAGAGCGATTGTGGTTCGTGAAAAAAATGATGCTACAAGCTTAGAGAAAAGAGCTTCTCTTTTGAGATATGACTCTATTCATGGTGACTTCCAGGGTTCTGTTGCTGCAGACCCGGAAAACAATTCCCTGATTATTAACGGAACTACTGTTCACGTTATTACGGCAGGAAGCCCGGAAGAAATCGATTATACAACTTATGGAATTTCTGATGCCCTGGTAATAGACAATACAGGTGCTTTCACAACACAGGAAGCTTTGGCCAGACACCTGAAATCAAACGGTGTTGATAAAGTTTTACTTACGGCTCCAGGAAAAGGCGTTCCAAACATCGTTCATGGTGTTAACCACAACGAATACAATCCGGACGAAGTAAACATCTTCTCTGCCGCATCCTGTACTACAAATGCTATTACTCCAATCTTAAAGGCAGTTGAAGATACTTTAGGCGTTGTAAAAGGACATTTGGAAACTATCCATGCCTATACAAACGACCAGAATCTGGTTGATAACATGCATAAAAAATACCGTCGTGGCAGAGCCGCTGCCTTAAACATGGTTATTACTGAAACAGGCGCCGGAAGTGCAGTTGCAAAAGCATTGCCTAGCCTTGCCGGAAAACTGACTTCCAATGCTATCCGCGTTCCTGTTCCAAACGGTTCGCTTGTAGTGTTGAATCTTGAAGTAAACAAAGAAACATCTGTTGAAGAAATCAACAATATTATGAAGCATTATGCTTTGGAAGGAGAACTTGTTGAGCAGATTAAATATTCGCTTAATAACGAACTTGTTTCTTCTGACATTGTAGGAACTTCTGCTCCATCAATTTATGACAGTAACGCAACCATAGTTTCTGCCGATGGAAAAAATATCGTTCTCTACATCTGGTATGATAACGAATATGGCTATAGCCACCAGGTAATTCGCTTAGCGAAATACATCTCTAAAGTAAGAAGGTATTCTTACTATTAGTAGTTTTTTGAATTTTAATTTTGGTAAAAAATCCGTCATAGCAATAAGGCGGATTTTTTTATTTACATAATTCACGAAATGAAACTTATTAAATATTAACATTCTCATTTTGCGATTTAATGTATTGTTTTATAACTTTGATAGTACCCAAATCTAAAATGTTATGAAATCAATACTACTCCATCTCATGATGCTACTGCCAGTACTTGGATTTTCGCAGGTAGGAATAGGCACAACCGACCCAACTGCTATGTTAGACGTCAACGGTAATTTCAGGTTACGAAGCACTACCAGCAATACGCGTGCAACGGCTGCAAAAGACTCTATACTTGTAGTAGATGCTATGGGCAATGCACAAAGAATATCATCGAAAAGTGTTATTGAAAGTCACCTTAAGACTTTTATCAAAGGTGGATTTGCATCAGGCAGTCCGGCATTAATCAATATAAGTATTTTAGCAAATGCATACACTACAATACCTTTCAATACAATAGAATTTGATACCAATAACGAATACAACACTACAACCAATACCTTTACTGCAAAACAGCCCGGAATCTATTCCGTATATGCTGCTATTAAAGCCAGTCCGGGTCTTGTAGCTGCCGGAGATTTTGGCCTGGCTATATTTAAAAACGGCGTCGTCAATGTAAGGGAAAGCTATATGAATGTGCAGCTGCTGGGAATAAACATCAATCCGCCTAACCGATCCATACAGACCTTAATGCAGCTGAATACTGGCGATACAGTGACCTTCAGAGGTTTTAGCGGAGGAGTTCTTACCGTGGGAATATTATCTGGCGGCGAAGAATCCTATTTTACTATTCATCAGGTAAGATAAAGAAGCTATATTAAAAATGGTTAAATTTGTGAGACAATGATTTTTAAACTTCACAAATGCACCCAGAACACAACTACAAACTGACTGTCCGCTGGACCGGAAACAATGGTACAGGAACATCCGGTTACAGGGCTTACGAAAGAAGCCATGTAATTCTTATTGACAACAAAGTCGAGATAAAAGGTTCGTCTGACCCTGTTTTTCATGGCGATAAAACCGTTCATAACCCCGAAGATCTTTTGCTGGCTTCACTTTCTGCCTGCCACATGATGTCATATCTGCATGTATGCGTCAATGCAGGAATAGTCGTAACCGATTATGAAGACAATGCTACCGGAAAAATGACCGTGAACAATGATGGTTCAGGACATTTTACGGAAGTCACTTTAAATCCAATAGTGACAGTTAGCGACTCTTCCATGCTGGAAAAAGCAAATGAGTTGCACAAAATGGCCAACAAGCTTTGTTTTATTGCCAATTCGGTCAATTTTCCGGTAAAACATATTCCTCAGAGCAAAATATAAACAGGCTAATCAAAAATATGGCAAAGTCAAAACTTAGCGAACAAGAACAAGTCACTGAATACATTCAAAAACTTGACCCTTCAATTTCCGAAACGATTACATTTTTAAGACAAGTTATTCTTGCAATCAATAATGAGATAAGCGAACATATCAAATGGAATTCTCCCAGTTTTTATTATTCGGGTGAAATGAAACCTTTTGACCCTAAAGAATACAAAAGGGATATCCTGGTTATGAATATCCGCCCCGGCAAGCCAATTTTACTTGTTTTTCCAACCGGAATCAAAATAACTGACACTTCTGGGCTATTGGAAGGCAATTATTCTGATAGCAGAAAAATAGCCACGATAAAAAATTTGGAGGAAGCAAAAAGCAGGCAAAAGGATCTAGAGAATGCAATCAGAAACTGGATGGACCAGATAGAAAAATAAAAAACTCCCGATAAATCGGGAGTTTTTTTTATAAATGATTGGCTATGAATTAAGCCTTTCCTGCTGCTGCAATCAGGTTTAATGCAGAACCGGCAACAAACCATCCAATCTGCCCTTCGTTATATGTATGGTTTGCCAGGATTGTTTCTGTTGTTCCGTTATCGTGGAAAATCTCAATAGTAAGTGGTTTTCCCGGAGCAAATTCTTTCAGGTCTACGAAATTGAAAGTATCGTTTTCCTGGATTTTATCGTAATCTGCTTCATTTGCAAATGTAAGTGCCAACATCCCTTGTTTTTTCAGGTTAGTTTCGTGAATACGTGCAAATGATTTTACCAATACTGCTTTTACTCCAAGGAAGCGAGGTTCCATTGCAGCGTGCTCACGGGAAGAACCTTCACCATAGTTATGGTCACCCACAACAATAGTAGGAACTCCTGCCGCTTTGTATTCTCTTTGAACCGCAGGAACTGAATCGTATTTTCCATTCATTTGGTTCTTCACAGAATTTGTTTTTTGGTTAAAGGCATTCACCGCACCAATAAGCATATTGTTTGAAATATTATCCAAGTGTCCGCGGAAACGCAACCATGGACCTGCCATAGAGATATGGTCTGTCGTACATTTTCCGAAAGCTTTGATTAGCAATTTAGCACCCATGATATTTTCTCCATTCCATGGCTCAAAAGGAGCTAATAACTGCAATCTTTCTGAAGTTGGGCTAACAATAACCTGAACTCCTGAACCGTCTTCAGATGGTGCCTGAAAGCCAGGGTCTTCTGCATCAAATCCTTTTGGAGGCAGTTCGTTCCCTGTTGGCTCGTCAAGCATTACTTCCTGACCGTCTTCATTGATTAATTTATCTGTTATAGGGTTGAATCCTAAATCACCGGCAATAGCCAAAGCTGTCACCAATTCCGGAGAACCTACGAAAGCCAAAGTATTTGGGTTACCATCCGCACGTTTTGAGAAGTTACGGTTGAAAGAGTGAACGATAGTATTTCTTTCTTCTTTTTCAGCTCCTTCTCTATCCCACATTCCAATACATGGTCCGCAAGCGTTAGCAAAAACAGTCGCACCGATTTTATCAAACGTATCGATAAAACCATCTCTTTCGATTGTATAGCGAACCACTTCAGAACCCGGAGTAATGGTAAATTGTGCTTTGGTTTTTAAATTTTTATCGGCTACCTGTTTTGCCAAAGAAGCAGCACGTGAAATATCTTCGTAAGAAGAGTTCGTACAAGAACCTATCAAACCTACCTGAATTTCCAAAGGCCAGTTGTTTTTGATAGCCTCTTCTTTCATTTTAGAAATTGGCGTAGCCAAATCCGGAGTGAAAGGACCATTCAAATGCGGCTCTAATTCAGAAAGGTTGATTTCGATTACCTGATCAAAATATTGTTCCGGATTAGCATATACTTCAGCATCACCTGTAAGATATGGCGCTACTTTATCTGCAGCTTCTGCCACATCCGGTCTTCCGGTAGAAATCAGGTAACGGCGCATTGAATCGTCATAACCAAAAGTTGAAGTAGTGGCTCCGATTTCTGCTCCCATGTTACAGATTGTACCTTTTCCGGTACAAGACATAGCGGTAGCACCTTCACCAAAATATTCAACAATAGCTCCGGTTCCTCCTTTTACAGTAAGGATTCCGGCTACTTTCAGGATTACGTCTTTTGGAGCTGTCCAACCAGACAATTTTCCTGTCAATTTAACACCAATCAGTTTTGGAAATTTCAATTCCCAGGCCATACCCGACATTACGTCTACAGCATCAGCACCACCAACACCAATGGCAAGCATTCCTAAACCACCGGCGTTCACCGTGTGAGAATCCGTACCAATCATCATACCTCCAGGGAAAGCATAATTTTCAAGAACTACCTGGTGGATAATACCTGCACCCGGTTTCCAGAAACCAATTCCGTACTTGTCAGAAACTGATGAAAGGAAATCAAAAACTTCATTGCTTTGTGTTTTTGCTCTGGCCAAATCGGTTGCAGCATCCACTTTCGCCTGGATCAAGTGATCACAGTGAACCGTTGTAGGAACGGCTACCTTATTTTTTCCGGCGTGCATAAACTGCAATAATGCCATCTGTGCCGTAGCATCCTGGCAAGCCACTCTGTCCGGGGCAAAATCAACATAATCTTTTCCTCTGGTGAAAGCCTTAGAAGGCATTCCTTCCCAAAGGTGTGAGTATAAAATCTTTTCTGAAAGCGTTAATGGACGACCAACCAATTGACGTGCCTTATCAACACGCTCTGCCATTGTTCCATACGCTTTTTTAATCATTTCAATATCAAAAGCCATAATCAGTAATTAGTCTATTTTATTTATATTTTAGTTTGTTTCTTTGCAATGCAAATTTACTCATTTCCCTCCATATTTGAAAGATTTTTAAAAAAAGCGGTGTTTCGAAACATTATTATTCCCAAAATCTGATTTTTAATGATTATTATTAAATTATAATTAAAAACCAATTAATTTTTTCCGTTTTTGTTAATTTAAAATCTTTTTTTTGTCAAATTCGAAATTTAGGCCAACCTAAAGAGCACCCTATAAATTAAGAATGTTTCTAAATTACAGACAGAGCATGAAAAAGGCGAAAAAATGCTTCGTAAAAATGTTATTTTTTTGACTTTTCTCTCAGGTCCATCATCGGCTTTTCATACCAAACATAGAGCCCATAACTGAAAAATATTGTGAGCAGCAGATAGACAATAGTAAATATATGTTTTTGCAACATCGGATAGTTTTCAATATCAGTAAAATATTTCATTAACTGTAAGATCACACTGTAATGCAGCAGGTATACAGAATAGGAAATCAGGCTTATAAAGACAATCGGATTTTTCAATTTTGATTTTTCCGATTTCCAACCCGATAAAAAAGGCAGAAAAAATGCGATAGAAATAGAGACGACAGGAAGGTAAACAATATAGAGAAACCTGTTCAGGCCTTCTTCTGTAAAAGGTATTTTTCCAAATCCGAAAAAGATAAACAGGAAACAGAAAATGCCTGCGATTAAAAAAAATGATTTGCCTTTTTGCCAGAAGTTATTGTGACAGCAATATATCCAACTTGCCAGTACACCATAAAAAATCGCATCTAAACGGTATATCACTACCGCTTTCAACGACAGATTCCAGTCGTTCAGATTGGCATGAACCGTGTTTTGATAGCAAAAGATTTTTGCCAACAAAAAAAACACCAATAACACAACCAAAAGGATTATAAAGAATTTGGATTTGTTTTTAGACGCAACAAAAGGTGTTATTAGTAATAAAAGCAATGGCAGTACAACATAAGCCCATTCTTCTACGGCAAGACTCCAGGATTCCGGAAAGAAAGCAGGCATGGCGCCGCTAAAATTCTGGACAAAAAAGAAATACTTCCACAGCGACTCTATTTTGTAACCGATAACAGATGCTATGAGTATATTGACAAGCAGAATCAGAAAATAATTCGGAAATGTTCTAAACCATCTTCTTTTTAAAAAATCCCTGACCCGTGAAAAAGAAAAGTCATCCTTGAGATACGACTGCAAAAGAATTCTTCCGATAAGAAAACCACTGAGAACGAAGAAAATTTCAACCCCTAAAAACCCGAAAAGTTTTAAAAGTTGCGCAATAAAGCTGTTGCTTTCAGGATAAATCCAAAGGCAATGCGAACTGAGAACCATAAGTATGGCTACAGCCCTCATGAGGTCCAAACCGAAAATGCGTTGCGGATTGTTGAGTTCTTGCTTTAGCAATGTGTTTGTATTTCTGTCAAATATAGAAATACAATTCGTGAATAGTTTCTACAGAATATAAATTTTAATGACTATCGAGTAGTTTATACCAAATAAAAGAATAGTGGAGTTAGCCACAGATTAAAATAATTAGACAGATTTAAAGAATCCATATAAAATAAAAGTAAACCCGAAAAGGCTCACTTTCATAATTTTTTTTTGATAAGACTTAATACTTTTGTGACTCTGCGCCTTTGTGAGCAATTATTTCACGCAGAGTCGCAAAACATGACAAGCTATAAAATCTACATATAAGAATCTTTTGGTGTAAAGTTCCTGATAATCAATTAAATTTTACAACTTACATTAATTTCTGGATAATCATTTCTTCCGAAATTCCTTCCGCATCTGCTTTGTAGTTCTTGATAATCCTGTGACGGAGAATGCCCGTTGCAACTGCTTTTACATCTTCAATATCCGGGGAAAATTTACCATTAAAAGCAGCATGTGCTTTTGCAGCCAATATCAGGTTTTGAGAAGCTCTGGGTCCTGCTCCCCAGTCTAAATAGTTTTTCACGTAATCATTTGATAACGCATTATCCGGACGTGTTTTACTTACCAACGTCACGGCATATTCAATTACATTATCTGCTACCGGAATACGGCGAATAAGGTGTTGGAAATCGATAATTTCCTGTGCTGTGAAAAGCGGATTTATTTTTTCTGTCTGATCTGTCGTTGTACTTTTCACAACCTGTACTTCTTCAGAAAATGACGGATAGTCTAATTTAATAGCAAACATAAAACGGTCAAGCTGGGCTTCCGGAAGCGGATAGGTTCCTTCCTGCTCAATTGGGTTTTGGGTTGCCAATACGAAATAAGGCAGGGATAATTTATAATGCTGTCCGGCTATTGTTACCGCCCTTTCCTGCATGGCTTCCAAAAGTGCTGCCTGTGTTTTAGGCGGTGTCCTGTTAATCTCATCTGCCAAAATGATATTTGAGAAAATAGGCCCTTTTATAAATTTAAACTGACGGCTTTCATCAAGAATTTCACTACCAAGAATATCAGAAGGCATCAAATCCGGCGTAAACTGAATACGTTTGAAATCCAAACCAAGAGCCTGAGAAATCGTATTGACCATCAGCGTTTTTGCCAATCCGGGAACTCCAACCAAAAGGGCATGCCCTCCTGAAAAGATGCTCAACAAGATCTGGTCAACCACTACTTCCTGTCCAACAATTATTTTTGAGATTTCTTTTTTAAGCTCTATTCTTTTCTGAACCAGATTCTGTATTGCAGCTACGTCTGACATTCTATAATTGTTTGGTTATTAAAATTCGATTCGGTTAAATGTGTCTGATTATTTTTTAAGCCAGTTGTTTACAAAAACGCAATCTCTGTACTCGCCATTAATCTTGATGTATGTTTCCTTGATTTTTTCATCTGTCCATTTGCTGATAGCTTTGATTTGTTTTTCTTTCAAAGCCAAATCTTTAATTTTCAGATAATCCTGCGCATAGTCTGCTGTATGGGCATCATAACGTTTTGTAACGGTAATCAGCTTGAATGTCTTACGTCCCAACCTGTCTTCGTCAACCATTGGTTGTGATACCTGACCTTCATTAAGATCTGAAATCTGTACATATAATGACGGATCCATTTTAGTCAGGTCAAAACGAGGATCAAGCGTTTGAGGATTAATCAATACACCTCCATTGGCTCTTGTTTCTTTTTCATCAGAAGAATTTCTTGCGGCATCAGCAAATGAAATTTCGCCGTTAACAATTTTATTTCTGATTCCAATAATCTTGTCTTTGGCTTCCTGCATGGCTTCCTCAGATATTTTCGGAATCAGCAATATGTGTCTTAGGTCAACATCCTGTCCGCGAATTTTTTCAACCAGAATAATATGCCATCCGTATTCTGTCTGAAAAGGTTCTGAAATTTGTCCTTCTTCAAGACTAAAAGCTCTTTCCTTAAATTCTTTTACCAGATTTGTTTTTCTGTTGACACGCATAAAACCTCCATTAGATTTTGTGCCCTCATCTTTACTGTACAACACCGCCTTACTAAAAAAGCTACCATTACCGGCCATTACATCATTCCTGAATTCATTCAGCTTGTCAATTACTTTCTGACGTTCTTCTTTGGTAACTTCCGGATTGATTACAATTTGGGATACTTCTACTTCCGCACCAATCTGTGGCAATTCTTCTTTAGGAAATTTTCTAAAGAATGTCCTTACTTCTTCCGGAGTAATTTCAACATTTTCAATGATTTTATTTCTCATTTCCGAAGTCAGCTTACCCATTTTCAAGATATCAAAGAAATAGGTTCTGAATTCTTCCTCGTTTGGCCTGTTGTAAATCTTTAATAATTTTTCCATCGAACCGGCACGCTCTACAAAAGCATCGATTCTTTCCTGCATCATACTATTGATTTCAGCATCTGTCACAACAATACTGTCCTGAACAGCCTGGTGTGCATAGAGTTTATCTTCCAGCAATTTTCCAAGCAACTGACATCTTGTAATATCTTTTACAGGGTTACCCTGGTTTGCAATTTCAATATAGGCAATATCGATATCAGAGTCTAAAATCACATAATCTCCCACAACGCCAATCACTCCATCAATCTTCTGTTTCTGGCTTACAGGCTTCGGAACGACCTTTTTTACAGTATCGTTCTGAATGATTTCCTGTGCATTTACGGCATTAAAAAATGCTGCAAAGCCAAAAATCAGACAGGCATTCTTAATTATAGATTTCATACTTCTCATTTTTAATGGCATCATCAGTAATGTCTTTTTCAATTTTTTTTATTAATTCTAATTTTCTTTTGTTTAAAATCACCTGTTCCAGTGTCGGCTTTATATATTCGTATGGGCTCACTTGATTTTTATCCAAAACGTTTGTGACTTTCACAAGATATACTTCTAAAGAATCCTGTTTTTCTATTGCTTTCCCTGCAGCAATATATTGCGACCTGTTGTCTGGAGTAATGAAAGGCAGTTTACGATACACCTGATTCATTTCAACCCAGACAGAATCATTCAACACAAAACTTTTGAACTGCATTCCATAAGTATCCCAAAATTTCCTGTCTGATTTTCTGTAGTCAAAAAATTTGCTTTTTATGGTTTGAAATTTCGGGTGGTCTTTTGGCAATTGTATATAACGCAGTTTTACCAAAGTTCCGTCTGTCTTGAAATTTTCCTTATTCTGTTTATAATATTCTTTTAGCTCTGCTTCAGTAATTGTTGTGTCTACTGTAGTCTTTACTAATTCTTCCAAATAACCTTTTGTATAAAGATCAATTTTATACTGCCTGATAAGTCCATTATATTCTGCCTGCTTGTCAGCACTCAAATTAAGCTCTGCCGCATTCATCATCAATTTCTGTGATGCCCAACGGTCGATGAAATTCCTGACAATTACTATACTGTCTTCTTTTGAAGTTCCCGGCGGCACCAGGTCCTTAATTTCATCCTTAAACAAGTATGAGTCATTTACTCTGGCAATGGCTTGTGGTTTTGCTTCCGGTTTGGTATTACATGAAGCAAAAAACGACAGCAATCCTATGACTGCATACTTCTTCATTTACGACTTTATCTGCTTTTTCACCTTTTCAAAAGCAGGCTGGTTAACATCTACCTTGAATTCCTGTTTCAAATCACTAACCCATTTTTCTTCAAGATATTGTTGGTAATCGTTCACAACTTTTCCTTTTGCCTCTTCCAATGTTTTTGGACCAGCTTCAAGATGCTTGTTTATTTTGACAACAAAATAATACTCACCATCTTTTATAATTCCGGAAACACCGTCTTTCTTTTCAAGGCCTTTTGGCAGAGCATCACTGTTTTCTTCAAATATTCCGGCATTT
Organism: Flavobacterium sp. Leaf359; assembly: GCF_001423985.1. Classification (NCBI taxonomy): domain Bacteria; kingdom Pseudomonadati; phylum Bacteroidota; class Flavobacteriia; order Flavobacteriales; family Flavobacteriaceae; genus Flavobacterium; species Flavobacterium sp. Leaf359. The sequence goes on along the minus strand of NZ_LMPW01000012.1, from coordinate 113,492 downwards.
GACATTACCTCAACTTTGCCGTTCTGGTTGAATTTTTCCTTGATAAATTCAGCTGATTTTCCTTGTTTCAACAATTTTTGTGCTTTTTTAGCCATATCCATTTTTGTTGAAGAAAGAATCAGTGCATCTACCCTATTCCCCCAACGGTAATTATTTTTTCTGGCTTCATAAAAATTCTGCAAACCAATCGTATCCGTTTTTGCCTTTTCCCAGATTTCTTTTTCCATCAGGTCAAAAAGCAACAGTCCGTCACGGTATTCTTCCATCACAGCAGCAAAATCAGGGAATTCATTTTCAAGATTGTTATTGTACAACTCATTGACTTTCGCATCTACATACTCCTGGTATTTTTTCTCTACCAGTTTACTGATTGGTCTGATTGTGTTTTCACCTCTTTGTTGTGCAACCAAATATTTAAGAAATTCATCTCCTGATATTGTCTTCTTATCTATTGTAACCAGGTTTCCTTCAAAAGGCTTCATGTTTTCCGGAAGTTTCCAGTCACCCGTATAGAATTTATCATTTACTGTTTTTGAAATTGCAGCAAACAGCTTGTCATTTCTTTTTATTGAGTATTTCTTTTTCAGCTTTTCAGTCAGTGAATTTGTAATCAGTCGTGAACGCTCGTCTTTTCTGATTTTACCATCCAGTTCTGACTGCATTTCCTGCGCTGTTTTAAGCGGATGTTTTTCGATTAGCTTAATGATGTGCCATCCAAAATTACTTTCTACCGGAGCTGAATAATCGTTCGGGTTTTTCAATGCGAATGCTGCGTCTTCAAATTCTTCAGAACTTAATTGTCCTGAACCAAAACGATTCAGCACTCCACCTTTTGAAGCCGACGATTTGTCTTGAGAAAATTGCTTGGCAAGGCTTTCGAAGTTTTCGCCCTGCTGTAGTTTTTTATAGATATCCTGAATTGTAGCCTTTGCTTTTTCTGCTTCTTCAGGGTTTTGGTTGTTTGGTTTTAAAATCATGATATGGGCAACTGTAAGTTCGCCACGGTTATCTCTGATGTCTTCCACTTTTATTATGTGGTAACCAAAACGGGTTCTCACAATTTTTGATATGTGCCCTTTTTGAGTTTTGTAGGCTGCAGATTCAAATGGATATACCATTCTGAAAGCTGAAAAATAACCTAACTCTCCTTTATTTTCTTTCGCTGAAGGATCTTCGGAATATTTAACAGCCAGGTCACCAAAGTTTTCACCTTTCAAGGCTTTTTCCCTAACCTCAACTGCTTTTTTATAGGCTTTAAGAGTATCTTCCGGCGAAGCATTCTCATCTACCATAAACAAGATGTGGGCTGCCTTGATTTCTTTCTGTGACCTTTGGTAGGCTTCTTCGATTAATTCCTGTGTAACCTTGGAATCCGTAAGATAATTTTTTGAAAGTTGGTTTCTGTATGACTTTAATTCCGCCTGATAGGCCTGTCCGTTTTGAAGTCCCAGCTTATTGGCTTTATTAATTTTCAACTTATAACCTACAAATAAGTCCAGATATTGATTTAAATCTTTTTGGGATTCGTCTTTTACCAAATCAATATTTTTATTGTAAACCCTTGCAAATTCGTCGGTATAATAAGGCTTACCGTCAATTGTAAATAAAACTTCCTTATTGTTATTTTGAGCAAAACTCGTAAAACTTGCGGAAAGCAGTACTCCGAAGAACAATTGTTTTAATTTCATTATGTAAATTCTATAAGTTGGGAATTAATTTAACGCCTGAATAGCAATCAACAAAAGTAACAATTCAAACGCATTAAACAAGTACGGGCCTTACTATTAACAAAAATTTATTAACAAATTATTAGCGATATTTTCATGTATTGGGACGCCGTATTTATAAAAAAGCATAACTCCGGTTTCTTGTTATTATTATACGCTGATTATTTGTTGAATAAATAGTATTTTTGCAATCCATTTTTATACAGGATATGAGTTTTCAAAAAGAAATAGAAAGAAGAAGAACTTTTGGGATTATTTCGCATCCCGATGCCGGAAAAACAACACTGACTGAAAAATTACTTTTGTTTGGAGGAGCGATTCAGGAAGCCGGAGCCGTAAAAAACAATAAAATTAAGAAAGGTGCCACTTCCGACTTTATGGAAATTGAGCGCCAGAGAGGAATTTCGGTTTCGACCTCGGTTTTGGCTTTCAACTATAAGGATAAAAAAATCAATATTCTCGATACGCCGGGACACAAGGATTTTGCGGAAGACACTTATAGAACGCTTACTGCAGTTGACAGTGTTATTGTTGTTATTGACGTGGCAAAAGGGGTTGAGGAACAGACAGAGAAATTAGTTGCTGTTTGCCGAATGAGAAATATCCCGATGATTGTTTTCATCAACAAATTAGACCGCGAAGGAAAAGATGCTTTCGACCTGATGGACGAAGTGGAGCAAAAATTAGGATTGACGGTTACTCCGTTGAGTTTCCCAATTGGAATGGGGTATGATTTTCAGGGAATCTATAACCTGTGGGAGAAAAACATCAATCTTTTTAGTGGCGACAGCCGTAAAAACATTGAAGAAACCATTGCTTTTTCTGATGTCCAGAATCCTGAACTGGAAAAAATCATCGGCCAAAAACCGGCAGATAAACTGCGTGAGGAACTGGAACTGATTGAAGAAGTTTATCCAAGCTTTAACAGGGAGGCCTATCTTGAAGGAAAACTACAGCCTGTATTTTTTGGTTCTGCCCTGAATAACTTCGGAGTTCGTGAGCTTTTGGATTGCTTTATAGAAATTGCACCTTCGCCAAGACCGAAAGAATCAGAAACAAGATTGGTTGACCCTTACGAAAGTAAAATGTCGGGATTTGTATTTAAAATACACGCCAATATGGACCCAAAACACAGGGACAGACTGGCTTTTGTCAAAATCGTATCGGGTACTTTTGAAAGAAACAAGCCTTATTTGCATGTACGCCAGAATAAAACTTTAAAATTCTCAAGTCCGAATGCTTTCTTTGCCGAGAAAAAAGAAATTGTCGATATCTCTTATCCGGGTGACATTGTAGGTCTGCACGATACCGGGAATTTTAAAATTGGTGACACCTTAACGGAAGGCGAATTGATGAGCTTTAAGGGAATTCCTAGTTTTTCGCCGGAACATTTCCGTTATATCAACAATGCCGATCCGTTGAAATCGAAACAGCTTGAAAAAGGAATTGACCAGCTGATGGATGAAGGTGTAGCCCAGCTTTTCACTTTGGAAATGAACAACAGAAAAGTAATCGGGACCGTGGGAGCTTTGCAGTATGAAGTTATCCAATACAGATTGGAGCATGAATACGGGGCTAAATGTTCGTATGAAAACTTTCCGGTACATAAAGCATGCTGGGTAAAACCTGATGATGCCCGAAATGAAGAGTTTAAGGAGTTCAAACGTATCAAGCAAAAGTTTTTGGCCCATGACAAATACGGGCAATTGGTATTTCTTGCCGATTCTGATTTTACTATCCAGATGACACAAAACAAATACCCAACCGTGAAATTGTTTTTTACTTCAGAATTTGATTAATCCAAAAACATCAATAAAAAAAGGCTGTACAATGTACAGCCTTTTTGTTTTTGAGCTTCTAACAATTAAGCCTTTTTCGCTTTTCCTTTAATAAAAGTGTAACCTAAAACCACTCCTGCCAAAAGCATTGGCACGATATAATCGTTGATTGGCGCTGGCGTTACATCCTCATCCTCTGGTGCTTCAGTTGGATCTTGTGCGAAAGATGCCGTGCTTAGGAATAACAAAAGCAACAGGCTCGATATTTTTGTTGTAATTGAGTTTTTCATATCTGACGGGGTAATATTAGTAAACAATTTTTTTGTTGGCAGTTCCATTTTCAGCCGTAGTAATTTTCACTACCAAAACCTGGTTTGCAATAGGAAGATTCGCTATTACTGCTGATGAAGCGTCGATATTATTTTTGGTATAAATCAGACGGCCGCTCATATCGTAAAGCTCAATGTTTTCCATAACATAGTTTCCGGAATTGATAACCAAAGAACCGTTTTGTTTGTATGCTACAATATTATTAGAAGAAATTGTAGGCACTTTAACACCAAGTGCTGCTCTGTAAACTATCTCAAAACGATTGTTAAACACTCCTGTTTCAGACGCAAATGAATAAGCACCTGATTTAAGATTATGAAGTTGTCCTGTCGTATTATCTTTTAAGAAAACTTCCTGGCTGCCCGCAAAAAGTCCATCAACATGATCAATTGCAATAGTATAGTTTCCTGCAACATCTGTTTTAAAGCTCATTGGAACCACATCATCAGATGTAAAAGGAAGACTTCTTCCCTGAATTGCAAATTCCTTGTTTTCGATATAAGAAGTGAATGCGATGGCACTATCATTAAAGTAGCTACCTTCAATACCATAATCAACACCTGAAGTAGCACCTGTCATATAACCTAATAAAGTCTGACCTACAACCTCTGTTCCGTTAGAAAGATTCAACCATATTCTGTGTCTTTCTACTTCGGTTGTATTTGCATTTCTAAAAAATGCACCTCCGGTAGTTGCTGAACGAAGCGCATTGCTAAAATTCAATGTATTTTGAGTCGCTCCCGATTTCACTTTTACGAAGAATCCTTGTCCGGCATTGATTACACCATTTGGGTTAAGAGCTGCTGCTTCCGGCTGGGCACTTGTTACTCCCATTCCTGTTGAAGTAGCGTAACCGCTACCTGAAGCTCCGTTTCTTTTTCTCCAGAACCAGATTGTTCCGTCAATTGCATCTGAGTTAGAAGAAAACAATTGAGCAATTGAAATTGCAGATGGATACGGGTTTCCAACAAGATTGAAACCTGTATTTGCATTTGAAAGTGCCACGTTTACACTTTGGTTATATGGAACACCTGTAAATTCTGCATTGATAACAGTTCCAGGATTACCTGCAACATAAGCCGGATGTGAGTCCGGAGTTCTGATCAGGTATCCTTTTCCTGATTCAAAATTATAAGACCCTTCACTTTGCGTTGGAAAAACAGCTTCGTAATCACCATTTGTACCCGTAGCAGTGTTGTATGTATAAAACCTGTTGGAAAGCGTTGCTGAAGAAAAACCTTTCAGATTTTGCCCGATTAATGGAGACGACCATAAAGTGTAGTCAAAACGGTATAACGGATTACTGTTTCTTTTTACCTTGATTGATCCTGTATTGGCTACAGCATTTGTCTGAATCAGATTCGCATTATTCTCTACAATAAAGTTGCTTGAAGCCGCATTGTTTACAATTGCATTTTCAACAGTTACCGAAGTTCCTGATGCCACTGTAAATATTCCTGAATTTACCGTAAGCGATTTAGCTGTAAATGCCCCTTGTGGCGCAGCTGCACCCGTAGAGTAATTTCCTGCTATAATAGCGTCAAGGGAAGATGTTGGTGTTCCGTTTGACCAGGCCGTTCCATCCCAGGTTGTTGAAGTTGGAGCAGTACCAATAGATGCCGGAACCGCATTATAGACAACCACATCGTCAACAAAAATATTTGCAGCATTGGAAGTACTACTAATCCCTATAAATGTTGTACTGTTAACATTAGATCCGCTAGACAGTCCACCCAAGGCAATATCGTTACCAATTAAAACCCCGTCAATATACAAATCATGTTTTTGAACGGCTACACTCGCAGGTGAACCATTATATGTATAATTAATTACACCACTGGATTTATTGTTACCAATAATCTCAACCGTATGAACATCCAGTTGCGTCAAAGAAGTCACAGTTAGTCCTGTAGTGACCCAGTTAGAACCTTGTCTTGAAGTGATACTTACATTCCCTGCTCCATTATATGTAAATCGAATACCCATACATACTGCAGCACTACTTAAATCATTCGCATCAGAATACATCGAACCAGATCCTTGATAAAAGGACCAGCTTCCTGTAGCAGCTGCGGCAGTAGCAGTAGAATTCCCAAATATCACTTTAAAAGAAGTATAAAACTCCGTGCTTCCGGCATATCCTACCATAGGAGAAAATTTTGCAACTGAACCTGAACTAGATGCCGTTCCTCTTACATAACTTCCATCAGTCCCTAAAGGATTTGTTCCATTCAACAGACTAATTGGAGCATTAGGTGCTGTCGCCCCTCCTCTTACCCAAGTAGTTCCGGAAGTTGGATTAGGTATAATACCTGTAGATCCTGTTTGTGATGTGTGGTTTGCTGTTCCAGTACCAAAGTTTTGAACTGAAGTTTGCCCCCATACTCCATTAAAAAATAATCCAAACACCAAAACCATCAGTGTCCGTAAGGATGTAAATAGTAAAGTTTTTTTCATTATAAATTTGTTTTTCACAAAGTTAAGAATTCGTTAATAAAATATTAAACAAACGCATTATCTTTTTGTTAAGAATTAACATTTTATGTTATTCATCGAAACTAATTGTGTTTTAAACGATAACAAAAAATATTTTTAACAATAAAATTCTTTATAGAAATTTAAAAATTTACTTTTCAATAACTTTTTTACAACAAAAAAGCCTCCCGAAGGAGGCTTTTCATTTTACCAATAAAAATTGATTATTGATTCTTCAATAGTTTAACCATCTTAGACTTGTTACCTGCAGATACTTCTAACAAATAAGATCCTGCCGGCAAATGAGACATATCAATCTGTGTTTCATTTGCATTTACTGATTTAGTAATCAGCTGCTGACCTACCATATTGTAAAGCTTAAGACCTGTTATGGCTTCGCTGTAAGATACAGTTAAAATATTGTTTACTGGGTTTGGATAGTACTTAAAGTTCGTATTGTCGAAACCGTCTACTTTAAGTGCCGTACCAGCCTGTATTGCTACTCTTTGAATACTTTCGCAACCACCTACTGTTTGTGAAGCATAGTAAGTAGTTCCAGAAACTATTGGAGTTGTAGCTGGCAATACGTTTCCAGCTGCACTTGAGTCATACCAGATAATTCCAGTACCATTCACAGTCAAACTTGCCAATGTTGCACCAGCAGGGAAATCTTGTGGAGAAGTAGCTGTTGGAGCTGGAGTAACCGTTACAGTTACATTTAACGTTTGAGTTGTAGCACATTGTCCTGCAGTTGGCGTAAACACATAAGCTCCACTAGCCGTATTACTGATTGTTGCAGGACTCCATGTTCCTGTAACTCCATTTGGAGAAGTTGTTGCCAATGTTGGAGCTGTTGAGCCCTGACAAATATCTGCAATTGGTGCAAAGTTAGGAACAGTCTGTGGAGTAATAACCACATTCAACGTTTGGGTTGTAGCACATTGCCCGGCAGTTGGTGTGAAAACATAACTTCCGTTTGCACTCATATTAACCGTTGCAGGAGACCATGTTCCTGTAATTCCGTTTGGAGAAGTCGTAGCAAGTATTGGAGCCGTAGATGACTGACAAATTGTTCCAATTTCAGCAAAGTTAGGAGTAACAGTTGGCGTAACAGTTACCAAAGTACTGTCTGTTGAAGAACAGGTTCCAATAGTAGCAGTGGCTGTATATGTTGTGTTACCAACAGGTTTCACATATATTCTTCCTGCTGCACTACCGGCTACGTATGGAATTGTACCTGCTGCGTCAGTAAACAAGTCACCTGTTCCAGTTGATGTCCAGGTAATTGCAGGAGCAATTATTTCAAACGTAACATCATTTCTAGAGCTATAAGTAAAACTTGAAGTTCCAACAAATGCATCTATTGCTGTACCAGTCACATTATCTGCTCTATAGAAAATAGTACTTACAAAAGTTGTAGGGCTATGTTTAGCCGTGTTATAAGTAGTACTATTACCTCCGTTATTATTGCTATAGTTCATTTCAATAATTAAGTTATCAGTACCGTTCCAGGTAAAAGGAGCGTCTAACACAAAATTATTCAAGCCTACAACCGGAGTATAGTTAGCAGCAGCCTTAACCGTTGTCATACCCGCCTCCCATGAAGTAGCTGTAGCAAAACTTGCTGTAGCAGAGTTTTTCATTTTTACAACAAGATTGTTAAGTGCATAAGTAGTATTGGCTGTAGCTAAATCTAATTTTATAGCACTAATCTGCGTATTAGGAATAAAGCCTAAAGCCGTCAATTCAGCTGCAGTATAAATCCACTGTTGTTTTGTACCACCATAATATGCCTGGAATGGATTTGGACCTAATGTTGCATTAGTAGCGTTAGTACCTGAAGTAGCAGCTCCCGTTCCGGAAACAAGAGTTGGTGAGGTAGGCACACCTGACACTGTCAATTGCTGTACACTTCCGGCGCAAACTGCAGGCGCATCAGGCGTCACAGTAATTGCAGGAGGAGTTGTATTTACAGTAACGTTCACTGTTGCGGTATTAGAACATCCACTTGTAGTGTTGGTTGCAGTAAGCGTGTATGCAGTAGTTGCCGAAGAAGTGAATGTCCATCCTGAACCAGCATTTCCGGAAACACCTGTAGAAGGCGACCATACATACGTATCATAATCTGAAGCACCAGCAGTAATTGTTACAGCTGTAGTAGCAACACCTCCACAAACCGCGGCCGGGTTTCCACTCAATGTAAGAGCCGGAGCAGTTGTTACTGTAGCAACAACAGGAACTCTTGGCGAAGAACAGATTGACTGTCCGTTAATTATAAATTTAGGTCTGAAATTAGTTGTACCGCTTACATCCGTTTCAGCTAACATCGCTGCAGGAGTAACACTATCTCTCTGTCTGTAAGCCGATGCTACGAATCCTACATCATCTACTTTCAAAGAACTATTTGAAGAAGTTGTAGCGCTTGGAACACTACTCCATGAAATAGTAACAAGAATGTTAGAACTACCGTCCCAGTTAAACACTGAAGATGAACCTGCACCTGTTCCAAAAGCTAATGTATTCACTGTGTTAGCTACTGGTGTAAATCCACCATTGGTTCCGGTTCCAGCGTATACTTGCACCAATCCTGAGTTAATAAAAGTAGTTGTAGGAGCTGTCGTTGCTGTTGTATTTGCCAATTGTACAGTAAATCCTTGGTAAGCCTGACCTGAAGTTGTAGGTTCAAATCCTAAACTAGTAAAGTTAGACGTTCCTGAAAATCCAGCGGCAATCAATTCAGAAGCTCTGATAATATACTGAGTCTTGGTTCCTCCCCAGCTTCCAGGGAAGAAAGATTGTCCTGCAGTAGTTGAATTTGTTGCTCCGGCTCCTAATGTATTAGCTGCAGGAGGAGTAGACACTTCAGCAGCAACATAATAGGTTGTTGTTGCAGAAATAGATGGAGTTGTAAAGGTATTTCCTGTAGCTACCGGAGCACCTCCAGCAGCAGCTGCATACCAATTGATAGTAGCACCTGCACTTGGTGTAGCTGCTAGCTGAACAGTTCCCGTACCACAACGTGTAGCCGGCGTATTTGTCGCTACCTGATGTGTGAAAACAATATGCACAGGAGTTGAAGTTCCTGTAGCTGGTCCCGCAGAACATGTCACTACGCACTCATAATATGTAGCTACCGTTGGCACTACAGTCAATGTAGGCGTGGTTGCCCCGACAATGTCGTTATAAACAGTTCCGTCTGTAGAACTTTTCCATTGATACGTAACACCTGAACCAGAAATTGCATTTTGCAGACTTAATGCTACAGAAGCACCAGCGCAAATTGTAGTAGCAGAAGCTACAGTATTTCCTGGATTTGGAGTACCACTACAAGCATTAGAATCTGCAAAAGAAACATAGCCTGTGAAATTAGCGGCAGAAATAGGCAGATTGGACTGAGTAGTATTAGGAGCTCCCGCCGTTCCAGCTGCATAAGTGGCAACGCTACCAAAAGCATTTGTGTAAACACCTGCGGGAGTTAACGCCTGAACAGGGATACTTGTGCTCACAATTGAAGCATCTCCCAATCTTACATTCATATCAGTAATTGTACCTGACATTAAAGGAATTTCCCATCTTCTTGTTGCAGACAAATTAAGTAAGCTTACGTCTGCTGTACCTGTATTAGAATCAAAAGCTTCTGCTTTAAAGTTAGAAACCGCAGTAGTAGCCGGAGCTAACCAAATTGGCGCATAAGCAGCTTTTCCTACAGGGAAATATTGGTAAGTAGTATTTGAGTTACCGCTGATTATAGTTCTGGCCAACGGACCATTTACATAAGCTGTTGCACTTCCTCCTGTTAATGTTCCACCAGCAGTAGCTGTCCCTAACGTTAATAAATTAACGTTAGTCGTATTAACTTTTCCGCTTGTAAGCGTTAATGTACCACTAATAGAAAGAGGAACATCTAAAGTTAAACCAGTTGCACTAGAATTATTAACTGTCAAAGAGGTCAAGTTGGCAGTAGTAGTCGTTGCTGAATTTCTGAAAACACCTGCTCCGGAAATAGTCTGAGCATTTGTAGAAACTACAGCAGCGCCATTATAATCATTGATACTTAAAGTACTTCCTGCTGTTAGAGTACCATTATTAATAAGGTTTCCAGCTAAATGGTGTGTACTTCCCATTTGATAATCACCGGAAATAATATTCAGATTACCTTTAATTGGCACAGTAGAAGTTGTTCTCACAAATCTGTTTGTCCCGATAGTCCCAGCATCTACAGTAACATTTCCTAAACCGTAAATAAAACTTCCCGGGAAAAGGTATACATAAAATCCGTTACTTCCTGTAGTACTACTATCATTAGATATACCATCTCCAAATTTGAAAGTATGGTTAGCTCCAGCTGAATTATATGCACCACCTTGTGAAATTCTCAACGAATAGGTTGAAGTACTTGAACTTTGAGGAGGATCGACAATAGTAATCGTACCACCTGTAAGACTTAGGTTAGCTACAGCATTTGCAGTAATATTCAAGATATTTGTTCCAGAAGCCACAGAGTTAGCAGCATTTCCGCCATCATTACCGTCAATATTGATATTTCCACCACTTTGATTGAAAGTAGATCCTCCATTATGAACCATGTTACCGAAAACATTTACAGTTCCCGATGTAACAGTCATAACCCCATTATTTGCAAAAGTACGGTTATTTGCTCCTGCAGCAGAAAGGTTAATTGTACCTCCTCCAACAGTAAGCGTAGCGCTTGCTCCATTTGTGATACCTGTAGTACTTGCTCCTGTAACACTTAAGCTACCGCCAGTAACACTCATTATGTTGTTATTTGTAACAGTACCTGAAGCTGCCAAAATACCACCTGAAATATTTACGGTACCGCTATTTGTAAGGCTTGTAAAATTAAGACTTCCGGTTGCCGCATTCAAAGTACCTCCTGTTGCTACGGTCAAACCTGTAATAGTATTTGTTCCGTCTAAAGCTACAGTCGTGTTATTTGCTATTGTTACAACATCAGTAGCACCTGGCACTGCATTCTTATTCCATGTAGCTGGCGTAGTCCAGTTTCCATTAGCAACAGAAATAAATGGAATATCAGAAGATGCAACACCTACATATAAAGGAGCAGACAATAAATCAGTCTGAGATACTGTAATTCTTTGCGCTCCTGGAGTTGTTGTACCATTTTGGTGCGCTCCTCCTATTGCCGCATTAGCAAACATAACTCTTGCATTTCCATTCACTAATGCAGGAAATGCATTTTGCGCGAATAAAACCACAGTATATGAGCTTGAACTAATAGGTGTTCCTTCATTTGAAACTACCCAGTTTCCATTATATCTTTCGTTTACGGTATAAGCTCCGTCTGCAACGGTCAAACCTGAAGTAATACCAGAAGCATCATTATATATTACTGCCAATTCACCGGCTACAGCACCTGTTGCGTTGGTTCTCGTAATGTACATTGCTCTACTGTCACCAGCAGCATTGATAAACGGATATCTACTTGCCGTTCCTGTAGGATCTGATCCCGCAGAAATACCTGTTCCTGTTGCAGCAGCCGTCCACCATCTTGAAAACTTAGCTCCTGACAAGAATCCTGTACCTACTGGTGCAGTCAAAGTATTACCAGCAGCAGCATTACCAAAAGTCATTTTATTTGTACCCAAATTAATTCTGGCTCCTGTAAGGTTTAGGTTATAAGCCACCTTTACATTATTGATAAGCCAATTAATGTTTGGTGTGGCCGTTGCAGTATTGCTGAACGTCAGGTTTCTGATAACACCTGTATTAAATGTTCCAGAACCATTCACCGTTTGCACAGCCGTTCCACTTAATGTTAAGTTACCAGCTGTAGTTGCACCGACGGACACATCAATCACACCATTGTTAGTAATATTTCCGGCAACAGTCAATGTTTTTCCTGTAGTTCCGTTAAAAACGTTTACAACCCCACCTGATGCTACTGTTAGATTATTGCCTACCGTAAAATTGGTTGGTGTAGTTCCATAAGCTAAAGTTCCTTCAACGGAAAGATTGTTTATAGACAAACCGGTTGCATCAACCGTTACTGTTGTTCCTGCAGAAACTACCGCATTGTCAAAAGAATTCGGAACGCTTCCTGCATCCCAGGTTGCCGCTGAATTCCAGTTTCCTGTTGTAATAGATGTAAAAGTGCCCGGAGGATTTGTTGCCTGAACAGCATCTAAGTTTGTACTTTTACCTCCTTCACTAATGGCATAAATACGCCATGAGTAGGTAGTACTTGGAGTTAATCCAGTTGCATTGTAGGTAGTAGTTCCTACGTTTACAGTACCTGCCAGTGTATAAGTAGCACCCCCATCAGAAGATCTTAAAATTATATATTTTACTACATCAATATTAGGGGAAGATTCAGCCCAATTCAATGTCATATTGCCTCCTCCAACATTTGAAAAAGATAAAAATGTAGGCGGTGGAATAACAGTAGCTAGTGCATTCCCCGGATTTCCCGGAGGTATAAACTGATAAACTCTTCTGCTTCCATCAGCAGCTGAATCCAGATTGGCAATAGCTCCTAAAGCGGCTACAGCCGGATTGGCAGCATATGGATTCGTTACAGAAACAGTATTACCGGCATATAAAACCGAAGCAAAAGCACCTGTTGCAGACCCTGTATAGAAACCAATAGAAGGGGATTTGTTTCCGGCACCAACATCTACAGCCGACATACTTCCGTAAACATATTCTACATTACCTTTTTCATAAAGTCGTATCTGCCATGTTGAATTTCCTGACATTGCCGAACTTGTATAGAAAAGCTGCATATTAACGAACTCTACAACCAAAACTCGGTTAGGTGCCGTACCTGATACTTTATAATGAACTTTTCCTGAAGTCTGACCTGTTCTTAAATCAGCATTAAAAGCTGAAAGTCTTGGAGAAGTGGCCGAACCTCCATTTATGCTATAAGTATTGGTTGGCGCAGCTGTTGATCCCAATTGCAAGATTCCGTCTTCCTGAACCGAAAACTGGGTAAACCTGTTTCCCATAAAATGAAAGTCGAATCCAATATTGGTAACAGCCGAAACGGCTGCGTCAAGACCAGCACCTACCAGCTGTGTGGTTCCTGTACTCATATCAACGGCTCCGCCATTCATATCAAGTGCCAGTGAACCTGTAGTGGAAGTGGCAAACGTGTAATTTGCCGAGTTCTGGGCCCAAACTGAATGATTCATAGCCATCAACATGACTATCAAAAACAAGCTAATCCAAGAAGGCCTAGCTCCGCGAGAAATAGAATCAGGCCGGGGGTCAGCCAAATTCCCAATCCCTTTTCTGAGTTTAGAGGTTTTTCTAAAACTCGAAAGAGTGTAATAATTCATCATAGTTTAAGTAAATTGATTAAAAATAAAGTAAGAACATCTGTTAATTGAATCCCACATTATAGGACAGAACAAAAGACCCTCAAAGAAATTGATAAATTCCTTAAAATATCTTCCGTAATTTGCATAAAAAAATGCGATTCAAACAACGCGGAAAATTAATATAATATTTAACACAAAATTAATATTTAAAGAAAAAATTTATGAACAGCAATAAAACTACCAGACATAAGCAACAAAAAACCTTTTTTTAAACACTTTTAGCAACGAAATTAACCATTAACACTATTGCAACAAATGCATAACTTTTAGAGAAGTTTTACCGATTTTATTATTTAAAAAATTATTTAGACAATTTTTTCTTACAAAAAAACTCTAACCTTTTATCCAAGACATAAAAAAGCCCTCCATCGCTAATTTGAAAAAGGAAGAAGAGCATTACTTATTTAAAATCTTTATTCTTGATGGTCTAACCAAAAAGACCTGCGCAACTCAATAAAAGTAAAACCATAAACACAAAAAATCTGACAATGGAATTGCCTGACAGCATTGTATCATCATTACGACCAACAGCATTCGATTCTTTATACAAAATCTTCATCCCAAATAAATTTAATACATTAACTTCTAATCTTAGGGGAAATTAGCTGGCGTGTGGTAGTATTTGCAGTATTTGTAATGAAATTTTAATTCTCAGATAAACTTAGAGAAACTGTTACCGAAAAAAAAATAAACCCGATAAAGTTCAATAAAAAACGTTGAAGTAGTATTTGTTTTAATAAGAAAAGCAATAAATCCCTCTAAATCAAGGCGACTTATATATCCATCATAGCGTATATTATTTATACTACACATAATGATAGAATTTACATGCAAATTTACATTCTATTCTTTTGTGTAGTTCATATTATTTTTTTTCATATTAAGTTTGAAAAAATAGAAACAAATATAGTCCATTAATCAATCTAGACTTTCAATATCTTAATTCTATAATAGTAAAGAAATTATATTTGAAAAAACATATACATATACTACTGGAGTAACTCGAAAATCCTTAAAAGAGTAGAGATTATTTTTTATTTATATACTATGAGAAATTTTTTTTTATCAGCCAGTACAATTATTTTTTTAACTACAACTTTATTCTTTACATCATGTAGTGAGGAGAACGAGAATTCAGAAATGAAGTCAAAAAACGAACTCAACGATACTTCTTCACAACATTTCAGAACATCTTCAAGTAACTTTAACACTCTCAAAAATCGTCAATCAGTTGAAAAATTATCTCGTGATTTTGTAAATATTGAAAACACTATTCTTAAAATCCAAAAACCTGCAATCGAATTCATAAAAAGTAAAGGCGTTGATATTTCAAACATTGACAATCTTATTGCATTTTATGAAAGTTGTGAAGAGTGTAATGATAAATATCGTGATGCAATAATACCTTTATTAAAAGATTTAAGCCGTGCAAATGATGATAAAGTTTTAGATATACTTGTAAAGTACTCATATAATATTGACAAATTAAATTTAGATGAAGTTGATAAAAATAATTTAAAATTTATGGTAAATTCAATGATTGTAGGAACAAATAACAGCCTACTAATTAATAGCGGCTATGAAAATTTACCTATAATTTTTAGAGATAACCAATATATAACTTTTGGTTTCTGGGATTGCTTAAGACAAACCGGAGGCAAAGCAATTGGAAGAGGATTGGCAACGGGTATGATAACAGGATGTATAGGAGGAGCCATTGCAGGCGGCACTGTTGGCACAGTAACTGTCCCTGTACTCGGTACGGCAACTGGCGCTGTTGGCGGTTGCATATTTGGCGGAGCTGCTGGAGCTGTAACTGGTGCCGTAACTGGAGCAATATGGGCAGCTGTTGATTGCATTTAATAATTTGTATCATGAAAAACAAAATAAAGTTTCCTTTATTTATTTTTATTTCAGTAGTATTCTTTTTAGTAATGAATGGTAAACTTACTTACCAATATTCGGACTTAAATAATTTCAAATTATATTTAAAATTCTTAGTAAGTTTATTATTTGGCTATATTTTAATTTATCATTTATTCATCTTTAAACAAGAGTAAGCGAAAAAGTAGTTAGTAGAAATGGTCTTTCAACAAAATTCATTCAGGACTGCTTCATCTTGAAAGTTGATTTTGGAACTAAAAACTAACATTATACAAAAATCATTTAGGCAATAACATACCGCTTTCCCTTTAAAGAGTTAACTTTTACAAAATAAAAAAGCCTCCTGAAATTCAGGAGGCTTTTTTTGTTTATGCTTGTCCGGCAGGACCAAAATTTAGAGGAATTGGAGGTTGTTCCGTATCTTTTATTTCGCCATGGGCGCTTTCATAACGGTGGATATTCTCTCCTATAGCCTTTAATAATCTTTTGGCATGCTGCGGTGTCAAAACGATTCTAGATTTCACTTTTGCCTTTGGAATTCCCGGCATGATGCTTACGAAATCCAATACAAATTCTGAAGCTGAATGGTTAATGATAGCCAAATTGGAATAAATTCCTTCGGCCGTTTTTTCATCCAATTCAATATTAATCTGACCTTGTGGTTGTTTTGAATCGCTCATATCTTAATAATTATATTCTTCTTTTGCAGCCATTAGCTCATTGTATTCTTCTTTAGAACCTACAATTACATTATCGTAATCTCTCATACCTGTACCAGCAGGGATTCTGTGTCCAACGATAACATTTTCTTTAAGTCCTTCAAGCATGTCTACTTTTCCAGCAACAGCAGCTTCGTTCAATACTTTAGTTGTTTCCTGGAACGATGCTGCAGAGATGAATGATTTAGTCTGCAACGAAGCTCTGGTAATACCCTGTAACACCGGAGTTGCAGTAGCCGTGATAACGTCTCTTGCTACAACCTGATTCTTATCCGTACGCTTCAATAGTGAGTTTTCGTCACGTAATTGGCGAGGAGAAACGATCTGTCCCGGTTTAAGGTTTTCAGAATCACCAGCATCTTCTACTACTTTCATACCATACAACTTATCATTTTCATAGATAAAGTCTTTAGTATGGATAAGTTGATCTTCAAGGAACAATGTATCTCCCGGATCCTGAACCTGAACTTTACGCATCATCTGGCGGATTACAACTTCAAAGTGCTTGTCGTTGATTTTTACCCCTTGCAGACGGTAAACTTCCTGAATTTCATTTACAAGATATTGCTGTACTGCTGATGGTCCCTGAATTCTCAAGATATCGTCAGGAGTAATTGCTCCGTCAGACAATGGCATACCTGCTTTTACGAAGTCGTTTTCCTGTACAAGAATCTGGCTGGAAAGTTTTACAAGATATTTCTTGATTTCGCCAAATTTAGACTCGATTACGATTTCACGGTTACCTCTCTTGATCTTACCAAATGAAACAACACCGTCAATTTCAGAAACAACAGCCGGGTTCGAAGGATTACGAGCTTCTAACAACTCGGTAATTCTTGGAAGACCTCCGGTGATATCTCCTGCTTTTGAAGAACGACGTGGTATTTTTACTAAAACTTTACCTGCTTTAATCTTCTCACCGTTTTCAACCATCAGGTGGGCACCCACCGGCAAGTTGTAAGAACGGATCAATTCGCCGTCTTTACCGTAAATTAATAAAGTAGGAATCAATTTCTTGTTTCTTCCTTCAGAAATTACTTTCTCCTGGAAACCTGTCTGCTCGTCGATTTCAACCTGGTATGACTGTCCTTGCTCTAAATCTTCATAGGCTACTTTACCTGTGAATTCAGAGATGATAACCCCGTTATATGGATCCCATTTACAGATAGTCGTTCCTTTTTCAACAACGTCACCATCTTTAACAAAGATGCTTGAACCGTAAGGAATGTTATGTGTATTAAGAACAATACCTGTCTTAACATCTATCAATTTTAATTCTGTTGAACGAGAAATCACAATATCAGTAGTATTTCCTTCAAGATCTTCTCCTTTAACAGTTTTAAGATCTTCGATTTCAAGACGACCGCTGAATTTTGTAGTGATGCTTGATTCTTCAGAAAGACCTCCAGCAACCCCTCCAACGTGGAATGTACGAAGCGTTAACTGTGTACCTGGCTCACCAATTGACTGTGCTGCAATTACACCAACAGCCTCACCCTTTTGGGTCATTTTTCCGGTTGCCAAGTTTCTTCCGTAACATTTAGCACAAATTCCTTTGTCTGCTTCACATGTTAATGGCGAACGAACTTCCACTTTTTCAATTGGCGATTCGTCAATCAATTTAACAACAGCTTCTGTAATTTGTTCACCAGCTGCAACCAAAACTTCGCTGGTAAGCGGGTTGATTACATCTTGTAAAGCTACACGTCCTAAGATTCTTTCTCCAAGAGTTTCAACAATCTCTTCATTTTTTTTCAATGCTCCTACTTCAACACCTCTCAACGTACCGCAATCTTCTGTGTTTACGATAACGTCCTGAGAAACGTCGTGTAATCTTCTTGTCAAGTAACCCGCATCCGCCGTTTTCAAAGCGGTATCCGCAAGACCTTTACGAGCACCGTGAGTAGAGATAAAGTACTCAAGGATGGAAAGACCTTCTTTAAAGTTAGACAAAATCGGGTTCTCGATAATTTCACCACCACCGGCAGTCGATTTTTTAGGCTTAGCCATCAATCCACGCATACCGGTCAGCTGACGAATCTGCTCTTTAGAACCCCTCGCCCCAGAGTCAAGCATCATATACACAGAGTTGAATCCTTGCTGATCTTCTCTAATGTTTTTCATTGCTAATTCTGTAAGCAAAGCATTGGTTGAAGTCCACACGTCAATAACCTGGTTGTAACGTTCGTTATTGGTGATAAGACCCATGTTATAGTTCATTGAGATACCTTCTACCTGTTCGTTGGCATCATCAATTAATGATTGTTTTTGATCTGGAATTTTGATATCTCCCAAGCTGAATGACAGACCTCCGCGGAAGGCGAATCTGTAACCCATATCTTTCATATTATCAAGGAAGGCAGCAGTTGTAGGTACATCTGTTACACTTAAAATTCCACCAATAATATCTCTTAACGATTTTTTGGTCAATACCTGGTTGATATATCCGGCTGCTTCAGGAACTACTTCGTTGAAAAGTACACGTCCTGCAGTAGTCTGGATGATTTTATAAACCAATTCTCCATTTTCATTGAAATCTTTAGCTCTGATTTTCACTCGGGCGTTTAATTCCAATCTTCCTTCATTCAAGGCAATGTTTACTTCTTCAGCAGAGTAGAATGTCAATCCTTCACCCAAAATTTTGTGATCTGGAGTAGACAAACGCTCTTTGGTCATGTAGTACAGACCCAAAACCATGTCCTGAGAAGGTACCGTAATTGGAGCACCGTTAGCAGGGTTCAAGATATTGTGAGAAGCCAACATCAACAATTGAGCTTCCAGGATAGCCTCTGGCCCAAGTGGCAAGTGAACTGCCATCTGGTCACCATCGAAATCCGCGTTAAATGCCGTACAAACCAATGGGTGAAGCTGAATTGCTTTTCCTTCGATTAGTTTTGGCTGGAACGCCTGGATACCCAATCTGTGCAATGTAGGAGCACGGTTCAGTAATACAGGGTGTCCTTTAATTACATTTTCAAGGATATCCCATACTACCGGTTCTTTTTTATCAATAATCTTCTTGGCAGATTTTACTGTTTTTACAATTCCTCTTTCAATCAGCTTGCGGATTACGAAAGGTTTGTAAAGTTCAGCTGCCATATCTTTTGGAAGACCGCATTCAAATAATTTCAATTCAGGTCCAACGACAATTACCGAACGGGCAGAATAATCCACACGTTTACCCAAAAGGTTTTGACGGAAACGTCCCTGCTTACCTTTCAAGGAATCAGAAAGTGATTTTAATGGTCTGTTAGATTCTGTTTTTACAGCAGAAGCTTTTCTTGTGTTATCGAATAACGAGTCAACAGATTCCTGCAACATACGTTTTTCGTTACGAAGGATTACTTCCGGAGCTTTAATTTCCATCAAACGCTTCAAACGGTTGTTACGGATGATTACTCTTCTGTACAAATCGTTCAAATCTGACGTTGCGAAACGACCACCATCAAGCGGCACCAACGGACGCAATTCTGGCGGGATAACCGGAACTACTTTCATGATCATCCATTCCGGACGGTTCTCACGGTTTTCGTTAGACTCACGGAATGATTCAACAACCTGAAGTCTCTTTAAAGCTTCAGTCTTACGTTGCTTAGAGGTTTCGTTGTTTGCAGAGTGTCTTAATTCGTATGACAATTCATCCAAATCAATTCTTGCCAACAAGTCCATGATACATTCAGCACCCATTTTGGCGATGAATTTGTTTGGATCGTTGTCATCTAAATATTGGTTTTCCATTGGAAGCGTATCTAAAATATTTAGATACTCTTCTTCTGTCAGGAAGTCCAATCTATGTAATGAATCTCCATCAGGACCTTTAGCGATACCTGGCTGGATTACTACATATCTTTCGTAGTAAATGATCATATCCAGTTTTTTAGACGGAAGTCCAAGGATATAACCAATTTTGTTTGGAAGTGAACGGAAATACCAGATGTGAGCAATTGGCACCACCAAATTGATGTGACCTACTCTATCTCTACGTACTTTCTTTTCAGTAACTTCCACACCACAACGGTCACAAACGATACCTTTGTAGCGGATTCTTTTATATTTACCACAAGCACATTCGAAATCTTTTACAGGACCGAAAATTCGTTCGCAGAAAAGACCGTCACGCTCTGGTTTGTGGGTTCTATAGTTGATAGTTTCCGGCTTCAAAACCTCACCTCTTGACTCAGCCAAGATAGATTCTGGAGAAGCTAATCCTATCGAAATTTTGTCAAACCTTTTAATTTGGTTTTTATCTTTATTTCTGTTCATCATAGTCTTTACTATTGATATTGTGATATTGAAAACCTTTTATTTGCTTAAAGCCCGGAGTTTAGGATGGATATCCTAAACTCCGGAACTAAAAACTATTCCTCTAATCTGATGTCTAATCCAAGACCTTTCAATTCGTGCATCAATACGTTGAACGATTCTGGTAATCCTGGTTCTGGCATAGTTTCACCCTTAACGATAGCTTCGTAAGTTTTAGCTCTACCAATAACGTCATCTGATTTAACAGTCAAAATTTCTCTAAGCGTGCTTGATGCACCGTAAGCTTCAAGAGCCCAAACCTCCATCTCTCCAAAACGCTGACCTCCGAATTGTGCTTTACCTCCAAGAGGCTGCTGAGTGATCAACGAGTATGGTCCGATAGAACGTGCGTGCATCTTGTCATCAACCATGTGTCCAAGTTTCAGCATATAGATAACTCCGACAGTTGCTGGCTGGTGGAAACGCTCACCTGTTCCTCCATCATAAAGGTAAGTATGTCCGAATCTTGGAATTCCGGCTTCGTCAGTCAATTTATTGATTTCATCCAAAGAAGCACCGTCGAAGATTGGAGTAGCGAATTTTCTACCCAATTTTTGTCCGGCCCATCCCAGTACTGTTTCATAAATCTGACCGATGTTCATACGT
Source organism: Flavobacterium sp. Leaf359 (assembly GCF_001423985.1). Taxonomy (NCBI): domain Bacteria; kingdom Pseudomonadati; phylum Bacteroidota; class Flavobacteriia; order Flavobacteriales; family Flavobacteriaceae; genus Flavobacterium; species Flavobacterium sp. Leaf359. Next base: position 92,307 of record NZ_LMPW01000012.1, on the reverse strand, counting down.
GAAGGTACCCCAAGTGGGTTCAATACGATATCAACTGGTGTTCCGTCTTCCAGGAAAGGCATATCTTCGTGACGAACGATTCTGGCAACAATACCTTTGTTACCGTGACGTCCTGCCATCTTATCCCCTACTTTCAGCTTACGTTTTTTAGCAATGTACACTTTTGCCAATTTCAAGATTCCGGCTGGTAACTCATCTCCAACAGTAATCGTGAATTTCTCTCTACGCAATGCACCCTGAAGATCGTTTAGCTTAATCTTATAGTTGTGGATCAAGTCGTTAACCATTTTATTGGTTTCGTCATCAGCAACCCACTGTCCTTTGCTTAAGTGTGCGAAATCTTCAACAGCATTTAACATTTTTTGAGTGTATTTCTTACCTTTTGGCAATACTTCTTCACCCAAATCATTCATAACTCCTTGCGAAGTTTTTCCGTTTACGATATTGAAAAGTTTGTCAACAAGCTTGTCTTTTAATTCAACAAATTTGGTTTCAAATTCCATTTCAAGAGCGGCCAAATCATCTTTGTCTTTACCTCTCTTACGTTTATCTTTTACCGCTCTCGCGAATAATTTTTTATCAAGAACCACACCGTGTAATGAAGGAGAAGCTTTCAATGAAGCATCTTTTACATCACCAGCCTTATCACCAAAGATTGCTCTTAAAAGTTTTTCTTCCGGTGTTGGGTCTGATTCTCCTTTTGGAGTGATTTTTCCAATCAGGATGTCGCCAGGTTTTACTTCGGCTCCAATTCTGATCATACCATTTTCATCTAAATCTTTGGTAGCTTCTTCTGAAACGTTTGGAATATCGTTCGTTAATTCTTCGTTACCCAGTTTAGTATCTCTAACCTCCAATGAATAATCATCGATATGGATAGAGGTGAAAATGTCATCACGAACCACTTTTTCAGAGATTACGATTGCATCCTCGAAGTTGTACCCTTTCCAAGGCATGAACGCTACTTTAAGGTTTCTACCTAAAGCAAGCTCACCATTTTGAGTTGCATAACCTTCTGAAAGCACCTGTCCTTTAACAACTCTGTCTCCTTTTCTTACGATAGGCTTCAGGTTGATTGAAGTACTCTGGTTGGTTTTTCTGAATTTGATCAAATTATAAGTTTTTTCATCCGGGTCAAAACTTACCATTCTTTCTTCATCAGTTCTGTCATATTTAATAGTGATGATATTAGCATCAACATATTCTACTGTTCCGTCACCTTCTGCATTAATCAAAACTCTGGAATCAGACGCTACCTGTCTTTCAAGACCTGTACCCACGATTGGAGCTTCCGGTCTTAATAAAGGAACCGCCTGACGCATCATGTTTGATCCCATCAACGCACGGTTCGCATCATCATGCTCCAGGAAAGGAATCAAAGATGCAGAAATCGAAGCAATCTGGTTTGGCGCAACGTCTGTATAGTGAACAACATTTGGTTCTACAACCGGGAAATCACCTTCTTCACGGGCAATTACCTTATCGGCAGTAATCTGTCCATCATCATTCATTTCGATGTTGGCCTGAGCAATCATCTTACCTTCTTCTTCCTCAGCACTCAAATAAACCGGTTCAGAAACCAAATCTACTTTTCCATCAGTCACCTTACGATAAGGAGTTTCGATGAATCCCATTCCGTTTACTTTTGCGTAAACCCCAAGAGAAGAAATCAAACCGATGTTTGGTCCTTCCGGTGTTTCAATAGGACATAAACGTCCGTAGTGCGTATAGTGAACGTCACGAACCTCGAAACCTGCTCTTTCTCTCGAAAGACCACCAGGTCCAAGGGCAGACAATCTTCTTTTGTGTGTAATCTCTGCCAATGGGTTTGTTTGGTCCATGAACTGAGATAACTGGTTTGTTCCAAAGAAAGAGTTGATAACTGATGATAATGTTTTGGCATTGATCAAGTCAATTGGTGTAAACACCTCGTTATCTCTAACGTTCATTCTCTCACGAATGGTTCTTGCCATACGAGCCAAACCAACACCGAATTGAGCTGAAAGCTGCTCGCCTACAGTTCTAACACGACGGTTTGACAAGTGATCGATATCATCAATCTCTGCTTTAGAGTTGATCAATTCGATCAGGTATTTAACGATAGTGATGATATCTTCTTTGGTCAAAACCTGTTTGTCCATAGGGATATCAAGATCTAATTTTTTGTTCATTCTGTAACGACCTACTTCACCTAAGTTGTAACGTTGGTCTGAGAAGAACAATTTATCAATAATGCCACGAGCCGTTTCTTCATCAGGCGGTTCTGCATTACGCAACTGACGGTAGATGTGCTCAACAGCTTCTTTTTCAGAGTTTGTCGGGTCTTTTTGCAAAGTGTTGTGGATGATAGCATAATCTCCCTGATTTGCATCTTCCTTATGCAATAAGATTGTTTTTACGTTGGCATCAATGATTTCTTCAACATTATCTTTATCGATAACTGTATCACGATCAAGGATGATTTCGTTACGCTCAATAGATACAACTTCTCCTGTATCCTCATCTACGAAATCTTCATGCCACGTATTCAAAACACGTGCAGCCAATCTTCGGCCAATGTATTTTTTAAGTCCTGTTTTTGATACCTTGATTTCTTCTGCAAGGTCAAAAATTTCAAGAATGTCTTTATCTCTTTCGAAACCAATCGCTCTGAACAGAGTTGTAACTGGTAATTTTTTCTTTCTATCGATATAAGCATACATTACGCTGTTGATATCGGTAGCAAATTCTATCCAGGAACCTTTAAAAGGAATTACTCTGGCAGAATATAATTTGGTTCCATTTGCGTGAAACGATTGTCCAAAGAAAACACCTGGTGATCTGTGTAATTGGGAAACAACAACACGTTCAGCACCATTGATAACAAATGTACCACTTGGCGTCATATAAGGAATTGTTCCAAGATAAACATCCTGTACAATAGTTTCAAAATCTTCGTGCTCTGGATCTGTACAATATAGCTTTAGCCTGGCTTTTAAAGGAACGCTATAAGTAAGTCCTCTTTCTATACATTCTTGAATGGTATAACGTGGTGGATCAACAAAGTAATCTAGGAATTCCAATACAAATTGATTTCTTGTATCTGTGATTGGAAAGTTCTCCATGAAGGTATTGTAAAGCCCTTCGTTGCCTCTTTCGTCAGATTTAGTTTCCAGTTGGAAAAAATCCTTAAAAGATTTTACCTGAATATCCAGGAAATCCGGATACTGAGGAATATTTTTTGTCGAGGCAAAATTCAATCTTTCAGTCTGATTTGTTATCATCAATGGACAAAATTTTGATTAAAAAAAAGTAGTTTTTTGTGTAAAACACTGTTTAATTATACTTTTCTTTTTGTAATCAATACATCTTGAAAAATAAAACAGGATAATCCGGTTTGATTTTTTGTCTTCGTATTGATCAAAAACTTTTTCGTATTTTAAACTATTATTATAATAAAACTTGATATAATTTTATTATACGAAAAATGGTTTAGGCCATTGGACGTCTCTGTCCAAGGCCTAAACCTAGTTATTGTAACTTAGTAAGCTTATTTAAGCTCAACTACAGCTCCAGCTTCTTCTAAAGATTTTTTAAGACCTTCAGCCTCGTCTTTAGAAACACCTTCTTTAACGTTTGCAGGAGCAGCGTCAACTAAGTCTTTAGCTTCTTTAAGACCTAAACCTGTAAGTTCTTTTACAGCTTTAACAACAGCTAATTTAGAAGCACCAGCATCTTTCAATACTACAGTGAATTCTGTTTGCTCTTCAGCAGCTGCACCAGCATCACCACCACCAGAAACTACAACAGCAGCTGCAGCTGGTTCGATACCGTACTCTTCTTTTAATATTGTTGCTAAATCGTTAACTTCTTTTACAGTCAAGTTAACTAATTGTTCTGCGAATTGTTTCAAATCTGCCATTTTTTCTATCGTTTAAATGATTTTTTAAATATAATTTATTTGTGCGTACTGATTAAGACTCAGCTCCTTCTTCGCTAGCGAATTGGTTCTTAAGAGCAGAAATAACTCTTTGAGCCGGAGACTGAAGTAATCCGATGATTTCTCCGATAACTTCTTCCTTAGATTTAAGTGAAGCAAGAGAATCTAAAAGGTTATCTCCAATGTAAATTTCATTGTTGATGAATGCCCCTTTAAAAACTGGCTTATCAGATTTTTTACGGAATTCTTTAATGATTTTTGCAGGAGCGTTAGCTACGTCTGCAATGAATATAGAAGTGTTTCCTTTCAAAACTCCTGGTAGTTCACCGTAGTTGTTTTCAGAAGCTTCCATAGCTTTTTCAAGCAATGTGTTCTTAACAACTTCCAGTTTGATACCCGCTTTGAAACAAGCTCTTCTTAAACTTGAAGTAGTTTCTGCATTTAGTCCAGAAATATCTGCTACATAAACAATATTTGTACCAGCTAACTGTGCAGTTAAATCTCCAATCGCGATTGATTTTTCTTCTCTAGTCATACTAAAAATTTTTAACTACCAATTATACCGCTTTAGGATCTAAAGCAATAGCAGGACTCATTGTTGCTGAGATGTGGATACTCTTAATGTAAGTACCTTTCGCTGCAGTTGGTTTCATTTTGATTAATGTTTGAATAATTTCATGCGCGTTTTCTGAGATTTGCTCAGCACCGAAAGAAACTCTTCCGATTCCTGCATGAACGATACCAGTCTTGTCAACTTTAAAGTCGATTTTACCTGATTTTACTTCCTGAACTGCTTTTGCAACATCCATAGTAACTGTTCCTGTCTTAGGGTTTGGCATAAGACCTCTTGGTCCTAAGATTCTTCCTAATGGTCCTAGTTTACCCATTACAGCCGGCATAGTGATGATTACATCAACATCTGTCCAACCATCTTTGATTTTTTGCAAATAGTCGTCTAAACCTACGTGGTCTGCACCAGCAGCTTTAGCTTCAGCTTCTTTATCTGGAGTAACCAATGCCAAAACTCTAACATCTTTTCCAGTTCCGTGAGGCAATGTTACTACACCTCTAACCATTTGATTTGCTTTTCTTGGATCTACACCCAATTTAACAGCGATATCAACAGACTCATCAAATTTTGCAGAAGCAACTGTCTTGATTAATGCAGAAGCATCTTTCAAAGAATACAGCTTGTTTTTCTCAATTTTTGATGCAGCTTCTTTTTGTTTTTTTGTCAATTTTGCCATGTCTTTTCTTAATTAGAAGGAGCGTCTCCCGTTACAGTTATACCCATAGATCTAGCTGTTCCAGCAATCATGCTCATAGCAGACTCAATTGTGAACGCGTTCAAATCAGCCATCTTGTCCTCAGCGATAGCTCTAATCTGATCCATAGTAACTTTCGCTACTTTTTTACGATTAGGCTCTCCAGAACCAGACTTCAATTTTGCAGCCTCTAATAGTTGAATAGCAGCAGGTGGTGTTTTTACAACGAAGTCGAAAGACTTATCTTTGTAAACAGTAATTTGTACTGGTAACACTTTGCCAGGCTTATCTTGTGTTCTAGCATTAAATTGCTTACAGAACTCCATGATGTTAACCCCAGCAGCACCCAGAGCAGGTCCAACCGGTGGCGATGGATTCGCGGCACCTCCCTTAACTTGTAGTTTAACTACTTTACTAATCTCTTTAGCCATTGTTTAAAAAATTTAACGCATCATCTTGGAAGCGATAGATGCGGTTTTTACTATATGTGTAACAAAAATTATACTTTTTCAACTTGCATAAAACTCAATTCTAATGGCGTCTTTCTACCGAAAATTTTCACCATTACCTCAAGCTTACGCTTTTCTTCATTGATTTTCTCAACAGTCCCGTTGAAACCATTGAAAGGACCATCAACAACCTTAATTGTTTCTCCAACAGTAAAAGGAATAGCATGATTGTCTGTCTTAACAGCCAACTCATCTACTTTTCCTAACATCCTGTTTACCTCAGATTGTCTTAAAGGCACAGGGTCACCCCCTTTAACTTCCCCTAAGAAACCAATAACACTAGTAATAGACTTGATAATATGAGGTATTTCGCCAACAAGATTAGCCTCAATCATTACATAACCAGGAAAATAGACTTTGTCTTTGCTGATTTTTTTCCCATCTCTTACCTGCACTACTTTTTCAGTAGGTACAAGCACCTGAGAAATATAATCAGCCATTCCCAATCTGTTGATTTCAGTTTCGATATAAGCTTTGACTTTGTTTTCCTGTCCGCTTACCGCTCTGACCACATACCATTTTTTCACATTATTATCCGCCATCTCAAAAAATTAACCTTTTATCAAATTAAAGAAACCAGCTAATGCTTTTGCGAAAACAACGTCTACTCCCCATGTTGCCAAGGCGAATATTACAGAGAAAACAGCAACTACAATTGTCAAGCGCTGTACTTCTGCCCATTCCGGCCAAGTAACATTATTTTTTAATTCACCGAAAGCTTCGGTTATGTAATTAACAACTTTTGTCATTGTAATTTATTTTTGCACGGGCGGAGGGATTCGAACCCCCATCAACGGTTTTGGAGACCGCTATTCTACCCTTGAACTACGCCCGTTTATTAAAAACCAGCAGAGCAACCCAGAGGCTCTCTGCTGGCTATTTATTTAATAGATAATTAGTCTAAAATTTCAGTTACCTGACCAGCACCAACTGTTCTACCACCCTCACGGATAGCGAAACGCAAACCTACGTTCATTGCAATTGGGCTCAACAAGCTAACTTCGATAGTCAAGTTATCACCTGGCATTACCATCTCTACACCTGCTGGTAAAGCAATAACACCTGTTACGTCAGTTGTACGTACGTAGAACTGTGGACGGTAGTTATTGTGGAATGGCGTGTGACGACCACCTTCTTCTTTTTTCAAGATATAAACCTCAGCTTTGAATTTAGCGTGTGGCTTAACTGATCCTGGCTTAATAATAACCATACCTCTTTTGATATCAGCTTTATCAATACCTCTCAACAACAAACCTACGTTATCTCCAGCTTCACCTCTGTCAAGGATTTTACGGAACATCTCAACTCCAGTAATTGTAGAAGTCAATTTGTCAGCTCCCATACCGATGATTTCAACAGCATCTCCTGTGTTTGCAACTCCAGTTTCGATACGACCTGTAGCAACAGTTCCACGACCTGTAATTGTAAATACGTCTTCAACTGGCATCAAGAATGGCTTAGCAACGTCACGAACCGGCTCTTCAATCCAGTTGTCAACAGCTTCCATCAATTCCATAATTTTAGGAACCCATGTAGCATCTCCGTTCAATCCACCCAAAGCAGAACCTTGGATAACTGGACCATTATCTCCATCATATTCGTAGAAAGACAACAAGTCTCTGATTTCCATTTCAACTAGCTCTAACAACTCAGCATCATCAACCATATCCACTTTGTTCATGAATACAACGATTCTAGGAATACCTACCTGGCGACCTAAAAGGATGTGCTCACGAGTTTGCGGCATTGGTCCGTCAGTAGCAGCTACAACCAAGATAGCACCGTCCATCTGAGCAGCACCAGTAACCATGTTCTTTACGTAATCCGCGTGACCTGGACAGTCAACGTGTGCGTAGTGACGGTTAGCAGTTTCGTACTCAACGTGTGATGTATTGATCGTAATACCTCTTTCTTTTTCTTCAGGAGCATTATCAATCTGATCGAAAGATTTTGCAGCTGTTTTAGAAAAACCAGCTTCTGCCATTACTTTAGTAATCGCAGCAGTCAATGTAGTTTTTCCGTGATCTACGTGTCCAATTGTACCTATATTTAAGTGCGGTTTGGAACGGTTAAAATTCTCCTTTGCCATTTTACTTAATTTTAATCTTAGTTATATATTAGTGTTCAAATTCTTACTTACTTGAGCCAATGACGGGATTTGAACCCGTGACCTCTTCCTTACCAAGGAAGCACTCTACCCCTGAGCTACACCGGCAGGGAATCCCGATTAGGATTTTCTGATTTAAGATTTTTGATTTAAGACACAAATCTTAAATCCTAACCCACAAATCATTTTTTTGTGGGGAGAGCAGGATTCGAACCTGCGAAGGTTTCCCAACGGATTTACAGTCCGTCCTCGTTGGCCGCTTGAGTATCTCCCCTAACCATTTTGTTTTCAATCTAATAAAAGAACTGAGCCGATAGAGGGACTCGAACCCACGACCTGCTGATTACAAATCAGCTGCTCTAGCCAGCTGAGCTACACCGGCAAACTCAATAAAAAAAGTCCGCTATTTCTAACGGACTGCAAATGTATATCATTTTGTTTCTTAATCAAAATATTTTTGAAAAAAAATTATATTATATATGTGTTCTTATCTTTTCTTTTCGTTTCACCAACAACCTCTCTAAAGCTTCAGACGAAAGTTCTACTCCTTCCTCAAATGTTTTACATTGTTTTTTGACAATAAACTCATCTCCGGGAACATGGATTTTTATCTCCACTATCTTATTTTCCTTATCACTCGTTTTTTCCACCTTCAAAAAAACATCTGACGAAACCACTCTGTCATAGTACTTTTCTAACTTATCCAATCTGGCCTGAATGAATGCTACAAGCTTTCCGTCAACATTAAAGTTAACTGCATGAACGTTTACCTTCATAATAATAAAATTTTACATGGTTGAACATTTTTGAATTATTTCTGATTCCGGGGATGTGCATCTCCGTAAACCTTTTTCAGCTCAGCCAAGCTGCTGTGGGTATATATTTGAGTGGATGCCAAACTGGAATGTCCTAATAATTCTTTTACTGAGTTTAAATCTGCCCCGTTATTCAGCATATGAGTCGCAAAGGTATGTCGCAAGACATGAGGACTCTTTTTTACTTTCTCCGAGACATTACTAAAGTACATATTTATTAGTCGATAAACAAGCGAATCGTTTAATTTAACTCCTTTTAACGTAAGAAAGAAAAACTCTCCATCTTTAATCTCTTCCAGACCAGCCCTTTCAGACAAATACAAGCGTATTTGCTCCTGTATCACGGGTAGCATCGGAAGAATCCTCTCTTTATTTCTTTTCCCCAAAACCTTCAGAACACCTTTCGACAAATCTACGTTGGCTACCTTAAGCCCAATCAGTTCCGCCCGACGTATTCCTGTCGTATAAAACAAATCTATAACAAGCTTGTCACGCATTCCTTCAAAACCTTCCGGATAGACAATATAATTTAACACATTATCTAATTCTTTTTCAGAGAAAGGGATTTGTAGTTTTTTTGGCGTTTTTAACGCCTTGTGTTTCAGCAACGGACTTACCTGAATCCGCTTTATTTTCAAAAGGAATTTATAAAATGATTTCAGGGAAGAAATTTTCCTGTTAACCGACGTATTTGAGATACCGGCATCGACCAGGGAAACAATCCAGCTTCGGATCTGACTGTAATTCACATCCTCCAGACTGTCCTGATCAAAATCCTGCTTTAAAAAAGCCTCAAAATCAGACAAATCATTACTGTAGGCCGTAACCGTATGAAGGGAATATTTTTTCTCTTTTTGAAGATAATCCTTAAATGATTCTTTATTATCAAGCATAAAAAAACCGTTAGCATCAAAGGTATTAAACTTTCATGACTAACGGTTTTATCTTAAAGAAAATTAATATTAATTTTCTAATTGATCTCTAAGGCTTTGGATGTAACCAGCTTTTTGGATTTGAGCTCTTCTGACAACAGACGGCTTTATGAAAGCCTGACGTGCTCTTAATTGACGAACTGTTCCAGTTTTATCAAATTTTCTCTTATAGCGCTTTAATGCTCTATCGATATTTTCTCCGTCTTTAATTGGTATAATTAACATAAGTATGACACCTCCTCTCATTAAGGCTGCAAACTTATAAAATAATTATGAATTAAGAATTATAAATTGGAAATTTATTTTACCGCCGGTTTATAATTCTGCTTGTCGATTATTATTTTCGATAAAATTTCTTTTAAAATTTCTGAGGTTCCACCACCAATCGGACCTAAACGACTATCTCTTAACAAACGCGCCAGAGGATATTCTTCCATATATCCATAACCTCCTAACATTTGCAAACAGCTATAGATTGTTTCATCAGCCACCTTCGTAGATTTCAATTTGGCCATCGAGGCCTCTTTCACCACATATTCTTTTTGGTTTAGCCTGGCAACTGTGGCATAGTTAAATATTTTGCAGTGTTCCACATCTGTCGCATGTTCAACAATAGTGTGTCTTAACGCCTGAAATTTGTCTATCGTTTTTCCAAACGCCTCACGTTCCGACATATATCCTATAGTATATTCAATGGCATACTCAGCTCTCGCATGCGCATTAATTGCCATAATCAATCGTTCGAGTGCAAAATGCTGCATAATGTAAGGAAAACCTTTTCCTTCTTCTCCCATAAGATTCTCTTCGGGAATTTCAACATTATCAAATGCAATTTCGGCAGTATCTGAAGCTCTCCATCCTAATTTATCCAGTTTTGTAGTGGCTATTCCTTTTAGATTAGAATCCACCAAAAACATACTTATACCCTTATTGCCCAATTCCGGACTTGTTTTGGCTGCTACTACATAATAATCTGCATAGACACCGTTTGTGATAAAAGTTTTTGAGCCATTAATAACATATTTATTACCCTGCTTAACTGCTGTTGTGCGCATTCCGGCAACATCACTTCCTCCAAAAGGCTCTGTAATACACAATGCCCCTATTTTATCTCCTGAAATACTCGTAGCTAAATAATCCTGTTTGATTCTCTCGTCGCCTTCTGCATTTAAGTGTGTCATTGCCAAATAAGCATGAGCCCACATTGCTGCTGCAAAGCCCGAAGATTTAATTTTTTGAAGTTCCTCTAAAAAGACCACAGTATAAAATAAATCCAAATTCATCCCTCCGTAAGCTTCAGGATAATTGATTCCGAAGAAACCCATTTCGCCAAATTTTTTCCAAATAAAACGCTCTATTGTTCCTGTTTTTTCCCATTTTTCAATATGCGGGACCACTTCTTTTTGTAAAAAATCTTGTAGGCTCTTTCTAAATAATTCGTGTTCTTCGGTAAAGTATGTTGAATTCATATATATAATTAAGGGTATTTTATGTCATTTTTTTAGAATTCCAAATATAAAGCAATTATTTTTATTTTTTCAACAGGAAAACCTTTAACTTTTGTTAAATCCTCAATAGTTAAAACCCCATTATTCATGCTTCTGTAAGTGACTATTTCCTTACTAACCGGATATCTAAAATACGGGAATTGAGACAGTTCTTTTACAGATGCATCATTTATTTTTATTTTCTTAATTTCCGGCAGTGATCCAACATAAAATTGCACATTTAGCTTTTCGATAACTTCCGGCGATAATCCCCATATGTCACTCATCTGCTCCATGCTGACAAAACCTCCCAGCAAATCTTTTTGCTTCAAAATCCGTTCCGACAAACCCGGTCCGATTCCATATATTTTCATCAGGTCTTCCTGGGTCGCTTTATTGATATCGATAAGTGCTATTTTCTCTTTCTTAAACGCAGGCTGTTTTTCTTGTGAAAAATCATTCTTCTTATTTTTAACCCAATCCGGAAATTTGAAATACGGAGAAATGACATTTAACAATGAATCGGAAATTTTTGTGACTGTCTGAAATTCTTGTGCAGAATTTACATATTTATTTGCCTTTCTGAATTCCAGAAGCCTGTCTATTTCAATGGTAGACATCCCTAATTTATAGCCTTTATAATCTGTAATGAAATTAGGGTTAAAAGGATACATTTCCGGTTTACGGCTTGTCTTTGCAATTTTCAGGGAATCAATTTCTGTTTGAAGAGAAAGCCACTCTTGTTTTTCAACAGAGACGTCTTCCTTAATTGTCACATCAATAAAATAAGCCGTTAACTGTATTATCAGTATAATCATGAGTAGTACAAAAATACCCATGCGTTGTTTGGAATCAAACCTGAAGAAAGATTTGTTTATTGGCATATATAAGAAATTGGTTGGCGTAGAAAAAAGAAATGGTGTAAATAAAGAATTTACAAATCAAAAACGGAACTCCGTTTTGTATAGACAAGGTCTTTTAACCTGACCAGAAAGGCAAGTGTGAGATAAACCCCAAACCAGAGACCTACAGTAAAAAAGGAAATATAGATAAAAAACAATCGGACACTGGAAGCCCTCATCCCGAGCCTGTCTGCCAAACGGGACGATACTTCAAAGCCGTGCTTTTCAAAAAAGTGCCTGATGTTTGTTATAAACGACATATCATTGGAAAGTTCAAAAGTAAGCATTTTCCATTTTTTTAATACTACTATTTTCAGTTTTTCATCAGTTCGAGCCCGATTCCACATTCCAGGCAGCGTTTCTTGTTACAATATTCATTTTTGAGCTGTAATAAGGCCTGCGTTTCATAGGCATTGTTCGCAACAATCCCAAAATCGCGGAACTTATCGATAATTATGTTTTTCTCTGCCGGAATTTCAGAAAGCAATTGTACAATCTCCTCAGAAATATCATTACCTACATAAGCAGCGTAAGCAAATTTTAGCGGAACGACGGTATTAATCAGTAATAAATCAATAAAAGTATTCGTAAGCTTTTTCTCTTTTCTGTGGCTTTGCCTGTCAAACTGGTAATGTTCGCTCCAATAGTCAGAAGCAGACACATTAAAGATTTTATAAAACTCTGCAAGCGATTTGCTTTCTATGACTTCCGAAAATAAATTTGGCTTTGAATGATACAGATTGGCCAATTGTGAAAGTCTGATCGTCGGAAAATTACTTGGGCGGAGTCTAAAAAACTGTACCGGTTCAACATATATTCTCTTCAAAAGATGCTTATTTCTTAAATAATCCCATCGTCCTTTCAAATCCTGAAAATAAACATCTTCATTTTCATTATTAAGCAATCCAGACCGACCATAAAATAAGGCTTCCAAATTTTTAACCTCAAAGCTTTCCTTTCTGATTTTCTGAAAAGGAATGGAAAGTGCCATCTTTAAAAAGGTTTCTCCATTATTGTTTAATCCGAAGTTTTTCGCCAAAAGGCAAAACAACAAAGCTTCCCAATCATTTAAGGTCTCTGAAAATGTATTCCATATCAATCGTGATTTTTTTTCAAGCCTTTCAAAAAACAGCCGTTCTTTCCAATTATCCAGCACAAAACTATCTACCGAGGCAATCTGTTTTTCACAAAAAAGCCAGGTTTTATCCAGCATTAGCAATTCGTAATTCTCCAACATTTTTCCAGAAACAAATTTACTCAGTTCCAAAACGGCAAGTTCCGTGTTGTCTTTTCTGAAAACTTCTGTATCATGTTCCCATACAACATGAAGAATCACATTGTCATAATTAGGATCAGTTTCATGGTTATGCAAATACCAGTCTGATGACTTACGATGTATTTCAACATTTCCGGCCCATTTTTGGGCACCTATAACAATCTGGGCATTAAAAAAATCTGGCCCGGCTTTCTGAAGATAGAGCCCTGAACTGATAATAGTGAGTTTTTCTCCCTGAGTAGTGTATAATCGGGCAAGATCAAACTTTTTGAACTGCCAGAGAAAATGCAGAAAATCTTCTTTCATCTGTATGGATCTTAAAATTATTATTAGGCGTGTATTACTCAAAAGATTAACTAATGTAGCAAATATTATTTAACAAACAAATCTATCTTTGCGATACTAACTATTATATGAACCATGAAACACTACTTCTTAATCATTTTTGCTTTTTTTACGATTGCTTCTACGGCTCAAAAAAACAACAAGGCCTATAAAATAACCTATTCCAGAACTTCAAACGGAAAAACAATCGAAGGCCAGGATCCTGTTTTGGTATTTTCGGATGCCAATGAATCTATCATTACTTCTGAAAACAATATTACCGGCAAAGCCGAATATCCTTTTGAAGAGACTTTTATTACCCAAAATTCTAATGTCATTCAACTTGCACGTCTTTCTGCCTCAAGAAAAATTTTTACTGTTGACAGCTTGTCTCTGGCAAAACAAACCTTTGAAATTGGAAATGAAACCCGCACTATTTTAGGATACAAGTGTAAAAAGGCAAAGACGATTATCAACTCAAATACTATTGAGCTTTGGTTTACGAATGATCTTAATATTAAAGGTGCACCAAGCATTTTAGGACAGAAATTAGGTTTGGTACTCGAAATGAACCGTAACAACAATTACATTATTACTGCAACAAAAATTGAAAAAATCAAATCGATACCAACCAGCTTACTTACATTCAAAAGTAACTTTTCAGCTATTGACGCTTTAACCTATCGCGACCTGCTGTGGAAAAGCCGATTTATTACCATTCCGGTTTTTGAAAACGAAGTCATTAATTTTTCCGATGCCTCAAAATCAAACGACAGCATTCTCAGATTTGCCAACGGGACGATTATCCTGAAAAAAATAAAGTTTCCTGAAATCAAATCGGGCAGCCAGGTATTTGTTGACTTGAAAGAACAATCCAACGGAGATGCGTATGACAGGACCGGAACCGTTTTTGCCATTCCTGCCAAAGAAAAATTTTCTTTTATGGAAGGACTTAAAAATGGAGCCAAGACACTTCCTGTCTATGAGAATGGAAATGGAAAACAATATCAGGGCGTAATAAAAACAGGCGAGTTTTCGCCACTATTAGAATTAATGCGATTCTTTACTCCTTTTGGCATCAAACAGTATGGACACATACAGCTAAAAGACAAGACCTGGCACGAAAGTGTACCTTATCGTCAGGATATTTCAGAACTGTATTCTGCCTTGAGCAATCAGGAAGTTTATATAGGAACTTTTATTGGGAATTATGATAAAGGCGGGCATAAGATAAGCCTTAACATTACAATTCATGGAGAAGAGAAACAATCTCCTAAAGACAGCTTTGTATTGCCGCTTTTCAACACGACCAACATTATGGAGATGGCCGGCCAGGAATATGCAACAATGTTCAATAATGAAAAAGGACTGGTTGTAGATTTCGTTTTGGAAAAAGATGTAAAAAATGCCAAACTCCGTTATATTACAACCGGACATGGAGGATGGGAAAATGGAGATGAGTTTGTTCCAAAGAAAAACACGATTCTATTGGATGGAAAAGAAGCATTTGGGTTTATTCCCTGGCGAATGGATTGCGGTTCTTATCGTCTTTTTAATCCGGCATCAGGCAACTTCAACAACGGATTATCTTCGTCCGACTATAGCCGTTCCAACTGGTGCCCTGGAACAGTAACCAACCCTATGTTAATCGAATTAGGCGACCTTAAAGCAGGCAGGCATTCTATTCAGGTAAAAATTCCTCAAGGTCCTAATGAAGGAGGCGGTTTTAGTTCCTGGAATGTTTCCGGAATCTTAATTGGTGATTAATCACTATTTTCAATAAAAAAAGCCTAACATTTGTTAGGCTTTTTATTTGTCTGAACTATTATTTTATAGAACCAATAATATCGTATTTGGTAATAATATGGTGTTTGCCGTTACCCAAATCAACCAGTACTGCCTGATTGTCTTTGCTGAACAATTTAGAAACTTCTTCTATTGAAGTTCCCGATTTCACAATCGGATAAGGCTTGCCCATAACTTCCTTAATTGGTTTATCGGCTACATTTTTATCTGAAACATAGCTTTGGAATAAATCCGTTTCATCAACCGATCCTACAAAACCATTGATATCGATTACAGGAATTTGTGAAATTTTATATTTACGCATTCTTTCAATGGCATGAGAAACCAATTCTTCTGTACGGACTACCACCAACGGTTTATCTATATGATCTTTGATTACGTCTTCCGCTTTTGTAATTTCTTCATCAAGGAATCCTCTTTCGCGCATCCAGTCGTCATTGAACATTTTACCCACATAACGGCTTCCTGAATCATGGAAAAGAACCACAACGACATCTTCCGGCTTGAAATGTTCTTTTAACTGCAACACACCTTTTATAGCTGAACCGGCAGAATTACCAACAAAAATCCCTTCTTCCAAGGCAATTTTTCTTGTATAAACTGCTGCATCTTTATCGGTTACTTTTGTAAAACCATCTATTAGTGAGAAATCAACATTCTTTGGAAGGATGTCCTCACCTATACCCTCAGTTATATAAGAGTAAATTTCATTTTCATCAAAAATTCCGGTTTCATGGTATTTTTTAAATACAGAACCGTAGGTATCAACACCCCAAATTTTAATATTAGGATTTTTTTCTTTCAGGAATTTTGCGACTCCGGAAATAGTTCCACCTGTCCCTACACCCACAACAAAATGCGTGATTTTTCCATCCGTCTGTTCCCAGATTTCCGGACCGGTTTGCTCATAGTGAGCTAAAGAGTTAGACGGATTGTCATATTGGTTGACATACCATGAGTTTGGCGTTTCTTCCGCCAGTCTCTTGGAAACTGAATAATAAGAACGTGGGTCGGTTGGTTCAACATCTGTCGGACAAACCACAACCCGTGCCCCAACCGCACGAAGAATATCCATTTTTTCTTTGGATTGCTTATCAGAAATTACGCAAATCAGCTTATATCCTTTTACAATAGCGCCTAAAGCCAAACCCATTCCCGTATTACCGGAGGTACCTTCAATAATAGTCCCACCTGGTTTTAGTCGTCCGTCAGCTTCGGCGTCTTCAATCATCTTTACCGCCATTCTATCCTTAACCGAATTGCCGGGATTGAAGGTTTCTACTTTTGCCAAAACCAAAGCATCTACCTCTTTAGTGACTTTATTTAGTTTTACTAAGGGCGTATTCCCTATAGTTTCTAATATATTATTTGCGTATTTCATGTATAATTCGTGATTTTTTTAAGCTACAAAGATAGGAACTACAAAATTAATTACGAATTAAGAAGTATAAATTATACGCCTTCTGAGTTGCGATATAAAATCTTAAGAGAAGAAATTCCAAACCAATCCGAAACGCACGATAAAATCACGGTATGGATAATTAGGCGCCGAATAATAATTTTTATCCATAAAACCCGAATTGAAATGCTCTGCTTTCAGATAGACTCTTGTATTACGAATCTTAGCATTTACAAAAAAGTCAAATGTTGGGAAGCCACCTATTTCTCTTTTGGTTTGGATATAGAAGTCACCTATAACCGGATTGTAATCATTTGCATAATATTTCGAGAAATAACTGAATGTTACACCTGTCTGTAAAAACATTGCTTTCTTGAAAACATGGGTAGAATAATAAAGCGTATTTCTTGTAACCAATTGCGGAACATTTATAATGTCATCGTCCTGGGCTACTTTTTGGTAAAGGACAGTATTGTCAAGTGCCCATTTTCTGAACTTAAATTCTTTAGACACTTTTAGCGACAAATAATTAATTGCTTTTGAGTATTGTGCCGGTTTGATTGTTAATGTGTCCTGGGAGGTGCTTTCATTAAAAAAGTACAAATGATTTTTCAAGTTTGACACCTGTAATGATGCATTTGCCCATTGCGTATTTGCATTTACGTTCAGGCTATTTATCTTTTCATTTTCAAAATTATTAGCCCAATTATAATCTATATAGCTACTTTGAAAAAGATTATATATATGATCCGGAACCTTACTCAGATTCTGGTATTGGAAATGTATATTGTTTTTTTCATCAAATTTGTAAGACAGGTTCGCATCTAGCGTAGACATTTTCTGTTCGGAAATTGAGCTTGAAAATAAAAACCTTCCATTCCAATTGTTTTTTTGATAAGTGTATTGCCCACCAACTACATTAAATTTATCGGATAACAGATTCCCAATGGTATATGTTGGGCTTTCTATAATTATACGGTTATAGAAATAATTGTATCTGAAATCTTCAATAAAAAACTGGAACTGCCCTAATGTACTGTTTTCATAAGTCGCCCCAACTTTATTATACATCCTGTTATAACGGGTTTTGTCATTTATGTTACTTGATCTGTAGGAACTTCCAAATCTGGACATTCTGATTGTTCCTTGTGCCGGTGTAGTGATTGATGTAACGATTGTTGGCTGCGTGTATTCAAAAAACTTATTTTCGTAATTGAACTGGTGGTCTACATAAAGGTTGTTGGTACTCTTATTGGCGTTGATTCTAAAATGATGGTCTACAAAATAACGATTCCCTTTAAGGATTGAAGTAGCATCTAAAAAATACACATCCAGCCTTGCCCTGTTGTCAAATTCACTATCGCCACCTTCAAAGTCTTCCAGATTTACAATACCTCCATTTTCTCCATTGGTGAGATCCTGGCCTGTAAAATGTGCTTTTAAGAAATATCTTTCATTTAAGGTATTATAACTGGTCATAAACTTGAAATTCCCGTTACTTGAAAGCTGATTTACATATTTTCCAAGCGAACGCAAACCTCTGTATCCAATTGAAAAGTTTAACCTTTCAGACGTATTCAGGGTAATAAAAGCATCTATCATCTGGCCTTGCTCCATAACAGTTTTAAAATAAAGGTCTGTCATTGGCGTAGCAACATTATAGTATTTTATATCGTCTACTTCTAGATAATTAAAATGTTTTCCTGCGAATCCAAATCCCGGATAGGCTGTCGTTTTGTTATAGCTATAATCAAGCGTATTAAAAGTCTGTCCTTCGTTGGCAAAAGGGAGTAGCCCAAAATTATCCTTCCGTAGATAATTGAATTTATACTCTTTCTGTATGGTTAAGGAAGTATCAACATAGGTAGTATCATGCTGCAGAGTGATAATCTTGTACATATCAATTGTAGCAATAGTGTCATTTTTGGCAGGTTCTGTTAATTGAACCTTTTTTTCTTTGCCCGCAGCAATATTCCCTTTTGTTTGAGGGTCTTTTGTTTGCGCAAAGACAAAAAGTGGTAATAAAAATAGCGCTACATAAAAAAACTTTGCCATTCAGATACAATTTGAGCAAAGATACTTTTTTTAAGCAAAATAAAAACATAAAAAAACCCGCTTTAAAAGCGGGTTTTGTATATACTTCAAGGATTTATTGCTTGATGAATTTTTTGGTAACTGTTTTATCTTCACTTGCAAATTTTGCAAAGTAAACTCCTGATTGAAGTCTTGAAACATCAATAGAGTTTGATGACAAATCTTTACTTGAAATAACCTGTTTTCCTGTCACATCATAAATTGAAACATCAGACAAAACAATTGAATTTGTAACAGCAAAATTCAAACTGTTAGCTACAGGGTTTGGATAAATTGATATTGCATCATCAATCTTAGCCGTTTCTTTTGTGCTCAACACCTGAGAACCTGAAACAATCAATGAAAAATTTTGTGAACCTCCGGTTAATGAACCTTTATGAGTCACCACTATATTATATGTTCCACCAGGATTATCAACCTGTACTTTTTCAAAGTTGTCTCTAAAGTTATCCTGAGTTCTTGATGGTTCACCGCCAAGATTCCCAGGGTTTAATGTCCATGGAAAATAAGTAGTATTATCCGTTTTTACCACTCTTACATCTAAATCATTAACAAGATACGATCCGCTTGGATCATTTACTCCAGAATTCGCAGTTCCTGGCCTATCTGTCCAGGAAATAGAAACAAATAATGGATCGGTACCATTTGCAGTAATAGTTTTTGTATATGATTGACCATTATTTAAAGTCAACTCCTCCATAATTGCCGCACCAGTATTTTTATTTGTAATTAATGTTGCAGCTTTTTCAGCATTTAATAATCCCCAACCATATTCATAGTCCGGACCAACATAGTAGCCTGCTTCATCAGCTGTATGCAATAGCAAACCTTTTAGAGTTGCCGCTAGCATATAGTTATTATAAATATTATGATAATGCTGCTGCATTAATAATGCTGCTCCTGCAACTGCAGGTGAAGCCATAGAAGTTCCACTCAAAAGACCAAAATCTGTATCAGAAGTAGCAAGGGTAGATCTTACGTTTACTCCTTTAGCAACAATTTCTGGTTTAATCCTTCCGTCGTCTGTAGGCCCCCAACTACTAAATTGAGACATTACAACACTTTCCGGACTTGTATAATTACTCACCTGATTTACTGCTCCCACTGTCAAAAAGTTTTTCCCATTTTGCATTCCTCTTACCAAATTATAACCACCTTTTTCTTGTAAATAGGGCCCAATTAACGCATCGTTAAAATCGTTTCTATCATTCCCAGCTGCAGTAACCCCAAGATAGTAAGGAGCATTAAAAGCAATTTGATCGAATGATCTGGCTCTAGAATCATATGCACCAAATACCCAACGGGCATTTTGCCCAATCCAATAAGAGTGATTAGAAACAAGCATTCCCTCTGCGGCCTCATTAGCCATTTCTGAATAATCATTATTCCAATCATAACTATCAGCTGATGCATCAAAAGCAATACCTCTTAAAGTTGCTGTAAGTCCTTGAGCAACAATGGTACCAGTAACGTGTGTAGCATGATTATCAAATTCAGCTCCATCTATCACATTCACTTTGTTGTTTGGAAATTCCACATGGGTATATCTGGCACCACCACCATCCCAAACAAATCCTTTCATTCCTTGTCCTTGCACATTCAATCCTAAAGAACCTCCTGAATACAATCTATTAGTACGAATAGTTGATGACGAACCTGCGTTAGATGTCTCATAATAAAGCACTTCTTTCCCATCCAAGACATCGTATATTTCTTTTTTGGTAAATTCATCCTTTACAATTCTGGATGCCTTTGGGTTTTTTGACAAATAATCATTTATTCTTTCCTGACGTTCAAGATATTCGGCTTGAAACTGTTCTTTCAACAGCATCAATTCAGAGACATTAGTATTTTCTATTACGCTCTTCAGCTTTTCTTTCGATTGAGAAAAAAGCATTCCGGAACAAAAAACACTAACTAAAACATAAAAATATTTCATAGTAAGTAATTTAAAGAAAGTCAAAAATAAATAAAAAAGCCGATATACTAGTTTTAATATAAAATTTAACATTCATGATAAAAAAAGCCGTTATAAGAAAAACTTATAACGGCTTTTGTTTTAGATAAATAAAATTATTGCTTTATAAATACCTCTTGCTGCGCTCCCCAGCCACCAACACCAGGAACATAATAATCGATCCACAGCGTTATTCTACCAGTACAAGCGTCAATTTCTGAAACTTGAGTTGGAGAAGAGGACATTCTTGCCTTGATATCAGGACCTCCTTGATAAAGAACACCTGTTCTACGATCAGGGAAAGTAACTTTATTGTTCTCATCAAAAGTTATAACAAAATCACCATCAGGACCTTCAAAGAAGTCAAGAATCGTTAAGGTATTAGGGGTAGGACCAGCTACTATCTCATTAGTTGCAGGACCATCTAACCACCATGTTTGGCTATCATAAAGACCAACTATGTCATCTACAACTATAGGACAAAATTCGTACACAAAGATAGTTAATATTTCGCTATCAGAACTTTCATTTGCTCCTAAGCCAGATAGCTTAAGAACAACCTTTTTAACTGTAGCATCTACCAAACCATTGTCAGTTCCTGTCACTCTAAGAGTCCCAAAACGCTGATTTGCAGGAATAGTAAAGGTTGAAGGAATGCTATAGGTACGTGTATCAGCATCTGAAATATCTTCCAAAACTGTAACAGTATAAGTTCTGTCAACATTTGACACATTACTAGATGCAAATTTAACATCCAACTCAGTACTTGCATCTCTTGGTACACGTAAGTTGTAAACATCATTTTCAAAACCTACAAAGGCCTGCTTGTCACTATACGTAACCGCATCTGGATCTGAACAACTAATAAAAGATGCTACAGAAATTAATAGGATAAAAAGTTTTTTCATAACAATAAATTAATAATTAGGGTTTTGCACAATTGTTGGATTTGCAGAAATTTCCGATCTTGGAATTGGCAGAGTAAATCTGTAATCACTAGCTGGCAAAGAAGTAGGAGCACTAAAAGTAAAAGCATCATCAGCTAATCTATTAATACCAACATTAATTTCATTACCTATTCGTTTAATATCTAAATATCTATGCCCTTCAAAAGCTAATTCTTTTCTTCTTTCCAATAAAATATCGGTTAAAGCTTCATTCAGGTTAGTATACGTAGGCAACGGATTAGAACCAGAGATTCTTGCCGCTCTCAATTGCTGAATATCAGTAGCTGCACCTAGATAATCCGAATTTCTAGCTTTACATTCAGCAAGAATTAATTTCACTTCAGAAGCTCTGAATAATTTAACATCATTGATCCCGTCTCCATCATTACTACCCATATATTTAGTAATTGGAATTTCACCTCTACCTACATCATTAGAACCTCCAAAATTAACAGTTTTTCTAATATCAGCATTCGAATATAAGTTATACAATTGAAGTGAACCATAAAACAAAGGATCAATTGGAGTACCGCTATCATTATAGTTAAAATAATACAACGATGCTAGTTGATTATTACGCAAAACTCTTGACAACTTAAAAATAGATTCTCCATTCGCATCAGTAACACCATACATTTGAGGGTAAATAGTTCTATTGGAAAGTGGAGTTGATGCCATCAATGTAGTTGCCAAAGTTTGAGCTGTAGGATAATCACCTTCAAGCAATGCAAGTTTACATCTGATGAAATCAATGGCAATAGGTCTCAAATACATTACTGTATTATATGCAGCAATATCAGCAGGAGGAGCAGTTTCACCTGGAAGAGTAAGATTAGCTACCAACAAAGCTCTTGCATCTGTTAAATCTTGCTTAATAAAATCACGGATTTCTCCAACAGTGTTTCTTGGAAACACATCAAAAGTATTTGCAGGAACAAAATCCATTTTAATAACAGATGGACTAGCTGCATTTTTATAGTCAACAGTAAAATACTGGAACAAATCAAAATGACATAAAGCTCTTAATGCCAATAAGTTACCCTTAGCATGATCTGCTCTTCTTTTTTCAGCAGTAGTAAAATTAGGATACAATCTATCATAAGCTCTTAATACTCTGTTGATTCTGTTTATAGTAGCATATCTGTTCCCCCATACTGACTCAGGCATATCTGAGTTTGGCTGCATAAGAAAATTATACTCCTCAGAACCTTGTCCGTTATTGCTCTTCCCTTTTCTTATGTTATCAGTAAACAAATCATTGAAGATAATAGCGTCTCCTCCAAAATCAGGCCCATAAGCAGCATAAGCTCCATTCAAACCCGATATCAAATGCTGAAGGGTAGTAAAAGCCTCCGGATCTTCCAGTTCATTATCTTGTCTAATATCATATGCATCAGAGCATGAGAATAGCATCAAGAAAAAAATTGGTAATAATAATATCGATTTTTTCATATTCTTTTTTTTTTAAAAATTAATTGATGTTCCAAAAGTAAAGATTTTTGGAGTTGGATACTGACCTCTATCAGTAGATCTAAAGTTAGATTCAGGATCCCAACCTCTCCATGAAGAGAAAGTAACGATATTTTCAGCCTGAATAAAGAAACCAAGACCTTTCAAGAAGGTTCTGCTCAATTGATCAGAAGTAAAGTTGTAGCTTAACTTGATGTTTCTCAATCTTAGATAAGAAGCATCTTCCAGATATCTGTCAGTACTGTTAATGTAATCAATTTCATTATATCCATGACCAACTCTTGGAATTGAAGTAATATCTCCAGGAGACTGCCATGCATTAAGCATTGTTACAGATCTGTTACCACTATCCAATGAACCTGGTGTTCCATCTTCTAATGTTCCTAAATCTAGGTTGTTTCTGTAGATATCAGCAACAAAACTCCATTGAGTATATAATGTAAACCCTTTGTAGCTAACATTTGTATTGAAACCTCCTTGCCAAACAGGATATTGAGATTTTCCTGTAAATACTCTGTTAGCATCAGTTATCGTTTCAGTCAGACCACCATCAACAGTATGAAATAATGGGTTACCATTTGCAGGGTTAACACCTGCATATTTTACAACATAGAAAGAACCGATAGACTCACCTACTCCAAGAGCAGTAGAACCTCCTCCATATACCAAACCATTAGTAGATGGTGGCAATTCAGTAATTTTATTTTTGTTATAAGACGCATTACCTCCTACAGAGATATCCCAATCTTGGCTTTTGAAGATATTATAGTTCAAAGTTAATTCAACCCCTTTATTTTCCATTCCTCCAATGTTTGTACTGATACCAGTAGCACCTTGTACTGCAGATATTGGAGAGCTTTGATAAAGTTTAGTAGTCTCTTTCTTGTAAACATCTAAGCTACCGTTTAATTTATTCTGCCATAGTCCGAAATCCAAACCAATGTTAGTTTGCTTAATTTCTTCCCATTGAACTGTTGGGTTTTCCAATTGTGACAAAACAGTAGATGGCGTACCATTATAACCTGTTCCTACAGCATACAATGTACGTGGCAAACTCAAAGCATCATATTGAGTATTACTTACTCTTTGGTTACCTGAAGTTCCATATGAACCTCTTAACTTCAACATATTAAAAGCAGATCCATCCATAAAGCTTTCCTGATCGATATTCCATCTTCCTGCAACAGACCAGAAAGTTCCCCATCTGTTATCATCAACAAATCTAAAAGTGGCATCCCTTCTTACGTTAGCACTAATTCCGTACTTTTCAGAATAGTCATAATCAACTTGTCCAAAATAAGAGAACAAACCTTCTTCTGACTTAAATGACCCAAGAGCAGTTGGAATATACGGAGGCAATGTCTGATATGACTCAATAGTAGTTGACGGAATAAAAGCCGCTGAAGTACCAGTTAACCTTGGATCCAATCCTCTCTTTTGGAAATTAAATCCATTATAATGAGCTTTGTAATATTCAGTATACAAACCAACGTTTAATGAATGTTTGTCATTAAATACTTTATTATACTTTAAATAAGTAGTATTATTAAATCTAAAGTCTCTTGTAGATGATTCTTCATGTATACCACCATACTGAGCACGAGCACTTACCTGGAAAGGCCCTAATAAACTCAAAGGATCAAGAATTTCTTTAGTATTGAATGCCGAATAATCAACACCCATGTTAATTCCCGCTGAGAAATTATCGTTGAATTTATAATCAGCATTGAAGTTAGCCAAAATCTTAAGTTCGTCTTCAATATCAGAATTCATTCTAGAAGAATTCAACAACACCAAAGGAGCATTTTGCACTGAAAGAGCAGCAACATCACGATAAGGCAATACTTCATTAGGATTAATATAAGGTAAACCTCTGATAGCAGCCGTAAAAGGCGCAAAGAAAATAGCGTTAGAACCAGCTCCATCTATACCTGAACTTCTGGAGAAGTTAACATTAATATTTGATGTATAAGTAAACTTCTCGTTATCAGATTTTCCGTTGAAATTATTTCTAAAGTTAAATCTTTTAAAGTTCGTATTGATAAAAATACCATCCTGATCCATAAATCCAAGAGATGTAAAACTTCTTGTATTTTTAGAACCAGTTGAGAACGAAATATCATGTTGTTGAGTAACACCGGTTCTAAAGAATACATCTCTCCAGTCAGTATCAGCATAAGCTACAGCTGCAGCGATCTCAGCATCAGTCATACCTGCACCATAACCATCATTGTATTTTCTCTGAAATTCCAATAATTGTCTGGTATTCATCACATCAATATTAAATTTCTGAAGCTCTGTTATACCATATTGTCCACGATATTTAACCTCAAGACTTTGTCCGAATTTAGCATTTTTAGTATTGATAACAATAACACCATTAGCACCTCTGTTACCATAAATAGATGTAGCAGCAGCATCTTTCAAAACCGCAATAGATGTAATATCATTTTGGTTAATTGATCTGAATCCATCCTCATCAACAGGCATACCGTCAACAATAAATAAAGGCTCAATGTTTCCATTGATAGAACCAATACCCCTTAGGATAATTGTACTATCAGCTCCAGGCTGACCACTACCAGTACCAATATTCAAACCAGCAACCATACCTTGTAAGTTTTGAATCACAGAAGCATTCGATCTCTCTTCAACTTCATCCATACTTACAAAATTTACTGCCGCCAAACTCTTAGGTCTCTTGGTATTTGTATACCCAGTAACAATTACCTCATTAAGCATCTCGTCACCTTCTTGCATAGCCATATTTACTACGCTTGAAGCTCCAATAGTTGCCGTTGAAGTTTTATAACCTACAAAACTAAACTGCAAAACCTCACCCTGACTTGCCGAGATGGAATATTTACCATCAAAATCAGTCTGTGTTCCACGAGCTGTTCCTTTAACTACAACATTAACACCTGGCAATGGCAAGCCCTGACCATCGGTAATTGTACCAGAAATAGTTTTCTCCTGTGCGAAGGAAAACTGCATTGAAAACGCTAGTAAAAGCGCAAAAATCCATTTGAACTTAGATCTCATATTTAAATTTATTTGAGTTAGTTATCTTGCAAACTTCTTAATAATTTCTTAAATAAACAAATATTACTTCGGAATAATATTTTTATTAACGCTAAAGAAGCCCAATATTTCTGATTTATGCAGATATCCTTCATATTAGATACACAAAATTCAAAAGGTTGCGTCATTTTTTATATTTTTGCTAAAATTCCGAAATGTTAATGTTACTTAATAGTTACTCCAATTTAAACTTTGAATGCGGAACAGACGAGGCGGGACGCGGCTGTCTTGCCGGACCTGTAACTGCCGCCGCATTAATTCTGCCCGAAGATTTTCTTAATGAATTATTAAATGATTCCAAGCAATTGTCAGAAAAAAACAGAGATTTCCTGAGACCTATTATTGAAGAAAATGCCCTATGTTATTCCGTTACCCATATTGAGCCGGGAATTATTGATGAGATAAATATCCTGAACGCCTCAATCCATGCCATGCAGGAATGTATAAAAAAGCTGAATCCTATACCTAATTATATTATAGTAGACGGCAATCGTTTCAAACCCATAGCCAACATACCGCATAGCTGCATCATCAAAGGTGATAGTAAATACCTGAGTATCGCCGCCGCTTCTATTTTAGCAAAAACATACCGGGATGAGTACATGAATCAGATTCACGAAGAATTTCCAATGTATAATTGGAAACAAAATAAAGGCTACCCAACTAAAGAACACAGGGAAGCCATAAAGAAACATGGCACGACCAAATACCACAGGATGTCGTTCCGTTTATTGCCAGAGCAGTTAGAAATCGAATTTTAAACCATCGCAGCTTTAAAAGTAACAAACTGCGATTCGAAGAGTTCCGTGAAGTATTTTTTTATTTTTTCTTTCACCTCTTCCATATCTATTTCTTCCATGCCAAGCTCTACATTTAAGGATGTCACCGATTTGCCCCGGATGCCACACGGAATAATATTATCAAAATACCCCAGGTCAGCATTTACATTCAAGGCAAAACCATGCATGGTAACCCAACGGGAAGCCCGCACTCCTAAGGCACATATTTTTCTTGCAAAAGGCGTTCCTACCCCCAACCAGACACCGGTTTCCCCTTCGCTTCGGGTTGCAGTAAGCCCATAATCTGCCAAAACACGAATAAAAATCTCTTCCAGAAAACGGAGGTACTTGTGAATATCTGTAAAAAAGTTTTCCAAATCTAAAATCGGATAACCTACAATCTGACCAGGCCCATGATAAGTAATATCACCTCCCCTGTTTATTTTATAAAAAGTGGCTCCTTTACTCTCCAATTCTTTCTCACTCAAAAGCAGGTTGTTAAAATCACCGCTTTTCCCTAGTGTATAGACATGCGGATGTTCTACAAAAAGAAAATAATTTGGAGTATTCAGTTCCAGCCCTTCCCTTCTGTTTTTTATTTTTAAATCAAGAATATCTTTAAAAAGGCTTTCCTGATATTCCCAGGTATCTTTATAGTCTTTCCGGCCCAAATCCAGAAGCTGAATCTCTTTATTCATAACACAAACTTTATCAATACAAAGATACTAACTTAAGTACCACAATTTACACAGGCGAAAACACAGACAACCCATTAATGCAATCGTTAAATATTAACAAATTAAATATATTAAATTTATTTTATTTAAATTTACACATATACATTCGTAAATAATAACTTCTAAAACAACATTATTATGAATTGGAAAACTACTTTTAAAAATCAAAAAAAACAATTTACCCGTATTAGATTTCACAATATGAAGTTTATTTTCGGAATTCTTTTTTGTTCGTTAGGATTTCAGGCACATTCTCAATACTGCCAGCCAGTATTGGACTGCACCGATGACGATTTAATCCTAAATGTTTCAATAGGAACATTGACCAATGCCAGCACATGTGGCAGTAACGGATATAGTAATTTTACAGCATTGGCAGCACCTAACCTTAATATGGGATCCTCTTATCCTATTTCAGTGACTGTTGGAGATGGATGGTCAAACGAATCCGTAAGCGTATGGATTGATTATAACGGAAACAACTCTTTTGAAGCTTCTGAATTCACATACATCGGCACGGGAAGCGGCAGCGTTGTAACCGGAAACATCACGATTCCAACAACAACTACAGTCGGAAATAAAAGAATGAGAGTTCGTGTAGCGGCAGTTGGCGCAGCAGCAGCTACAGATGACCAGGCTTGTGATGAAGATTCTGAATATGGGGAAACAGAAGATTACACTGTCAATATCCAGCCTGCCTTAGGAATTGATGAAATAAAAAATCAGAACAAACTGGTTGTATCAAACTCAAATAGCCTTTTAAACATCAACAGTTCCAATAGCTTAATAGACAGTGTTGAACTTTATGACCTTACCGGCAAATTAATTTACCATAAGACCAACATCAACAACAGTTCTTCCAGTTTAGACAGTTCGGTATTTGGCAATCAAATTTTAGTGCTAAAAATACTGACTTCAGACCAGGTTGTGCATATTAAAAAAATAGCCAACTAAACAGGCTGAAATTCTACCTTTAAAAAGGCTGCCATTTAAATGGCAGCCTTTTTTTCATCTTTTCATTTTTTTGATTTTCTGACATACCAACTTTTAATTATCTTTGCACCCTTAAAATTAACACTATATGCAACTTTCAGAACAAGAAATCATCAGAAGAGAAAAGTTGGGCAGACTGAGAGAACTCGGTATTAACCCATATCCGGCTAATTTGTTTCCAGTGACGCACACTTCGAAACAGGTCAAGGACACTTTTGAGGAAGGAAAGAAGGTGATTGTTGCAGGTCGTGTGATGAGCACACGAATTCAGGGAAAAGCTTCATTCGCATCCTTACAGGACAGCGAAGGACGCATTCAGATTTATGTAAATCGTGACGAATTATGTCCCGGCGAAGATAAAACTCTTTATAACGAAGTTTTTAAAAAATTGGTTGATTTAGGCGATTTTATAGGCGTTGAAGGAACCTTGTTCACCACACAGGTAGGCGAAAAATCAATACTTGTGACCAATTTTTCCCTGTTAAGTAAAACACTCCGCCCATTGCCATTACCAAAAATAGACGCTGAAGGCAACCTTCACGATGGTTTCACAGATCCGGAATTGCGCTACCGTCAACGTTATGTTGACCTGGTTGTAAATCCGCAAGTAAAAGAAGTTTTCGTAAAAAGAACAAAACTGTTCAACGCCATGCGTAACTTTTTCAATGCGGCAGGATATATGGAAGTAGAAACTCCTATCTTACAATCTATACCGGGAGGGGCTGCAGCAAGACCATTCATCACGCATCATAATTCTTTAGACATTCCTTTATACATGAGAATAGCTAATGAATTGTATTTGAAAAGATTGATCGTAGGCGGTTTTGACGGTGTATATGAATTTTCAAAAAACTTCAGAAATGAAGGAATGGACAGAACTCACAATCCTGAGTTTACTGCTATGGAAATTTATGTAGCCTACAAGGACTATAATTGGATGATGGAATTCACAGAAAATCTTTTGGAGCATTGTGCGGTAGCAGTAAACGGAACCCCTGAAGCAACATTTGGCGAACACAAAGTAAGCTTCAAAGCCCCCTACGCCCGTTTGACAATGACAGATGCCATTAAAAAATATACGGGTTTTGATATTTCCGGAAAATCAGAAAAAGAAATTTTCGAAGCTGCGCGTTCTATGGGAATTGCAGTTGATGAAACTATGGGTAAAGGAAAGTTAATTGATGAAATTTTTGGAGAAAAATGCGAAGGAAACTTTATCCAGCCAACTTTCATTACCGATTATCCAAAAGAAATGAGTCCGCTTTGCAAAGAACACCGTGACAATCCGGAACTTACGGAACGTTTTGAACTGATGGTCTGCGGAAAAGAAGTGGCGAATGCTTATTCCGAATTGAACGACCCTATCGATCAAAGAGAGCGATTCGAGGCACAATTGAAATTGTCTGAACGAGGTGATGACGAAGCCACGCAGTTTATCGACTATGATTTCCTTAGAGCTTTAGAATACGGAATGCCTCCTACATCAGGATTAGGAATAGGAATGGACAGATTGATAATGTTCCTAACCAACAACGCTTCTATTCAGGAAGTACTATTCTTTCCACAGATGCGTCCTGAGAAAAAAACTGTAGAAGTTGAGCTTACAGCAGAAGAAAAAGGAATTATTGAAATCCTGAAAACTAATGAAAATGCCATGCCTTTAAACCTGTTAAAAGTCAAAGCAGATTTGAGTGGCAAAAAATGGGATGCTTCTATGAAATCGCTGGCAAAACATGCTTTAACAAAAGTATCTATTGAGGGTGAAGACAAAATAGTCCACTATATCGGATAATATGGCTTGACACAATATTCAAAAAGACTGTTCCCTTGGACAGTCTTTTTTTTATTACCAGAATCGTAATAACTTTGAAAAGCAGCAAAACCTGTTAAAAAATTACATAACCATCAATTTTACAATTATATTTCTTTGATTTTATTTTTAAATGATTTAGATTTGGTTTCTTAAACCTAATCAAATCAGCTATTATGAAAAAAATACTTGCTATTCTTGCCTTTTTCCTTGCATTCTCAATTGGAGCAATTGCACAAGAATCTCAAAAAGACGCTTATGCATCTGCCCAAGCGGATTTTGCTGCACTAAACGCAGTAATACCTATATCTAAGAAAATAGAAAAAGACATCAAGGAAACGCTTTATGATAAACATAAATTTTTAATCTCACGAACTGATGTGACCGCAGAACAAAAAGCTCAGCTTTCTACAGAAATTGAGACAAAATTAGCTGAGATATTATCTCCTGAACAATTCAGAAAGTTAAAAGCAAACCAACAACTCTTTAAAAAATTAACTCAATAATTTTTTAGAATTATATACAAAAAAAACCGCCCTATGGCGGTTTTTTTATTTTAAATCCTAAATAAATACAAAAAATACAACTGGAGATTAAACCTTTCTTTCCTACTTCGGTCTTATTATTAAACTAAAAATTTAAAAAAGAAAAGATTATGAAAAAAATGTTTGTATTTGCAGTATTGATGATAGGAATGGCATCATTTGCACAAGAAAAACCAGTTGTCAAAAAAATGGACAGAACTAAAATGGAAAGGTTAACACCGGAACAGCGTAATGAACAGCACTTGAAAAAACTGACTACAGATCTTGGACTAAACGAATCCCAACAAAAACAAATGGCTGCGTTACTTTCTGAACAGTCTGCAAAAAGAGAGGCTAAAAAAGCAGAAAGAGAAAAATTAATGCAGGCAAAACGTACGGAAAGAAATGAAGAAATGAAAGCTTTCGACACTAAGGTTAAAGCTATTCTAACTCCGGACCAATCTAAAAAATGGGACGAAATGAAAGCTGAAAAACGTGAAAAGGGAAAAGAAAAAGTTCAGGAAAGAAGAAAAAGAGCTGAAAAAAAGTAAGTAAATATTGAATGTTTTTTGAAATTATCGTATTTTGGCTTCAAATTTGATATACTATTATCAAAACAAATTCATTTTAATCATGAAAAAATTTATTGCTATTCTATCGGTATTTTTTGCATTCACGATTGCTTCATTTGCCCAGACAAGTCCTGCTGATCTTGCAAAAAAAGATGTTGCTTCCTTATCCGAAGCAGTAACATTAAGCGAGCAGAATAAAGCCACTTTTCTGGAACTTTTCAAAAAGAAACATGAAGCGCTATCGAAGCCAGGACTTACTGATGACAAGAAAAAAGTAATTTACAAATCGATTGATGCTAAATTGAGAGGTACTTTAAGTGCGGAACAGATGGCAAAAATCGACAGCAATCCTGAATTATTAAAACAACTGACTCAGAATTAATCTTCTGAGATTCAATAAAAAAAGGCTTTCCAATTGGAAAGCCTTTTGTATTTAGAATTGTTTCGATACTTTATCGACAGCATTTATTGTGAAATCTAAATCTTCATAAGTCAGTGCATCTGTAATGAACCAGGTTTCATAAGCCGATGGCGCTATATAAACTCCTTCCTGTAACAGACCATGGAAGAATTTCTTGAAATATTCATTATCGCCTTTTGAAGCCGATTGCAAATCCGTCACCGGATTTTCATCAAAATGTACCGAAATCATTGAACCTACCCGGTTAATTGTATAAGCAATGCTATTGGCAGTTAATTTTTCTCTTATCCCTTTTTCCAAATAAGCTGTTTTTTCATCCAATCTTTTAAAAACATCGGCATCAGCATTCAGAGCTTTCAGCATTTCAAGACCTGCTGCCATCGCCAGAGGATTTCCGGACAAAGTTCCGGCCTGATACACAGGTCCTACAGGCGCCAGATAATTCATAATTTCATTTCTTGCAGCAAATGCTCCCACAGGAAGTCCGCCACCTATCACTTTCCCAAAAGTGACAATATCGGCTTTGATGCCAAAAAGCTCTTGCGCCCCTCCTTTTGCAAGGCGAAACCCTGTCATGACTTCATCAAAAACCAACAGTGCACCATTTTCATCACAAAGACTTCTTAAAGCCTTTAAAAAGCCCTCATTTGGAGGAATACAACCCATATTTCCTGCTACAGGTTCAATAATTATAGCTGCAATTTCATTTTTATTAGCATTGAACAAATCAGCCACATTTTGAATATCGTTGTATCTGGCCAACAAAGTATCTTTAGCTGTTCCCTGTGTTACTCCCGGACTGTTTGGCGCTCCAAAAGTAATGGCTCCGCTACCGGCCTGGATTAAAAACGAATCGGAATGTCCGTGATAACAACCAGAGAATTTGATAATCTTATCTCTCTTTGTATAACCTCTTGCTAAACGTATGGCACTCATACAGGCCTCTGTCCCGGAATTTACAAACCGGATTTTATCAATATTCGGAACCATAGAAACTGCTAATTCCGCAATTTCTGTTTCCAAAGCAGTAGGCATACCAAAAGAAGTTCCCAACTTTGCCCTTTCAATTACAGCATTGACAACCGGATCATAGGCATGTCCTAAAATCATTGGTCCCCAGGAATTGATATAATCTATCAATCTGTTTCCGTCTTCATCATACAGATAGGCTCCTTTAGCAGATTTTACAAAAATTGGTGTGCCACCAACAGCTTTAAACGCACGAACCGGAGAATTGACTCCTCCGGGAATTACTTTTTCAGCCTGAGCAAAAAGCTGGCTGCTTCTTTGATATAACATACTTTTAATTAACAACCCTGGCAGGGTTTGGAACCCTGCCAGGGTTAAGATTAAATTATTTTACTTTTATAAATTGTCCAATCGAAATGGCATTGTCAGAAAGATTATTCAATCTTTTCAAATCGTCAACAGTAGTATTGAATTTTTTTGAAATCGAATATAAGGTATCTCCTTTTGTCACTTCATAAAAACCTTCCGTATTGCCCGGCCTCGTATTCACGGCTACCGGTTGACTTTTCTGGATAGGCGTAAACTCTACACCTAAAACCTCAGCATCATATTGATGCAAATTGTATCGTTCAATATAGCTGATTAACTTATCCGGATATTTTGGGTCTGTTGCATATCCCGCAGCTTTTAACCCTTTTGCCCAGCCCTGATAATCTCCTTTTTCTAACTTAAAAAGGCTGGCATAACGGCTTCTTCCCGTCAAAAACTCTGCATGGTCCCTATACGATTCAGCCGGGTCATTATATTTCCTGAAACATTCCTGTTCGGCATCATCATCATGACGGACACTTTCTCCGGTCCATCCTGTATGGCATTTGATTCCGAAATGGTTGTTTGCTGTTTTGCTCAAAGTTCCGGAACCAGCGCCCGATTCCAAAATTCCTTGCGCCAGAATAATACTTGCAGGTATACCATACTGTTTCATGTTTCCTTTTGCAATGTCTTTGTATTGCAAAACATAACTGTTTACCACATCGCTATATACGATTGTCTTTGAAGTTGATTCGATAACTTCTGTAGTACGACCTGAGCCAGCACCGGATTTGGTAGTTGATACTGTTCTTCCGGTGTGAGTTTTTCTTGCTGCTACCTCTCTTTTCGGCTTATAAGCCGCTTTTTTTGTCGTAGCTACCTTTGACTTTGAAGAACCGCAACTAGCCAGCGTTGCAATTGTCAATAGAAAGAAGATTTTTT
Organism: Flavobacterium sp. Leaf359; assembly: GCF_001423985.1. Lineage (NCBI taxonomy): Bacteria > Pseudomonadati > Bacteroidota > Flavobacteriia > Flavobacteriales > Flavobacteriaceae > Flavobacterium > Flavobacterium sp. Leaf359. Next base: position 57,958 of record NZ_LMPW01000012.1, on the reverse strand, counting down.
TAAACATTGATATTTATTTTGGGTAATTGTTTATTCTCTAATACTGTGTTCATCCCCTGGATACCTTGCAATCCGCCTGTGTGGATTATCAAGATTTTCGACTTGTCGGGAAAATAATTTTTCTCAATCAAATCGGCAACACCAAAGACAAGCTTTCCAGTATAAACGGGGTCTAACGGAACATTATTATCCTGATAAAAATTATTTATAAATTCAATCAGTTCTAAATTGACTTTTCCATAACCGCCGAAATGATAGTCAGCAATCAGCTCCCAATTTTCATTTAAGGCAAATTTACGAATTTCTTTTTTTAGGAAATCCCCTTTTAACGCCGGAAATCCTAAAACTTTCTGATGCGGCAATGCCGAATTAATGATTCCCGAAATCGTACCTCCCGTTCCCACTGCACAACAGATATAATCAAATTGCGAATCATCAACAGTCAATATTTCTTCACAACCCTTAACCGCCAACTCATTTGTTCCCCCTTCCGGAATAAGATAAAAATTACCAAACCTGCGTCTTAATTCCTCCTCAAATTCCGGACTTTGCTTATCCGAATATTGCGCCCTTGAAATGAACTCAAATTGCATGCCGTTTTCCTGAGCAAATTTCAGGGTTGGGTTGTCTTCGATCTTCTCTCTCAATTCATCACCCCTGATTATCCCAATGGTTTTAAAATTATTTTCTTTTCCTGCAAAGGCAACAGCTGCGATATGGTTCGAAAAAGCACCACCAAAAGTCAACAACACAGAATATCCATCTTCTTTAGCTTTTAGCAGGTTATATTTGAGCTTTCTATATTTATTTCCGGAAACAAACGGATGAATAAGGTCTTCCCTTTTTATGAAAACATCAACAGTATTCTTGTTTAAAACAAACTGTTTTTTTACCTCAATCATATATTCATTAGATTAGAACACAAAAATCCGAAAGAAATATTGGAAATTAAAAGATTAAAACCATTTCTAGCGATTTTATACAAAAAAAGCCTTTGGAATGTCCAAAGGCTTTTCTCAGATTATCAAAAACATCATTCTTTGACAATCTTCATATTTTTAACTGTCCCTTCAACATTTGCCTTCAAGATATAGTTCCCGGCAGACAATCCCGATACATCTACCTGAGCATCGGCGGCCTCAATTGGCTTAGCTAAAACCTGTTGCCCAATCAAATTATAAATTGCTATGTCGGAGATTTTCTGGTTGTATGACAAATTCAGCGTTTCCTTTACAGGGTTTGGATAAGCAGTAATCTGCTTTTCATTAAATTCTTCAACACTCAAAGGTGGTGTTACGGTAAAATCGGTTACACTGAATGCAAGGTTGTTAGGTGTTGACCAAATTCCCACTGCAAAATAAATGGTCTGATTGGCCTCTAAAGCCGTAGCTGTAACAGTCATTGTTGTTCCCAACGTTGGAGCATATCGCCAATCCCGACAGCCATCTAAAACTGTTCCATTACAACCCGTAAAAGCCATAAGACCAATGTAATTGATATTGGTTACGATTGTAAAAGAAACCGATTCGCCTGCCGCAGGACCGGTTGTATAAGAAAAAACATAATCATCACCAATAGAAGTAAAACAGTTGTGATGGTATTGTCCGGCAGTGCCACATAAAGTAGCCGCGGTAACCCAGGTACCCGGACTTCCGGCACCAGCTCCCGGCGTAGTTATTCCTGCTGCCGTATAGCCGTTTGTTAACTGGACAGCTCCTACACACGAAAGCTGCGAGTAGGCACAAGAAGAAATGAAAAGTAAAATGAGGGTAAAGTTTTTCATAATTTTCTGCGATTTTAAAAGTTAAGTAATTATTTAAATAAACATTAACCCCAAATTTAACAAATATCACAGAATAAACTAATTACATCACAAATACTTTCTAAAATCCCATACTTTCCTGTTTTTTAGATAATCCAAATCAAACTCCCGGGAATAGGCTTCCTTTTCAAAACTGATATTTCTGTAAGCTATGTTTTTATTTTTATACTGAATCAGCCTTATCATATATTCTACGGAATACCACAGAAAAAAAGGAATGATTAAAAATTCCAGCTGTTGGCGGATGTGAATCTTTTCATGATTGACCAATACCCTATTTTGCCTGTCTAAAGGATTTTTAAGAATGACAAACGGGAACAATGTTATGCCACGATAACCTTTAGGAATTAAATATCTGGAAACGATTAGAAACATTCATTATAAAGTTTATAAATTTGTATTTATGAATGAGCAAAATAATGAAAATAAATTAAAAGAAGGCGAAGATTTTTATTATACGCCCGAAGGTTACAAGTGCTTTACAGAAAAACACCATTTAAAAAGGGGTTACTGTTGCAAGAGCGGATGCCGGCACTGTCCTTACGGGTTCGATAAAAAAACAGGGCTGAATAAAAAATAGGCAACCTTATTATCCTGCGAAAAAACGAATTTGAATCAAATATACTAACGGGCCAAAAGACAGCCCTGAAATTAACAACTAAAATGACTTTCCAAGAACAAATACAACAAGGCATTCCATCGGTTTTGCCGCAACCAAAGCCATACGAAACCGATATAAATCATGCACCAAAAAGAAAAGAAATTCTTTCTGCCGAAGAAAAAAAATTAGCTGTACGCAATGCCTTGCGTTATTTTGATGCGAAACATCATGAGGTTTTGGCCAAAGAATTCAGAGATGAATTGGAGACCTATGGCCGAATTTACATGTATCGTTTACGCCCGGACTACAGAATGTATGCCCGGCCGATTTCAGAATATCCGGGAAAATCAGAACAGGCAAAGGCGATTATGCTCATGATTCAAAACAACCTGGATTATGCTGTGGCGCAACATCCGCACGAATTAATTACGTATGGTGGTAATGGTGCCGTTTTTCAAAACTGGGCACAATACCTGCTAACTATGAAATACCTTTCTGAGATGACCGACGAGCAGACTTTGGTTATGTATTCCGGCCATCCGATGGGATTATTTCCATCTCACAAAGAAGCACCAAGGGTTGTTGTTACTAACGGAATGGTTATTCCTAATTATTCCAAACCGGATGATTGGGAAAAATTCAATGCTCTGGGAGTTTCACAATACGGACAAATGACGGCAGGAAGTTATATGTATATTGGCCCGCAAGGTATTGTTCACGGAACAACAATTACTGTTTTAAACGGATTCCGAAAAATAAAAAAATCACCTGGCGGACACCTTTTCGTCACTTCAGGATTAGGCGGAATGTCAGGAGCACAGCCAAAAGCCGGAAATATTGCGGGTTGTGTTACCGTTTGTGCAGAAGTCAATCCAAAAATCACCCACATACGCCATTCACAGGGATGGATTAATGAAATCATAGAAAATATTGACGAATTGGTTCCGAGAGTAAAAAAAGCCCTGGAAAATAAAGAAGTAGTTTCTATTGCCTATTTAGGAAATGTTGTGGATGTATGGGAGCGATTTGACCAGGAAAATCTGCATATCGATTTGGGTTCAGACCAGACTTCCTTACATAATCCATGGGCTGGCGGCTACTATCCTACCGGATATACTTTTGATGAATCGAATGAACTGATGGCCAATGACCCTGAAAAATTCAAAGCCGAAGTACAGAAAACATTACGCCGACATGCAGCCGCCATCAACAAACATACAGCCAAAGGAACTTATTTCTTTGACTACGGAAATGCTTTCCTTTTGGAAGCTTCGCGTGCAGGTGCAGATGTAATGGCCGAAAACGGTATTGATTTCAAATATCCAAGCTATGTACAGGATATTATGGGTCCAATGTGCTTTGATTACGGATTTGGACCTTTCCGTTGGGTTTGTACCTCAGGAAAACCTGAAGATTTGCAAAAAACTGATGAAATAGCTTCAAAAATATTGGAAGAAATGTCCAAAACAGCTCCGGTTGAAATCCAGCAGCAAATGCAGGATAATATCCAATGGATTAAAGGCGCTCAGGAAAACAAACTGGTCGTGGGTTCACAAGCCAGAATTCTTTATGCTGATGCCGAAGGAAGAATCAGGATTGCCGAAGCTTTTAACCAGGCAATTGCCAAAGGAGAAATTGGCTATGTGGTATTAGGGCGCGACCACCACGATGTTTCCGGAACAGATTCGCCTTACAGAGAAACTTCCAACATTTATGACGGTTCCCGATTTACTGCAGATATGGCTATCCATAACGTCATTGGCGATAGTTTCAGAGGCGCAACCTGGGTTTCGATCCATAATGGCGGTGGCGTTGGCTGGGGCGAGGTTATTAACGGTGGCTTTGGTATGGTTCTTGATGGTTCAAAGGAAGCTTCCAGACGCCTGGAATCTATGCTTTTCTGGGATGTAAACAATGGGATTTCCAGAAGAAGCTGGGCCAGAAATGACGGTGCCATTTTTGCTATAAAAAGGGCAATGGAAGTACAACCGTTATTAAAGGTTACGCTTCCAAATAAGGTAGACGAAAGCCTTTTGGATTTTTAAAATTTTCATTAAGCAATCATGAAAACGCTAAGCAGTATTTCATTAATGTTTATGAGCCTTGGGTTCTTTATTCTCGGGATGCTTTTTGAAAATGTACGATTAAAAATCGTTGTCCTGACAGCCGCTGCAATTGTAAGCATTGCTGCTGCAATAAAAAGTTTTCAGGAAAAGAAAAAGAACAAATAACTCATTCTCAATAAAATATTAAATAAATTGCTATGAAAACAATTAAATTATTACCCCTGCTCTTTCTTTTTGCACTGGTATCCTGCTCATCAGTGCAGGTTGCTACGGATTATGACAAAAATGTTGATTTTGCCAACTACAAATCATTTGCCTTTTTCAAATCAGGCATTGATAAAGTTGAAATTTCCGACCTTGACAAAAGAAGAATACTGAACGCAATTGATGCGGAACTAACTGCCAAAGGAATAACAAAAAGCGAAAATCCGGACCTTCTGGTTAATATTTTCACCAAGTCAAGACAGCAAGTTGATGTTAACCAATTCAATGCCGGATGGGGCTATGGTTGGGGATGGGGCTGGAACCCATGGATGTGGGGCGGCAGGTCTACTACCGTTTCTACTACAACAGAAGGAACCCTATATATAGACCTGATTGATGCCCGAAAAAAAGAACTGATTTGGCAAGGTGAAGGCGTAGGCGTACTGACGCAGAACATCAACAAAAAAGATGAGCGCATCAAGGAATTTGTCAAAAAAATCCTGGAGAAATATCCTCCCGGAAAGAAATAATAATACGATTTAAAAAACCGCAATTTCTTGCGGTTTTTTTATAGCCTGGTTTTCGATTATTCGCAACACCAGGTGTTCGACTATTTTTTAAATTTTTTAAGACATGTTTCTGCTAAAGATTTGTAATTTTACAAAAACTACAACGTTTGAAAACATGAATGCACCTTTTGAAAGCAACCCATTAATTGACAGACTTCCTGAACATTTAAAGCAATTTATAAAACCGCAGGATTATGAAGACTATACACCTATCAATCAGGCTGTATGGCGCTATGTAATGCGTAAAAATGTGGATTATCTTTCAAAAGTAGCACACAATTCATATTTGGACGGATTGAAAAAAACAGGTTTGGAAATAGAAAACATTCCAAACATGTATGGCATGAACCGCATCCTTAAAGAAATAGGATGGGCGGCTGTAGCTGTTGACGGATTTATCCCGCCAAATGCTTTTATGGAATTCCAGGCCTACAATGTTTTGGTAATTGCTTCCGACATCCGACAATTAGAACATATTGAATATACGCCTGCTCCGGATATTATCCACGAAGGTGCCGGCCATGCTCCCATTATTGCTAATCCGGAATATGCCGAATACCTGAGAAGGTTTGGCGAAATTGGCTGCAAGGCTATCTCATCTTCCAGAGATTATGAAATGTATGAAGCCATCCGACTGCTTTCTATCCTAAAAGAGGCAGAAGGAACACCGCAGGACGAAATCGACGCTATTGAAAAAAAGGTGGACGAACTTCAAAACGATATGGGTGAATTGTCTGAAATGGCACTTATCCGAAACCTGCATTGGTGGACAGTAGAATATGGATTGATTGGCGATATTAATAATCCGAAGATTTATGGCGCCGGTTTACTTTCTTCAATTGGAGAGAGCACCTGGTGTATGACCGATAATGTAAAAAAGATTCCTTATGATATTACGGCGGCTTTCCAAAGTTTTGATATTACAAAACCACAGCCGCAACTTTTTGTTACCCCGGATTTCGCACACCTGAGTCAGGTTTTGGAAGAATTTGCCAACACTATGGCCCTAAGAACCGGAGGACTTTCAGGTGTTCAAAAATTAATACAGTCAAAAGCTTTAGGCACGATTGAATTAAGTACAGGAATACAGATTTCCGGCGTATTTACCAACGTTATTGAAAGTGAAGGGAAACCTGTTTATGTACAAACCACGGGAGAAACTGCCCTATCTTACAGAGAAAAAGAACTGGTTGGGCATTCCACATCCTATCATTCAGAAGGCTTTGGCAGCCCAATTGGCAAACTCAAAGGAATCAATCTGGCTATTGAGGACATGAGTCCGAGAGATTTAAAAGCATACGGTATTTATGAAGGAGAACGTGTTACGCTTGAATTCCAGGGTGATATTACTGTTACGGGAGAAATTATTACCGGCACAAGAAATATTCAGGGAAAAATTATCCTGATTAGTTTTAAAGATTGTACAGTAACCCATAACGACACCGTCCTTTTCCAACCGGAATGGGGAATATATGATATGGCTGTAGGCAAAAAAGTAATTTCCGCTTTTTCCGGACCAGCCGATGTCAGAAGTTTTAATCTGGTTAACCATGTGCCTTCAAGCAAAACTATAAAGGCCAAAAAAAGTACGGAAAGAGAAGAGCTGGAAAGCCTTTACCTGAACGTCAGAAATATGCGTGAAGGGAAGACACCGTTTATGACTATTGAAAAAACCTTTGAAATACTAAAAGAAAACCATCCTAAGGATTGGCTTTTGGCGGTAGAAATTGCCGAATTACTCGACAAGAACCATCAAACCGATTTCTTACAGGAAGTGCTTATTTATCTCGAAAAACTAAAACAAACCCGTCCTGAAATAGCTCATTTAATTTCCGGTGGTTTGGAATTAATTTTTGAGAACGAAAGCGTTTAATCTATAAAAAAACAGGGAATCGATTGGCTAAAGCAACACTTTGTCAATCGATTCTTCATTTACAGTCTGCCCGTCATAGCGTAGGGTCCATCCCATTGAATTGGTCGTAATCAATATTTTGGAAAGCTCGCTAATCAGCCTGTTCTGGGCATTTGTCTTCAAAGATGATTTTTCTATTTTTTTAGCCAGATTGGCCTTTACAGACTTATTGATTTTATTGTAGTCATCGCCTGTAAAAGGATTCATACGGCTCTGATTAATATCATAGAACTTGATATCAGGATTTATTTTTATTTCTTCTTTGGGAATGTATTTGATTGTTATCGTTTTGTTTTTCTCATCAATATCATATTTCATCTGTCTCAGGTCATAAGACACAGTCACATCTGCATTTACAATAACCAATGCCTTCTTCTCAAAAGAAATCAGGTCCATTAAATATTTTTCCTGGTCTTTATAGGTAAGCACTTCGGCAAAATGTCCTTCTGTAACAATCAACTTGCCTACATTCACAATTCGTTCCTGAATAAGATTGGTGTCATATTCTATTGTGGAACGGTCATCTTTTTTGAATTCACAAAAACGAAAGGCTAAAATAACGGCTAATACTATTCCGGCTATGATGAGGATTCTTCGCATTTCTTTTTTCTATAAAGTTACAGAATTTTAATAATGTCCTGCAAAGATTTTGTTTATATCAACTTGTTGTTTTTGGCTTTTTCAATGGCTTCAATCTTGTTGTGCACCTGAAGCTTGCCATAAATATTTTCGATATGTTTTCTCACCGTGCCTGGTGAAAGAATAAGATTGTCTGCTATTACATTATAATTCAAACCTTTGCTCAGCTGTTCTAAAACTTCTATTTCGCGGGAGGTGAGCTTGACTTCTTCAACGCATTTCCGTTCAAATTCTATCGGATTCCGAAGCAGTTTTAATGTCTTTAGGGCAATTGAAGGATTCATTGCCGCACCACCATTCATGGTTTCCAAAATGCCCTGACACAAATCTTTTGGATTTACTTCTTTCAGCAAATAACCGTCTGCCCCAACCTTAATGGCATTAAAAATGTTTTCATCATTATCAAAAACAGTCAGCATGATAATTTTGATATGCGGATATTTGCTTTTTACACGTTCTGTTGCTTCTATACCGTCCATTTCGGGCATTTCTATATCCATCAATATCAAATCAATATTGTGGTTGGCTTCGAGTTTTTCAAGTAACTCTTTCCCATTGAGTGCCGTGAACCGGCATTGTAATTCGGTAAAAAAAGACAATTTTTCCAGAATGGTTTTCTGCAAAAAGTAATTGTCGTCTGCTATAGCTATCTTGATGGACATGGTTTTTGTGGATTAGGCGTTATTGGGAAGAAACAGTTTCATTGCCGTTCCTTCACCCGGTTTAGAATTAAGTTCAATTTCACCCCCGATTTCTTTGGCGCGTTTTCGGATATTATTGAGTCCGTTTCCTTCCTTATTCAGCCCGGGACTGAATCCTTTGCCGTTGTCTGTTACTTCTATGACCAGATTATCTTCATCTCCATCAATGGTTACTGCTATTTTTCCGGCTCCGGAATGTTTTATGGAATTGTTTATTGTTTCCTGAATAATCCTGTAAATATTCATTCCTTCTACAGATGTAAATGTCCTTTTACACAAACCGGCATCAGAATAAACAAATTGGAAATCAATTCCTATAGAAGAGATTTTGGCATTATCAATAAAGTTCGATATTCTTGATTTTAAATCCTCAAAGGTTATCTGGTTCATATTCATCGCCCAAATCGTATCCCGAAGTTCATAAATAGTTTCTTTGGTAAATTCGCTGATTCCCGCCAATCGGTTTTGCAGCCTCTCATCGTCAATCTGAAAGCCATATTTGAGATTGTCTATTGACGAAATAATAAAAGTCAGCTGTGCCCCAATAGTATCGTGCAGGTCTCTTGAAATCCGGAGCCTTTGTTCCTGTAATTTATTTTGGGTTTCGATTTTTAAAAGTGCATCTTTAAGTTCATTTTCTTTTTGAAGCTGTATGTTTTTTAGTTTCTGCCTGTTGAAAAACTGCCAACCTATTAAAACGGAAAGCAACAACAGAAAAACAACCGCCAGAATCATGAGGTTTTTACGTTCAATTTTTAACTCATTCTCTGCAATTCTCGCTCTTTGTATCAGGATTTCCCTTTCCTTTTTTTCCGTTTCATACTGGGTTTCCAACTCAAAAACGGCTTTGGTTTTTTCTTCTTCAAAAAGAGCGTCCCTGCCTTTGGAATAGGCACTTGACAGTTCGTAAGCTTTTAGATAGTTTCCAATACCCGCATAAGCATTGGCGAGATTTTTTAAAGCATTGACTTCCAGAGGAAATAATTTTGCCTTTTTTATATAGCCCAAAGCTTCTTCAGAAATGCGAATACTTTCCTTAAATTTTGATTGCTTGTTCAAACTTCTGGAATAGGCATTCGAAATATTCCCTATTTCATAATCATTTTTAAATTTTTTATGCAGGTTTATGGCCTGCAAATAAAACACTTCTGACTTATCGTATTCTTTCAGGCTATCGTAAGCAATTGCAATATTAGAAACCGGATAGGCCACATACCTATCATAACCCAGTTTTTGATAGCCTTCTTTTGCCAGTTCCGAATAGCGTATTGATTCTCTGAACTTTTTGAAATCAATCAGAACAGAACCTATATTTCCTGAGGTAGCCGCAAAACCAAATTCTGATTTGTTTCGGGCATAGATGGTGTTAGCTTTTTTATAATAGTCTAACGATTTTTCGTATTCTTTTTGGGTTTTATAAACGATTCCGATGTTTACATAGGTCATCGCTATTTTTTCACTGTCTTTTTTCCTTTCATATATTTTCAGGGCTTTGAAATAGTTTTCCAATGCTTCCTGAAATTTTCCCTGCTGGTCTAAACAAATCCCGATATTGTTGAAAGTGTCTGCCATTCCAATCCGGTCTTTCAATTTGACACGAATATCGAGGGCTTTTTTATGGTAAAAAAGTGCCGAATCCAGTTTGCTTCGAACTTCAAAATTTAAGGCAATACTGTTATAGCTAACCGAAATAAGACTGTCGTTTTTGATTTCCTGTGAAGTTCTTAACGCTTCCCGGGCATACAAAAGTGAATTTTCGGGATTGGAACTTGACAATTCATCCGAAAGCAGAATTAGCGATTTGGCTTTGGAAACACTGCTTTTAGAATAAATCTGTTTTTTTAAACTGTCAATTTTTGTCCTATTGGCTTGACTGAAACCGGAAATAGCTCCAAACAGAAGGAAAACTGCCAAAATAAATTTAGTTTTTAAGTGCATAGTCTCAAGATATAACAGACAAAAACAATTTGGGCTCTTTAAAAATACAAAAAATCTTGCCTCATTAAAAAAGTCCTTTCCAGGCGCACAAAACTATTTTCCCACTGCGGCCTGAAAAGGACAAGTCAACAACTTTTATTGTTGTGTTAGATTGTGAGTGCGGATTACTTTACAAGTCCGTATTTCCACTCTTAAATTCAAGACTTTTATTGAGCCGTCTGGATTTTAGCTTTGAATGTTCCTTCTGTAATCTCCACACTTTCTGTAGAATTTGAGACATTCTCTGGCGCAGTCGCTGAAAATGTTCCTTTTACATAAGTATCTGTCACTTCCGTAATTTCTACCAAACCATCACCTCGAACCGAAGTAAAAGTCTTGAACTGGCCTACTGTAGCTCCTGCTTTAAGATAATTAATATATCCCGCCATCAGGTTATTGTTTCCTGAAGTATAGCTTCCAACTCCGTTATAATTCATAACCTGAATCTGAATTGAGTTTCCACCATTATCGCTGCTTTGGATAACCAGAATGTTGTTTGTAATGACCGCCATCGGGTCAAAATAATTGGAATTGGAATAGTTGGCTCCATTCACTTTTGCTGTTAGCGAAAATCCTCCTGAATTTGATCCTCCACCGCTATCATCGCTACTGCATGAAAATAAGATTGTGGCCAAAAGACACATTGCTCCTAATGTTTTTAATGTTTTCATAGTTAAAAGTTTTAAGTTAGTTATTAAAATTTGTTTGATTTTAAAGGGATGCTATAGCTTTTATTTTATAATCTTCTTGGTGTCTTTTTGAAGTGAAAGCGTCAAGGCCGAAACATACATCTTAAAGGCACTAACCATTGACTGCGGACTAAATCCTCTTTCTGTCCAGAAATAGGCGATGTAGTTAATTGAATTGTTTTTTTCGATATAATAGCTCTTTACCAGAATAATGTCTGTATTTAGCAGATTCATCAATTCCAGGGCATCTTTTGAAGAAGTTCCGGCCACTAAAGAATAAGAACTGCTAAAACAAACATATCTTTTTGAAGGGTCGATATCAATAAAGACATCATACGTATCCTGCACCTTAATAAAGCCATCCTGAGTTTCCAGAACCTTGATATACGCATTTTCAAATGTTTGTTTTAAAAGTGCCGGAGTCAGATTTTCTGCCGGAACTAAATTTTGGGAGAAGGCTGTCGTTCCGAGAAAGAAAAGGAAAACGATAGCCATTTTTGAAAGTAAAGTTGTTGGTTTCATAATAAATTATTTTTTAGGTTTTAACATTCCAAAATTCTCTTTATTCCGGGCAAAAAAAAATACGGCATCTGCCGTATTCTTATAAAAATGAACCTATTACAGTCTCAAAAATCCATAAAAGGGTACTTCGATTTCAAAACCAATATCTTATTCTGAAGGTTTTCTAAAAACTTTTGGTGCTGTTCTGATTGCGGATTAAACGACCTGTGGCTCAGTCCCTTCTGAATACTGTCTATTTCCTGCATTATTGAAGAAGCATCTTCCGATATCCAGGTTTCTGCAAACCGTTTCCAGATGTAATCTATTGCCAATGAACCGGGATGAATCATGTCTTCTGCATAAAAGCGGTAATCGCGTAATTCGTCCATCATAATTTCATAGCTTGGAAAATAGGTGCTTTCTGTAGCATGGACTACCTCTTGAAGGCTCGAAATTAGATTGGCTTTGCTCCATTGGTTTTCCACAAAACCATCTTTGATGTGACGCACAGGAGAAACTGTAAAAATCAATTTTGTTTTCGGATTGAAAGTCGAAATGGTTCCGATAATTTCTAAAAGGCTTTCTTTAATCTGTACTACAGAAAGTAATTCTTTTTTAAACGCCGCCTGAGGCACTTTATGACAATTTGCTACGATGGCATCTGTTTCAATTTTCCGATAAACCCAGGAGGTTCCTAAAGTGATTATAACATGCGAACTTTCCAGTAAAGCATTGTGAAAATTCCCTATACCAGAATTAAGGTTCTCCAAAAACGTTGTCTTGTCTGCAAGGCTCAACTCAGAATGTACGTCAAATGAATGCCATCTTTCGTTATGATAAAAAACATCTTTTTCTGAGAACAGTTCCTGTCGGACCGCTTTGTGTATTATTTTCTGTAACGCCAACGGATGAAATAAGATTCCGAAAGGATTGGTCGTATTCTGAAATTTAAAATAATTCAGCTTGTTTCCCATGTTTTCGGCAAAGCAGGAACCCAATGAAACAACTTTCGAAGCATAATCGATTGAATGAGAGCTTTTGGGTATTGGTACAGGCGTAGCGAATTGCATTTGTTATAATTTTAGTTGCAAAGATAGGGAACTGTGGGTAGTTGATAGTGGGTAGTTAAAAAAAGCCGGCCTTGATAAGGCCGGGATTAAGTTTTTAGAGTACTGGGATGTAACGTCTGGGTGCTTCGCCTGACAAAACTTTGGCAATCTGGTTTGAAATTGCACCATCAATAAGTCGGTCGAGCCAGAAAAATTCTCCTGCCGAATTAATTTCAAGGAAATAATGTTCGTTTTCAGGAGTAACAATAATATCTACGGCACCATAGTTAATCTGGTAGATATCCATCATTTTCAATAATTTTTGTTTTATGGGTTCCGGCAAGTCATAAGGTTCCCACTGGTCCAGCAGTTCAACACCTTCACGACGCCAATCAATTTTAGCATTGTCCAACTTTTGGGAATCAACCGCAAAGGAAAAAACAGCATCACCCACAATGGTTATTCGTAACTCTTTCTGTTTTTCCAGTTTTTCCTGGAACTGCATCGGACAATATTGCAAGCTGTCAATCGCATCCAGATTGTCTTCGGTTATGACATTGGTAAATACAACATGTTCCACTCCTCCTCTGTCAATGGCAAAAGAGCTTTGCATTTTTGTAATTGCTCCTTTGGGATGTGAGAGTACAAATTTTTTAGCTTCGTCCGGATTGTTCGTTATGCAGGTTTCCGGAATTTTCAATCCAAGTGAAGAAGCAATTTTCATCTGTTCTTCTTTGCTGTCCAACCTCCTGTATTGGCTGAATTTGCCTATCTGGAAACAATTCATACTTTCCAGCATTCCAAAAAGCGTGGTTCTTATTTCTCCGTGCGCAGAAGACAAATATTCCCCTTCCAAGACGCTGCTCAAGCCGCTTCCCAGATTATGGCTACGCCTGTACCACAAAGCTGCAATGTCGTGTAGAGACTCCCTTTCACCGTTGTGGTCAAGATAGACTTTCCATTGCCCGTCTTCAAAACAACTTGTCAATCCGTAATGCAGCGGATATAAATCGACATTAAAACGTATGGCCCGGGCATTATATTTTTTTAGCTGTTGCGAAACAGTTTCTATAGATTCGTTATCATGGGTATGTGTAATTATCAGTACTTTTTTCATAGAATTTTGGGAGTTTAATTGATTAGGGAAAGGAACCGCTACTCTAACCTCGCGACTAATTTTTCGGCTATGGTTTCCCCAATAGGATAGCTTAAATCTCTTTGCAGCATTCCCCATTCACCCTGAGGATTTACCTCCAGAAAAATATAGCGCCCGTCCTGATGGCGAATCATGTCAATAGCGCCAAAAAAGAGTCCCATCTGTTCCATCATTTTTGAAAGCGAAGTTGCAACCGGGTCTGGAAGTTTATAAGATTCCCATTTAAAATAAATATCGGTTGCAATACGCCAGTCTGTTTTGCCGCGTTCTGACTGTCCGGCATTTATTTTTCCGGCAAAAAATTCGCCATCAACATAAATTATGCGGAGTTCATAGGCCTTCGGAATCATTTCCTGAAAAATCATGGGACAGTAAATCAGAGTAGCAAGGCCTGCCAGATTAGGTTCTGTTATCTGTGTAGTAGGGAAAAAAGGTGTATTACCCAACATACTTCGGGAAAGCGTACCATGAAGCTTGGCTATCATCTGTTTGTTGCATTCCTCATAGAAAAACGCTTTTACCTGTTCCTGATTGTTTGTAAAAAGACTTTTGGGTATCTCAATGCCATTTTGTGCGGCAACAGATAATTGTCCGAACTTGTTATTACTTATTTCATGGTCTTTTGCCATTGGATTAAACCAGGGAACATCACGTAGCGATTCAAAAAAGATATTTTGCATGGTGTAATATTCCTGAAGATAGATTTCTTTAAAATCATCATCGAGTTCGTCAGGAGCTTCTGCCTGCCAAAGTTTTCGGTACCAAACAGCTTCCACTGCATTGGCATCAATGACACGGTCATCAATTTGGATTTGGACAGTATTCTTATTATCGGAAAGCGAATAATCAAAAGATAGTTTGGACGAAAAAAGGTCACTATTCATTCTATAGGCCTCCTTACCCAGTTCTTTCAGCCTTTTCATCACTATATCTATCGTATAGAGATCATTGCTGTGCGTCAGACAAAGTATCATTAATTAGGAATTATTTAAATAAAAAAAGCCCAAGCATATCCCTCTTGAGCAAAAAAAAGCAACAGTATTTACATACAGAAACACTGTTGCTTTCATCAAATCTTAAAGCTCGACTCCTTCTTCATCACTATCAGACGGATATTTCATCGTCTGATAAAGATCTTTGACTCTGCTTGTGATTACCTGGCCCGGGCCATCTTCACCATCTGATGGGAATTTCATAGTTACTGCATCAGTTCCACCATTAATTTGTTCCATTTCCTTTTCAGGAACCTGGCTTTCCAAAAAGTTGGCAAAGAAAGGCTTTTTCAATTTTTTGTCATTTTCCATGATAATAAATTTGGGATTAATACTATGTTTTTCTTTTTCAGTCCTAAGATAGGAAAATAACCCAAACAATCTTAATTTATAGTATTGAAAATCAAAATTTTAACATCATTAGTTCGCATTCAGCGAATACAACACAGGTAAGAAATCGCTCACACGCCTTTATTTGACTGGCTTTAGCAGAAAAAAAAATTGTTTGAAAAATCAGATCTGTGCCTATTGTATTTTCCTGAAATTGTTTCCGATATTGAAAACCGATATGACAGCTGTCCTGTTTCGCCCTCAACATTGTCTAATTTACAACCTCTCACTTCCATAGCTTCAGTCTACCTTTGTAAAAGGCAAAAACAAAATCAATCATTTTAAAAAAACAAACAATGAACAATTCAAACCAAACAATTACCGTAGAAACTACTGTAAAAGCACCTATTTCCAAAGTATGGCAAAGCTTTACAGAACCACAACACACCATGAACTGGAGTTTTGCATCTGAAGATTGGCACGCTCCTGAAGCAGAAAACGATTTGAGAATCGGAGGAAAATTCAGAACAAAGATGGCGGCTAAAGACGGCAGTATGGCATTTGATTTCGAAGGCGAATACACCCAGGTCGAGAATCATAAAAAAATAGAATATGTAATGGGTGATGGTCGTCGCGTAAGTGTTAGTTTCGAAGATTCCGGTGATACCGTAAAAGTAACGGAAACTTTCGACCCTGAAAATACGCACCCTATCGAATTCCAAAAAGCAGGATGGCAAGCCATCATGGATAATTTCAAAAAATATACAGAGACACTGTAAATCATTACACAACTAAAAAACAACAGTTATGGCAAAAGAATTTTGGATAAATCTTCCGGCAAAAGACCTTGGCAAAACCAGAGCTTTCTTTAAAGCAATTGACTTTAGGGAAAATTCACAATTTAGCGAAAACCCTACAATGGCTTCGTTTTTTGTGGGAGACAAGAATGTAGTGGTTAATTTCTTCCCTGAGGCGCTTTTTAAGAGCTTTAGCGGCAACGAAATTGCAGACACGGCAAAAGGTACCGAAACCCTGTTTTCAATCGATGCACAATCTCCTAATGAGGTTGATGAACTGGCTAACAAAGCCGTGGCCGCCGGAGCAGTACTTTATGCCCAACCGGGTGAAAAAGACGGTTGGATGTATGGCTGCGGATTCAGTGACCCGGATGGCCACCGCTGGAACGTTCTTTTTATGGATTTCAGCAAAATGCCACAACAATAATAATTCCTCTTAAAAACAAAAAACCACAACATACTGTTGTGGTTTTTTTATGAATTTTTAAAATTTGTTACTTTATAAAATCTTTTGCTTTTTCAAGCGCTTCTCTGATTCCGTCTGTATTTTTTCCTCCTGCTGTTGCAAAGAAAGGCTGACCACCGCCACCACCTTGGATGTATTTTCCAAGTTCACGAACAACTTGTCCGGCATTCAGGTTTCTTTCTGCTACCAATTCTTTAGAAATATAACATGTCAGCATTGGCTTTCCTTCTTCGGCTGTAGCCAAAACCAGGAAAAGATTAGTACCAAGACTACCCAATTCATAAGCCAGGTCTTTCGCTCCTTCCGGATTCAGGTCAACTTGTTTAGCTAAAAATTTCAGGCCATTGATTTCCTCGATTTCTGAAACCAATTCGCCTTTTAGATTTTTTGCTTTTTCTTTCAGCAAAGCCTCCACCTGTTTTTTCAATTTGGCATTTTCCTCCTGTAAAGAAACAACCGCTTTTAATGAATCCTGTGGATTTTTCAAAGCTTCTTTTATTTCTTTCAATGCATTTTCCTGAGAAGCAAAAAACTCTTTTGCACCTTCATTTGTGATGGCTTCAATACGTCGTATTCCGGCAGCCACCGCTCCTTCACTTACAATTTTAAAATACCAGATGTCTGCCGTATTGCCAACGTGGATTCCTCCGCAAAGTTCCATACTGTCGCCAAATTTTATGGCACGTACCGTATCGCCGTATTTTTCTCCGAATAATGCCATAGCACCTTCTTCGATTGCCTGTTTGAACGGAATATTTCTTCTTTCAATCAACGGAAGCTGTTCCTGGATTTTTGCATTTACAAAAGTTTCTACTTCCTTCAATTCTTCGTCGGTTACTTTTGCAAAATGAGAAAAGTCAAAACGAAGATGGTTAGGCGCTACCAACGAACCTTTTTGCTCTACGTGTGTTCCTAAAACATGTCTCAGGGCTTGGTGCAACAAGTGCGTAGCCGAGTGATTGCTTGCCGATTCGCTTCGCAGTTTGGTATTGACCAATGCCATGAATTTTCCTTGCGGATTTTCAGGCAATTCTTTTGCAAAATGCAATATCAGGTTGTTTTCTTTTTTGGTATCGATAATCTCGATGGCCTGGTTTGGCGTGAACAATGTTCCTTTGTCACCTACCTGACCTCCGCCTTCCGGATAAAATGGCGTAGCATCTAAAACAATCTGGTACAGCTTACCGTCTTTTTTAGAATCTACTTTTCTATATCGTGTTATTCTTACTTCTTTTTCTACCTCATCATATCCTACAAAAGTTTCAATGTTTCCTTCCACCAAAACAGTCCAGTCGTCTGTTGAAGTTTCTGATGCGGCACGGGAACGGTCTTTCTGTTTTTGCAATTCGGTATCAAATTCTTTTTCGTTATAGGACATTCCTTTTTCTTTCAGAATCAATGCGGTCAAATCTTTTGGGAAACCAAAAGTGTCATACAGTTCAAAAGCTTTTGCTCCCGAAACCTCATTCCCTTTTGTTTCTTTGACAACATTTTCAAGCAGCTGCAATCCCTGGTCCAGTGTTCGCAAGAAAGAAGCTTCTTCTTCCTTGATTACATTGGTAACCAGATTCTGCTGTGTTTTGATTTCCGGAAAAAACTCTCCCATCTGGTTTGCCAAAACAGCAACCAATTTATAAATAAACGGTTCTTTCGTATTCAGGAAAGTAAATCCGTAACGGATAGCGCGACGCAAAATCCTTCTGATAACATAACCCGCACCTGTGTTGGAAGGCAACTGACCGTCTGCGATAGCAAAAGCTACGGCACGAACGTGGTCTACAACAACGCGAATTGCAATATTGGTTTTATTCTGTTCTTCGCTTATATCTTTAACCTCGTTTGAAGTATATTTTTTCCCGGTGATGGATTCAACTTCTCGAATGAGCGGTGTAAATACATCTGTGTCATAATTGGACTGTACGCCTTGCAAAGCCATGCACAAGCGCTCAAATCCCATACCGGTATCCACATGCTTAGCCGGTAGTTTTTCAAGAGAACCATCAGCCTTACGGTTGAATTCCATAAAAACGTTATTCCAGATTTCTACAACCTGCGGATGGTCGTTATTGACCAGGCTCTTTCCGGAAACCTTTGCCTTTTCTTCTTCACTGCGCAAATCGACATGGATTTCTGAACACGGCCCGCATGGTCCCTGTTCTCCCATTTCCCAGAAATTGTCTTTTTTATTTCCAAGTATAATACGGTCTTCATCAACCAACGTTTTCCAGATGTCCCAGGCTTCCTGGTCAAACGGTACATTTTCAGCCGGATTACCTTCAAAAACAGAAACGTACAGGTTTTCTTTTGGAATTTTGTAGACTTCTGTCAGCAGTTGCCAGGCCCAATTAATCGCTTCTTTTTTGAAATAATCGCCAAAACTCCAGTTCCCCAACATTTCAAACATGGTGTGGTGGTAGGTATCAAAACCTACATCTTCCAAATCGTTATGTTTACCGGAAACGCGAAGGCATTTTTGGGTATCGGCAATTCTTTTACTTTTTGGCGTGGCGTTACCCAAAAAATATTCCTTGAACTGGGCCATCCCAGAATTATTAAACATCAAGGTTGGGTCGTCTTTTAAAACGATAGGCGCTGAAGGCACAATTAAATGCCCACGCTCCTCAAAAAATTGTAAAAATTGCTTTCTGATATCCTGTGATTTCATCTGAAATATTAGTTTATGGTCTTGGAGTAAATTTCTTTATTCTAAAAATAATAAGACGAACCTATGAAACATTTTTTAAATTTGTTCGTATAACATTTATACAATTGAAAATAATAATCAATTGTTGTTATCAGTAAACTTTTAAAACTAATTAGTTTACCGCTAATAAAGCTGCAAAAATAGCATATTTTAAAATATGAAGAAGGTAAAATATTATTACGATACCGAAAATTTAGCTTACCGGAAAATCAAACCCAAAAAAGGACAAAAACTAGGCGTAATCGCCTTATTTTTATTAGCTTCGGCATTGTTCGGATTTTTATGCTTCGTGATATTAATCAATACACCGTTCTTTGAAACTCCCAAGGACAGACTTCAGGCTCGTGAGATTGAAAACATGAAAATCAATTATGCTATCCTGAACAAAAAAATGGACCAGATTGATGAAGTTTTGGAAAACGTTGCGGAACGTGACAATAATTTGTATCGTGTTTACTTCAACTCCTCACCTATTCCTGAAGAACAGCGAAAGGCGGGTTTTGGCGGCGTGAACCGATACAAGGCACTGGAAGGCTATAACAATTCCGAACTGGTTGTCAGTACGACAAAACGCGTGGATATTATATCCAAAGAATTGGTTATCCAATCCAAATCTTTAGACGAAATCCTAAAGCTGGCAAAAGAAAAAGAAAAACTACTGACAGCAATTCCTGCCATTCAGCCAGTCAAAAATGAGCAATTGAAGCAGATGGCATCCGGATTCGGTTACCGTAGCGACCCGTTTACCAAAATCAGGAAATTCCACGCAGGAATGGACTTTTCTGCCAAAACCGGAACTCCTATTTATGCAACCGGTGACGGTGTAGTAGAACGGGCAGACAACACGGCATCCGGTTATGGAAACCATATCGTAATTCGGCACGGATTTGGATATGAAACATTGTATGGGCATTTAAGCAAATATAAAGTAAGAGCCGGGCAAAGAGTAAAACGGGGTGATGTGATTGGCTATGTAGGAAGTACAGGGCGTTCCGAGGCACCACACCTGCATTATGAAGTCCATAAAAACGGAGAAGTCGTAAACCCATTGAATTATTATTACGGAAATATTTCGGCAGCAGAGTTTGCGGCCATATCAAAATTAGCTAACCAGGAAAACCAATCTTTAGATTAATGCATTTAGACTTATCGCCGGATAAAAGATATTACAGCATTGGCGAACTAGCCAAAGCTTTTGACGTGAATGCTTCGCTCATCCGATTTTGGGACAAGGAATTCGATATCCTGAAACCTAAAAAGAATGCGAAAGGCAACCGTATGTTTACGCCCGAAGACGTAAAAAATCTCCAGTTAATTTATCATCTGGTCAAAGAACGAGGCTTTACCCTTGAAGGTGCCAAAACGCATTTAAAGGAAGGCCAGAAAAAGACTTTGGATAAATTTGAAATCATCAGCAAGCTTGAATCCATAAAAGCCCAGCTGACAAGCATTAAAAATGAATTATAGCATACGCTTAAAAAGAAAACAAATCAATAAATAATAAACTCTAAAAACAAAAGCAAAATGAAAAAATGGTTAATTATAGGTGGTATTTTACTCATCCTTGTTATTTGGTCTGTAAGTTCGTATAACGGTTTAGTTGGTGTTGAAGCCGATGCAAAAACAGCTTGGTCGAAGGTTGAGAGTTCATATCAAAGAAGAAACGATTTGATTCAAAACCTTGTCAACACCGTGCAAGGTGCCGCAGATTTCGAAAAATCAACATTAACTGAAGTAACCGAAGCTCGTGCTAAAGCCACCAGCATTAACATCGACCCATCCAAAGCTACTCCAGAACAATTAGCTCAATTTCAAGAAGCTCAAAATGGAGTTATGGGCGCTTTCAGTAAACTATTGGTATCTGTAGAAAGATATCCAGACCTAAAAGCTACTCAAAACTTTAGAGATTTACAATCTCAAATTGAAGGAACAGAAAATCGTATTAATGTTGAAAGAGATCGTTACAACGATGCTGTTAATATATATGACATTAAGATGAAGAAATTCCCAACCGTTATTTTCGCAAAACTTTTTGGCTTCAACGAAATGTCGCGATTTAAAGCAGACGCAGGAGCAGAAAAAACTCCAAAAGTACAATTTGACTTTAAAAAATAAATCATGTCAATGACAGAATATTTTCTTACCCAAGAGGAAGAACAAGAAATTATCAAAGCTATTTCACAGGCTGAAAAAAACACTTCTGGAGAGATAAGAGTCCACATTGAAAATCATACTGAAAAACCTCCGCTCGAAAGAGCTCAGGAGGTTTTTCATATTTTGGAAATGAACAATACAACCCATAGGAATGGCGTATTGTTTTATGTAGGAGTTTCTGACCATACATTTGCTATTATTGGAGATGAAGGAATTAACAAAGTTGTTGAAAATGATTTTTGGGACTGTACAAAAGATACTGTGATTGACTTGTTTAAAGAAAAAAGATTTAAAGAGGGATTAGTAGCCGGAATTTTAAAAGCCGGCGAACGATTACAAAAGTTTTTCCCTTTTGAAAATGACGATACAAACGAATTATCTAACGAAATATCTAGAGGATAATGATAAATTTTTTTTACATCAAAAATATTCGTTTTTTCTTATTTACCGCAATCTTACTTTTTAGTTTTCAAGGGTTCGCCCAAAGTTTTGAGATACCTAAAAAGCCTAATTTTATTCATCCAATAATGGACTTGGACAACACCAAGACCTTGACACAAAACGAAACTAATCAAATCTATCAAAAACTTAAAAATTATTCAGATTCCACTTCAACGGAAGTGTTGATTATTATCGTCAAAACAACTCATGGTGAAGACATTGCCAGATACGCAACAGATTTAGGTCATAAATGGCAAATCGGACAAAAAGGAAAAGATAATGGTATTATCCTTCTAATTGCAAAAGATGATAAAAAAATAAATATTTCTACTGGTTATGGAACCGAGCATCTAATGACAGATGCCTTGTCAAGAAGGGTTATTGATGAAGTAATAACCCCTGAATTTAGACAAAATAATTTTTATGCTGGCATAGACAAAGGAACAACCGCTATAATGCAAATTATGAGCGGTGAATATAAAAATAATAAAAAAGCAGGAGAATCTTCAAATGGAGGATTAATTGTTTTCATTATTATTTTCATAATAATCTTGATTATAATTTCAAAAAACAGAGGTAATCGAGGAGGTGGCTCAGGAAGATTTTCCGGTCCAGATTTAGCCGACATAATCATTTTAAGCAGCTTAGGAAGAAATTCTGGCAGCGGTGGTTTCGGAGGCTTTGGAGGTGGAGGTTCTGGTGGTTTCGGAGGTTTCGGCGGCGGCGGCGGTTTTGGCGGCGGCGGCGCTTCTGGCGGATGGTAATCAATAAAAAAGGAAAGACTCCTAAATAGCAGTTTTTCCTTTTTTATTGATATCGTTTTGAAAGTCTGCCTTTCGCCTTAGCGTCTTTCAATCTTTACACCCTTTCTATGTGAACTATTTCTCGCAAAGACACAAAGGCGCTAAGCACGATTTTAGTAGACTAAAGTCTGAATCGCGTGCGCAGGAATTGTGACTTCCGATTCTGAATTACCTACAAACAGCTTGTATTTTATTTCACCATCCGATTGGTTCATCACTACGGTTACCATTTCTCCGTTTGTATTCAGGAATGTTGTGCTTAGCAATTGGCTTCTGCTGGCTGCCGTGCTCACTCTTTTAGCTTCCGGACGGATAAACTTTGAAAAATGTCCTATGTAATAATACGATGGCGTGTAAATTAACTTACCTGCCGTTAAATCTCCGTGAATTGGTGCAAAACAGAAGTTAGACACGTGGTTTGGCCCGCCTTTTTCATCGAGAAGAATGTTCCAATCTGTCCAGGCAACGGTTCCGTTATTGAAATCGTTAATCATGTTGATTCCGTAGCGTTCTGCATTTGCCCAAAACTGATAACGTGCCGGATTAAATGCCTCGATACAGCCTTCCGTAAACATCAGTTTCTTGTCAGGAAAAGAATCGGCTACCAATTTTACATTATCAAACATCGGTTTTCCGCCATTCCAGGTTTCATACCAATGGAAACCCATTCCCCAGGCATATTTTGAAGCTTCAGGGTCAGAATAGATTGTATTGGCACGTTGCACCATCAGGTCTCTGTTATGATCCCATACTACTATTTTTTTGTTTTCCAGCCCGTTCTTTTGCATAGTAGGACCTAAGTATTTTTTCAGGAAATCTCTTTCTTCTTCGGCAGTAAAAATACAGGACTCCCACGTTTGGGTTGCCATCGGTTCGTTTTGTACCGTGATTCCCCAAATTGGAATACCTTCTTTTTCATAGGCCTGGATGAATTTCACATAATAATTCGCCCAAGGCTGGTAAAATTCAGGAGCTAATTTTCCACCTTTCAGTATGCTTTTAGTGTCCTTCATAAACGCAGGAGGACTCCACGGGCTTGCATACAAAGTCATTTCTTTGCCAGCCGTTTTCATTGCATCTTTGATAAGCGGGATTCTGTATTTTTTGTCGTGGTCGATTGAAAAGGATTTTAGTTCCTTATCATTTTCATTGACATAAGTATAACTCTCACTACTAAAATCAGAGCTATGGATGGTGGTTCGGATTAAAGAATAGCCTATTCCTTTTTCCCTGCTGTAATACGCATCCAGAAATTCTTTTTGCTGTTGTTTTGAAAGTTTGGCAAAAACTTCGGCACTTGCATCCGTAATGGCTCCGCCTATTCCCATGAAGGTTTGGAATTGCTTATCCGGGTTTACGAAAACCGAAACTTCGTTTTCCAAAGGTTGTTTTGCCGGCCTGAACTCAGAACCCGAAGTTGGGCTGAGTCTTAAACTGGTATTCTCTGCCGTGGTGAATACCTTGATTTTTTTTCCGCTTGCTACAAATGGCTTGTTTTTAGAATCCTGAGCGAATCCGGCAAAACAAGCCATTACTAACAATGCGCTTACTACATTTTTTTTCATTGAATATTTAATTTGGTCTGCTAATTTACCAAATAGAATATTAAATCTTCTTAAAATGAATGCTCTTAAAAGCTAAAACTATTCCCTTCTTTTTTCTTTCCGCCAAATTTTTCAATCTTATATGTGAGTGAAAACATAGCATATCTTTTCAATACCGTGTTCTGGATATCTTCAATAGATTCCGGATTGATGTATCTTACGGCACTCTGGTTTTGGTTCAGCACGTCATATACCTTGACTTTAAGTAACAGTTTATCTTCCATAAAATTATACCCTAAACTTGTATTCAAAAGGTAGAAATCCTTTTTATAGCCGTCAGAAATATTAGAATTGTAAGTATATCCAAAATCGTTTCCGAAAACAAAATGCTTTGGCCAATGGCTTGTTGTCTGTATTTTAAAATTATGCGTAAAATTAGACGAACTACTCACTGAATAATTTTCATAGTTGGTCTTATTCCATGTATAAGTATAAGATGGTTCTATGGTTAGCAGTTCTCCGTAGTCCCATGCTATTCTGACTTGAGGACTCAAACCCAACCCTCTTGCTTCATATAATGCATTATTGGTCAATCCTTTATTTAGGTTATAGTTGGCATTTGCTCCTATATCAAATCTAAAAGTATGCTGTTCCCTTTTTATAGACTTGCTCCAGCTTGCTCCGCCATAGCTATTATAGGTATCGTTGATGTTTTGATAATCAGCTCTGTTGATTAAGTCAACCGGATTAAAAACTCTTGAAAAAACAATCTGCTGTTCGTAATAATTAAACCCTGCATATAAGTAAAACCCGGACTTAGAGGCATAATCATAATTATTATAGTTCAGGTGAAGGCTATGGTTTTTTGTAGGATTCAGGTCCGGATTTCCAGAAATCTGAAATAAAGGATTGGTCAGGTCAGCCACAGGAAGTATTTGTGCTGCTGTTGGCAATTGCACATCGAAATTATAATACATATAAAACGATTTTGACTTTGACAGCCTGTAATTAAACCAGGCATTTGCTGACGGGTATACATAATTTTTATCCACATGAGTGGTAGTACCGTCATACTGCGAGGTATTTTCCATACGGATAACTTTTGTACCCAGAGTCATGCCTCCTGAATACTTACTTTTTCTCACATTAAAGGAAGCCCCAGGATTAAATGTCCTTGTTTTTGACATGAGACCATACGAGAGCAGGTTATTAAATTCCGAATACTGTCCTGACGATGCATTTTGATTGAATGTTGATTTAGTATTGTCATAATCTTTCCATTCATACGATCCTCTGATTGTTATACTCAACGAATCGGTTATGGGTTCTGAATATCCAATTCGTGTATAATATGTATTGTCTTTTTCATCATCATACACTCTTTGGCGACGAATATCTTCTGTCCTGTCCGGGTCCTGGAAGAAATAGGTTTCAGAGTTTGTTATATTGTCTTTATCGTTACTCTTATTTGTGTTATTAAAAGTGAAACCAAAATTCCTTCCTTTTCTCTTGAATTTTTTATGAAGGTATAACTCATTTCCAAAAGTGGAGGAAGCATTATTTGATTTTGATGAATTGGTACTTTCGTTTACCAATCCTAAATCATTTGTAGAGGACTGTTCTGAAAAGTTTTTCGACTCCGAATTGTTTTTTACCAAACTTGGACGAACCGATAATGTCAACGACGGGTTAATCTTATATTCAAGTTCCAGATTAAAATTATGCCCATCGCTTGTTCTTCTTGTCGTCCCTGACGATTCCGTGATAAAAGAACTGTTGGTACCGTTTTCGGATGTCAGGAAGTTTTCGGTACGGCTACGCGTATCATTGTCCGTTTTGGAATTGGTATAAAAATAACTTCCGTTAGGCTCCAGTTTTTTGAACCATTCGTCTGCAAAGTTAAGCCCAATCATGCTCGACTGCGTAATCCCTTCATTTCCGCCAAAGTTCATGCCGTCTATACCAAAAGAACCGTTACTGTTACTATAAAAATTCCGTCCTCCACCCATGGCATCGAAAATCTCATCCATAGAAAACCCTACAGAATTGATATTGTTGGATGAGGCGAGAATACTTATTTTTTGCTTGTCCTTGAAATAATTTACCAGACCGCTGGATTCATACCGCTTGTCTGTACCGTATCCTCCTGTAAATTTCCCAAACAATCCTTTATTCTTATCTTCCTGTATGGTGATATTAATACTTTTATTATCGGAACTTGCCGCATCGCCAGAGAGTTTTTCTTCTTTTGTTTTTGTATCTGAAACCTGAATCTTATCTACGATTTCAGAAGGCAGGTTCTTTATGGCTACCTTCCCATCTTTCCCGAAAAATGATTTCCCATTGACAAGAATCTCATTGACTTCCTTTCCGTTTACCTTTATCTTTCCGTCTTTGTCTATTTCAACGCCCGGCAATTGCTTCAGTAGTGCCTCGACGTTAGAATCAGGACGCACTTTAAAAGAAGATGCATTGAATTCGAGTGTATCATTTTTGATTCGGATAGGCGGTGCTTCGCTTACAATCTCTACTTCTCCTAAAGTTGTAACTGCATCCGAAATAAAAATTTCTCCCATGTCTATATCTGACGTCAATTTAGGAAATTCTTTTTCCCAGGTCTGATATCCCAATGACGCTACTTTTACAATGAATGGCTGGTTTAATTTCTTAACCGAAATGGAAAAGTTTCCGTTTTTATTCGAAATGGTGTAATCAATAACAGTTGAATCTTTTGCTGCTGTAATGTAGATGGTAGCTGATTCCAGAGGCAGATTTACCTCTTTACTGACTGCTTTTCCTTTAATGGTAAATGAATTTTGTCCAAACGCTGCGCACGATAAAAGGACGAAGAGAACTGGGAGGAGGGTTCTTAGCATTAAAATGTACTTTTAGTTATAGTTTGTAAGAAAATAAAACTGCGAATTACAACTTTTATTATGGAAAGAAATAATTTCTTACAGAATTTTTAACAAATCATTAAAAAAACGAAAAAACGCGGCTATAACAAAAAAAAGTTTATAGTACCATTACTTAATAAAAAGGGATTGCGAAAGCAATCCCTTTCTTCTCTTTATATGAAATATTATTTTTCTCTGATGTAAATATCAATCGGAACTCCGGAAAAGTCCCAGTTTTCACGGATTTTGTTTTCGAGAAAACGCTTATACGGTTCTTTTACATACTGTGGCAAGTTGGCAAAAAACACAAACTGCGGCGTTGGTGTTGGCAACTGCATGCAGAATTTGATTTTCACATATTTCCCTTTTAAAGCCGGCGGAGGATAGTTTTCGATAATCTTGAGCATGTGGTCGTTAAATTTCGACGTAGCAATTCGCTGCTTTCTGTTCTCGAATACTTTTACCGTTTCTTCCAAAGCCTTTAGCAAACGCTGCTTGGTTAAGGCCGAAGTAAAAATGATTGGCACGTCAGTAAAAGGCATCAATTCCTTGCGGATTTTAGCTTCGTATTCTTTGGTTGTCATGGTATCTTTTTCAACCAAATCCCATTTGTTAACCAGAATAACGATTCCTTTTCTGTTTTTTTCTGCCAGCCAGAAAATATTCTGGTCCTGACCTTCAAAGCCTCTGGTTGCATCAATTATAAGAATACATACGTCTGCATGCTCTATCGCACGAACCGAACGCATGACAGAATAAAACTCAAGGTCTTCTTTTACTTTTGCCTTACGACGGATTCCAGCCGTATCGACAAGGTTAAATTCAAAACCAAAACGGTCGAATTTGGTATCAATAGCATCACGGGTAGTTCCCGCAATATCGGTTACAATATATCTTTCTTTTCCAATCAGTGCATTGATAAAACTGGATTTACCCGCATTTGGACGTCCTACCACTGCAAAACGAGGCAATTCCAATTCTTCTTTTGTAGGTTCCGGCTTTTCAGGGAAAGCTTCAATCAGGGCATCTAATAACTCCCCTGTTCCGCTTCCGGAAATACTGGCAAATGTGTAGTAATCTCCCAAACCTAAGTTATAGAACTCGACCGCGTCTTTTTCACGCATGGCATTGTCAACCTTATTCACCGCCAATAAAACCGGTTTGGTGACTTTACGCAATAATTTTGCAACGGCTTCGTCCATTGGCGTGATGCCCTCTTCTACGTCAACGACAAAGATGATAACATCAGCTTCATCAATAGCCAGTTCTACCTGTTTTCTGATTTCGCCTTCAAAAACGTCATCTGAACCACGAACATAACCACCGGTATCAATTACCGAAAATTCCTTTCCATTCCATTCACTTTTGCCGTAATTCCTGTCACGGGTCACACCCGAAACTGAATCCACGATAGCTTCTCTTCTTTGAATCAACCTATTAAAAAGTGTTGACTTTCCTACATTTGGCCTTCCAACAATGGCAACGATATTGTTCATACTGTTTTTAAAATATTTTGCAAAGGTACGGTTTTTGTTTCAAGTAAAAAGCGGAAAGTTCAGGCCTTATCGTTTCGTGCCATTTCTAACCTTAAATCTTTAACGACAATTTAGCATTTTCAGCAAAATAAAAATAATCGTTTTGCTGTTATAGGAATTATTATGGAACTTGATAAAAACATACAACTTCGTCCCAAATTCGAGCAGTTTTCGCCTAAGACAATTGGCGAGATAAAGTCTACGTATGAAAAAATTAAAACTTTTGCATCGGAAGATTTTAAGTTTCGAAATGCCGGAAACCACATCTGGCTAGGGGTTGGAATGTTCCGAAGAGAGTTCTGGTCGCCTTCGCTACACATTGAACTAGATTCTTATGAAGACGGCAGAACTTATGTGAAAGGAATTTTTGGCCCTGACCCAATCTTATGGTTTATTTTTCTGGCAATGCATTTTATTGTAGGCGGACTGTTTATCGTTTTCGGAATAATTGCCTATTCCAAATGGACGCTTTCGCAATCTAACAGTTTTGACCTCTTTATGATGTCTGTTCTTTCTATTATCTGGCTGCTATTGTATTTTGTAGCCCGGATCCACAGAAAGAAAGGAGCCGCCCAAATGCGCGAACTCTTTTCATTAGCCCACAGGATTATTGCCTGATTATTTGTTGTTATAGCCAAATCTTCTCAATTGGTAAGCATTGCTTCTCCAATCTTTGTTTACTTTTACAAAAAGCTCGATATGAATTTGCTTTCCGAAGAATTTCTCCAGGTCTTCACGTGACTGAACGCCCACTTTTTTTAGTGCCAATCCTTTGTGACCGATGATAATTCCTTTTTGGGTGTCGCGTTCTACCATGATAACAGAACGGATACGGATGATGTCTTCATCTTCTAAAAACTCTTCCGTTTCGATTTCTACAGAATAAGGAATTTCTTTTTCGTAGTTCATCAGAATTTTTTCACGGATAATCTCATTGACAAAAAAACGTTCCGGTTTGTCTGTCAAGGCATCTTTAGGATAAAATGGCGGCGATTCCGGTAAAAGTTCTATGATTCTGGCAAATACTTCTTTTACGTTGAAATTTTCCAGGGCAGAAATCGGATACAGTTCAGCATTCGGAACTTTTTCTTTCCAAAGTGCCATCTGCTCTTCCAATTGTTCCTGGTTTGATTTGTCTATTTTGTTTAAAAGCAGCAATACGGGAATCTTGGCATGAATAATCTTATTGAAAAAGGCTTCATCTTTCAGTTCTTTTTCTCCCACCTCAACCATATAGATTAATACGTCTGCATCTTCAAAAGCCGATTTGACGAAATCCATCATGGACGATTGCAGTTCATAGGCAGGTTTGATGATTCCCGGTGTATCTGAAAGTACAACCTGAAAATCTTCCCCATTCACAATTCCCAAAATCCTATGACGTGTGGTTTGCGCTTTTGATGTAATGATTGACAGGCGCTCGCCTACAAATGCATTCATCAATGTAGATTTACCTACGTTCGGATTTCCAATAATATTTACAAAACCTGCTTTATGTGACATCTCAAAAATAATTTATGCTGCAAAGGTAGTCATATCACCCCAATACAGGAAATAAAACATTTTTCATAAAAAAGCTTGTTATTTAAGATAATCGTTGTAAATTTGCACCCGAA